>DASYAV010000251.1:0-24146 GCA_036501145.1 Streptosporangiaceae bacterium | reverse complement strand
GCCCCTTTCCTTATGCGGACACCGGCGTGGTGATCACGCTCCAGGGCTGATGCCCGCGGCGACCGTCGCGGGCACCAGCGGTCGGCACCTGGCACGGCCCGCGGGGTAGGGAATCGCGGGCGGGTTGCCCAGCCCGTCCCGGGTCGCGGCCACCGCCGCCCGGGCCTTCGAGGAGGCGGCTCGCCCGCTGGCACACCGAACCCGGCGAACAGCTGCGACATTGGCGGGCCGGCCCCGGCTGGTGCCTGATCAAGCCCCGGTGCGGTAACAGTAGTTCAAATTTTTCCGGCTTCGCGCCGCGGCGGTGTCCTCTCCGGGTGGGCCCCGTCCGTCCTTCTCACGGGTGGCGCTCGCCACCACGCGGAGAGAACGAGGAGACCGATGACCAGCAAGACCACCACGGCAGGGTCCGACGCCGACCGGCAGGCCGTTCTCGACGTGCTAGCGCGCTTGTACCAGGCGTGGGAAGCCGGTGATGCCGAAACGTTCGTGGCCGACTACACCGAGGACGCCAGCGTGATCCAGTCCGGCGTCTACGAGAAGGACCGTGAGGAGATCCGCACCAACATGGCCGCGGCGTTCGCGGGCCCGCTCAACGGGTCGCGGGTGGCCACCCGTCCGGTGGACGTCCGCTTTCTTACCGGCGACACGGCCATCGTGGTCAGCGAGGACGGGATCATCTTCCCCGGGCAGGACGCTGTCGCGAGCGAACGCGTGGTGCGCGCGACCTGGGTGCTGGTCAGGCGCGACGGCGGCTGGCGCATCGCTTCCTACCACAACAGCCCTGCCAGCTGAGGCGCCGTCTTCCGGGTACGGGCGCCTCCCTTCCGGGGGAGCCGCCCCGTACCCGGATCCAAACGGGTTCCAGGGCCGTGGCAGCGGTTGTCGCAGTCGTGGCCGCCCAGGTAAATAAAACCGTACGGCATGGTCGGCTGAACGGAAGGAGCCTTGACGATGGCGCTGTATGTGGCCTTGTGCTATTACGACCGGGACCATTACTGGGACTCGCCGCCGGAGATAGAGTTCTCCCCCGAGTACACGGAGTTCGCCCGGCGGGCCACCGAGGCCGGGGTCATGCGCGGCGGCGAAGCTCTGCACCCAGTGACCATGTCGACCACCATCACCGTCTCGGGCGGCAAGGGCGGCGACGTCCTGCTGACCGACGGCCCTTATGCCGAGGCCAAGGAGGTCTTGGCCGGGTACTTCCTGCTTGAGGTGGCCGACCTGGACGAGGCCATCGCGTGGGCGCTGCAGATCCCGGCTGCCTGGCGGGGGAAGATCGAGCTTCGCCCGGTAGCGCCGGCTCACGGCTAGGGACCCTGGCATGGACGCTGCCGACACTCTGGCCGAGGTGCTGAAGGGCGAAGGCCCCAGGGTGCTGGCCACGCTGGCCAGGACCATCGGCGACCTGGCCGTCGCCGAGGATGCGCTCTCTGAGGCCACGATCACCGCCCTGGATGCCTGGCCCGAAACGGGAATCCCTGACAACCCGCGGGCCTGGCTGGCGGTGGTCGCCCGCCGCAAGGCGCTTGACCTGCTGCGACGCGAGTCAGCCCGGCCGGCCAAGGAGACCGCCGCGTTCCGCTGGGGAACCGAGGCCGCACCGGACCAGATCGAGGAGGCGATCGAGGTGATGGAGCCAGAGACATCTCTGCGCGACGACATGCTGCGCCTGATCTTCACCTGCTGCCACCCGGCGCTCAGCCGTGAGGCCCAGGTTGCCCTCTCGCTGCGCACGCTGGCCCGGCTCGAGGTGCCGGCCATCGCCCGCGCCTTCCTGGTGCCTGAGGCCACCATGGCCAAGCGCCTGGTGCGGGCGCGCGCCAAGATCACCACGGCCCGCATCCCCTACGCGATCCCCGCCGACACCGAGCTTCCCGGCCGGCTGGCCGCAGTGCTGGCCGTGGTGTACCTGATCGCCACCGAGGCCCACGCCCCCACCAGCGGGCACGCGGTGGCCCGGGTCGATCTCGAGGCCGAGGCGATCCGGCTGGCCCGCTTGCTGGCCAGCCTGATGCCCGACGAGCCCGAGGTGCTGTCCCTGCTCGCCCTGTTGCTGCTGACCTCGGCCCGCACCCCCGCCCGCACCGACGCCGACGGTAACCCGGTGACCCTGGCCGACCAGGACCGCACCCGCTGGAACCGAGCCGCGATCGCCGAGGGTTCGGCGTGGCTGTCCGAGGCGGTGACCCGGTCCGGCGGGGTCGCCGGGCCCTATCAGATCCAGGCTCACCTGGCCGCGGCCCACTCGACCGCGCCGAACTGGCAGGAGACGGACTGGGACCGGATCGTCGGCCTCTACGACTTGCTCGGGTCGATCACGGCCAGCCCGGTGGTGGCGCTCAACCGGGCGGTTGCGGTTACCGAGCGCGACGGCCCCGAGGCGGGGCTGGCTGCCCTGAAGACCATCGTCGGCCTGGAGTACTCCCATCTCTGGCACGCTGCCCTGGCGGACAACCTGTGCCGGCTCGGCCGCGCGAGCGACGCGGCCGGAGAACTTCACACCGCGGTGACCCTGGCGCCCAGCACGGTCGAACAGCGCCTCCTGCAGGGCCGCCTGCGCAAGGTGCGGTCCGAGCTCGGCTGACCGCGTTCTGGTTTTCTCGCTTCCCCCGCTTTCCCGGCTTTCTCCCCGGACATGTCCTCCGCCCGCTTCACCGTTCGTCCTTTGCCTGCAAGCGGTCCCCGATCTCGCGGATCGCCCAGGAGAGGAGAAGCAGATGACTGGCAGCAGCACCAAGCAGGCCGGGGCGCCGCGCTGGAGCGCATTGCAGCGCTGGACGCTGGGCGTCACGTCGATGGCAGCCTTCATGGCCGGGATGGACGCCCTAGTGGTGACCACCGCTCTGCCGACCATTCATGCCGACCTCGGGGCCGCCACCTCGGCCCTGAGCTGGACGGTCGTCGCATACGCACTAGGCTTCGCCGCCGTCGTGCTCGCGGGCGTCGCGCTCGGCGACCGCTTCGGGCGGCGGGGGGTCTTCCTCACCGGCCTGGCCCTGTTCACCGTCGGCTCGGCTGGTTGCGCCCTCAGCCCGAACGTCGGCCTGCTGATCGCTACCCGAGCCATCCAGGGCGTCGGCGGCGGGCTCGCCGTGCCCCTGTCACTCGTACTGATCAGCGAGGTCTTCCCACCCCAGCAGCGGGCCCGGGCCATCGGGATCTGGGGGGCGATCACCGGCATGGCGGTCGCCGTCGCCCCACTGGTCGGAGGAGCCATCGTGTCCGGCCTCGCCTGGCGGTGGATCTTCTGGGTCAACGTGCCCATCGGCGTCGCCGTACTCGCCGCCGGCCTCACCCGCCTCGCCCGCAGCCCTAAGGTGTCGGCACGTATCGACCTGGCCGGCATGCTCCTTGGGGCGTTCGCCGTCGGTGCCATCGCCTATGCCATCCAGGAAGGCCCCACCGTCGGCTGGACGTCGGCGCAGGTCCTCACCGCAGGCATCGGCGGTCTGGTCCTGGCCGGTGCCACCATGGCCTGGGAGCGGCGCTGCACGTACCCGATGGTGCCGCCCGGGCTTCTCGCGAACCGGTCCTTCGCCGCCGCGGCGGCCGGCCGGTTCTGCCTCGGAGCGGCCCTGTACGGCGCGGGCTTCCTGCTCCCGCAGTTTCTCCAGCTGGAGCACCACTACAGCCCCATCCGGGTGGGGATCGCGTTTCTGGCCTGGACTGGCGTGAGCCCGTTCGTGGCACCGATCGCCGGGCAGATCGCTCAGCGACGCGGTGAGCGCGCCCCCATGGTCGCGGGCATGGCCGCCATGACGGTCTCGGTCCTTGCCCTCGCCCTGTTCGTGCGGCCAGACAGCAGCTACCTCGTCCTGGTCGGGCCGCTGCTGGTAGCCGGCGTCGGGACCGCCCTGGCCTTCCCGACCACGGCCTCGGCGACCATGCAGGCCGTGACCCCGGACCAGATGGGGCCCGCCGGAGGTGTCGGGACCGTCGCGTTCCAGCTCGGCGCGGCACTCGGGGTCTCACTGGTCAGCGCCATGTTCAGCTCCGCCGGCGGGTACGCCTCCGCGGCGACCTTCGTCGACGGCCTGCGTCCGGCTCTCGTCGCGGTCGGAGTCGTCACCGCGATCGGGGTCGCGGCCGTGAACCGCTTTCGCGGCACAGTGGCCAACGGCGGCCAGGCCGCAGACACCACGGTCCGCATTCCCGACCGAGTGCCTGACCGGGAGCTCGCAGGCCAAGGCTGACGCTCGCCGGCGGACAGGACGCCGAGTCCGGGGACCTGCTGCAGGATGCCTTCGAGAAGCGTGCCGGCCCGGGGGCCGGAGCGGCCGGAGCCCGGCGCTGCCCGGGCTCCGGAGACCGTGCGGACCGACGCGGTGCAGCGTTCGCCAGGCAGGAGACGATCCTGGTCACGCTGGCCTGCGACGACGCTCCAGGCAAGGCCTGCCACATGTTCTATGCGTTCACCCCGGCCGCGGCGCGGACCGTCCACGGCTCGACCAGCGGAACCTGGAACGGCCAGGCGTTCAGCCTGACCTTCGTGGGCACCGGTAAAGGATAACCATAGGGTTTGGCCCGGCCACGAGGTGACGGATTGTCGCGCTGCCATCCGGTCAGCTCGCCTTGTATTCGTAGACGGTAGTGGTGGCATCGCCACAGACGCCCGGCGGGATGATCTCCACCCGGAGTGTCCCGGTGGCAATGTCGTAGTCAACGCCCTCGGCCTCGAAGGTGCCCGAGCAGATGCTGCTTTGCGGGATGGAGCCGAGGTCAACGACGTGGCCGGAGACTGTGCCGCCGGTCAGCGGGGCAGCGAGCTGAACTGCCAGCAGCGGTTTGGTGTTGCTGAACAAGGTCTGGCTGCTGTCATCGGAGGAGCAGATCAGCTCGGTCGCGGTGACGAAGTCGCAGCCCTGGATGTCGTTGACCGCGTGGTCGAGCTGGACGTAGCCGGACAGGGCCAGCGTGCCGCCGGTCTTGGAGGTCGAGGAGTTCAGGTAGGGCGCGGGGTAGATCTGCAGGTGGGTCATCGTGCCCCACTCGCCGGAGACCATCCACTGGGCATCTGGCGCCAGGGCGGCGAAGGAGTTGTTGTACAGCTCGCCGGAGACCAGCGTGTGGGTGTACTCGTAGGAGGCCCCGCCTGGGGTCGTGACCCGGTACATCTTCGTGTTCCCCGATGCCGGGCCCTGGTAGGCATCCACGATGTAGCCGCTGGCCGAATCGGGGTCGCCGATGTGGGTCCAGCCCTGGGCCAGGACGCTGAGCGGGATGGACGCGAACCCGCGGTACAGCTCGGACGCGGACTTGCCGGGCGGGCTGACCGTGGTCACCCCCTCATCCGCGGTGGGGGTGAGCTCGAGATAGCTGCCGGTCTGAGTCCAGCCGGCGATGCCGTGCGTCACCTCCGGGCTCAGCACGGTGGTGGCGCCGGCGCTGGGCGCGGCCAGGGCCACGGCGACCATCGCGGTGGCCGCGACGGTGGCGCCGGTCATCCAAGCATGGAACGAACCCACGATCATGCGCCTCCCGGGGACGGCAACAGCGTCGCAACGATACTGCGCCGCCCGCTGAGGGGCGAGGCGCCTGGGGTAACGCAGAAATGAATACTGTTTGCTGTGAGTTAGGCTGCCGCTCCGGGCGCGGGCCGCCACCCGAACCTGACCTGGAGGCGCGGCTGCGGAAGTTGGGGGTCCATCCGATGGGAGGGATCACTATGCGGAAAGGGATGCTCGCCGCTGCCATAGGAGTTCTGGCGGTGGTCTGCTCGGCCTGTTCTGGGTCGTCCCACAGCTCTGCGGTTCGGCATCCCGGCACAACCAGCCCCGGTCCCGGTGGAACCGCTTCGGGCTCTGTGCCTCCCAACCCGAAGCCGCGGGTCTCAGGTTCCGGCGCCAGCTGGACCGTCTACCACGGGAATGCTGAGGCGACCGGGGTCCAGGCCGCACAGATCAAGCTGCTGCCATCGCGGCGGGCCTGGGCCTCGCCGATCCTCGACGGGCAGTTGTATGGCGAGCCGCTCGTCGCCGACGGCCGCATCGTCGCGGCGACCGAGAACGACACTGTCTACGTGTTGGCCGCCCGCAGCGGGCACATTCTGTGGTCACGCCATCTGGCGAACCCCGTGCCATCCCGTGACCTGCCGTGCGGCGACATCTCGCCCGTGGTCGGCATTACCGGCACCCCGGTGATCGACCTGGCACGCCACGAGATCTTCGTCGACGCGGACACCTTGATAAAGGGCCCATCTTCTTCTGGTGGCGTGGAGGCGTCGCACCGCCTATTCGGGCTCGACCTGTTCACCGGCAAGGTCGAGCTGAGCCAGCTGGCGATGCCCAGCGCCGGCGAGGACCAGCTCGCGCAGCTGCAGCGGCCAGGGCTGGCGCTGGACCACGGTCTCGTTGTCATCGCCTATGGCCAGAACACCGGCGACTGTCCTGGGCCCAACGGTCCTGCCCACGGCTACGTTGTCTCGATTCCGGAGACGGGAGGACCGCTGGACTTTTTCCAGCTCGGCAGCGGCACAGATCGGGGAGCGGTCTGGATGGGCGGCAGCTCTCCGGTCATCGACCCTCAGGGGAACGTCTACGTGGCCAGCGCCGATGGCTACAACCTCGGCGCCGGCCAGCCGTATGACGACAGCGACGCGGTGCTCGAGCTGTCGCCGGCCATGCACCTCGAGTCGATCTTCTACCTCAAGGACTGGCAGCAGCTGAGCAGCGACGACCTCGACCTCGGAACCGGGACCCTGTGCTCGTGGACGGTTTCGTGTTCCAGGTCGGCAAGACCGACACCGGCTACCTGCTGCGTCAGGGGCATCTCGGCGGCAAGGATGGCGAGGTCGCGTCGCTTCCGGTGTGCCACGGCGACCCAGACAGCGGACATGCGGTGATGGACTCGGTCATCTACGTACCGTGCCCGAATGGCGTGACGGCGATCAGGGTTTCGGCCAAGGCCCCGTACCTGAAACAGCTGTGGACCGACAACGACGGCGCTGCTGGCGCGCCGATCATCGCTGATGGGCTGGTCTGGACGATTGGAGCCGGCAATGCGGTGCACGGCCTCAACCGGCTAATGGCCAGCAGATCGTCTCAATTCCCTTCGGCGGGTCAGCGAACCACTTCCCGACGCCGTCGGCCGCCGATGGCCTGCTGCTGCTTCCGGGCATCAGCCGGGTCTTCGCCTTTATGGGCCCGGCGGGGTTGCCGCCGGCGCCCTCTGCTAGCTGAGACATGCGGCCCGCATTGGACAGCGCTGGGCGTTCCTGATCTTGCTGCGAAACAGCGCCATCTCAGCCGTCTTCTGCACTCCTTGTGACTGCCGTGGGGGCCGAATGACGCGGTCGGCTCAGCCCGGCCTGGTCGTTGGCGCCGGCGAGCTTGGCGCGGACCCGGCCGGCGCCGGGGTGCTGCAGATCCTCGAGGATGGCCAGCGCCTGCTGCCAGGATTCCCGGGCCCTGGCCAGTTCGCCGGCAGTGCGCTGGGCGTCGCCTAGATGACTGAGCGCAAACGCTTCCTGGAAGCGGTGGCCGGCTTCCCGATGCAAACTGAGCGCACGCTGATAGCAGGCGGTGGCCTCGGCAAGGTTGCCCAGCTGATGCTCGGCGTACCCCAGGCTGTCCCAGATGCATCCCTCGCGCCAGCGGTCTCCGACTTCCGCGCTCAGGGTGAGTGCCCGTCGGCAGAACGCGCGGGCACGGTGGCAGTTGCCGAGCAGGCCGTGGCACCAGCCCACAGAGTTGAGCGCTACGGCCTCGGACGCCTTGTCGCCGATGGCCTCGCAAAGGCGCAGCGCCTGCTCGGCGTGCCCGAGCGCGTCGGCGTAGCGGCGCTGGCGTTCGGCCAGCACGCCAAGGTTCTGGTGGACTCTGGCCTCGCCATGGCGGTTGCCGAGCTGCCGGTACAGCCTGAGACTGCTGGCGTAGCGGCCAAGGGCCTGATCATGGTCACCGAGGTTGCTGCAGGCCAGCGCCAGGAGACGGCCGGACACGGCCTGTGCGGCGGCATCACCCAGGCGGGTCGCGGCGGCCAGCGCCGTGCGCTGGGTCGCGGCCAATTCCTGCCAGTGCCCGCGGGCTTGCAGGAAGGGTTCCATGGCCCAGGGAAGCTGCCAGGCGTGGATGTCGAAACCGGATTCGGCGGCGAGGGTGACAGCGGCGAGCAATACCTGGTGTTCTCCCTCGAACCAGGCCGTCGCCTGACGGTGATCGGCGGGCTTCGTGGCAGCGGCACCAGGCCTGGGCGGGGCGAGGGCGGCCGGTTCTTGTGCTGGGTCCAGCAGGCGGTCGGCATGGGCGGCGGTGTGCAGGTAGTGGTCGAGCACCCGGCCGATGGCGGCGTCGTGTTCGGCCTGGCTGTCGGTGTGCTGGGTTTGCTCGGCAGCGTAGGCGCGCAGCAGGTCGTGGAAGGTGTACCGGCCGGGTAGGTGCTCGGCGATCAGGTGTGCGCGGGCCAGCTCACGCAGCAGGCGGCGGGCGGGGCCCTCAGCCATCCCGGCCAGGCTGGCGGCCGCGGGGACGCAGATGTCGGGGCCCGGATGCAGGGCCAGCAACCGGAACATCCGTGCGGTCTCGCCGCTGAGCTGCCGGGTGGACCAGGAAAACACCGCGCGCACGCTGGCCGCAGGGTCACCGGCATCCAGAGCGTCCAGGCGGCCGGCCGAATCGGCGAGTGCGGCGGCCAGGGTGGCCAGCGTGAAGGCGGGACGGGCTGCGGCGCGGGCCGCGGCGACCGCCAGCGCCAGCGGCAGGCACGCACACAAGGTGGCGATCCGATCGACCGCCTGCGGCTCGGCGGCGGCTCGGGCAGTGCCGAGCCGGCCGGTCAGCATGTGCACCGCCTCGGCGTGGCTGAGCACGTCCAGGCTGATCAGCCGCGCCCCGTCGGCGGCGCCCAGCCCGCCCAGCTGGCTGCGGCTGGTGACCAGCACCAGGCTGCCGGGGCTGGCCGGCAGCAGCGGGCGGACCTGCTCCTCGTCACGGGCGTTATCCAGCAGGATCAGCATCCGTTTGTCCGCCAGCAGGCTGCGGTACAGGCCGGCCCGTGCCGCAGTCTGCGGTGAGATCCCCTCTGGCGGCACGCCGAGTGCGTCAAGGAACCCCCGGATGACCGCCTCAGGCGCAGCCGGGGCGCCGCAGGGGTCAAAGCCGCGCAGGTTCGCGTACAGCTGCCCGTCGCCGAACCGGCCGGCGGCCTGGTGCGCCCAGTGCAGGGCGAGGGCGGTCTTGCCCACTCCGGCGATGCCGCCAATCGCGGAGATCACCACCGTGCCCGGGGTTTCGGCACCAGCCTGGTCCAGCATCCGGGTCAGCGCCCGCAGCTCGGCGGCGCGGCCGGTGAAGCCTGTCACCGCCGCGGGCAGCTGCCGCGGCACCGCCGGTGCCGCGCTGTCCGGGGCCGACTGTGCGGCGAGCAGCTCCTCGATGCGGTCGGCCGAAACCTTCAGGATCGTGGCGAGTTTGGGCCGCAGCGATGGCAGCGGCTGGGTCTCGCCGCGTTCCCACCGCACCACCGTTGTGCGTTCGACGCCGAGCTGCCCGGCCAGCTGTTCCTGAGTCAGGCCCACCGCCTTACGACGCTCAGCCAGACGCCTCCGCCTCGCTGCCCCGGTCGTTACGGCACCGTTTGGCATAGCGAGCATCCCGCCATCCGAAATGACTATTGAGCCATTTTCAGCGTACGCCCGGGTGCCGCTGCTGGCCCGCCGGTAACTAATCGCCAGCGGTTCGGCGCTGGCCAGTCGGCCTGGTGCGACATTCCTGCAACATCCACGCGCTGGCCGGGCCAGGTGGCCGCTGATTCGATTCAAGTCGGCGGCCCCGGCGCGCTCCGGGAAACCGCCAGACGGCAGCCTGGCCGGGAGGAGAGCCATGACCGAGCCCGCCGCGCCGACGCTCACCGAGATCACCACCCTGGCCGGGACCGCCCACGCGAACGCGTTGTACCCGCGGGACGCCCCGTTGATCCGGGTCAGCGCCGCCGGCGGGCCAGACCCGGTCACCGCGGCCATCAGCCGCCAGCTCACCGAGTCAGGCAGCGTCTTCCTCGAGCTGCCCGACGGCCGGCTGACGGTCGTTCTCCACGTGGACGGCAAGGCCTGGACCGCACGCCGCTGTGCTGACGGCCCGGACCACTTACCCACGATGTCCGGAGAAGGAGCGTGAAACTCAAGCTGCTCGGTGCCGCGGCCCTGGCGTTCGGGCGGTCGAGCAGGTGTGGACTCGGATGCTGAACGGCACCGCGAGCCCGCGCCCTATCCCAGCTGGTCGCGGCGGCGGGTGAGGTAGGCGATCTCGGCGGTGTTGCCCGCCAGCTCGATGGCTTTGCCGTACGCGGCGCGCGCCTGCTGGCTGTGGCCCAGGCGGCGCAGCAGGTCGGCGCGGGTGGCGTGGTAGGCGTGATAGCCGGCCAGTTTGCCCGCGAGAGCGTCGACGGCGGCCAGCGCCACCTGTGGGCCGTCGAGCTCGGCGACCACGATGGCCCGGTTGAGCGCGACGATCGGCGAGGAGTCGAGGCGGACGAGCTGGTCATAGAGGGCGAGGACCTGCGGCCAGTCGGTGTCGCGTACGTCGCGGGCGGAGGTGTGCACGGCGTTGATCGCCGCGAGGATCTGGTAGCGGCCCGGAGCCACCCCGGCGGCCAGCCGCTCACGCACCAGCCGGTGGCCCTCGGCGATCAGCGCCGCGTCCCAGGCCCCCCGGTCCTGCTCGCCGAGCGCGACCAGCTCACCGCCGACCGAGACCCGGGCGGCGCGGCGGGCCTCGGTGAGCAGCATCAGCGCCAGCAGCCCGGCCACCTCACCGTCGGCCGGCAGCAGCGCACGGATGAGGCGGGTGAGCCGGATCGCCTCGGCGGTCAGGCCGGGACGTACCGGATCGGTGCCGGGGCCGGTGGCCAGGTAGCCCTCGTTGAAGACGAGGAAGAGGACGGTGAGCACGCCGGAGACGCGGGCCGGCAGATCCTCGGCGGACGGCACCCGGTAAGGGATGCGGGCCGCCTTAATCTTGGCCTTCGCGCGGGTGATGCGCTGCTCCATGGCGGTCTCGGCGACCAGGAAGGCGCGGGCGATCTCGAGCACGGTCAGGCCGCCGACCATGCGCAGCGTCAGCGCCACGCGGGTCTGCATCGCCAGCGCCGGGTGACAGCAGGTGAAGATCAGCCGGAGCCGGTCGTCGTCGATGACGCCGGCCGGCTCGGGCGGGCCGTCGCCGTACAACGTCTGAGCCTCCTTGTGCTTGCCGTCGCGCTTGCTCTCGCGCCGGATCCGGTCGATGGCCTTGCGGTTGGCGGTGGTGGTCAGCCAGCCGCCGGGGTTGGCGGGTATGCCGTCGGCCGGCCACCGCTCGACGGCGGCCGCGAACGCCTCGGCGGCCGCCTCCTCGGCGATGTCGAGGTCACCGAACCGCCTGGTCAGCGCGGCGACCACCCGCGCCCACTCCTCGTGGTGAGCCTGGGTGATCGCCTCCTGGACGCCGGTCACGCTCACTCGCCCAGGATCGGCCGCACCTCGACCTTCCGGTTGCAGGCCTTCGACCCCTCGGCGGCCAGCCTGAGCGCCACGTCGAGGCCGGCGGCCTCGATGATCCAGAAGCCGGCCAGGTACTCCTTCGTCTCCACGAAGGGCCCGTCGGTGAACAGTGGCTCCCCGCCCCGGTTGTCGATAGTGGTCGCGGCGTCGGGGAACGCGAGGCCGCCGGCGAACACCCAGTTACCCTCGGCCTGGAGCCGCTCGTTGAACACGTCGATCGCAGCCTGCTCGTCCGCGGTAGCGAGGTCGCTTTTGTCATGGATCACCGAAACCAGGTACTGCATCTGAAGATCATCTCCTAAGGTTCGGGGGACGCCACATCTGGTCGGCCGCTCACCCCTGCTACGAACAGCCTGGCCCCGATCCGACACCGCCTCCCGGATTTCCCGCACGGCTCATCCCCGGAGCTCGTGCGCCAGAGCGGGATGACAGAGCTGATCAAGACCGGCGGCGGGTGGTCACCGGGGCGTCGGGTAGTTCGCGGGAAGCAGCCCGTACGCGGTGTCGTCGCGGTTGGGGGCGGCCGGCACGCCCACCGACTCGAGCAGCTCGTCGAAGTTGAGCCCGACGTCGGTCGGGAACGGGCCACCCCCGCCGATGCCACCGGCCTCTGGGAGCTGCGACTCGGCCGACAGGCCGGTTGGCTGCGCCCATCCGGTCTCGATGCCGTCCCCGCCGTCGAACATCGTGCCGACCACGGTCGATGACGTCACGTGCTGGCCGGCCTGGACCGTGGGCGTGACGTCTTCGGCCACATAGACCATCAGGCCGGCATCCGGGCCATCGGTGAGGCGGTAGGTGATCCACCCTCCGCCGGGCCACCCGGTCTGGTACCCGTCCTGCGCGTTGGTGACGACGCCGTCGCCGAGCGCGTAGACCGGGCCTGAGCCGGTGAAGTCGACGCCCATGTCGATGCGTTCGGGATTCAGGCCGCCGACGGCGCGCAGCGGGTTGCGGTAGCTGTCCGGGGGCGTTTTCCTGTGCCGTCCCGGGCGGCTGGCGATGGCGATGCTGACGACCTCGGCGGCCTGGCTGGCCTTCGTGTCCATCTCGGCGAGCTGCTTGGGCGCGGGCTTGTGGTGGGCGCCGGCCGGCGCCAGGCCGGCCGCATCCGCCTGGCCTGCTTCCGCCGCGTGCGGTGCCCGCTCCATCCAGTGCGCCGCGACCGGCCAGGCGGAGGCGACCAGGGCCGAGCCGGCCAGCGCAGCGGCCGCGGCGATGGCCGGCTTGCGCGGGATGCCGGATCCGGTCGCTGACCGCTTGCGGCCCCGCGCAGACGCACCGGAGCGGCCGGATGACGGTCGCTGCGGCTTACGGTGCCGGGCGGACATACGGGGCTACGAACCAGCCTTCGGTCGGGCGCGGCGGACCGCGGGAAACGTCACACGCTGGGTGCTCTTGATCAACAGGGTGCACCACAGGCAGGACCCGCCGGGCCGGAATGACGTAACACGCCCCACATGACTACGCTCTGACGTCCGGTTTTACCGGACGCGGGAGCTAGGCCAGGGTCAGGGAGACCTCGTCAATCTCCTCGCCTCGCGCCTGGGCGAAGACCCGGCCACGGCTGGTGATCGTGAAGCCGCACTTCTGCAGCACCCGGATCGAGCCGGTGTTGTCCGCGACCGCGTGTGCGTGCAGCGGGCGGGCGGGCTCCAGGCCGAGCAGGGCGGCCAGGGCCGCGGTGGCGACCCCGCGCCCCCAGTAGGCGCGATCGACCCAGTAGGTAACCTCCCGCTCGCCCGGCGGGCCGTAGACCGCCGCGTGGCCGGCCACCTCGCCGCCGGCCAGCACCGTGCGCACGATGACCGCGGGATCGGATCGCACCTTGTCCCAGTGCGCATCGAAGGCAGCCCGGTCGTAGTGGTAGCCGCGGGTGACCGCCGCCATGTGCTGAGCCCGCTCATCACTCGACTGCGCCCAGAAGACCGGCAGGTCACTGTCGCGCACGTCCCTCAGGGTGATCTCCACGTCCGCTGGCCCCTCCCGTCGCCCGGCCAAAGCCAGCCGTCTTGATCAACTGTGTCATCCCGCCCTGGCGCTCCGCCGAGCCAACCGGGGGCAATTATCGTGGTCCGGCGTGACGGCCGGTGACATCGGGTGGCGATGTAGCGTGGCGGCCGTGGCGGTGAATGTGGAACAGGCCGAGGACCGGAACGGGGCGGCCAGAGGCGGCCGCCAGGACAAGGGAGTCGCGGGATGACCCAGTACCTGATCACCACCGATGCCCACGCGATGGACTACATCCCCGACGAGGACATGCCCGCCGTGGCCGACGCCGCACACGCGGTAGTCCAGGAGGCCATCAACGCCGGCGTGTATGTGTCCGCCGGCGGGCTGGAAGACCAGCCGGCCAGCATCGTGGGCACCGACGGGACAGTAACCGACGGTCCGCACCCGGGGGCCATCGGCGGATACACGCTCATCGACGTGCCCGCGCGCGAGGATGCGCTGGAATGGGCGGCCAAGCTCGCCGTTGCCTGCCGCTGCGCGCAAGAAGTCCGGGCGATCGGCCACGACCCGGAACTCGCCGCCATGCTCGGCCAGGCAGACAGCCGGCGGTGACCTCCCGGCGACGTCTGACCGGACGCTAGGCCGTGGCGAACCGGGTGATCACCGCGTCCGGCCGGACGGATGGCAGGGCTCGGCGGAAGGCCCGGTAGTAGGCGAGCTCCTCGTTGCTGCGCAGCTCAACGCCCGATTCGCGCCGCACCGTCGCGAGTTCGCCGTCCGCGACGAGGCGGTCAAAATGCGGTGCGAGCACGTCCTGGGCTCCGCTGCCGGTGCCGAACTGGGCCTTGCGGCGCCACAGCAGAGAGTCCGGCAGCCAGCCAGCGAATGCCCGCCGCAGATGGCCCTTCTCCGTTCCGTCCGGTTCGAGCGCCTTCAATTCCGGCGGGAGCGACATGGCGTGGGCGATGACATCGGAGTCGAGGAAGGGGACACGCGCCTCCAGGCCGTGTGCCATCGTCACGCGGTCACAGCGCTGGAGGTTGAGGCCATGCAACTGGCTGAGGGTGTGCTCCAGCTCACGGTCGAGCGCATCCGGATCGGCGTGCCTGCGATGGTAGTAGCCGTAGCCCGCGAACAGCTCGTCGGCGCCCTCGCCGGTCAGCACAACCTTGACGTGACGGGCAGCCAGTGCGGACAGGAACCAGTTGGGCACGGCGCTGCGGATCAGGCTGGCGTCGAAGGATTCGACGGAGGCAACCACCTCGTCCAGCGCCGCGATCGCCTGCCCGGCGCCGAGAACGGCCTCGTGGTGATCGGTGCCGAGGAAACCGGCGGCCTCCCGGGCCGCCAGCAGGTCCGGGGAGTCCGCGGTTCCGACCGCGAAGGTTTTCAGCCGCCGCCCGGCCCGGGAGTATTCGGTGGCGGCCACGGCGGCGACCACGCTGGAGTCCAGGCCGCCGGACAGGAAGACCCCGACCTCGACATCGGCCATCAGATGGCGCCGGACCGAGTCCGTCAGCACCTCGCGGGTCGCCTTCTCCGCCACCTCAGCCGGCACTCCGTTCCAGACACCGGTTCGGCGGCGCGGGACCGGGCCGGCGAACCGGACCAGTCCTTCCTCCGGCGTCCAGTAGCAGCCAGGCGGGAACGACTCCGCGTCGCGCTGCATGGACTCCGGGAAAGCCCGCAGTTCCGACGCGAAGTGGACGGCGCCCCCACTGCGCGCCCAGTACAGCGGCTTGATGCCGAGCCGGTCGCGGGCCGCGACGAACTGCCCGCCGGGGGCAGCGGCACACAGGGCCCACATGCCCTGCAGCCGGCCCAGCGCTCCGGGCCCGTGCAGCCGCAGCAGGACGAGGGCGGACTCGCTGTCTGAGGAGGTGGCGAAGCGCGACTCGCCGAACTCGGCCCGCAGGCGCTGATGGTTGTAGATCTCGCCGTTGCAGACCAGGGACCAGCCGTCCGGGGGGCCGAGGGGCTGATGTCCGCCGTCGAGGTCCACGATGGACAGCCGCCGGTGCCCGAGCCAGGCGTGCCGTCCGACGATCCTGCTGCCACCGTCGTCCGGGCCGCGGTGGGCAATGCGCTCCAGCATCGGCTCGCCCACGGCGGTGACGTGGGCGGAGTCTATCCCGGCCTGTTCGCCGTATACGGCGGCAATGGCACACATGACGCCCGAGCGTAGACCAGCCGCACGGCGAGGCCCCGGCCGTGCTGAGGCCGCCGTCTAATCGTTGATCTGCGCGGTCGTGGTGGGATGGGACGTGAGCCGGTACATCATGTTCCAGCCAAACGAGAGAAGGCTTATGCCTGACGCCCCGCTGATCAACGACCAAAAAGCCGACTTCAGCAGCATCTACGACCGGCCGGATCCGCGAGAGTACTTCAGCACTCTCAGCGCACTGGACTATCAGATCCCGCAGCGGGCGCTGCCCGTGTTCGACGCGGTGCTGAACGCGCTGCCAGGCAGAGCGCGAGGCAGCACGGTCGTGGACGTGTGCTGTTCCTACGGAATCAACGCCGCGCTGCTGCGGCACGGTGTGAACATGGCCGACCTGTACGCGCACTACACCAGTCCGGTCGTGCTCGCGGCGTCGCCCGGTGAACTGCTCGCGGCGGACCGGAAGTTCTTCGCCCAGCGACGGCGGCGTTCCGACGTGGTGGTCGCCGGGCTTGACGCCGCGCAGCCCGCGATTGACTACGCCGTCGGCGCCGGCCTGCTGGCCGAGGGATGGGCCGAGAACCTGGAGACCACCGATCCGTCGCCAGACCTGGCCAGGGGCATCGGCGAGGCCGACCTGATCATCTCGACCGGTGGTGTGGGATACATCGGCGGCCCGACATTCGACCGGCTGCTGAGCGCCGTCGACGATCCCCAGCACCTGTGGCTTGCGATCTTCGTGCTGCGGGTCTTCGACTACAGCAAGATCGCCGACGTGCTCGCCGGATACGGGCTGGTCACCGAGAAATTGCCGGGAGTCACGTTCCCGCAACGGCGCTTCGCCAGCCGTGACGAACAGCAGGCGGCCATCCACGACGTCAAAGGACGCGGACTGGATCCCGAGGGAAAGGAAGCCGATGGGTGGTTCCACGCCGATTGCTTCCTCAGCCGCCCGGCAGCGGCGGCAGCGCAGGTGCCCATCACCAGCCTGCTGGGGTCCCGGTAGGCCGCCCAGGGCCGGCGCTAACCCGGAGCAGGCCACGCTGATCGACCTGCGGGCGGCTGGCGTGCGCGCGTTCGTCAGCCAGGCGACGATCCTGCCGGGTCCGCGAACAGGACAACCGAGTTACCGTCCGGGTCGTGAATCCTGGCGTAGCGCTCTCCCCAGAACGCGTCCCACGGCGCCAGGTGGCCGTGGTAGCCGGCGGCGACGACCCGGTCGTAGGTCGCGTCCACCGCCGCCGGGCTGTCGAGCCTGAACGCCAGGAACATCCGCGAGCTCCCCGGCTCTGCGACGTAGCCGGGATCGAAGCTGCGGATGGTGTCGACGCTGTCCCAAACCAGCTGAAGGGCGCCCGACGCGTCGGCTCGGTCATGCTGACTTCCCGGGCCGGGAGAACTCACCGGCTCTGCGCCTGCTGTCCCGCCGCAGCACACCGCCGCGGACAACAGCGGCTCGATCCCGGTGCCGCAAGAGTGCGGCTTCGCGGTCACCTGCCGCCGTCACGGTCGCTGGCCTCGGGCCAGTCCGCCGCGGCGGCGCGCAGGTCCTGCTTGCGGACCTTGCCGCTGGGCGTGCGGGGCAGGTCATCGACGAACCGGACCCGCTTGGGGATCTTGAACGTGGCGAGCCGGCCGCGCAGCGCGGCGCGCAGCGAGTCCTCGGCCCAGGACGCCTCCGCCGTGGTGATCACGCAGGCCAGGCCGGCCTCGCCCCACTGCTCGTCCGGGACGCCGATGACGGCGCAGTCGGCCACCCCGGGCAGCTTGCCGATGGTCGCCTCGACCTCGGCCGGGTAGACGTTCTCGCCGCCGGAGATGAACATGTCGCCGATCCGGTCCACGACGTACCCCCAGCCGCCGCCGTCCAGCCGGACCACGTCACCGGAGCGGAACCAGCCGCCGGCGTGCGCCCGGTCGGTCTCGGCCGGCTTGTTCCAGTAGCCGCGGAACACGTTCAGCCCGCGGACCAGCAGCTCCCCCGCGGGCTGTGTTTCGCCGCTCACCGGCGCCGGGTCGCCGTGCCCGCCGGTTTCCACAGGCGCCAGCGTCACGTCGGTGAAGAAGTGCGGGACGCCCATCGACACCGGCTTGTCCCGTGCCTGGCCCGGGACCGCCAGGCACACGCCGGGTGCGGCCTCGGTCATCCCGTAGCCTTGCAGCAGTTCGACGCCGCGGCGCTGCCAGGCCACCGCGACCCGCTCGGCCACCATCGAGCCGCCGTAGATCACATAGCGCAGTGAGCTGAGGTCGGCGGCCGCGAAGCCCTCGTCGTCGCAGAGCATCTGCAGCATGGTCGGCACCGCGGAGAACGTGGTGATCCGGCGGCGCCCGATCTCGGCCAGCATCCAGGCCGGGTCGAACCTCGGCGCCATCACCACGGTGCCGCCCTTGAACAGCACTGGCAGGCTCACCTGGCCCAGCCCCGCCGCGTGGAACAGCGGCGCACTGCACAGCGCCACGTCGGCGCGGCTGACGTCGACGTGCGCGAGCTGGTTCATCGTGTTGAACGTCAGGTTGGCGTGGGTGAGCACGGCGCCCTTCGGCCGGCCGGTAGTGCCGCTGGTGTAGAGGATGACCGCGTCGTCATCCAGGGATACCTCCGCGCCGGCTGCCTCGCCGGCCCCGGCGATCAGCGGCTGGTAACCGCCGGGGCCGGATCCGGCGACCGGGATGACCACGCCCACCCCGTGGCGGGCCGGATCGGCCGCGGCGACCAGGCTGGCCTGCTCCGGGCCGTGCACCAGCACCCGCGGCGCGGCGTCATCGAGCAGCAGGCCCAGCTCCGCGGCGGTGAGCCGGGTGCTGATCGGCACGAAGAGCGCGCTGAGCCGCCCCGCGGCGAACAGCGTCTCGAACGTGGCGATGTCGTTGAAGCCCAGGTAGGCGACCCGGTCCCCGGGCCCGGTCCCGCACCCGGCGAGCGCGCCGGCCAGCCTGGCGACCCGGCCGGCCAGCCCGGCGTAGGTCAGCTCGCGCTCGGCCTGGGCCAGCGCGGTCTTGCCCGGGTCGATGCGGGCCCGCCGCGCGGGCCAGCTCCCGATGCCGTAGTCAGCCATGATCGCCCTCCAGGAATCAGGATGTGCGTGGCCAATCTCAATACTCGGACATCGTGCGGTCGGTCATTGAGACAACCCGCTTCCGCGGGAGCACATCGTTCAGCGGTTTCTGCGCACCAGCCAGGCCAAGCATGGCTGCGAACCGCTCGATCCATGCGCGCTCTGCGAGCTTCGCGCCGCGTGCGGCCGCCCACGCCCCGGCATGACGCCGGTAGAGGTCAACTACCCGCTCCGCTGCGGTCATGACAGCTACGTATCACGGCTGGCTCCGCTCGTGGTAGCTGGGATCTGCGCGCTGCCGTCATGGCATCGCTGCCGGCCTGTGCTCAGGGACGGGCCGCGCGCCACTCGGGACTGTCGAGGAGGTGGTTGTCGAAGCGGTCCTGCGCGGCGAGCAGGTCATCGCGTGTCGCCTGGCCCTGCGCGAACCGGGCGAGCAGGCGGAAGTACTCGAACCGCTCGACGCCCGGTGTGATCACGATGAGCAGGTCGGCGGTGGCCCCGGGCGGCGCGGCGAACGCGTGCGCCGTGGCGGGCGGGACGACGGCGAGATCGCCCGCCTGAAGCGTTACCACGTCGGCGCCGGCCAGGATCTGCGCGCTGCCGTCCAGGATGAAAAACAGCTCGCTCGAGCTCTTGTGCAGGTGGGGTGATGCGCCGTCCGCACCGCGCCCCAGCGTGACTCGCTGAGTGCTGAGGGCACCGCCGGTGGCGGTCGCGTCGGCCAGCAGGCGCACGGCGACCGGATAACCGTCGGCGCCGAGGAACTCAGCCTCATCGGAGCGGACGACGACGGTGGAGCCCTGGGTGGGGAACGTCATAGGTCCAGCCTCCGGGTTCCGAAGATGACTTGGCGCGTGTCAGGCCATTTACGAAGCCAGTGTGTAGTTCAGGTAGATGACGCCGTTGTCGTAGGCCTGCGAATCGGCGAGCGCCCACTTGCTCGCTCCCGTCTCTGGACCGAACAGTTTCGGGCCGCCCGCCCGGGTGAGTGGGTAGACGAATAGATGAAGCTCGTCCACCAGGTTGTCGCCCAGGAGGGCACGAACAAGGGTTCCGCTGCCGCTGACGTAGAGCCCGCCGTCTACCCGGTCTTTGAGCCTCCTGATGGCTCCGGGATCGTAGGGGCCGACGATCTCAGAATTGCGCCAGGTGGCCTCCGTCAGTGTCGAGGAGATCACGTACTTCGTCGTGTCGTTCATGAACGGCGCGCCGGGGTCGTCCGCCGCGGTACGGGCCGACCAGGCAGGCTCGAACATCTCGTAGGTCACGCGGCCGAGCAGAATCGCGTCGCAACCGCCCATGGCTTTGCCGATGGCCGCGCCCATCTTCGGGTCGAAGCCGAAGTCGAATGTCCACCGCGGCTCGTCGATAACACCGTCCATGGTGGTGAACTGATGCACCCGGATCTTTCCCATGCGCTATCACATCCGCTCGTTGAACCATGGTCTGAGTACAATGTACACAGATCATGGTTCAAGGCAACAGTCCCAGGGGTCATCTCATGAGCACGACCCGCAAACCCGGACCGCAGCCCCGCTACACACGCGAGCAGGTGGCCGAGCGGGCACTGGCGCTCATGGACGCGGAGGGCTCCGGCGGGCTGACCATGCGCCGGCTTGCCGCTGACCTTGGCATGAGCACGATGGCGCTTTACCGCTACTTCCCGCACAGGGAAGCGCTCATCGATGCCGCGGTCGAGGTCGCCGCGCCCGAGGTGACGCTCCCCGAACCCGGAGCCGCGCCGTGGAAAGAGCAGCTCGCTGATCTGGCGCGCCAGCTTTACCAGGCGGGGGTCCGGCACCCCGCCATTGCCCGGGAACGGTTCATCCGCCCGCTGCAGAGCCCGAGCGCCATGAAAGTGACCGACCGGGCCATCGCGCTGCTGCTCCAGGCAGGCCTGGGCAACCGCGACGCCGTGGCCGCATTCAAATCACTGCTTATTCACACCTTCGGCGCCGCTGCGATCACTGCCGGCGAGTCCACCGGGGCTGTCCGGCGCTCCGCGTCGCACGTGCACCAAGCGGTACCGGCCGCCCTGTTGCCCGCCATGGCCCGCGTCGCTGCCGAACTCGACGCCGCTCTTGGCAGCGACGACGCCTTCGAACTCGGCCTGATCATGCTGCTCGACGGTGTCGAACGGCACGCCGCAACGACCAGCGCGGATCGGCCAGATCCGCCCCCACCGCATGCCGGAGTCCCGTTCAGCCCGCCTGCGCAGCGTTAGCGGTGGTGATACTGGGTCAATGCGCAGCACGTGGACACACGTCGGCCGGCTCTGGACCAACGGTGACCCGTTTCTCGCGGTCGATGCCGCGCTACGCGATGCATGGCACGGCTTCAGCAAGCGCGACTACGACCAGGTCGTCAGGCTCGGCTCGCAGGACACCAGTATCCCGGTCGGCACCGGGCGAGCAGTCCTCGTCGGCGGAGATGCGCTCGTCCGCGACGACAGCTGGATCGAGGTCTTTGAGGGCGCGACCGGCCTGGTGGCCATCGTGCAGGCGGCCGGCCCGGACTACCCGGATGTGCTGAGCAGAGCGCTGGACTACCCAGATGCTGGCGATGAAGACGGTGACACGCTGACGGTCAGCAGTAACCAGGTGGCCATCTTCAGCGCTGCAGTCGATGGCACCGGACCGTACTCCAATGGGCTGCACATCTTTCAGCCTGGACCGGTGCCCCTCGTTCATGGCCCACCATCTCGCGAGGTGAATCAGGGCCTGCTGTTCTCGACCGCGCACACAGCGTACAAGCTCAAAGGCCGGTGGCACACCGAACTCGACGCAAACAACTGCTTCGCCAGGTGGCTCCTCATCCCGGCACAGGCCAACGAGTGAACAATAACCCGAGGACCATCAGCACCATCAGCGGCAGGAGAGGGCGATCTCGCTCAGCGCCAACGGTACATAAATCGTGCGCCCCTGGCCGTATGCCCGGACCGCCGTGCCGAGGGGCCCGGCCAGAGATAAGCACGCACCAGTTTGGGCATCTGCGGATATCCCTTGATTGCTTTACGAGCCTAGTGCTGGAACTGTCCGGCTGCCGGGGTTAGTAGCTTGGAGAGCTCGTAGTGGCGGTCACTGTCAGACGGTAGCCCGGACAGGAACGTTTTCAGCTCCGGTTTAAGGGCTGCCTCAGTTCTAATGTCGGTCAGCGGCAGGCATTTTTGCAGCGCCTGGATGGCCCAGTACTGGCCAAAATTTGTGTTCTCGCGTGCCGTAAGCGTCTGCACAAGGGTCTCCGCAGCGGCGGGATCCGGCCTCGCATAGAGCCACGCGTACCCTGCCATCCGCCGGCCTTGGTTCTCGGAACGCAGTGCATCCGTCCAGTCATAGTCAGGCAATCCTCGGGAAAGACGCACCATCCGTCCAACTATCTGCGTCATTATGGTGGTCCGCGGATAACCTGATGGCTGAGAATTGCGGGTTTCGTTGTATTGTTCGATTAGCTCATTCAGCTGTTGTGTTGTCCCGGGGCGACTGCCTGGCTCATTAGTTGCGAGAGCCATTTCAGCTTTCTGTGAGGCGCTAGCTGCAGCTCCTGTCGCTTGCCGTGTCCTGGCTTGAGTTTCGTTCAACTGTCGCCGTATCTCACGGTACTGCACTTTCCAGCCGCCGGGTAGCTCGAGGGAATCAAACACGGTTCCGAGCCAAGGCAACAGGGCTATAACGACCAGGGCAACTGTGATTCCATCAACTTTTAGGTGAGGCCAGATCAAATGGACGGCCGCCACAGCTAGCGCCAGAGCGCTTACTAGCAGACACGTCAGTGTAGATGCTTTCGAAAAGTGGGCCTTGCCGTCCCGCGAGCGGTCGCTGGTATGCGAACTTGTGTTATTACCGTTCATGGCACGCCTGTCTATTCACATTGGAGGTCAAACATACCTGGACCTGACCAGGTACCCCAGAGTTCTCTGCTCGAGGTGAGACCCTACGCCCGAACAGGTCAACATTGCTCTAGATCGATCCTTCACAGGTGTCCGTCGCCAGGGAAAGGGCCGGACAGCCGCGCGTCGCCGATCGTGTGGAATTGCCCGCAACCCCTGATCGGCCACGGCCGCACCGGCGCGGGCAGGCGCGGACGCTGGGCGCGCCCGGGCGGCAGCGGCCGGGGATTGGCTGCCCGGGGCCGGTGACAGCGCGGCGGCCTGCGGGTCTGCGCCGTGATGCGGCCGCGGGTCGAAGCGGCGGCTCGCTAGGGTGCGCGGTGGAGGAGGGACCTTCGGTATTGCGATAGCTACAGAGAGCGCCGTGTGGCATGCCATGTTCGCCGGGCAGATCCCGCTGACGGAGAAGATCCTGCGCACGATCCTCGTCTACGCGCTGGTTGCCGTGCTGTTCCGGCTGACCGGCAAGCGCGGGCTGGCGAGCATGAACACGTTCGACTTCATCGTGCTGTTCCTGCTGTCCAACGTGCTGCAGAACGCGATCATCGGCAACGACACCTCGCTGACGGGCGGGGCGATCGGGGCCGTCACTCTGGTCGCCGTCAATGCCGGCCTGAACCGGCTGATCACCATCAGCCCCGCCGCCGCGCGGGTTTTCGAGGGCCAGCCCACGACCGTGGTCAGCGACGGCCACGTCATCACCGTGGCGCTGCGCCGCCTGGGCATCCGGCCCAGCGAGCTTGACCACGCCATACGGCTGCAGAACGGCGACGACATCACCGAGATCGGCCGCGGCACCCTGGAGCCAGCAGGCCAGCTGGTGCTGACCCTCAAACCCGGCGAGCAGAACGCCACTAAAGACGACGTCGCAGAGTTGGCCAGCCGGCTGCACCGGATCGAGGACCTGCTCAGCCCTCCTCGCTGACCCCGGCAGCAAGGCCACCCGCCGCCCGCACATCACGTGCTCCACGTACCAGCTACCCCAGCCCGCCCAGGGCGCCACATGCGGCCGCCGCCAGGCGCTGGGCCATCCCCGGCGCGCATGGACACGCCACCAACCCTTGCTCGCGGCATGACCGGACGTCCCAGAGGGACATCGAACCTCTGCGGCTCAGTCGTCCCCGATGTAACCCGTATTGGGATCGATCATGGCGAGCAAGGCGCGGATGCTCTCCCGGTGCTCCTCCACCGACCGATTCGGTGTCCCGCTCGACGTGAATCCGTAGCTCTTGTTGGGCCCGCTCAGCCAGTCGTAGTCGGTGCCGCCGTCTCCAGCCTGGCGGATGGCGAACCGCTCGCCATCGACGTCGAGGGTGAACAACACCAGCCCGGGCCTTCCCGCTGTACCGCGGTACACATCGGGGATGGCGTGGGGATCGTCGCTGCCACCGCTGGGCTCCTGTCCACGACAGCCAGTATCCACAGGCCGGTACATCCCCAGGCCGCCCCGCTCCGCGAGTCGATTCGTCAGGTCATGGCGTATTGAGCCCGCTGCCCGTGCAACATCCTGATCGTGCAGGTTTCCAGGTACCACCAGGCAGACGTGCAAGCGCATGGCTGCGCAAAGGCACGAGCCAGGGTGCTGGCATCACTCACCCTCGGCAA
>DASYAV010000250.1:0-3442 GCA_036501145.1 Streptosporangiaceae bacterium | reverse complement strand
GCACGCGTGCTGTCCGCTGTCGGTCAGCGACGCTTACGCCATCCAGCTTGCCCAGGTGAGTACCTGGACGTCGGCCGGCGCCGTGGTCAAGGGGCACAAAGCGGGGCTGACCTCTGCGGTGATGCAGTGACAGTTCGGGGTCGGCCCAGTCGCACAGCATCAGCGGAGACGATCACCAAGGCGTTGCCAGCGGCGTAGTCGAGGATGCTCCGGTCGGGCGCCGTGAGCAGCCCTACGTCGCCGACGTGAACGGACTCCAGCCCGGCCTTGCCCAGGGCGGCGGCGACCTTCGGCGACAGGTTGGCGTCGATTAGGAGACACACGACGGCTACGCCGAGTGGGCTAGCGGCAGCTCGCGTTCCTGCACGGCCGCAGCGGCGAACTCCAGCGCGGCTAGGACATCGTCCCGGTCCAGGTACGGGAAGTCAGCGAGAACCTCGGGGATGGTCAGCCCCGCAGCGAGCTGGCCCAGCACCGCGCTCACCGTCACCCGGGTGTCCCGGATGCAGGGCAGGCCGCTCATCCGGTTCGGGTCGATGGTAATCCGCTCGTAAGCCGCGCGCTCGGCGTACGCCCGCCAGCCTCCAGCCGCCCAGCGCACCGCGCCTGCCCTGCTCATCGCCACCTGCCAGATGATCAGAAGCTTCATGAGTCGACTGATATCGACTATACACGACTGGCCCGCTCCATCACCGCCGACCGCAGAGGTATCCCATCCCACCGAGAAGATCCCGGATAACGGCTATTCTGCCCGGCAGCAGGACCCTGAGGGCGTGAAGCTGCCCGCTCTCCTCGGATCCGGAGGCTTCGCCGGATAGGCGGGCAACGGATGGTTCTATCGGCTACGGACGCTCAATTGGCGTGCCGCGGTGCGAAAACTGCGGCCGGCGACTTTGGCTGACCCTAATCCTCCCAATATCCCTCGGTCACGTGGCCGCACCTGCATCATTTTGTCGGCGACGGTCCAATACTGACCCTGTATTGACGGTTGAAAGTTAACCCCCTCTGGGGATCTCCTGGCTCGGCGGTGTGAGCCGGGGGGAGAGAGGGTGCTCACAGTGGAGGACTGGGCTGAAATCCGCAGGCTGCACCGGGCGGAAGCGATGCCGATCAAGGCAATCGCCCGGCACCTGGGGATCTCGAGGAACACGGTGCGGTCGGCGCTTGCGAGCGACGGGCCGCCGAAGTACCAGAGGAAGCCGGCGGGGTCTGCGGTCGATGCGTTCGAGCCGCGGATCCGGGAGCTGCTTCAGGCTTACCCGACGATGCCGGCGACGGTGATCGCGGAGCGCATCGGGTGGGACCGGGGGCTGACAGTGCTGAAGGACCGGGTGCGGGAGCTGCGGCCGGCTTACCTGCCGCCGGACCCGGCCAGCAGGACGGCCTACGATCCGGGCGAACTGGCGCAGTGCGACTTCTGGTTCCCGCCGGTGACGGTGCCGGCCGGGTTCGGGCAGGTGCGCGGTGCGGTGCGGCTGCCGGTGCTGACGATGGTCAGCGGCTACTCCCGGTGGCTGTCGGCGGTCCTGGTGCCGTCGCGTCACGCGGAGGACCTGTTCGCGGGCTGGTGGCAGCTGATCGCCGCCCTGGGCGGGGTCCCGCGGGCGCTGGTCTGGGACTGCGAGGGAGCGATCGGCCGCTGGCGGGCGGGCAAGCCGGAGCTGACCGCGGAGTGCCAGGCGTTCCGCGGCACCCTGGGCACCAGGGTGGTGGTCTGCCGCCCGGCCGACCCCGAAGCGAAGGGCCTGGTCGAGCGGGCCAACGGCTACCTGGAGACCTCGTTCCTGCCCGGCCGCAAGTTCGCCTCCCCGGCCGACTTCAACGCCCAGCTCGCGGAGTGGACCGCGACGGTGAACGGCCGGGTCCGGCGGGCGCTGGGCTGCGCCCCGGCTGACCGGATCGCCGCCGACCGCCACGCGATGCTGGGCCTGCCCCCGGTGGCGCCGGAGACCGGCTGGCGGTCGGCGTTGCGGCTGCCCCGCGACCATTACGTCCGACTTGACGCCAACGACTACTCCGTCCACCCGGCGGTGATCGGCCGGCGGGTCGAGGTTGTCGCCGGGCTGGACCGGGTCCGGGCCTGGTGCGGCGGGCAGCTGGTCGCCGACCACGAGCGGGCCTGGTCCTGGCACCAGGTCATCACCGACCCCGATCACAAGGCCGCGGCCGCCGCAATGCGGCGGCAACGGGTCGGCCTGCTGCGCCCCGTCGGCCCGGAGCCGGAAGTCGAGCAGCGCAGCCTGAGCGTCTACGACGCGCTGGCCGGCGGCGACGGCGAAGGAGCGGCCTGATGCCCGCCGCGAAGAAGGCCCGCGACCTCGACGCCGAGATCGCGTTCTTGGCCCGGGCACTGAAAGCGCCCGCGCTAAGGGACTCCGCGGAACGCCTGGCGGCCCGGGCCCGCGAGGAATCCTGGACGCACGAGGAGTACCTGGTCGCGTGCCTGCAGCGCGAAGTCGCGGCCCGCGACGCCCACGGCGGCGAGGACCGCATCCGGGCCGCCCGGTTCCCGGCCCGCAAGAGCCTGGAGGAGTTCGACTTCGACCACGCCCGCGGCCTCAAAAGAGACCTGGTCGCGCACCTCGGCACCCTGGACTTCATCGCCGAGAAGGGCAACGTGGTGTTCCTCGGGCCGCCCGGCACCGGCAAGACCCACCTCGCCACCGGCATCGCGATCCGGGCCTGCCAGGCCGGGCACCGCGTCGCGTTCGCCACCGCGTCGCAGTGGGTGGACCGGCTCGCCGCCGCCCACGCATCGGGAAAGCTCCAGGCTGAGCTCACCCGCCTGGCCCGCTACCCGCTGCTGGTCATCGACGAGGTCGGCTACATCCCGTTCGAGGCCGAGGCCGCCAACCTGTTCTTCCAGCTGGTCTCCGGCCGCTACGAGCGGGCCAGCCTCATCGTCACGTCCAACAAGCCGTTCGGCCGCTGGGGCGAGGTCTTCGGCGACGACACCGTCGCCGCCGCCATGATCGACCGCCTCGTCCACCACGCCGACGTCATCGCACTCAAAGGAGACAGCTACCGGCTCAAAGACAGGGACCTCGGCCGCGTCCCCGCGGCCACCACCGAACCAGGCTAAAGGACAAAAACGCAGGTGAGGGGGTTAACTTTCGTCCGACGTTAAGTGTCCAGGATTGGGCCGACGTTGACACATTTCTCGCCTTAAATGGTGGCATGCCGGTGTTGGAACGACGGAGGTCGGCTTGGGCCCTGTACGCGCTGGCAATCTGACCTTGCCCCCGTTCGCCGGACAGCATGATCAGCAGCGGCGGAGTGCGGCACAGTCCCGGTTGTTGCGCAACAGGCGCGTTTTGTCGGTGGCATGCGGCACGATGTACGCGTGGCTGACGAAGTGGTCTCGTCGGCGCGCGGCCGAGGGAAGCCGCAGGGCGACTCTCCCGTGGCGGCGCAGCCTTTCACCCATCTCGGCGTTCCGAAC
>DASYAV010000249.1:0-149108 GCA_036501145.1 Streptosporangiaceae bacterium | reverse complement strand
CACCCAGGCCGCGGACGGGATCAGCGGCGGACGGCCGGGCGCCCGCCGGGAGTCGCTGGAGATGTACGTGAAGCGGCTCGAGCGGCTGGAGCAGATCGCCGGCGCCCACGAGGGCGTCGAGAAGGTCTTCGCCATGCAGGCCGGCCGCGAGATCCGGGTCATGGTCAAGCCCGACCGGATCGACGACATCCAGGCCCAGGTGGTCGCCCGCGACATCGCCAAGCAGGTCGAGGAGGAGCTCACCTACCCCGGCCAGATCCGCATCACCGTCGTCCGCGAGTCCCGCGCCACCGAGTTCGCCCGCTAACGCAGCTCCACCGGCGGGATGCCCGGCGGGACGAATCCCATGATCTGGCCGTAGAAGGAAAGCTCGGCCTCCATGCTGGCCACGATGTTCTCGGCCTTGCGGAACCCGTGCGACTCGCCTTCGTAGGTGATGTAGGCGTACGGGATGCCGTGCGCGGCCAGGTCGGCCGCGATCGACTCGGCCTGCGCGGGCGGCACAACCGGATCGTCGAGCCCCTGCAGCAGCAGCACCGGGCAGGTGGCCTCGTTCACGTGCCCGACCGGCGCCCGCTCGGCGTAGAGGGCTTCGGACTCCGGCAGCGGGCCGATGAGGCCGTCCAGGTAGCGCGATTCGAAGTCGTGCGTATGCTTGGCGAACTCTCGCAGGTCGGCCACGCCGAAGTAGGACGCCACCACCGCGAAGACGTGCTCGCCGGACCCGTTCAGGCCCTGTGACTGGCCGAGCACGCCGACGCCGGAGGTGACGGCGGCCAGCGCGGTCCAGCCACCGGCCGAGCCGCCGCGGATCCCGAGCCGCTTGCCGTCCGCCTCACCCGACTCGGCCAGCGCCAGCGCGGCCGTCATCGCGTCGGCCACGTCGACCACGCCCCACTGGCCGCGCAGCCGGTCGCGGTAGGCGCGGCCGTAGCCGGTCGACCCGCCGTAGTTCACGTCGATGATGCCGATGCCGCGGCTGGTGAAGAAGGCTTTCTCCAGGTCCAGGCGGGGGACCGACTGCGCGGTCGGGCCGCCGTGGACCCAGACGATGTACGGCGGGCGCTCGCCCTCCGGTGCCCGGGCCACCGGGTTGGACGGCGGGTAGACGATGGCATGCACGACCGAGCCCGACGGGCCGGTCAGCTCGGCCGTCCGGGGGACCGGCAGGTAGGCGGGATCGGGCAGCTCGTCGGTGCTGCGGCTCAGCTCGCGGGCGACCGCCGTGGCCGGGCCGCCCGCGGCGGGCACGTCCACGCTGATCACGGTGGTCGGCACCGTCGGGCCGCCCGCGATGGTGGCCACGGACTGGCCGATCGCCGTCAGCCCGAAGACGTACACCCGGTACGGAAGGTCCAGGTCGACCAGCTGGCCGGTGGCCGGGTCGAGCACGCCGAGCCGGGCATCCCCGGTGCCGTAGGTCACCGCTAGGCGGCCGTCGCCGAGTACCGCGTACGGGCTCGCGCCCAGCTGCCAGAGCGGGGCGGCGAACTCCTCCGGCCGCGGGCACAGTTCGCTGGCCGACCCGTCCAGGCCTGCCCGGTACAAGTTCCACCAGCCCGAACGATCCGAGATCACGTACAGGCTCTGGTCGTCGCGCCAGGCCGGGGCGAGCACCGACTCGGCCGGGCCGCCCATGATCACCTGCTGCCCCTCCCCGTCCGCGGCCGATCCGTCGACGGCCGCCACCCGCAGCTCGGTGCCGTCCCACGGCATCAGCGGGTGATCCCAGCAGATGACGGCCAGCCGGGTACCGTCCGGAGACGGAGCCGGGAACGCGTAGAAATCCGAACCGCTGACCAGCACCCGCATCGCGCCGTCATCCTCGGCGGCCGAACCGTCCAGCGGGACGGCCGCGATCGCGCGGGTGATCCGGCCGCCCTCATGCCGTTCCCGCACGCACCAGACTTCATCCCGGCTGGGGGACAGGACGAAATCGGCGAACCGGAACGAGACATCCCCCGGTTCCGGGGTCAGCGGCTCGGGCGCGCCGTCCGCCCCGCCGCGGTACAGCCGCTGGTCGGCGAAGTTCGCGAAGACGAAACCGCCCGGCACCGGCTGGTACGACCGGCCGCCGTACTCGTGCACCCGGGTCCTGGCGTTATACGGCATCGGGAGCAGGTCGCGGCTGACGCCGTCCGGCCCCTGGCAGACGACGGCGATCCGGCCGCCTTCCTCGGGTCGCGACTCCTGCCACCACGCCCCGGCGGCGTCAATAACGGCGAATCCCAGACCGACCTGCTTGCGCGCCACGTCGGCACCGGCGATCGGGGAGTGCCATTCGCCATAAGATGTCGTTTCTGTAGTCATTCGCATACAGACATCATGCCGGATTCGGGCCTGGATATCACCAGGCACACGGCTACCAGATCTGAGTCATCTGATCCAAGACGCCGCCTATCCTGGTCAGGTGACAGCAGGCGGCCGGACATACCAGATCCGCACCTACGGGTGCCAGATGAACGCGCATGACTCCGAGCGCCTGGCGGGCCTGCTCGACGAGGCGGGCTATCAGGCCGCCGGCGACGGCGAGGCCCCCGACGTGGTGGTGTTCAACACCTGCGCGGTGCGGGAGAACGCGGCCGACCGGCTCTACGGCAACCTCGGCCACCTGCTGCCGCAGAAGAAGAACGGCATGCAGATCGCGGTGGGCGGCTGCCTGGCCCAGATGGAGCGCACCCGGATCACCGAGCGGGCGCCGTGGGTCGACGTGGTCTACGGCACCCACAACATGGCCTCGCTGCCGGCGCTGCTCGAGCGCGCCCGGGTCAGGAACGAGGCGCAGGCCGAGTTCGCCGAGACACTGGAAACCTTCCCCTCACTGCTGCCGGCCCGGCGCCGGTCGGTCTACGCGGCCTGGGTCGCGATCTCGGTGGGCTGCAACAACACCTGCACGTTCTGCATCGTGCCCAGCCTGCGCGGCCGGGAGAAGGACCGCAGGCCCGGTGACGTGCTGGCTGAGATCCGCGCCCTGGTCGGCGGCGGCGTGCTCGAGGTCACGCTGCTCGGGCAGAACGTCAACTCCTACGGTGCGGAGTTCGGTGACCGGCTGGCCTTCGGCAAGCTGCTGCGCAGCTGCGGCGGCATCGACGGGCTGGAGCGGGTGCGGTTCACCTCACCGCATCCTCGCGACTTCACCGACGACGTCATCGGCGCGATGGCGCAGACGCCCAACGTGATGCACCAGCTGCACATGCCGCTGCAGTCCGGGTCGGACGCGGTGCTGCGGGCCATGCGCCGGGCCTACCGCCGGGACAAGTACCTGGCCATCCTGGACCGGGTCCGCGCCGCGATGCCGGACGCCGCCATCACCACCGACATCATCGTGGGATTCCCCGGCGAGACCGAGCGCGACTTCGCCGGCACGCTGGACCTGGTGCGGCAGGCCCGGTTCGCCGGCGCGTTCACCTTCCAGTACTCCATCCGCCCCGGCACCCCGGCGGCGGAGATGGACGGCCAGGTGCCGCCCGAGGTGGTGCGCGAGCGCTACGGCCGGCTGGCCGGGCTGGTCGAGGAGATCACCCTGGCCGAGAACCAGCGCCAGGTCGGGCGGCAGCTCGAGGTGCTGGTGGCCGAGGGTGAGGGCCGCAAGGACGGCGTGACACACCGGATGTCCGGGCGGGCCCCGGATAACCGGCTGGTGCATTTCACCCCGGGCGGGGCCGGCCCGCGGCCGGGCGACGTGATCACGGTGACGGTGACCAGGGCCGCGCCGCACCACCTGATCGCCGACGGCCCGCCCGGCCCGCTGCGCCGCACCCGCGGCGGCGACGCCTGGCAGGCGCGCCAGGCCGCCACTGCTGGGGGTGAGCCCGGCCCGGCGGCAGCCGTCAAGGCCGAATCGCAGCCGGTGCTGCTCGGCATGCCGGCCCGCCGCTAGCTTGCCGTCGGGGCCATCATGGCGGAGCAGGTCATCGCGGTCGTGGGGCCGACCGCGGCCGGCAAGTCCGGCCTCGGCATCGCGCTGGCCCAGGCGCTCGGCGGTGAGATCATCAACGCCGACTCCATGCAGCTGTACCGCGGCATGGACGTCGGCACGGCCAAGCTGCCCCCGGCGCGGCGTGGCGGCGTCCCGCACCACCTGCTCGACATCTGGGACGTCCGGCAGGCCGCGAGCGTGGCCGAGTACCAGCGGCTGGCCCGCGCCGCCATCGCCGGCGTTCAGGCCCGTGACCGGGTGCCCATCCTGGTCGGCGGCTCCGGCCTGTATATCCGCGCCGCCCTCGACGACCTTAAGTTCCCCCGGACCGACCCGGGCGTGCGGCAGCGCCTGGAGGACGAGCTGGCCCACGCCGGGCCGGGCCCGCTGCACGGCAGGCTGACCGGGCTCGATCCACGGGCCGCCGCCTCGATCCTGCCCAGCAACGGGCGGCGGATCGTCCGGGCGCTGGAGGTCATCGAACTGTCCGGGCAGCCGTTCAGCGCGACCCTGCCTGGCTATGAGTCGCTGTACCCCTCAGTCCAGCTCGGGCTGCGGCTGGACCGGGCCGAGCTTGACGCGCGGATCGCCGCCCGGGCGGACCGGATGTGGCAGGACGGGTTCGTGGCCGAGGTGCGCGGGCTGGCCGCGCACGGCCTGGCCGACGGGCTGACCGCCAGCCGGGCACTGGGCTACGCGCAGCTGCTGCGGCACCTGGCGGGGGAGTGGACCGCCGGGCAGGCGCTGGCCGAGACGGTCCGGGCGACGAGGAAGTTCGCCCGGCGCCAGGAGTCCTGGTTCGGCCGGGATCCGCGGGTGGCCTGGCTGGATGCCGGGCTGGCCGCGCCGGGCCAGCTGGCCGCGGCGCTGGCTACCATCGGTGCATGCGGTTCGCCAAAGGGCACGGCACCGAGAACGACTTCGTGATCCTGCCCGACCTCGATGACCGGCTCGAGCTGACCGGGCGGCTGGTGACCCGGCTGTGCGACCGGCACGCTGGGCTGGGCGCCGACGGCGTGCTGCGGGTGGTGCGGGCGGCCGGTCCGGCCGGGGCGGGTGGCGCGGACGCGCCCGCGTGGTTCATGGACTACCGGAACGCTGACGGCAGCGTGGCGGAGATGTGCGGGAACGGGATCCGCGTGTTCGGCCGGTACCTGCTCGACCACGGTCTGGTGGACGGCGGCGAGTTCACCGTGGCCACCCGGGCCGGGAACCGGCGGCTGCGCGCGGCGGCCGATGGCACGATCACGGTGGACATGGGGCCGCCGCTGGTGCTCGGGCCCGGCCGCGGCGAGCTGGGCGGGGTGGCGGTCGACGGGCTGTCGGTTTCGCTCGGCAACCCGCACCTGGCGTGTGTGGTCAGCGGGCCGCTGGACGGTTTCGACCTGTCCCGGCCGCCGGTGCTGGATTCCGGCCAGTTCCCCGACGGCGCCAACGTCGAACTGCTGCGGTTCAACGGGGAGCGGCACATCGAGATGCGGGTGCATGAGCGGGGGAGCGGGCCGACCCGGTCCTGCGGCACCGGTGCGGTCGCCGCCGCGGTGGCCGCGAAAGAAGCGGCAACGGGCAGGCGGGTGGCCGCCGCGGCCCCGGACAGCACCTGGGTGGTCGATCTGCCCGGCGGGCGCCTGCGGGTCCGGCTGGACGGCCAGACCAGCTTCCTGTCCGGGCCGGCCGTGGTCGTGGCCGAGGGGGACATCGCGGAGAGCTGGCTGGCCGGGGACACCGTCACCGCTCCTGGGGTTCATTCTCCGGCGGCCGCTCAGTCTTCGCCGGCCGCGTAGGCCAGCCGCAGGCCGATCGAGATCAGCGCGTAGCCGGCCCGCCGCCGCACCGGGTGGCTGCGGCCGTGCGCGGTGGCCTGCCGCGCCCGGTGGGCCTGGCGGGCCTGGCGGTGACCGGCCCGGTGGGCGGCCGCGTCGCGTAGTTCGGTCTGCCGCTGGGCGGCGATCCGCTCGGTCAGGTAGCTGTTCATGGCGGTCTCCTCTGTCTGGCCGGGGCAAGGGTCTGGGTGGCTTACCTGGCGGGTGCCGGGCGCAGGGACGTCCTGCGGCTGGCGGCGGCCCGGCTGGCCTGCCGCGCCCGGTGGGCGGCCTCTGCACGGATCTCGGTCTGGTGCTGGGCGGCGATCTGCTGGGTCAGGTGGGTGTTCATGGCTGTTCTCCTATGTCTGGCTGGTGCGAGGTCTGGGTGGTTTGCCTGCGAGGTGGGATGTGGGCTCAGCGGCTAGCCCGGGTGATCCGGACGTCCCCGCTGACGCTGCGGCAGCTGATGGTCAGGCCGGCTTCGCCTTCGGCGCTGCCGCTGGAGTCGAGTTCGCTGGCGGCGTCGCCGCTGAGCGTCGAGACGTCCAGGTAGACGCCGACCTCGGGGGCGACCGCGATGACGATGTCGCCGGACACGGTGGTCGCGTCGGCCAGCCCGGTGCTGACCCGGTCGATCCGCACGTCGCCGCTGGCTGTTTTGACGGTGGCCGACTGGCCGGCCGCGCCGATGCGCACGTCGCCGCTGGCCGTCTTGGCGATGATCTCGCCGCCGGCCCGGCCGACGGTGAGGTCGCCGGAGGCGGTGCTGACCCGCACGTCCCCGGTGGTCTCCGCAAGCTCCACGTCGCCCGAGGCGGTGCTGAAGTCCACGTCGCCACCGACCCGCTCGGCGTCCACGTCGCCGCTGGCGGTCTTCCCGCTGAGCCCGCCCATGTCACCGTGGCAGGTGACGTCGGCGGAGGCGGTGTCGGCCGCGACCGACGAGCCGGCCGGCAGCGTGATCGCGAGGTTCAGCGAGGCGTTGCCGAACACCGACACCCGCCGCGGGGTGATCACGCGGAGCTTGCCGCCGTCGAAGCTGACCTCGGTCTCGGCCAGCAGCCGCTCGCCGGACTTGCTGGCCGACTCCAGGGAGACGGTCACCGTGTCGGTCTGGGTGGCGGTCGCGTGCACTGATCCGGCCGGCAGGCTGATCTCCGCCTGCACCGGGCCCTCGGCGGGGAATTCCCAGGAAGCCATCTGTTTCTCCTTCGGCTGGCGCCCGGCAGGCATGACTGAGCCCGGGCGGTGGTGCGTGGGTTGACGGTGAGGTGGTGGGTGTGCGCCGGAGCCGGTCAGCTCCGGGCGTAGCCGGTGATCCGGGTGCCCGGCCCGCGCCGGGCCGACCGGGTGCGTGCCGGGCCGGTTTCGTCGCCGAGCGCCCGGCTCGCCGCACGGACCAGCCAGGCGTTGAGCGACAGCCCGTCGCGGGCCGCGGCGGCCTCGGCGCGGACCTTCAGCCCGTCCGGCAGCCGCAATGTCACCCGTGACGTGCCGGTTTCCTCCTCGGCCTCGCCGGACGCCCCGGCGGGCCCGGAGGGGGGCCTTGGCGGTGCGGGGGGCTCGGGCGCGGCCGGGTTTTCCCGGGTGTCCACGATGGCGAACGTCGGGTTCCCGGAGGACAGCCGCAGCTCGACCGCGACGTCGTCCAGCCGGGAAGTGATCTCCGCGGCCGCGCCGGAGAGCACGTCGAGCAGGGTCAGCCGGATCGACGAGTCGAGTGATTCGGTGATCAGCTGACCGGCCCGCGCCACTTCTTCATCGGCGAGCCGGGTGACGGCCGCGACTTCGCGGCGCAGGCCCTCGGCGTACTCTGACAGCTCCATGACGTCATAGTGACACCATCCATGACGTCAGTCAAGTCAGAGGTGACGTCAATTGGCGTCATCTTTGACGCCGGTAGCCGTCACCTGGCGTCAGAACTGACGTCATCCCAGGTCAGCGTGCGATGCGGGTCAGCGGGTGGTGCGGGTCAGCGGGTGGTGCGGGTCAGCGTGGATACCGGGAGCCCGCGGATCGAGGCGTCCAGCACCTGGGCGGTATGCGCCACCGGCATCACCACCCCCTGCGCCTCGAGTGCCGAGGCGATCTGCAGCGAGCAGCCCGGGTTGGCGGAGATGAGCAGCCGCGCGCCGGTGGCCTGGACGGTCGCGGCCTTCCTGGTGCCCAGTTCGCGGGCCGCCTCGGGCTGCAGCAGGTTGTACACGCCCGCCGACCCGCAGCAGACACCGCCGTCGCCGGTTTCGGTCAGCTGCAGCTGCGGGATCGCGGCCAGCAGCTGCCGCGGCTGCGCCTTGATGCCCTGCGCGTGGCCGAGGTGGCAGGCGTCGTGGTACACGGCGGTCACCGGCAGCGGGTGCCGCGGCGCCTGCTGCCCTCCCGGGCCGGTGAGGCCGGCCACGAATTCGGCGAAGTCGCGCACCCGCCCGGCCAGCTCCGCGGCCCTGGCCGCCCAGTCCGGGTCGTCGGCCAGCAGCTGGCCGTACTCCTTCATCGCCGATCCGCAGCCCGCCGAGTTGACCACGATCGCGTCCACCCCGGCCCGCTCGAACCTGGCGATGGTGTGCTTGGCCAGCCGCAGTGCTTCGGACCTGCGGCCGGCGTGCAGCGACAGCGCGCCACAGCAGCCCTGGCCGTCCGGGATGACGACGTCGCAGCCCTCGGCCGCGAGCACACGGGCCGTGGCCGTGTTCACCTGCGGGAAGAACACCCCCTGCACGCAGCCGGTGAGCATGCCCACCACCGCCCGGCGCTCGCCGCGGGCCGGCACCAGGCGGGGCAAGGCGGGCACCCGGCCGGCCGGCGGCGGGGCCAGCCGCAGCGCGGCGGCGAGCTCGGGGGCCAGCCGCCCGGGCAGGCTGCTCCGCCGGGCCAGCCGGTCCAGCCCGGCCCGCTGTGCGGCCCGCAGCGGGGCGGTGGCCAGCCGGAGCCGCCGCGGGTGCGGGAACAGCGCGAAGATCGCGGCCCTGGTGGCCCGGCCACGCAGCGTCCGGCCGAAGCCGCCGCGACCCGGCGCCGGCCGGTCACCGGTGTCGTCCAGCCAGCTGCGCGCCGACTCGATCAGGCGGTTGTACTGGACCCCGGACGGGCAGGCCGGCACGCACGCCATGCAGCCCAGGCAGCGATCCAGGTGGGTGGCGGTGGCCTCGGTGAGCTCCGCGCCGTCCAGCACCTGGGTCATCAGGTGGATGCGGCCCCGCGGCGAGTCCATCTCCTCCCCCCACAGTTGGTAGGTGGGGCAGGCCGGCAGGCAGAAGCCGCAGTGCACACAGTCCCCGGCCAGCGAGCGCAGCTCCTCGAGGGGCCCGCGGTTCCCGGTCTCCGCCCCGGGCGTGGCTTGGTCGGCCATTCAGACTCCTCCCGCGAACCGGCCGGGCGCCATCCGGTGGCCCGGGTCGAACTGGTCCTTCACCGCGCGGATCAGCGCGGCATCGGGCACCGGTCCCCACACGTCTACCGCGCCGCGGACCGCGGGCGGGGCGGTGAGCACGACGGCGCTGCCGCGGGCGGGCGGGAATCCGGCCGCCGGGGCCCGGCCCGCCGTGGCGCGCAGCGCGGTGACGAATGACGCCACCGCCGCCGGGCTGGCCTGCCCGTCCAGCGCCGCGTAGAGCACACCCGCGCCCGGCGAGCCGCCGACGGCCGCGGCCAGTCCGCCCGCCGCCGCGGCCACGTCCACCGCGTCCAGGACGGACCGCAGCGCGCCGGACCAGAACGCGATCCTGATCAGCGTGCCGCCGGCCGGGGCGGCCGTGCTGCGGCCCCACCAGGCGGGCGCCTCGCTGCCAGCCACGGCGCCGGTGCCGAGCAGGTCAAGCATCCCGGCCACGCGGACCGGCACGCCATCAGAGTTGCTGCCCTCGAGCAGCACGCCGACCCGTACCGGGGCGCCGGGCGCCGCCCGGTCGACCTCCACCGCCGACGCCTGCAGCTGGGATTCCACCGCAGCCGCCACGGCCGCGGCTGCCTCGGCCGCGCCCGGGCACTCCAGCGTGATCCAGGCCGCCGCGGCGGGCACCGGGTGCAGCCGGAACGTGGCCTCGGCGATCAGGCCGAGCGTCCCGTAGGACCCGGCGAACAGCTTGGCCAGGTCGTAGCCGGCCACGTTCTTGACCACCTTGCCGCCCGACCGGGCCACCAGGCCGTCCGCGCGCACCACGGTCATCCCGGTGAGCAGGTCCCGCGGCGGCCCGTAGCGCAACCGCTGCGGTCCGGCCATCCCGGTGGCCAGCATGCCGCCGGCCGTGCCCGCCGCGTGCTGGGCGGCCCCCCGGCCGTCCGTGGGCAGGTCCAGTGACAGCCGCTGCCCGGCCTCGCCGAGAACCGCGCTGAGCTGGTCCATCCGCACGCCGGCCTGCACGCTGGCCACCCAGTCGCCGGCCGCGTGCTCGATCACCTCATTCAGCCCGCTGGTGTCGATGACCAGGTCGCAGCGCCGCGGCGGCAGCCCCCAGGCCAGCCGTGACCCGCTGCCCCGCGGCACCACCGCGAGATCCAGCCCGGCGGCCGCCCGCATCGTGGCCGCGGCCTCCGGCACCGAGACGGGGGAGGCGACCCAGGCCGGCCGCACGCCGGCCACCGCGTCCGCCTCACCCGCCGGGCGCAGCGCCGCACAGGCCGCGGCCAGCACGTCCTGGACCCGGCCCGCGCCGGGGTCACCCGCGCCGGACGCCGCGCCCTGCGGCCCGCCGGTGGCCGGCCGGCTGGTCACAGCTGGTCCGCCTGGCCCGCTTCGACCAGCGGATGCGGGCCGCGCCGGAAGCCGGGCACCTCGCCGCACAGCCGTGGCGTCGGGTAGATCTTGCCCGGGTTGCACAGCCCACGCGGGTCGAACGCGCAGCGCAGCATCTGCATGGTGTCCAGGTCGCCCGGGCTGAACATCTTCGGCATGTACCTCGACTTGTCGACTCCGACACCGTGCTCGCCGGTGATCGACCCGCCGTGCTCGATGCACAGGTCGAGGATGGCCCCTGACAGCTCCTCAGCCTGCTCAGGGTCGGTGTCGGCATCCAGCAGCACCAGCGGGTGCAGGTTGCCGTCGCCGGCGTGGAACACATTGGCCACCCGGATGCCGGTCTGCTCGGACAGCGCCGCGATCCGGTCCAGCACGTCATGCAGCGTGGACCGGGGCACCACGCCATCCTGCACGATGTAGGACGTGCTGATCCGGCCCACCGCGGCGAACGCGGACTTGCGCCCGGCCCAGATCACCGCCCGCTCGGCCGGGTCGGCCGCGGCGCGGATCTCGAAGGCGCCGGCCTGCTCGCAGATCCGGCGCACCGCGCTGGTCTCCGCCTCGACATCCGCCTCCGGGCCGTCCAGTTCGACGACCAGCACCGCGCCCGCGCCCTCGGGGTAGTTGCAGTGCACGGCCGCCTCGGCCGCCGCGATGGACAGCGCGTCCATCATCTCGATCGCGGCGGGCACGATGCCTGCCGCGATGATCGCCGACACCGCCGCACCGCCCTCACCGGTGGTGCCGAACCCGGCCAGCAGCGTGGTGACCGCCGCCGGGATCCGGGTCAGCCGCACGATGACCTTGGTGACGATGCCGAGGGTGCCCTCCGACCCGGTGAACGCGCCCAGCAGGTCATACCCCGGTGACGCGCCGGTGCCGTCGCCCAGCCAGACGATCTCCCCGTCCGGCGTGACCACCTCGAGGCCGGCCACGTGGTTGACGGTGAAGCCGTTCTTCAGGCAGTGCGCGCCGCCGGAGTTCTCCGCCACGTTCCCGCCGATCGAGCAAACCACCTGGCTGGACGGATCAGGCGCGTAGAAGTAGCCGTAAGGCTCGGCCGCCTTGCTCACCGCCAGGTTGGTCACCCCCGGCTCCACCACCGCACGGCGGCTGCGGGCGTCGATCTCGATGATCTTCCGCATCCGCGAGGTGACGATCAGCACGCCGTTCCCGGGCGCCAGCGCCCCGCCGGACAGCCCCGTGCCCGAGCCGCGGGCGACGAACGGCGTGCCGGCCGCGGCGCACGCCCGCACCACCCCGGCCACCTGGCCGGCGGTCTCCGGCAGCGCCACGATCCCCGGGGTGCTGCGGTGTGAGGTCAGCCCGTCGCACTCGTAGGTGCGCAGCTCGGCCGGGTCGGTGATCACGTAGTCCGCACCGCAGACCTCGGTTATCGCCCGGGCCAGCGTGTCCATCATGGCAACTCCTGCCGTTGGCGGGCCGGGCGGGCGGAGGCCGGCCGCACGCTCGCCGGAGCGGCCATCAGGGCATGCGCTCGTAGGCGGGCAGCGTGAGGAACTCGGAGTAATCGTCGGCCAGCGCGACCTCCCGCAGCAGCGCGACCGCGTCGTCGTAGCGGGGGGCGTGGAACTCCGCGCCGCCCGCGTCCTTGACCTTGGCCAGCTCCTCGTCGATGATCCGGGTCACCAGCTCCTGGGTGACCTGGTGGCCGGTGTCGGCGAGCGTGATGCCGTTGTGCAGCCACTGCCAGACCTGGGACCGGGCGATCTCCGCGGTGGCCGCGTCCTCCATCAGGTTGAAGATCGCCACCGCGCCGGACCCGTTCAGCCAGCTGGCCAGGTACTGCAGCCCGACGCTGACGTTGTTGCGCAGCCCGGCCTCGGTGATCTCGCCCGGGGTCTTGGCCACCGACAGCAGGTCCTCGGCGGTGACGCTCACCTCGCTGCGCAGCTTGCCGAGCTGGTTCGGCCGGTCGCCGAGCACTCCGTCGAACACCTCGCGGCACAGCGGCACCAGGTCCGGGTGGGCGACCCAGGACCCGTCGAACCCGTCGCCGGACTCGCGGGTCTTGTCCTGCCGCACCTTGTCCATCGCGACCTTGTTGACCTCGGGATCGCGCCGGCTGGGGATGAACGCGGCCATGCCGCCGATCGCGTGCGCGCCGCGGCCGTGGCAGGTCTTCACCAGCAGTTCGGCGTAGGCCCGCATGAAAGGGGCGGTCATCGTGACCGAGTTGCGGTCCGGCAGGACGAAATCGCGGCCCCTGGTGCGGAAGTTCTTGATCACGCTGAACAGGTAGTCCCACCGGCCGGCGTTCAGCCCGGCGGAGTGCTCCCGCAGCTCGTAGAGGATCTCCACCATCTGGAAGGCGGCCGGGATCGTCTCGATGAGAACGGTGGCGCGGATCGTGCCGCGCGCGATGCCCAGCGCGTCCTGCGCGATATTGAACGCGTCGTTCCACAGCCGTGCTTCCAGATGGTGCTCGTTCTTGGCCAGGTAGAAGTACGGTCCCTTGCCCTTGGCCAGCTGCCGCCGGGCCGACGTCGTCATGTACAGCGCGAAGTCGGTGAGGCTGCCCGAGGCGCGCTGGCCGTCAATCGTGATGTGCTTCTCGTCCAGGTGCCAGCCGCGCGGCCGGACCACGATCGTGGCCAGCTCCGCGTCGTCCTTGAGCTTGTACTCCTTGCCCTCGCCGCTGGTGAAGTCGATGGTGCGATCCAGCGCGTCGCGCAGGTTGAGCTGGCCGCCGATCATGTTGTGCCACAGCGGCGTGTTGGCGTCCTCGAAGTCGGCCAGCCACACCTTCGCGCCAGAGTTCAGCGCGTTGATCGTCATCTTCTTGTCGGTGGGCCCGGTGATCTCCACCCGGCGGTCCACCAGGCCCGGGGCCGGGTCGGCGACCCGCCACGTGCGGTCCTCCCGGATGTCCCTGGTCTCGGGCAGGAAGTCCAGCGTCCCGCCGCCGGCCAGCGCGCGCTGCCGCTGGTGCCGGGCGGCCAGCAGTTCGGCCCGCCGTGGCGCGAGTTCCCGGTGCAAGGTGGCGAGCAGGCTGAGCGCCTCGCCGGTCAGGATCTCGCCGTACCTGGGGCCGTCCTCGCCGGTGATCTGCACACCTTGGATGTCGCTCACGCGCACTCTCCTCCCGGATCCGTCCCCACCATCCTAGAAACTCCCTTGAAATCAAGGAACCCGCCCCAGCCGGCCCGGCCCAGCCAGGCGAGCGCCGGTGGCGGTGGATAACCGCTTAGCTGGAGCGGAAGGCTCACGATCACAGGCCAAAGCCCCCAGTTACCCGCCGGTAGCAAGGGGCCCGGGCACATCTGGGGGCGGCCGGGTGTTAATGAGATGAAGGAAGAACAAGAGCATGCGACTATCGGGGGACGAAACGCCCGGGCGGCGGTGCCCGGGGGAGGTTGCCCGGCTTGGAGGACGATGACCGCGCCATCGCGCAGGCTGCCTGACCAGCCAGCTGCCACGCTGGCCCCGGTGCTGGAGCCGGGTGAACTGGATCTCGAGGACAGGGCGGCGCTGCGCCGGGTCGCGGGATTGTCCACCGAGCTCCAGGACGTCAGCGAGGTCGAATACCGGGAGCTGCGCCTCGAGCGGGTGGTGCTGATCGGGGTGTGGACCGACGGCACGCTGGCGACCGCGGAGAACTCGCTGCGGGAGCTGTCCCAGCTGGCCGAGACGGCCGGCTCACAGGTGCTGGAGGGCATGATCCAGCGCCGCGGCCGGCCGGACCCGGCGACCTACGTGGGGGCGGGCAAGGCCAGGGAGCTGGCGGAGATCGTGGCCGCCGAGGGCGCGGACACCGTCATCTGCGACGGCGAGCTCAGCCCCAGCCAGCTGCGCCGCCTGGAAGGCGTGGTCCGGGTCAAGGTGATCGACCGCACCGCGCTGATCCTGGACATCTTCGCCCAGCACGCGCGGAGCAAGGAAGGCAAGGCCCAGGTCGAGCTGGCCCAGCTGGAGTACTTCCTGCCCCGGCTGCGTGGCTGGGGCGAATCGCTGTCCCGGCAGGCCGGTGGCAGGGTGGCCGGCGGCGGCGGCATCGGGACCCGCGGCCCCGGCGAGACGAAGATCGAGACCGACCGGCGCCGGATCCGGGCCCGGGCGGCCAAGCTGCGCCGGGAGATCGCCGGCATGGCGACCGGCCGTGAGGTGCGGCGCGGGCAGCGCCGCCGGCGTGAGGTGCCGTCGGTGGCGATCGCCGGCTACACCAACGCCGGCAAGTCGAGCCTGCTCAACCGGCTCACCGGGTCGGGGGTGCTGGTGGCGGACGCGCTGTTCGCCACGCTGGACTCCGCGGTGCGGCGCGCCCAGACCCCGGCCGGCCGGGCGTTCACGCTGACCGACACCGTCGGCTTCGTCCGGCACCTGCCGCACCAGCTCGTCGACGCGTTCCGGTCCACGCTCGAGGAGGTCGCGCAGGCCGACCTGATCCTGCACGTGGTGGACGGCAGCGACCCGGATCCGGCGGCCCAGCTCAGCGCGGTCCGTGAGGTGCTGCGGGAGATCGGCGCCGGTGACGTGGCCGAGCTCGTGGTGATCAACAAGGCGGACGTGGCCGACCCGATCGCGGTGGAGGCGCTGCGGCTGCGCGAGCGGGACTGCGTCGTGGTGTCGGCGCGGACCGGCGAGGGCGCGGAGGAACTGCTGGCCGCGGTGGAGCGCGTGCTGCCCCGCCGGGACCGCGAAGTGCACGTGGTCGTCCCCTACGACCGGGGAGACCTGCTCGCCCGGGCGCACCAGGCGGGCGAGGTGCTCGGCGTGCAGCACGGCGCCCAGGGCACGATGCTGCACGCGCGGGTTCCGCAGCGGCTGGCCGCCGAGCTGGAGCGGACGGGAACCCCGGTAGACGAGAACGAGCCCACCGCAGAGGCGATCACTCACAGTAATGGGCATCGCCCGGCCGGGCGGCCCGCCGACGTGCGGTAACGGGACTGCCGCCGCACTCAGCCGCCCGTAACCGCATGGAACGAACCTAATGTACGTTTTCCTTTTCCGGGAAATGCGCGCGGGTGATTCTGCTGACGATTGCATGGCGTTACGCGGGGCGGCCAATGATTACTCTTTGCGTTCGGTCGGTACTGCGTGTAATCAGTTACGGTCAGCCCCGGGATGCTCACAGAAGGCTTGCCGCGTCACCGGGCGCGGTGAGCGGCCGGGCCTAAACCACGAATTTGGGCCCCTCGTTCGGGCCATTCGGGCTGTACACCATGCGAACACTGGATTACCGTAGCGGGACTGAATACGTTGCCTTCCCCATCTACCGGACGCGACCACGCTCGCCGAGTGTACGATTCACTTCACTGGACGCCTGTTGGTATCCGTTCGTCGGCTCGATCATGGCAGGTGATCGCATGCGGCACAGGACCCAAGTTCCTGGCCCGGGCACACCGGGCATGGTGGTCCGGTGACCGTACGCCTGCTGACGAACATCGGCCGGCTGTGGACCGGGTCCGAGATACTGAGCAACGCCGCCATTCTCACCCAGGACGAACGGATCACCTGGGTCGGGCCCGCCGCTGAACTGCCGGAAAGCATCCCGGGCGTCATCGACGACATCGTCGACGTCGACCACGTGGAGAACCTCGGCGGGGGGCTGGTCACACCCGGCCTGATCGATGCGCACACGCACCCGGTGTACGCCGGAAACCGGTGGGCCGAGCTGGCGATGCGCTCGGGCGGCTCGTCGGCGACCGAGATCGCCGCCGCCGGTGGCGGGATGGCCTCGACGGTCACCGTCACCAGGGGGACGGACCCGTGGACGCTGTGCGACGGGGTGCGCAGGCGGCTGCGCGACTGGCTGTTCTCCGGCACCACGACGATCGAAGCCAAGACGGGTTATCACCTCACCAGGGATGGTGAGCTGGCCGACGTGCGGCTGCTCCGCTCGCTGGAGAGCGAGATCGCGGTGCCGCGGATCCACGTGACGTTCCTGGCCGCGCACTCGGTCCCGCCGGAGTACTTCGGGCGGCGGCACGACTACGTCGACGCAGTGGGCTCCTGGTGTTCGGACGCCGCCGCCGCGGGCGCCGACAGCGTGGACGTGTACTGCGAAGAGGGCCGGTTCACCGAGCACGAGGCCCGCTGGATCCTCGCCGCGGGCCGGGCGGCAGGCCTGCTGCCCAGGCTGCACGCCTGCGGGCAGTCGCGCACCGGCGCGGCCCGGCTGGCCGCCGAGATCGGCTGCGCCTCCGCGGACCTGCTGCACGAGGCCGACGATGACGACGTCGCCGCGCTGGCCCAGGCGGGTGTGGCCGCGGTCGTCTGCCCCGGCACCTCGATGCAGACCGGGCGGCGCCCGCCGGTGCGGTCCCTGCTGGACAAGGGCGTGGCCGTGGCACTGGGCACCGACCACACCCCCGGCGGCAACGGGATCACGTCGATGCCGCTGGTGATGTCACTGGCCATCGCCGAGTTCGGGATGAGCGTGACCGAGGCGCTGCGCGCGGCCACGATCGGCGGCGCGCACGCGCTGCGGGCGCCCGACCGCGGCGCCCTGGTCCGTGGCCGGTTCGCGGACATGGTGCTGTGGGACGCCGACCACGAAGGTGCCTTCGCCTGGTCCTACGGCCTGCAGCCGCAGCGGGTCTGGCGTGGCGCCGAGCCCGTCGTGCCCTGACCTGGCCCGCCGTCACCGCACAGACCGGGCCGCCATGCTGCCGGATGCTCGGCTCTCTACCCCGGCTGGGCAGCACGGCGGCCCGGGGCTCTAGGGCGTCCTGGTGCTGTCGATCTGGTCGAAGTCGCCGTACCCGTTCGAGGTCCCGCCGCCGCCGGACCACTGCCACATGAGCGCGTACTGGCTGGTGGACTTCTGCCCGCCGAAGAAGGCCGCGCAGGTGTCCGTGCCGCGCAGGCACCAGCCGTCGGGGGTGTGGGACAGGCTGCTGGTGTAGCCGGAGTAGGTCCATTCGTAGGTGTTGGGAATGAGCGAATCGACACCGGTGCCGAAAATATCCGTCCATATCTGGGGCGCCGAATACACTCCCACTTTGTACGCGGAGTGGCTGGTCAGGTAGGCGGCATAGCCGTTGAAGTCGGCCCGGTCCAGGGCCACCGGAACATAAGACTGCTTGACCGTTCCGCTGCACGGCGAGGTGTAAACCGAATTCCAGCCGTTGTCGGGGGCCGGCGCGATTCCGGGCAGCTCGATGTCGGCGAATATCACCGGGTAGGTGAGCGAGATGTGCATGTGGCCCAGCTCGTACAGCGTCTTCCGGGCCTGGTTCTCGCCGAAGCTGTACGCCTCGGCGGTGGTCCCGTTGTAGTTCGCGTCCACGCCCGGCCCGCCCATGAACCAGTACACGCCGGTGCCGATGCCCTTGTGGTAGGTCCGGTAATTGGTGTTGGCCCGCGTGCTGTTGTCGGACGACCAGGCGACCTGGCCGTGGCAGCCCTCCCACCAGGCCCAGCTGCCGGCCATCCCGATGTAGCCGCCGTAATTGCCGCCGATGGCCGGCTCCTGGTAGGGCGCGTTCCCGCCGATCGTGATCGGCCAGCTGTCGGTCCCGTACCAGAACCCGTCCGGCGAGTCACCGGCCGGGCTGGCCACAGCGGCCGCTGCCCGGCCGGGGGCCGCCGCGGCGCCTGCCAGCACCCCGCAGCACACCGCGGCCACAGCTGCCGCGCTGGCTATCCTCATTCCCCGGCTACCGGGGAACCACCGCGATTTCACGCTGCCTCATCAACCTTCCCTGGCCAGCCCGTGGAACGCCCTGAGCCCGGGGCCGCACCTGCTGTCGGGGAGTGAAGCGGCCCACGACCTAGAAGACGCCGCTGGGCGCCGATCGGTTGGGAGAATCCCGCCGCGGCTGCGCCTTTCGCGGGGTTGCCGCCGGGGCGGGTGGCCTAAGCTGAGGCGGTGCCTGCGTCAGCCCCGGCCGCGTCCGCCCCATCCCCGGTGAGCCTCGTGGTGGGCGAGGAGGAGCTGCTCGTCGACCGGGCGGTGAGCAGCCTGGTCGCCGAGGCGGCCGCCGAGGATGAGACGGCCGGTTCCGCCCAGGACACGGCCGGCGTTGACAAGGCGCAGGACGTGCCCGCGGCCGGGCTGAGCCCCGGTGAGTTCCTGTCCCTGGTGTCACCGTCGCTGTTCGGCGGGGCGCGCGCCGTCGTGCTGCGCGGCGTCCAGGACGCGGGTAAGGACCTCGCCGCCGCCCTGGAGCGTTACGCGGCGTCCCCGGAGCCGGACACCGCACTCGTGCTCACCCACGCCGGGGGAGCCAAGGGCAAGGCGCTGCTCGCAGCGCTGACGAAAACCGGTGTGCGGGTGGTGCGCTGCGCCAAGGTCTCCCGGGCCGATGAGCGGATCGACTTCGTCCGGGGCGAGTTCCGCCGCCTCGGCCGGAAGGTGAACCAGGGCACGGTGCGGGCGCTGATCGACGCGGTCGGCACCGATTTGAGCGAGCTGGCCGCCGCCTGTGCCCAGCTCGCCGACGACGTCGCGGGCAGCATCGACCAGCCGACAGTGGCGCGGTACTACCGGGGCCGGGCGGAGGCGAGCGGGTTCAGTGTGGCCGACCGGGCCGTCGAGGGCCGGCTGGCCGATGCGCTGGAGCAGCTGCGCTGGGCCCTGGCCACCGGGGTGGCACCCGTGCTGATCAGCAGCGCGCTGGCGCAGGGGGTGCGGGGGCTGGGAAAGGTCGGGGCCGTGCCGCGCGGGAAGAGCAGCGACGCGCTGGCCGGGCAGCTCGGCATGCCGGGCTGGAAGATCGACCGTGTCCGGCGGCAGCTCAGCGGCTGGACCCCGGACGGGGTGGCCGCCGCCCTGGCGGCGGTCGCCGAAGCCGATGCCCAGGTCAAGGGCGAAGGCGCCAGCGCCGGTTATGCGCTGGAACGGGTCATCCGCCGCATCGTGGCCTGCCGCGACCGCGGCTGAGGGTCAGCCGCGGCTGAGGTCGGCGTAGACCTTCGCGATGGCGGACTTGCGGTTGGCGGCCTGGTTCTTGTGGATAACGCCCTTGCTCGCGGCCTTGTCCAGCTGCCGGCTGGCTGCGCGCAGCGCGGCGCCGGTCTGCTCCACGTCGCCGGACTCGGCGGCCTCGCGGAACCTGCGCACCGACGTCTTCAGCGAAGACCTGACCGCCTTGTTCCGCAGCCGGGCCTTCTCGTTCTGCCGGTTGCGCTTGATCTGGGACTTGATGTTCGCCACGCGAAAGCCTCGCTCGAGATCTGTTCGGGCCGGTCAGGACCGATCGGGCCGATCAGGCCGGTGAGACCGGTAAGGACATGCCGCCCGGTGCGCAGCCCGTGCGCTCCGCCCGGCGACATTGAAGGATATCCGAGGCAGTGCCCGTTGCTCAAACCAACGGCGCAGGTGACCCCGGCAGCGGCGAAGTCCAGGCCGTCTGCGCCGGCACGCATCGCTGGCTCATACCATTGCACCCATGCCCGAGCTTGCCCGCACCGATCCCGCGGTGATCCGCAATTTCTGCATCATCGCGCACATCGATCACGGGAAGTCAACGCTTGCTGACCGTATGCTGCAGCTCACCGGCGTGGTCGCCGACCGGCAGATGCGCGCGCAGTACCTGGACCGGATGGACATCGAGCGCGAGCGCGGCATCACGATCAAGAGCCAGGCGGTCCGGCTGCCATGGACCGGGCCGGACGGCACCCGGCACGTGCTGAACCTCATCGACACCCCCGGTCACGTCGACTTCTCCTACGAGGTGTCCCGGTCGCTGGCCGCCTGCGAGGGCGCCGTGCTGCTGGTGGACGCGGCGCAGGGGATCGAGGCGCAGACGCTGGCCAACCTGTACCTGGCGCTGGATGCCGACCTGCAGATCATCCCGGTGCTGAACAAGATCGACCTGCCGGCCGCGCAGCCCGACAAGTACGCCGAGGAGCTCGCGCACATCATCGGCTGCGAGCCGGCCGACGTGCTGCGGGTCTCCGCCAAGACCGGAGAGGGCGTCACCGAGCTGCTGCACGCGATCGTGACCCAGGTGCCAGCGCCTCAAGGCGACCCCGCCGCCCCGGCCCGGGCGCTGATCTTCGACTCGGTCTACGACACCTACCGGGGCGTGGTCACCTACGTCCGCGTGGTGGACGGCCACCTCTCCCGCCGGGAGAAGAGCCTGATGATGTCCACAGGTTCCACCCACGACACGCTAGAGGTCGGGGTGATCTCGCCGGAGCCCACCCCGACCGAGGGCCTGAGCGCCGGCGAAGTCGGCTACCTGATCACCGGCGTCAAGAACGTACGGCAGGCCCGGGTCGGCGACACGGTGACCAGCGCCGCCAGCCCGGCGGCGAAGCCGCTGGCCGGTTACGCCCACCCGCGCCCGATGGTGTTCTCCGGGCTCTATCCCCTGGACGGAGACGAATACCCCGACCTCAGGGACGCACTGGACAAGCTGCAGCTGAACGACGCGTCGCTGGTCTACGAGCCGGAGACCTCGCTCGCGCTGGGTTTCGGCTTCCGCTGTGGCTTCCTCGGCCTGCTGCACATGGAGATCGTCAGGGAACGGCTGGAGCGGGAGTTCGACCTGGCGCTGATCTCCACCGCGCCGAACGTGGTCTACCGGGTGATCACCGAGGCCGTGCAGGAGATCGTGGTGACCAACCCCAGCGAGTTCCCCACCGGCATCTCGGTCCCCGGCAAGACCGGGGTGAAGGTCGCGCAGGTCTTCGAGCCGGTGGTGCGGGCCACCGTGCTGGCGCCGAGCGACTACATCGGCACGATCATGGAGCTGTGCCAGGCCCGGCGCGGCACGCTGCTCGGCATGGACTACCTGTCCGCGGACCGGGTGGAGCTGCGCTACACGATGCCGCTCGCGGAGATCATCTTCGACTTCTTCGACCAGCTGAAGTCGCGCACCCGGGGCTACGCCTCGCTGGACTACGAGCCGGCCGGCGAGCAGGAGGCCAACCTGGTCAAGGTGGACATCCTGCTGCAGGGCGAGCCGGTGGACGCGTTCAGCCAGGTGGTGCACGCCGACGAGGCCCGCGACTACGGGGTGGCGATGACCGGCAAGCTGCGCGAGCTGATCCCGCGGCAGCAGTTCGAGGTGCCGATCCAGGCGGCCGTCGGGGCCAGGATCATCGCCCGGGAGAACATCCGGGCGCTGCGCAAGGACGTGCTGGCCAAGTGCTACGGCGGTGACATCAGCCGCAAGCGGAAGCTGCTGGAGCGGCAGAAGGAGGGCAAGCGCCGGATGAAGACGATCGGCCGCGTCGAGGTGCCGCAGGAAGCCTTCATCGCCGCGCTGTCCACCGGCGGCGACAAGCAGCGCCGCTAGCGGCGCGACCGGCCAGGGTCAGGGCCCGCCGACCGGTCCCCCGTGGCCGTGGGGCCCCATTACCACGTTGCCCGAGTGCGCCGCGGCCACCGCCACCACCACCGCGAACAGGGCGAACAGCGCGATGCCCAGCCAGCCCAGCACCAGCCCGGCCACGGCCAGGCCGTCGCCCCGCTGGCCGCTCTGCCGGATCTGCTTGCGCGCCATGTGACCGAGCACGACCGCCGGGATCGTGGTGATGCCCAGGAACATCTGCAGCAGGCCGCAGACGAACGAGGCCACGGCCAGCCCGTTGGTGGTGCTGTTCACCGGGGCCATCACCCGGGCCGGCGGTATCACCGGCACCTGCCGGTGCACCGGCAGGTCGGACGTCTGGGTGGCCAGATCGGCGTAGGTGCGGGCGGAATACACCTGACCCAGCCGCTGGTCCAGCTCGTCCTGATTCAGCCTGCCCTCGACGAATGCGGCCCGCAGCACGTCAGCGGTCCGCTCCCGGTCCGCGTCGCAGGCCCGCATCCGGCCGTGCTCCGCGGCGGACATCCACCGGCCTCCCGGCGGCATCCCGTACCCGTACCCAGGCCCTGATGTCATCGGCGCCTCCCGTAGAGCAAGCCATTTCAGCTTAACCCGGACCAGCCGCGGGCAAGCCCCCGGCTCCGCGTGCCGGGGCATTTGATTAGGCGGCCGGCGGCGTGTCGGTTACCGTTCGGCACATGGCGGTTCCAGCGGGTGTGGCGGCGCGTGCCGTGCCGCTGTAGCCCCGGCCACCCAGCAGGACCGCAGGATCAGATCAGGAGGGAACCATTGCCCGGCGCCCCGCCGGACGGCGAGCCCGTCCCGGCTGACGGCGCGCTGCCGGACAGCGCGGTCGCCGCGGCCGGGGCGCAGCCGTTCGGCATATATGTCCATGTGCCGTTCTGCGCGACCAGGTGCGGCTACTGCGACTTCAACACCTACACCCCGGACGAATCAGGGGGCGGCGGCCGGGACGGCTACCCGGACCTGGCCATGGCCGAGATCCGGCTGGCCCGCAGGCTGCTCGGCGCGGCGCAGATGCCGGTGACGACCGTGTTCTTCGGCGGCGGCACGCCGACCCTGCTCGCGCCGCGCCAGCTGGCCGCGATCCTGCGCGCCATCGACGCCGAGTTCGGCCTGGCCCCCGGCGCCGAGGTGACCACCGAGGCCAACCCCGAGTCGGTGGACCAGCGTTCGCTGGCCGGGCTGCGCCAGGCCGGGTTCACCCGGATCTCGTTCGGCATGCAGAGCGCGGTGCCACACGTGCTCGCCACCCTGGACCGGGTGCACACCCCGCAGCGTGCCGCGCGCGTCGCCGGCTGGGCCAAGGAGGCCGGGTTCGGGCAGGTCAGCCTGGATCTGATCTACGGCACGCCGGGCGAGTCGGACGCCGAGTGGCGGCGCTCGCTGGAGGCGGCGCTGGCCGCGCGGCCCAGCCACATCTCGGCCTACGCGCTGATCGTCGAGGACGGCACCAGGCTCGCCGCCCGGATCCGGCGCGGCGCGCTGCCCGCCCCCGACGACGACGCGATGGCCGACCGGTACCTGGCCGCCGACGAGGCGCTCGGCACGGCCGGGCTGGGCTGGTATGAGATCTCGAACTGGGCCAGCGGCGCGGCGGCGCGGTGCCGGCACAACCTGCTGTACTGGACCGGCGGGGACTGGTGGGGGATCGGCCCCGGCGCGCACAGCCACCTGGCCGGCACCCGGTGGTGGAACGTCCGGCACCCGCGCCGGTACGCCGCCAGGCTGGGCGCGGGGGAAAGCCCGGCGCAGGCCCGCGAGGTGCTCACAGGAAACGAGCGGCGGACCGAGCAGATCATGCTGCTGACCAGGCTCGATACCGGCTGCCCGGCGGACCTGCTGTCCGGCGCGGGGCGGGCCGCGGCCAGCGCGGCGGTGTCCGGCGGGCTGGCTGAGCCTGGTGCCTGGGCGGCCGGGCGGGTCGTCCTGACCCGCCGTGGCCGGCTGCTCGCCGACGCGGTGATCCGCGACCTGACCGACTGACCCCGGCGGGCCCCGCGCCGAGCACGGCAGTCCGGCGCTCAGCCCTGCAGGCCGGCGCTCAGCCCTGCAGGGCCGGCGCTCAGCGCAGCAGGCCGGCGCACAGCCAGCGGGGCAGGTCGCCCGGCTCGCCGCGGGCGGTGGCCAGCGCGGCGCGGACGCAGAATCCCACCGAGGCCAGCCACAGCGCGGTGGCCAGCGGCAGTGCCACGCTCAGCGACACCACCAGGCTGTCCAGGGCCAGCATCGCGCCGACGATGAACGCGCACAGGTCGAACAGCAGCACGGTGACCGCCAGGTTCACCGCCTGCGCCGCGTGATGGCGCAGGTACGGCGACGTGCCCCGCTTGACCAGGTAGATGATCAGCGCAGGCAGGAAGCTGAAAAACACCGTGCCGAGGTAGCCGAGCGCGGCGAGCAGTTCGGCTGACCCGTCGCCCGGCGGCCGCGGCAGGTCCGCCGCACCCTCCGTCGGCCCGTCGGCCGGCCCGGCGGCCTGGCCCGGGGCGGCGGGTTCGTGGTGGGTGTGCGTGACGGGCTGGCTGAGCCCGCCCGGATGGCGCTCCATGACGTCGGCCAGGTTAATCGGTGTCCGGCGCGGTGACGAAGTCGATGAGCTGCTCGACCGTGCCGAGCAGGGCCGGGTCCAGATCGGTGTAGCTGCGCGCGGCCCGCAGGATCCGCCGCCACGCCGCGGCGGTGTCGGCCGGCCAGCCGAGCGCGCTCAGCACGCCCTCCTTCCACGGCACCCCCCTGGGCACCGTGGGCCAGCCGGCGATGCCGACCACGGACGGTTTGACCGCCTCCCAGATGTCAATGAACGGGTGCCCGGCCACCAGCACGTACGGCGAGCTGACCTGGGCGGCGATCCGGCTTTCCTTCGAGCCTTGCACCAGGTGGTCGACCAGGACGCCGAGCCGCCGCACCGGGCCGGGCGAGAACGCGGACACGATGCCCGCCAGGTGATCCACGCCCTCCAGGTACTCGACCACCACGCCGACGTCCCGCAGGTCGTCGCCCCAGATCTTCTCCACCAGCTCGGCGTCGTGCCGGCCCTCGACGTAGATCCGGCTGGCCCGGGCCACCCGGGCCCGGCTGGCCGGCGGCGCCACCGACCCGGACGCGGTGCGGGCCGGGCGGGACCGCCCGTGGTCCTGGGCGGCCGGCCCAGGCACCGGCCGGACCAGCGTCACCGGCTTGCCGTCGAGCAGGAAAGCGCCCCGGTCCAGCGGGAACACCCGCTGGCGGCCGAACCTGTCCTCCAGCGTGACGTCCCGCTTCTCGCAGCTGACCACCGCGCCGCAGAACGTCCCGTCCACCGCCTCCACGACCAGACCGCGCTCGGCGGCCACCTCGGGCGGTGGCGGCCTGCGGGGTTTGCGCCCGCCTCCGGCCAGCACATCGGGGCCGTAATCACGCCGCACCCGTCACCTCTCCATCCAGCCCGGCGGCCCGGTCAGGCCCGGCACCACCGCCCATCCGGGCCGGTAGCGTGGGCAAAACACCGTGCCGGGCCCTCGGTTATGTGCCCCCAGCGGCCCGCCGGCCATAGAATTGGCACTCGGGACTAATGAGTGCCAGGGCCGTCAGGAGGTGACACATGCTCGATGACCGCAAGCTCGCCGTGCTGCGGGCCATCGTCGAGGACTACGTGTCGACCACCGAGCCGGTGGGGTCGAAGACGCTGGTGGACCGGCACAACCTCGACGTGTCCCCGGCCACGATCCGCAACGACATGGCCGTGCTCGAGGAGCAAGGCTACATCGCCCAGCCGCACACCAGCGCCGGCCGGGTGCCCACGGACAAGGGGTACCGGCTGTTCGTGGACCGGCTGTCCGGGGTGAAGCCGCTGTCGGGGGCAGAGCGGCGGGCCATCGAGACGTTCCTCGGCGGGGCCTACGACCTGGACGACATCGTGACCAGGACGGTGCGGCTGCTGGCCCAGCTCACCCGGCAGGTTGCCGTGGTGCAGTACCCGAGCCTGCGGATCTCGTCGATCCGGCACATCGAACTGGTGCCGATCGCGCCCAGCCGGCTGCTGCTGGTGCTGATCACCGACACCGGGCGGGTCGAGCAGCGCGGTGTCGAACTGCCCGACAGCCTGGATGAGGACTCCGTCGCGCAGCTGCGCGCCGTGCTGAACGCCTGCCTGGATGGCCGCCTGCTGGCCGACGCGGCGCTGATCGCCGCCGGCCTGCCCGAGCGGATCACCCCCGCGGACCGGCCCGCCGCGGCGGCGGTGCTGTCGGTGCTGCTGGAGAGCCTCGCCGAGCGGGGCGAGGAGAAGGTGGTGTTCGGCGGGGCGGCCAACCTCGCCGTGCGCGACTTCTCCCGCGGGCTGCGCGACGTGCTGGAGGCGCTGGAAGAGCAAGTGGTGCTGATGCGGCTGCTCGGCGAGTCCGGGGACCCGGCACAGCTCACGGTGAAGATCGGTGCGGAGAACGCGGTTGAAGGGCTGCATGACGCGTCCGTGGTGTCCACCGGGTACGGTGCGGGCGACCAAGTGCTGGCCAAACTGGCGGTGCTCGGCCCGACACGGATGGATTACCCGGGAACGATGGGAGCGGTGCGCGCGGTGGCACGCTATGTGGGTCAGATTCTGGCGGAGTCGTAGTGGCAGCGGACTACTACGCGGTACTGGGTGTCAGCCGCGACGCGGCGCCGGACGAAATCAAGAAGGCGTACCGGCGGCTGGCCCGTGAGCTGCACCCGGACGTCAACCCGGACCCGGAGACCCAGGACCGGTTCAAGGAGATCACCCAGGCCTACGAGGTGCTGTCCGACCCGGACAAGCGCCAGATGTACGACCTCGGCGCCGACCCGTTCGCGGCGTCCGGGGCCGGGGCCGCCGGGTTCGGCGCCGCCGGCTTCCCGTTCAGCGACATCATGGACGCGTTCTTCGGCACCGGCGCCAGCCAGCGCGGGCCGCGCGGCCGGGCCCGCCGCGGCCGGAACGCCACCGTCCGGGTCGAGCTCGACCTGACCGAGTGCGCCTTCGGCACCACCCGCGAGCTCATGGTGGACACCGCGGTCGTCTGCCCGACCTGCACCGGTGAGGGCACCGCGCCGGGCAGCCACCCGGAGACCTGCGACATGTGCGGCGGCCGCGGCGAGGTCAGCCAGGTGACCCGCTCGTTCCTCGGCCAGGTGATGACCTCACGGCCGTGCCCAAGCTGCTCCGGCACCGGCACGGTGATCCGCAGGCCGTGCCCGGAGTGCGACGGCGACGGCCGGGTCAGGACGCGCCGCACCATCAAGGTGCGGATCCCGGCGGGCGTGGAGAGCGGCACGCACATCCAGCTGGCCGGCGAGGGCGAGGTGGGCCCCGGCGGCGGGCCGCCCGGCGACCTGTTCCTCGAGATCATCCAGCGGCCGCACCAGATCTTCGAACGCGAAGGCAGCGACCTGCACTGCACGGTGTCGGTCCCGATGGTCGCGGCCGCGCTCGGCGCCACCCTGCAGGTGCAGAGCCTGGACGGGCCGCGGGACGTGGACATCCGGCCCGGCACCCAGTCCGGCCAGGTCATCACGCTGTACGGGCTGGGCACCTCGCACCTGAACGAGACCGGCCGCGGCGACCTGATCATCCACGTGACGGTGGAGACGCCGGCCAAGCTGGACACCGAGCAGGAAAACCTGCTCCGCCAGCTGGCCAAGCTCCGCGGTGAGGAAGCGCCGCCCGGCCGGTTCGCCCCCGGGCAGCAGGGGTTCTTCTCCCGGCTGCGCGACGCGTTCAATGCCCGCTGATGATTCATCCTTGACGGCTTGCGCAGCGCGTTGCCGGGCAGGATGACCGACGCCGCCAGCCGGCCACCGGTGTTCATCGCCGAGCCCGGCAGCCTGCGGCGGGAAACGGTGCTGCTGTCCGGCCCGGAAGGGCGGCACGCCGCCACCGTGCGCAGGCTGCGGCCGGGGGAGCGGGCCGACCTGATCGACGGCACCGGGCTGGTCGCGGAGTGCGTGGTGGCCACGTCCCGCCCGGGCGAGCTGGAGCTCACCGTGCTGCACAGGCACACCGAGCCGCCACCGGAGCCGCGGATCTGCGTGGTCCAGGCCATCGTGAAGGGGGACCGCGGCGAGCAGGCCGTGGAGACGATGACCGAGGTCGGCGTGGATACGATCGTGCCGTGGGCCGCCGACCGGTGTGTGGCCAGCTGGGGGCCGGGCGGCCGCGGCCCGGGCGGGCCGGCGCCGTCGGCCGCGGGCCGCGGCCCGCGGGCGCTGGAGCGGTGGCGGTCCACCGCACGCGAGGCGGCCAAGCAGTCCCGCCGTCCCCGCATCCCCGAGGTGACCCCGCCCGGCACCGGCGCGGCGGTGGCCGAACGGATCGGCCGGGCCGCCCGCGGCGTCATCCTCGACCCCGGCGCCGGGCTGCGCATCGGTGAGCTGGCGCTGCCCGTGAGCGGCGAGGTGGTCATCGTCGTCGGCCCCGAGGGCGGGTTCAGCCAGGCCGAACTGGACGCGTTCGCGGCGGCCGGCGCCGTCGCGGCCCGGCTCGGCCCGACCGTGCTGCGGTCGGCCACGGCGGGCACCGCGGCGGCCGCGGTGCTGCTCAGCCGCAGCACCCGCTGGTGAGCGGACGGCAGGTCCTGGCCCGCAGGCTGTAATCAGCCGGGCGAGGCATCCCGCCGGGTCAGGACCCGGCGGCCGACGGCGTGTCGGCGGGCGTCGATGCGGTCGAGCCGCTGCTGGGCGCGTCGGACGTCGGCGGCGTCGACGTGGGTGGCGTCGAGGTAGGTGGCGTTGAAGTGGGCGGCGTCGAGGTAGGTGGCGTCGAGGTGGGCGGCGTCGAGGTGGGCGGTGTCGTCGGCGTGGACGATCCGCTCGGTGCGCAGTTCGGCTGCCCGCCCGCGTACCCGCCGATCTGCTGCCCGGCCGGGTCGTTGGGCGCGCCCGCATTCGCTCCGCCGCCCGGCACCGTGCCCGGGCTGCCCGTGGGTGATGTGCCCCCGGTCGGCGCGATGGTGCCTGACGGCGACGTGGCCGGCGTGCCGGTCGTGCAAGGGGTGGGGGAGGTGCTGGTCGTCGTCCCCGGCGGCAGCAGTATGTACAGGCCTGTCCCGCTCGGCCCCCGCCCCGAGATCCCCGCGGGCAGCACACCAAGGCCGCCGGAGCCGGAACCGAAACCGGGAATGGACGCGCTGGGCTGTCCCGACCGGTACCCGTTGCCGAGCGCCTGGCCGCTCTGCCCGGCAGCGCCGCCCGGTCCGCTGGGCCCGTTATTGGCCTGGTTCGTGATCGTCGCGCGCAGCTTGGGCACCGCGAAGGTGACCGAGACGACCAGCAGCAGCGCACCGGCCGCGGCCAGCGCCGGCCGCAGCCACGCCTGCGCCGAGCGGGCCTGGCCGGCCTTCGGGCGGAGCCGGGCCCGCAGCCGCGACAGCAGTTCGGACTCGCCCCTGGCCATGACGGCCAGTTCGCTGGCCATCACCCTGACCCGGGTGGTCATCTGCCGCGGCACGTAGGAAACGTAAGCGAGGAGCCAGGCGAGCATGGGCGGCCGGCGGGCGGCCCGCTTCCTGATGATGTCGAGGCCGTCGCCGGCGGGGACAACGAGTTCCGCCGCGGCGCTCAGCGCCCGGCGAATCTCCTCGCCATACCTGTCCGGTTCGGTCATCTTCTCCCGCTCCTAGCCCGGGGCTTATCTCCGGGGGTGTGCTTTACCTGCCCTGGTATCACTGCTGCCACGCTGCCGCCGTCAGAACTCAACTTCCAGCCCGGTGCGCAGTGCGGCCATGCCGCGTGCTGTGTGGCTTTTCACCGCGCCCCTGCTGATACCCATGGTGGAAGCGATCTGGGCCTCCGACAGGTCAGCGTAGTAACGCAGCACGATCGCCTCCCGTTGCCGCACCGGCAGTTTGCGCAGCGCTGCGATTACCGCGGAGCGCTCGAGCAGGCTGATGGCTCCCTGCTCGGCGCTCGCCACGTCGGGTGGCGGCTTCGGGGCGTTCCGGTCCATGACGACCCGGTGCCGCAGCACGGACCGGGATTTGTTCACCACGGCCTGCCGCAGGTACGACAGCGCCTTGTCGGTGTCACGAAGCCGGCGCCACGAAGCATGCATGGCGATGAACGAGTCCTGTACCACCTCTTCTGCGGTCGCGATGTCTCGGACTAGCAGTGCCGCCAGGCGCACGAGCGCACGGTAGTGCTCGCCATAGAGCGCCGTCACCGCGCGGTCCGCGTCCCAGTCGGCAGGGATCGAGCCCAGGGTGCTGCCAGGCACCGCCAGAGTCTCGATCATGTGCATTGGACGCGTGGACACGCCGTCTGGTTCACCGGGAGGCATAAATTTCCCCCGGCTCACGCGGCGCGCCCGGCACGCTCCAATTCTCTGCCGTCACTGCCCCCCCTGGAGAATCCGCCATCTGCGGTCGCCCCGGCTCGTGCGAGGAGCACGCGCACAGGCAGGATCGCCAGTGCACGAATCACCTGCGCCTGGAGAACGCAGGAAGTGCCGAAGCGCCGGGGGGCACGCTAGGTAAACAATATCCCGGGGATGCGCGGACGTTAAGATTTCATGTGTGGGCAACTGTCTTTTCTGTCGGATCGTCGCTGGCGAAGTGCCGGCCACGCGCGTGCTGGAGAGCCCGCGGACCTTCGCTTTCCGCGATATTAACCCGCAGGCTCCGACGCACGTTCTGGTTGTCACCAAGGAGCATCACCGTGACCTGGCGGCCGTGGCCGAGGCAGCGGACGGGCTGCTGGACGAGCTGGCCGGGCAGGCCCGGCGGGTGGCCGAGGCCGAGGGGATCGCTGACTCCGGCTACCGGGTCGTGTTCAACACTGGGGCGCAGGCCGGGCAGACGGTGTTTCACGTGCACGCGCACGTGCTGGGCGGACGCCCGCTCGACTGGCCACCAGGCTGACACCCGGCGGATACCATGGCCAGGTAGACCAGGGCGCATGACGCCGGACCTCCCGAAGGGGAGCAGTTGACCGAAACTTCCGCGGACCGCCGCCGCGGCAACCACACCCGCGCGGGCGGCAGCAGCACTGAGTCAACGGCCGGCGGCCGCACCCAGGTCAAGATCGTCATCCCGGACGAGTACCCGATGATCGGGCTGCTCGGCTCCGGGGACGAGCTGCTGCACGTGATCGAGGACGCGTTCGGCGCGGACATCCACGTCCGCGGGAACGAGATCACGGTGACCGGCGAGCCGGCCGAGAACACGCTGATCACCGCGCTGTTCGAGCAGCTCATCGAGCTGCTGGCCAGCGGGGCCGAGCTGTCCCCTGACACCATCGAGCGCAGCCTGGGCATGCTGCGCCGCAAGTCGGGCGTGCGGCCCGCCGACGTGCTCACCGTGGACATCCTGTCCGCCCGCGGCCGCACCATCCGGCCGAAGACGCTCAACCAGAAGCGCTACGTCGACGCCATCGACCGGCACACGATCGTGTTCGCGATAGGCCCGGCCGGCACCGGCAAGACGTACCTGGCGATGGCCAAGGCGGTGAAGGCGCTGCAGGACAAGGAGGTCAACCGGATCATCCTGACCAGGCCCGCCGTGGAGGCGGGGGAGCGGCTCGGCTTCCTGCCCGGCACCCTGTTCGAGAAGATCGACCCCTACCTGCGCCCGCTCTACGACGCGCTGCACGACATGATCGACCCCGACTCGATCCCCCGGCTGACCGCCGCGGGCACGATCGAGATCGCCCCCCTGGCTTTCATGCGGGGTAGGACCCTTAACGACTCGTTTGTCATCCTGGACGAGGCGCAGAACACTTCGCCGGAACAGATGAAGATGTTCCTCACCCGGCTCGGCTTCGGCTCCCGGATCGTAGTGACCGGCGACGTCACCCAGGTCGACCTGCCGCAGGGGCAGCTGAGCGGGCTGCGCCAGGTCCAGGACATCCTCGAAGGCCTGGACGACATCCACTTCGCACGGCTGAACAGCCACGACGTGGTGCGGCACCGCCTCGTAGGTGACATCGTCGACGCCTGGGAGCGGTACGACGCGAGGCAGGAAACGCGCGACCGGCCACGCGGCTCGGGAAGGGCTGGCCGGCAGTCGTGAGCGTGGATATCGCCAACGAGTCCGGCACGGACGTCGACGAGGTCGCGCTGGCCGGCGTGGCCCGGCACGTCCTCGACGAGATGCACATCCACCCGCTGGCCGAGCTCTCCGTGCTGCTCGTGGACGAGAAGGTGATGGCCGACCTGCACGAGCGGTGGATGGGTGAGCCCGGGCCCACCGACGTGCTGGCCTTCCCGATGGACGAGCTGCGCCCGCCCGGCCCGCCGCAGGCCGGCGGGGCGCGCGCCGACCGGTCCGCGGACGACGCGGAGGAGCCCAGCCCGGCGCTGCTCGGCGACGTCGTGCTCTGCCCGCAGGCGGCCGCGTCGCAGGCCCGCGACGCGGGGCACAGCACCGCCGACGAGCTCGAACTGCTGTGCACGCACGGCCTGCTGCACCTGCTCGGCTACGACCACGCCGACGAGGAGGAGCGGGCCGCCATGTTCGGCCTGCAGAACCAGCTGCTCGCGTCCTGGCGGGACGGCGCCCAGGAGAGGCGGAAGGGAACCGGCTGAGGCCGCCATGGGATGGCTGATCGCGACCGCGATCCTGATGACCTTCCTGGCCAGCCTGTGCGTGACCGGCGAGGTGGCGCTGACCCGTGCGGCCCGGATCGGGGCGCAGGAGCTGACCGGCAACGGCCGCAAGCAGCCGGCCGAGATCGAGCAGATGCTGGCCGAGGGCCCGCGCTACCTGAACACCTTGCTGCTGCTGCGGGTGACCGCCGAGACCGCGGCGACGGTCCTGCTGACCGTCGCGCTCGTGCACTGGCTCGGCTCGGGCTGGCGCGCGTTCCTGATCGCCGCGGCCATCATGATCGTGGCCGGGTACGTGCTCATCGGGGTCATCGGCCGGGCGCTCGGCCGCAGGTACACGGCGGGTGCCGCACTGGCCGCGGCGGCGTTCCTGCGCCCGGTGACCCGGGTGCTCGGCCCGCTGGCCTGGCTGGCCACGGTGGTGTCCAACGTGATCACGCCGGGCGGCCGGGCCCGTGACGGCCAGCTCGGTTCCGAGGCCGAGCTGCGCGGCCTGGTGGATCTGCTGGAGCAGCGCCGGGTCATCCAGCCCGGCGAGCGGAAGATGATCCACTCGGTGTTCGAGCTCGGTGACACGCTGGTCCGCGAGGTCATGGTGCCGCGCACCGACATGGTCTTCATCGAGCGGGGCAAGACCCTGAGCCAGGCGCTGTCGCTGGCCCTGCGCAGCGGTTTCTCCCGGGTGCCGGTCATCGGCGAGAACGAGGACGACGTGGTCGGCGTCGCCTACCTCAAGGACATCGTGGCGCGCAGCCACGAGCACCCCGACTGCGAGCAGTCCGAGAAGGTCGAGTCGATCATGCGCCCGGCCACCTACGTGCCGGACAGCAAGCTCATCGACGTGCTGCTGCGGGAGATGCAGGCCCGCCAGTCGCACGTGGCGATCGTCATCGACGAGTACGGCGGCACGGCCGGGCTGGTCACCATCGAGGACATCCTGGAGGAGATCGTCGGCGAGATCGCCGACGAGTACGACCAGGAGCAGCCGATGGTGGAGTGGCTGACCCGCGGCAGCACCGCGCGGGTCACCTCCCGGCTGCCGGTAGACGAACTGGCCGCGCTGTTCGACGTCAGCATCGAGGCCGAGGACGTGGAAACCGTGGCCGGCCTGCTGGCCCAGGCCATCGGCCGGGTGCCGATCGCGGGCTCGGTCGGCACCGTGGCCGGGCTGCGGCTGACCGCGGAGAATCTGGCCGGGCGGCGGAACCGGATCGGCACCGTCCTGGTCGAGCGGCTGGAACCGGGCCCGGGCGAGCCGCACGCCGCCGCGGAACAGGCGCCGGGCCACGCCGATGATGATGAACGGCTGCGCAACGGCGAGCCGGCCAGCCCGGCCAACGGCAGCCCGGCCAGCGGTGGCACGGCCAGCGGTGGCACGGCCAGCGGTGGCGCCGGTAACGGCAGCCCGGCCAACGGGGCGCCGGGCGCCAGCCGCCCTGCGGAGCCGGACGAGGAGCCCACCGGGCACGGCCTAGACTCGCTCCCGTGAGCGAGGCAGCGGCCCTGGGCCCGGAAGATTCCAAGATCATTACGCTGGCCCGGTCGGCCCGGGCCCGGGTGGGCGCGGCGGAGGGAGCGGCGGTCCGCGACGAGACCGGCCGGACCTACGCGGCCGCCACGGTGGCGCTGCCCTCCTTCCAGCTGTCCGCGCTGCGGCTCGCGGTCGCCATGGCCGTCTCCAGCGGCGCGTCCGGGCTGGAGGCGGCGGCCCTGGTCGGCGAGGCGCAGCGGCCCGATCCGGCCGACCTGGCCGCGCTCGGCGACCTGGGCGGGCAGGTCACGGTGTTCGTCGCTGCCCCGGACGGCACGCTGCGGGACAGCGTCACCCGCTGACCCGCCCCGCCGTCGCGGCGAAAACCTGTCGCCCCGGCGCGGCGCCGCCCGGCACGATGCCATCATGGCGGAATTGCGGGTGGCGCATACCAGCGAACTGGGGCCGGCCGTGCTGGCCGCGGCCCGGGCGCTGCTGTACGACGTGTTCGACGACATGACCGAGCCAGACTGGGAGCATTCACTGGGCGGCATGCACGCCCTGGCCTGGGAGGACGGCGACCTGGTCGGGCACGCCGCGGTCATTCAGCGCCGGCTGCTGCACGGCGGCCGGGCGCTGCGGGCCGGCTACGTGGAGGGTGTCGGGGTGCGTGCGCGGTGCCGCGGCCGCGGCCATGGCTCGGCCATGATGACCGCGCTGGAACGGGTCACCCGCGGCGGCTATGACCTGGGTGCGCTCGGCGCGACCGACGAGGCGGCCGCCTGGTACGCCGGGCGCGGCTGGCAGCGCTGGCGGGGCCGGTGCTCGGCGCTCACCCCGGCCGGCCTCGTCGCCACGCCCGAGGAGGAGGATTGCATCTATGTCCTGCCGGTGCGGGTGCCGCTGGACCTGACCGGCGAGCTCACCTGCGACTGGCGGGACGGCGGGGTCTGGTAACCTCGCCCATCCCGTGCGGGACGGGACAATGACGAGGATGAGTGCGGACAGATGGCAGCGGAGACGGGGTTCAGGTCGGGCTTCGCCGCGTTCGCGGGACGCCCCAACGTCGGCAAGTCGACCCTGATGAACGCGCTGGTCGGCGCGCACGTCGCCATCACCAGCAGCCGCCCGCAGACCACCCGCCGGGTGATCAGGGGCATCGTGAACCGGCCCGGCGCCCAGCTGGTCATCGTGGATACCCCCGGACTGCACCGGCCGCGCACGCTGCTCGGTGAACGGCTGGACAGCCTGACCAGGTCGGCGCTGGCCGAGGTGGACGTCATCGGGTTCTGCCTGCCCGCCACTCAGCCGGTCGGCCCGGGCGACAAGTACCTGGCCCGGGAGCTGGCGGGCCTGCGCAACACGCCGGTGGCCGCCATCGTCACGATGACCGACCAGGCCACCAGGGAGCAGGTGGCCGCCCAGCTGACCGCGGTGGCCGGGCTCGGCGACTGGGCGGACATCGTGCCGGTGTCGGCGGTGACCGGGTACCAGCTCGATGTGCTGGGCGATGTGCTGGTGGGCAAGCTGCCGGAGGGCCGCCCGCTGTACCCCGACGGCGAGCTGACCGACGAGCCGGAGCTGCTCATGGTCGCCGAGCTCATCAGGGAGGCGGCCCTCGAGGGAGTCCGGGACGAGCTGCCGCACTCGATCGCGGTCGTGGTAGAGGAGATGGGCCCGCGGCCCGGGCGTGACGATCTCATCGACGTGTACGCGCTGATGTACCTGGAGCGGCCCAGCCAGAAGGCGATCGTCATCGGGGCCAAGGGCGCGAGGCTGAAGCAGGTCGGCACGGCCGCGCGGCAGCGCATCGAGGCGCTGCTCGGCGCCAGGGTCTACCTCGACCTGCACATCAAGATCGCCAAAGACTGGCAGCGCGACCCTAAGCAGCTCCGCCGCCTGGGCTTTTACGACTGACTCTGACGGCGGCCGGCCCACCGCTGGGGGAGCTGGTCAGGCGCTGGTGCCGATGGCCCCGGCGTCCCGCGGCCAGGCGGTGAACTGCTCGCGCATCCGGGTGACCTGGGCCGGGCTGAAACCGAGGTCGGTCCACCGCTGGTCGCGAAGCCGGTCGAGCCGCTGCCCGGCGTCGGCGAACTCCCGCGGGCTCAAGCCGGGGTCGAGCCGCCGGGCCAGGGCGATGAGCTGGCCGGGGGTGTAGCCGTGGGCGAGCGCGGCGGCGGTGTCGATGTAGTCACGTTCGGCGCCCCGCCCGGCCAGCGCGCAGACCTTGCTGGCCAGGGCGTCTTCGATGTGCAGCACGGGGCCGATGTCGGTGGTCACCGTGCTCAGGACGCGATCGAAGTAGACCAGCTCGACCGCGGTCTGCTGCCCGTCGGGAGCGGTGACGTCCAGGTCGATGAGGGTCTCGGTGAAGTCGTCGAACACGTCGGCGAGGGAGTCGCCGCGGCGGACCGCGCGCAGGCCGGCGTCGCGCAGGGCGGCCTGCACCGGCCCGGCGGCGTCCGCCACTCCGGTCTCGGTGTTGGTGACCAGGTCGAGGTCCTGGGTGGGCCGGTAGATGATGCCGTGCTCGATCAGCGCCCCCGCGCCGCCGAGGGCCAGGCCGTGCCGCTGGCCGGCCCGCAGGGCGATGGTGGCGATGGTGCGCTGCAGCCTGTCCAGCGGCATCAGGCGGTCACCCGGCGGTGCCGGGTCAGACGGCCGCGACGGCGCGCAGCTGCGGGTGGTATTCCTCCCACGCGGTGCGCAGCCCCTTGGGCAGCCACAGCTCTGGCCAGATGGCGGCGAGCGTGGCGGCATTCAGGTAGCTGGTCAGGTCGCTGGCCTCGACCACGTTGTTGAGCACATGCTCGTACATGGACCGGGTCTGCTCCGGGTCGTCCAGATCCCACGTGTGCCCGGCCGGGCTCCAGTACAGCCAGTGCGGCAGCACGACGGTGCCGCTGACCGGCCCGTGCAGGTGGGACAGGTCGGTGACGACCACCGCCCGCTTGCCAGGCCGGTGCCAGTGCCTGGTGCGCACCGCGGTGGCCTGCTCGGCGTCCATACGCCTAGAGTAGCCCTTCATCCGGGAGAGCGAAAGTCTGTTCTAATCTCCACTGCCCGTAGCGCTACTCCAGGCAGCTCCGCCGGCTGGGCTTTATGGCCGCCTGGCCTCGTGGCGACGAGCCTGGGCGCATGCCGCCAGACAAGGCAGGCGAGGGCCCCCAGCGGGATCGGGGGCAGATAGGTGAGGGCTCGGTACAGCAGCACGGCAGCCGTTACCTGAGCACTGACCTCGTGGCCGGCGCCGACGGCGAGGATGCTCACCAGGCCAAGTTCGGTGATCCCGAGGCCACCGGGAGTGAGGGGCAGCGCGGTCAGCAGCCGGATGAACGCGAACGCCGCCAGGGAGACCTGCCAGGGCACCTGCGCCTGGGACAGGCCGAGGCCGCGCAGGCATGCCAGCAGCACGAGCCACAGGGCCAGGTTGCTGGCCACGGTGGCAGCGGTGATCCGCCAGCCGCGGGCGGCGAGCAGGGCGCCGGCCCGGTCACGGAAACTGGCGAGTGCCCCGGCGGTATTGGCGGGCGACGGCCGGCGGGCCAACCGGGCGGTGAAAGCCACGGGGCGCTGCAGCACGCGGCCCGCGCGGAGCGCGAAAGCCTGGCTGCGCAGCAGCAGGCAGAGCCCGGTGGCCAGGGCGGCGAGCAGGACCAGGCCCACGACCGCCGCCGTGATCAGTCCGGCGCCGGGCGGGCCGGCCGTCGTCATGACCAGCAGGGCAAGAACGGGCAGCCCCAGCAGGGCGAAGACGTTCCAGACCCCGGCGACCAGGGTGTAGAGGACGTAGTCGGCGGTGCTGAGCCCCCAGCTGGACAACATCGCCCAGCTCACGCCCATGGCCAGGGCGCCGCCTGCCGGCATGGTGTTGGCCACCGCATTGGAGCCGAGGTTAACGACCGCTGCCTGGCGGAGCCGCAGGGAAGGCAGTACCGCGCGAATCGCGATCCAGTAAGAGGTCATGCTGGCGGCGGCCGCGATCGCGATGAGCAGAGTGTGCGGCCAGGTCATCGCGTGCGCGCTGGCCCACACGCTGCGGTAGGACGTGACACGCGGAAGGGCGAGCCCGAAGGCGGCCGCGACGAGGGCCGCCGAGACCACGGCGCGCAGGATCGCCCGGCCGCGCCGGGGCCGCGGCCGCGCCGCCACCTGCTGCGGGCGGGTGGCGAGTGTCTGCGGGCCCGGCCCGCAGTCGGCGCTGTTCAGCGTTCTGCTGACGGGAGGGCGGGCTGGCGCCGGTCCTGGCCGCGCGGGCGGCGGCGGGCCGCGAGCCGGGCCGGGTCGGGCCAGTGCACGGCGGAGGCCCAGCCCAGGTGCTCGAAGCCGCGAATGACGGCGGCGGACACATCGACCTGACGGGGGCCGGCGCCGTGCCGCGCACAGCCCGGATCGGAGTGATGGCCGTTGTGCCAGCTTTCGCCGAACGAGAACAGCGCCAGCGGCCACAGGTTGGTGGCCCGGTCATGACGGCGGGTGGCGAACGGCCGGGCGCCGATCATGTGGCAGAGCGAGTTGACCGACCAGGTGACGTGCTGCAGCAGCGCGACGCGGACAAGCCCGCCCCAGAGCAGGCCAGCCAGCGCAGCCCGCCAGGTGCCGCCGATCAGCCAGCCCGCGGCCGCCGGGGCCAGCAGCGAGGCGGCGCACAGGGCGGGGAACGCCGACGAGACGGCCCGCATCGCGGGGTCGGCCAGCATGTCAGGGGCATACCGGGTCGGTGGTGTCGGGTCGTCCCGCAGCAGCCAGCCCACATGGGCATGGGCGAGGCCGCGGAACTGGCCGCCGACGCTGGTGCCGTACCGGTAGGGCGAATGCGGGTCGCCGGGGCGATCGGTGAAAGCGTGGTGGCGGCGGTGGATGGCCACCCAGCCGATCACATCGCCCTGGAAGCTCATCGATCCCGCGATGGCCAGCGCCGCCCGCAGCGGGCGGGCGGCGGTGAAGCTGCGGTGAGTCAGCAGCCGATGGAACCCGACGGTCACCCCCAGCCCGGTGACCACGTAGCACCCGGCTGCCAGCAGAATGTCGGCCAGGCCCAGCCCGTGACCCCATGCCAGCCACACCGCCACGGCCAGCCCGCCGAACGGCACGGCCACGAACGCGGCTGTCACCGCGGCCCGGGCCCGCCCCTCAGCGGTTCCGGATGAATGGCCGCTGCCGGGGAACGGCACGGTGCCGTCGTATGATGGGGTGTCCTGAGCGGATCGGGTTCCGGTGCGCTGAGCAGGCGCGGGGTGCTCACGCGGGGGGTCGTCTCTGGTGACGAAGCTTATGACCGGCTCCTCAGGCAAGTGACGAGCGACGTGCAGATGGGTCCTGTACGGCTCGTTGCGATCGGGAAGGCATCTCCCGTGGGCCATTGCCCGTTCTGGCCGCCGCCCGGTTCCGGCGCCGGCCGGCCCATAAAAAATCCGGATCCTGGGCTGTTTCCGCCGTGTTGGCTGGGCAGAGCCGGGGTCCGGGGCAATACCCACACAGTACACGCAGAGGCGTCCAGGCAAGCAGATTCCGGGCAGCAGCGGCCAGGATCACGCAACTCCCGCGTCAGGCGGGAGAGGTCAGCGGAGCTCGGCGGCGGCCTGCGAGCGCGCCCGCGCACCGGCGGTCATCGCGGCCACGTCCAGCTGCCAGCTCGGCCAGCGGTCGAGCACCCGGTAGCCCAGGTCGGCGTTGATGCCGATCATGTGGCTGTTGCTGGCGGAGTTCCCGGTCAGGATGTGCTCCAGGGCCGGCTCGGCCTGCGCCAGCCAGTCCATCATGGCCACCTTGACCAGCAGCCCGAGCCGGTGCCCGCGGTGCGCGCGGACCACGGCGGTCAGCTCCTGCCAGCCCCAGGTGGGCCGCAGCGGGTCCACCGCGATCCTGGTCAGCACTACCAGCTCACCGGTCTGGTCGCAGCGTGCCGCCACCGAGTAGCCGCGGGTCTGCTGGATGACGTCCAGCTCCTCGCTGTCGCGCAGCCGCCGGCCGTCGAGCAACTCGGGTTCCTCGTCCGGGTTGTGCGGTGCGTCGGCCATCGCGTTGACGATCGCGGCCACCTGGTCCAGGTACTCCTGGGGACAGGGCCCGAACCAGGTCACCACCGAATAGCCTGCGGACGCCTGGCCGGCCTGGCTGCGCAGCGGGTCCAGGTAGCCGGCCGGCTGACCGGCCAGGTCGAGGACCCGCCGGACCTCGGTGACGCCGGCCTGCGCGCCGATGGCCCCGGCGAACGCCGCGCCCGCGGAGCCTTCCCTGGTGTCGCAGGTCAGCTGGGTGCGGCCGTTCTCGGTGGCGCGGTCTGCCGCGTGCCGCAGCACCGCTGTGCCGATGCCGCGCCGCCGGTACGCCGGTGGCACGAACAGGTCCAGCCGGCCCATGTGCCGGTTCTCGTGCTCGGGCAGGGCGAGAATGTACCCGCCCACCCAGCTGCCCGGCTCGTTGCCGGATACCAGCCAGCCCTCGCGGGGGTCGGCGTCCCAGCCGCGGCTGGCCCAGCCGGTGAACACCGGCAGCGAGGCCGCGGGCACGTCCGGGTCATCGACCGGCGCGCACGACAAATACAGTTCATGGCAGACCCGGATCTTGGCGGCGTCCGTCGCCGGGTCGAAACGTTCGATACGCACCAGTCCAGGAAAGCCCAGTGCCGCCCCGGGCTGCCACAGGTTTTCTGCCTGCGGGAATAGCGCGATTTCCGGGTAAAGCGTCCACCCGGCCGCCGATCTGCGACAGGATAGGCGGCGGAATCTGAGACGTGATCAAGCGGCGCCCGCGGCGGCTGGTGGGGTCCGCGCGGCGCCAGCGGCCGAGTGGCTCGGCCCGGCGGAAGGAGCGGGTTTGCTGATCATCTGGGGGCTTCGGGTCTTCTACCGGACGATCGGGCAGGGGATGTTCCACTGCCGGCGCTGCGGGGGCGACCGGCAGTACCGGCTGCGCAGTGGGCGGCGGTTCTTCACGCTGTTCTTCATCCCGATCATCCCGCTGAACAAGGTGGGCGAGCACGTGCAGTGCCTCACCTGCAAGACGCGCTACCACACGAGCGCCCTGGCCGCGCCCACCGCCGCCCAGATGCAGGCCGCGCTGCCGGTCGGCATGCGCGCCGCCGCCTCGGCGATGCTGCGCTCCGCTGACCCGGGGAGCCCGCCCTCGCGGCGCAAGGCCATCGAGGCGATCACCGGCGCCGGGGCGCAGGGGTACGACGAGGCCGCGCTGGACCGCGACCTGGGTCAGTCACTGGACCATGTCGCACCCGCGCTCAGCCAGGTCGGCCAGCAACTCGCCGTCCAGGCCAGGGAGTGGTTCCTGGCCGAGGTGGTGCGGATCGGCATGGCCGACGGCCCGCTCAGCGACGCCGAACGGCAGGCGGCCCAGGCCATCGCGGCCGATCTCGCCATGACCCAGGCGCAGGCCTACGGCGTCATCTCGATGACCGAGCGCGCCGCCACCACCGACTGACAACCTTCCCCCGCACCGCCGCCTTCGTGATCGATGGCGTCGGGGGCTATGGCAGCACCAATCTTCCATCGATCTCGGGTTGCGTTCGCTACGGCGAGGCCGGAATCGCGGAGGGTACTGAACAAGTTCGAGGAATGGTGAGTAATACCTATGGCACATATGTTCTGGTGATTGCGCTGGCGGAGTAGGTCTGACCGGCTGGGCGCGTACGCGGGGCATCGAGTGGATGAACACCGGGCTGGCCGGGTCCGCGCTCGCCGCCGCCGGCGGGTGCCTGGTGGTACCCGGCGACGGTGTGGCCGGTGACGGCCTGGTGGCCGGCGGGGTGGAGGTCCTCACCTGGTGCTGCGGCCGCCTCGACGGTCGTCGCCCGGCGGGGGCCTGGCGCTGATGGCCGTCTGGGTGTGCCCGGCGTGGCATCGTGGCATCGGCCCGGGGGCGGTTGTCGGTGGCCAGCGGCACACTGGTGGTCATGGAGGAGCCGTCCACGGGTGTGCGGTGCTTGTGCTGCGGGGACTGGCGGCATGGCTAGGTTCGGGGTGCCCGCGGGGTGGAGCGTGCAGGCGTTCCGGTTCGCCCTTGACCCGACCGCGGAGCAGGCGGCGTGCATCCGGCGGCAGTTCGGTGGCCGCCGGTATGCCCGCAACTGGGCGGTGCGCACGCTGAAGGAGGACCTGGCCCGCTACCGGCAGACCGGCGGGCAGACGGCCAAGCCGTCGCTGCCGGGGCTGCGGAAGCGGTGGAACCAGGCCAAGGACACCGAATGCGTGGACCGGGAGACCGGTGGGGTGTGGTGGCCGGGCATCTCGAAGGAGGCGTTCGCCGATGGCATCAAGGCGGGGGTGGACGCGTACTGGAACTGGCAGGCCTCACGGGCGGGCCGGCGTGCCGGGCGGAGGGTGGGGTTCCCGCGGGTGCTGGCCACCGTCGCCAGCCGGGACGGTGAGGTGATCGAGCGGGTGCCGAACCCGCGGCCGCTGGAGGCGGCGCTGAAGGAGTTGCGGCACCTGGGCCGGGAACGGTCCCGCCGCACCCTCGGGTCACCCCGCTACGCCGGGACCCAGGTCAAGATCACCCGGTTGCAGCGCCGGGCCGCGGATATCCGTGCCCACCACATCCACCGGCTGACCACCAGGCTCGCCAAGACCCACGGCGTGATCGTGGCCGAAGGGCTGGATGCGGCCGGGATGCTGCGGCAGAAGGGCCTGACCGGCGCCCGTGCGAGGCGGCGGGGCCTGTCGGACTCCGCCCTGGGCCAGACCCGCCGCCAGCTGGCCTACAAGGCCGGCTGGTACGGGTCCTCGCTGGTGATCGCCGGCCGCTGGTACCCGTCGTCGAAGACCTGCCACGCGTGCGGGCAGGTGCAGGACATCGGCTGGGCCGGGCACTGGACCTGCACCAGTTGCGAGGCCAGTCACCAGCGTGACGACAACGCCGCTGTCAACCTCGCGCGCTACGAGCCACCCGCCACGGGTGATAGCGCCGTCGGCCCAGTCGGGGCCGCCGTCAAGCGTGGAGCCGACCCTAAGACCGGGCCCCGCCCGGCAGGTGGCCATGAAACGCGGAAGGGAGGCAGCCACACCGCTGCCGAACAACCCCGAGACGGGGTGCCGGTGAGATGAGCACTAACACTCACTCATCGGCAACGGTTGCCTCGGGCATCCGTCTCGGCTGATATCGTGGTCAGTGATGTCGCACCGGCTGCTCCTCCTTATCGGCCGCGGCGGGGGCCGATAAGGCCGGCTCCCTCGCCGCGGGGCGTTTGCGTGTTCGCTGGCCGCGCGCAGAGCAACGAGGGAGCAGCAGTGCAGTTCAAGCAGCAGCCCAGTGGCATGCCCTGCCACCGTTACGTACCGTTCACCCCCGTCGACCTCCCTGACCGCCGCTGGCCGGGCCAGGCCGTCACCGCCGCGCCGCGCTGGCTGACCACGGACCTGCGGGACGGCAATCAGGCGCTGATCGACCCGATGAGCCCCGCGCGCAAGCGGCAGATGTTCGAGCTGCTGGTGCGGATGGGCTACAAGGAGATCGAGGTCGGCTTCCCGTCGGCCAGCCAGACCGACTTCGACTTCGTGCGCGACCTCATCGAGGAAGAGCGCATCCCCGACGACGTGCAGATCTCGGTGCTCACCCAGGCCCGCGACGAACTGATCGAGCGGACCGTGCAGTCGCTGGCCGGGGCCCGGCAGGCGACCGTGCACATGTACAACGCGGCCGCACCGCTGTTCCGCCGGGTGGTCTTCGGGGTGGACCGGGAGCAGTGCAAGGCGATGGCCGCCGAGGGCACCCGGTCGGTGATGAAGTACGCCGAGGCCTACCTGCCCGGGTGCGACTTCGGCTACGAGTACTCGCCCGAGATCTTCATGGACACCGAGCTCGACTTCGCGGCCGAGATCTGTGAGGCCGTGATGGACGTGTGGCAGCCCGGGCCCGGCCGGGAGATCATCCTCAACCTGCCGTGCACGGTCGAGCGGTCCACCCCGAACGTGTACGCCGACCAGATCGAGTGGATGGGCCGCCAGCTGTCCCGGCGCGAGCACATCTGCCTGTCGGTGCACACCCACAACGACCGGGGCACCGCGGTCGCCGACGCCGAGCTGGCCGTGCTGGCCGGCGCGGACCGGATCGAGGGCTGCCTGTTCGGCAACGGCGAGCGGACCGGCAACGTGTGCCTGGTCACGCTGGGCCTGAACCTGTTCAGCCAGGGCATCGACCCGATGATCGACTTCTCCGATATCGACGAGATCCGGCGCACCGTGGAGTACTGCAACCAGCTCCCGGTGCACCCGCGGCACCCGTACGCCGGCGAGCTGGTGTACACCGCGTTCTCCGGGTCGCACCAGGACGCGATCAAGAAGGGCTTCGAGGCGTTCGAGGCCGACGCCGCGGCCGCCGGGATCCCCGTGTCACAGCAGCAGTGGGCCGTTCCCTACCTGCCGATCGACCCGCAGGACGTGGGCCGCACCTACGAGGCCGTGATCCGGGTGAACTCGCAGTCCGGCAAGGGCGGCGTGGCCTACATCATGAAGACCGAGCACCAGCTCGACCTGCCCCGGCCGATGCAGATCGAGTTCTCCCGGCTGGTCCAGGCGCGCACCGACGCCGAGGGCGGCGAGGTCACCCCGGCACAGATCTGGGACACGTTCCACGCCAGCTACCTGGCCCCAGGGACGGTCCGGCTGCTCGAGCACTACAGCACGGCGGCGGTGGAGTCGAAGGACGCGCTCACCGTCGAGATCAGCGTGGACGGCCAGACACACCAGGTCGAGGGCGTCGGCAACGGCCCGATCTCGGCGTTCTGCGACGCGCTGGCCGCGGTCGGCATCGAGGTCCGGGTGCTCGACTACGCCGAGCACGCGCTGTCGGCGGGCAGCGACGCCCAGGCGGCCGCCTACGTGGCCTGCTCGGTGGGCGGTCAGACGCTGTGGGGGGCGGGTATCGACGGCAGCACCGTGACCGCCTCGATGCGCGCGGTGCTGTCCGCGGTGAACCGGGCCCGCCGCGGCTGACCAGGCCGGGCTGACCCAGCCGGGCCCGGGCGCCGGGGTTTATCCGCCCCGGCCCCGGCCCGGCGTGCCATGGTACCGGCGGGATCGCGGGAGAATGGGCGGGTGAGACAGTACCGCGACGAGGCCATCGTGCTGCGCACCCAGAAGCTGGGTGAGGCGGACCGGATCGTCACGCTGCTGGCCCGGCGCACCGGCCGGATCCGCGCGGTGGCCAAGGGCGTGCGGCGGACGAAGTCCCGGTTCGGCGCCCGGCTCGAGCCGTTCACCCACGTGGACCTGCAGCTCTACACCGGGCGCTCGCTGGACTACGTACAGCAGGCGGAGACGCTGCGGCCCTACGGTGAGCGGCTGGCCGGCGACTACCCGCGCTACACCGCCGGGATCGCGATGCTGGAAACCGCGGAGCGGTTCACCCCGGAAGAAAAGGAACCGGCGCTGCGGCAGTTCCTGCTGCTCGTCGGCGGCCTGCGCACGCTGGGCAGCCGCGAGCACGACCCGCGCCTGGTGCTGGACGCCTACCTGCTGCGGTCACTGGCCGTCGCCGGGTACGCGCCGTCGCTGGGCGACTGTGCGCTGTGCGGGGCTACGCAGGAGACGGCGCCCGGCGGCCGCTGGCTGGTGTTCGCGGTGCCGGCCGGGGGTGTGGTGTGCCTGTCGTGTCGGCCGCCCGGGGCCGCGACGCCGGCCGCCCAGACGATCGAGCTGATGACCGCGCTGCTGCGTGGGGACTGGCCGTCCGCGGATGCCAGCGAGCGCAGGCACCGGGTAGAGTGCAGCGGCCTGGTGGCCGCGTACCTGCAATGGCACCTGGAGCACTCGATCCGCTCGCTGCGGCACGTGGAGCACGTTTTGAATGACTGACCGTAAGGCCGCGGGCAACGGGAACCCGGCACGCCCGATCCGGCCGCCCGACCCGCATCCCGGGGGAGCCCGGCCACCGGGCATCCCGGCCGATCTGGTACCCCGGCACGTGGCGCTGGTGATGGACGGCAACGGGCGCTGGGCCAAGCAGCGCCGCCTGCCCAGGACCGAGGGTCACAAGCGCGGCGAGGCGGCGCTGTTCGATGTGATCATGGGTGCGATCGAGCTCGGCATCCCGTACCTGTCGGCCTACGCGTTCTCCACCGAGAACTGGCGCCGCTCGCCGGACGAGGTGCGGTTTCTCATGGGATTCAACCGTGACGTCATCCACCGGCGGCGTGATGAGTTTCACGAGATGGGGGTGCGGGTCCGCTGGGCAGGCCGGCGGCCCAGGCTCTGGCGCAGCGTCATCTCCGAACTGGAATACGCCGAACGGCTGACCGAGCACAACTCCGTGCTCACCCTGCAGTTCTGCGTCAATTACGGCGGCCGCGCGGAAATCCTGGATGCCACCGCGGCCATCGCCAAAGACGTGGCCGCCGGCCGACTGAAGCCGGACCGCATCAGTGAGAAGACGTTCCGCCGGTACCTCGATGAGCCGGATATACCGGACGTCGATCTGTTCATCCGGTCATCCGGGGAGCAGCGGACTTCCAATTTCCTGCTCTGGCAGTCCGCCTATGCCGAATTTGTCTTTCTTGACACGCTCTTCCCTGATTTCGACCGTCGCGACCTGTGGCGGGGGTGTGAGATTTACGCGCGCCGGGACCGGCGGTATGGCGGCGCCGAGCCGAACCAGACCGCCTGAAGCGCGGTGCGTGACTTTCGGGTTCCCTGCAGGTTAACTGGGTTCTGACTCAGTGTGATGCCGGCCAAAACCGTGCATACCCATGGAAAGAATTCGGCTGGGCGGCCGCTATTGGCAGACGATTCTGCGGGCGACGCGTGATTAGCCGGCAAGACGGGTACAGCGGGAAGGCGGGCATGTGAACCGACCGAGGGCCCGCCATTTCAGGGGGATTGATGCGACGTGCGGCCGTGGCCTGCCTGGTCCTGGCAGCCACGTTTGGAATTGCCAGTGCCGGAAACGCCAGCGAGGCAGTGGCGTCATCCGCGGCCCGGGAAGGGACTCAGCCCGGCGCCGGAAAAGGCATTGACGCGCACCCGGCGCGGCCCAGCGGAACGGCCGTGCGCAGCGGGCACCAAAAGACGGCAGCAGGCCAGGAAACCAAGACCGTGCGGTACGAGGGCTACTCACTCCGCGTCCCGGTGGGCTGGCCGGTGTACCGGCTCGGCCCCGGTTCGACGAGGTGTGTGCGCTATGACCGGCATGCCGTCTACCTCGGCACCCCGGGGCCGAACCAGCAGTGCCCGGCCCAGCTGATCGGCCAGGCCGACACGGTGAGCGTCGCGCCGCCGGCCGATGTTCCATCGGTGCGGCGGCAGAGCGCCGAGGTCGGCGGGCAGGCAGGGGCGCAAGCGGCGCGGCAGTCCGGGCTGCCGGTCACCGCGACCTACGGCCAGGACCCGGGTGTGGTGCGGGACATCGTGCGCAGCGTCCGCAGCGCCCGGACCGGCTCGCCGGTGGCGGTGCACCAGATGGCCCCCGCGCCCGCCGCGAACTCCGCCGCGAAGAAGCCCGGCAAGGCCACGGCTTTGCGGAAGGCCAGGGCACAGGGGAAGGCAGCCGGATCCCGGACGCGCGCGGCGGCCGGCGCGGCGGCCACACTGCCGGCCGTCCCGCCCCCGGCGGACTGCACGCCGGCGGCCTCCCCGGCCCCATCGGCTTCCCCGTCCGCGACGGGCACCCCGTCGGCTGCCGCGTCGTCAGCCCCGGCCTGCACGCCGCCTGCCCCGGCGTCCCCGGCCCCGGATCCGCCCACCAAGACGCCAGCACCGAAGTCCCCGGCCCAGAAGCCCCCGGCGCACAAGTCGCCGGCGCACAAGTCGCCGGCGCACAAGCCGCACCCTGTTAAGACCCCGAAGCGGCACAAGCCGGCCGCTCATCTGACCTCGGCGCCATCGCGGCCGCTGCCCGGCTTCGACACCTGCACGGCCCCATCGCTGAAGGCGATGCGGGCCTGGCGGCGCAGCTACTCGGTGGCGGCCATTTACATCGGTGGCCAGGAGATGGCCTGTGGCTACGGCAACCTGTCGGCCTCCTGGGTCCGGTCGGTCAGGCAAATGGGCTGGAGGCTCATCCCGATTTACGTCGGGCTGCAGGCCCCGTGCAACCACTTCAGCCGGGAGATCAAGGCCAAGGACGCCAAGTCCGAAGGAAAGGCGGCGGCGAACGGTGCGATCGCCGACGCGAAGTCGTTCGGGATCGGCCGGGGCGCGCCGCTCTACTTTGACATGGAGGCCTACAAGAGCAGCCGGAAGGGCTGCCGCGACAGCGTGCTGTCCTTTCTCAGTCAATGGACCAGGCGGCTGCACGACCGCGGCTACATCTCGGGCGTCTATTCGAGTGCCGCCTCCGGGGCCGAGGACCTGGGGAAGGCGACATCGGTCAACGGCCGCACCGTCGCCAAACCCGATTCGATGTGGTTCGCGCTGTGGAACAACAAAGCCAACCTCGTTGGCACCCCGTACCTGCTCGGTTCCTGGTGGAACCCGAACCGCCGGATCAAGCAGTACAAGGGCGGCCACAAGGTCAAGGTGGGTGGCATAAAGCTCGACATCGACTCGGACTGGGTCCAGGGGCCTGTTTACTGAGCCAGCCTGGTCCCCGCCCCCCCGGTGAGGGATCCTGGGCAAGGGTGCGGCGGGCACGGCCCTAGCGGTCCGGGGAGGTACGGAGGGACAATGCTGGCCGGCGGGCTGTCGCGTGGACGCCCCGTGCACCCGTGAGGAGGCGTCGGATGGATCGGCTCACCGGTGCCACCGGACCCGTGCTGCCCCGCGCCGCGCTTCACCAGCCCCGGCTGGTGGGCCGCGACACGGAGGTCGCCCGGATCACCGAGGCGCTGGCTCATCCACCGGCCATGGTGCTGATCGAGGGCGAGGCGGGGATCGGCAAGACCCGGCTGGTCCAGGAGGTGCTCGGGACGGGCGGTGCCGCCGCCGGCCACGCGCTGGTGGCGATGTGCCCGCCGTACCGGCAGCCCTACACCCTGGGCGCGGTGGTGGACGCCCTGCGCCCGGCCGCGCGTGACGTGGCGGATCTCGGGCTGAGCCCGCTGGCAGGCGCGCTGCGGCCGCTGTTTCCCGAGTGGGCGGACGGCCTGCCCGAGGCGCCGGAGCCGGCCGAGGACGCCACCGCCGCCCGGCACCGGCTGTTCCGGGCCCTGGCCGAACTGCTCGAGCGGCTCAAGGTCAGTGTGCTGGTCATCGAGGACGTGCACTGGGCGGACGACGCGACACTGGAGTTCCTGCTGTTCCTGGCCTCCTGGGGACGGCGGCGGCTGAGCCTGGTGGCGACCTGCCGGCGAGAGGACACGCAGCCCGCCTCGCTGCTGTGGCGGCTGCCGTCGCGCCCCGCGGCGGGCGTCCAGGTCCGCCTGGAGCTAGGCCCGCTGGACGTGGCCGCGACCGCGCGGCTGGTCTCGTCGATGGCGGACGACCGGCCGGTGTCGCACGCGTTCGCCGAGCTCCTGCACCGCAGCACCGAGGGATTGCCGCTGGCCATCGAGGAATCGGTCCGGCTGCTCACCGAACGGGCGGACGTGACCCAGCTGGACGGCGAATGGATCCGGCGCCGGATCGACGACATCGAGGTGCCACCCACGGTGCGCGACGCGGTGCTGGAGCGGGCCGGGCGGCTCGGCGCCGACGCGCAGGCCGTGCTGCAGGCAGCGGCCGTGCTGGCCGCGCCGGCCGGTGAGGGCACCCTGGCCGCGGTGACCGGGCTTGACGCGGCCCGGTGCCGCACCGGCCTGGCCGACGCGCTGACCGCCGGCCTGCTGAGCGAGGACGGGCGGGTGCTGGTCTCGTTCCGGCACGTGCTGGCCAGCCAGGCGGTCTACGAGGCCATCGCACCGCCAGCCCGGCGGGCGCTGCACCAGCGCTGCGGGGAGGTGCTGGAAGGGGCGCACCCGCTGCCGCTGGCCCAGCTGGCCCGGCACTTCAGGGAGTCCGGCGAGATCGGCGGGTGGTGCCGGTACGGCGAGCAGGCCGCCGACCTGGCGCTGGCCACTGGCGACGGCGGCACGGCCGCGGCGCTGCTGCACGACCTGGTCACCCAGGCCGGGTTGCCGGTCACCGATGTGGCCCGGCTGGTCAGGAAGATCCCGTTCGCGTCGCTGCCCGACCCCAGCCAGTACCGGGACCTGGCCGGCGTGCTGGAGTCCGCGCTGAGCCGCGGCGGCCTCGAGCACAGCGTGGAAGGCGGGATCCGTGGCCAGCTCGGCCGGGTGCTGATCGTGATGAGCGAATGGGCGGCCGGCCGCGCCCAGCTCGAACGGGCCATCCCGCAGCTGGACCACGACCCGGCCGAGGTCGCGAGGTCGATGATCTATCTGGGCTGGCCGCTCGAGCCCTCCTGGCCGGCCGCCAGGCATCGCGGCTGGCTGCGCCGCGCCGCGCGGGTGATGGCGCCGCTGCCGCCGCCGGTGCGGCAGAGCCTGGACATGGACCGTGCCTCAGCGCTGCTCATGCTGGGGGAGGAGGAAGGCTGGGCGGCGGCCACGCAGATCCCGGCCGATGCACCTGCCGCGGGGGAACGGCTCCGGATCGCCCGCGGCAACCTCAACGTCGGCGACCTGGCCATGCTGTGGGGACGTTACGCGGAGGCCGGGCGCCGGCTGTCGGCGGCGCTGGCCCTGGCCGAGCAGCACCAGTACCCGAGGGTCCGCGACGAAGTGCTCGCCACCCGGCTGCACCTGGACTGGCTCACTGGCGCGTGGCATGAGCTGTCCCGGCGGGCCGGCGCCATGGCCGACGACGGAGGTGCCGCGGTCGCGGTCCGGCTCGAGGCCGGGCTGGTGGCGGGGCTGCTGCACGTCGCCGCCGGGCAGGCCAGCCAGGCCGGGGAGTACCTGGAGTTCGTGATGGGGGAGGCGCGGCGGCGCGGCGCCGCACAGTACCTGGCCGAGCCGGCCGGCGCGCTGGGCCGGATGTGGCTGGCGGCCGGCCGGGGCGACGACGCGCTGGAGATCACCGCGGAGCCGGCCGGGGTGGTGTCCGGGAAGAAGATCTGGATCTGGGCCACCGACATCGCGCCGGTCCGGGTCGCCGCGCTGGCCGAGGCGGGCCGCGCCGGTGACGCGGCCGATCTGGTCGAGGAGTTCGCCCGCGGCCTGCGCGGGCGCAACGCCCCCGCGGCCAAGGCTTCGCTGGTGCTGTGCCGGGGGATCCTGGTGGCCGGGCGGGGCGAGCACGCCCGGGCCGCCGCGCTCTTCGCCCGGGCGGCCGGTGCCTGGCAGGCGCTGCCGCGGCCGTACGAGGCGCTGCTGGCCCGCGAGCGGCGGGCGGCCGCACTGCTCGCCGCCGGCCAGGACGAGGCCGCGCTGGCCGTGCTGGCCGAGGTGCATCAGGGGCTGTCCGGGCTGGGCGCCCGCGGCGACGCCGCCCGCATCGCCCGGGAGCTGCGCACCCGCGGGGTGCAGGCGCCGCAGGTGTGGCGCGGCGGCCAGCGGGGGTATGGTGACCGGCTCTCCCCCCGCGAGCTCGAGGTGGTCCGCTTCGTCAGCGAGGGCCGCACCAACCGGGAGATCGCCGAGGCGCTGTGCCGGTCGCCGAACACCGTGGACACCCAGCTGAGGTCGGCCATGCGCAAGCTCAAGGTGTCCTCACGCACCGCGCTGGCGGTCAAGGCGATCGAGGTCGGCGCCGTCCCGGGCCGTCCCCGCCCCGGCCGCTCCTGACCACACGGACCCCTCCGGTCCTGATGGCGGCAGAATTCCCCTGGGCACGTGCCGCCGCCGGGCGTTCACGGAGCGAACTTTCACGTATCCGGGTGATCGCGGCCGGGCCACTACGAACCCGATACTTGCCGTGTCAAGCCGCCGCACGCCGGAGGAGAACGCAGGATGGATGACCACCCAGGGCTTACCCCGCCCGGCGGCGCGGGCCCGTCCGGGCCCGGGCGGCCCGGCTCCCCTCCGGACCACGACGACGAAGACGAAGACGGTTCAGCCGCGGGCAAACCCGTGGCCGGCCGGACCGCCACGGACCCGGCGGCGGCCGATGACGCCCCGGCAGGCCGCCCCGCGGCGGGCGAAGGCAGCCGCCTGCCGAAGGGCGGCAGGCCCGAGGGCTACGAACCGCTCTGACCTGGGCCGGGCCGCTTGCCCGTGGCCCGGCCCAGCCAGCCCAGCTACCGAGGATTCCCGCATCCGAAGGAGACGAAGATGAGCGAGCAGGCAAACCAGCTGAAGACCCCCGCCTTCTGGTCGTTCTGGGACCAGCCTGGCCAGGACGCCAATTGGCGGGCATGACCCACGGCCGGGGCGCGGCGCTGGCCCTGGCGGCCAGCGCCGCGATCGCTGTGGCCGGGGCGGTGGCCACCCCGGCCGCCCGGGCCAGCGGCGCCACCGCGGGCAGCACACCCGCCGTCACCAGCGGGGGCGGCCTCAACGGGATTGACGCGGTGTCGGCCAGCGACGTGTGGGCCGTCGGTTTCGCCTATGCCGGATCGACCTACGTCCCGATGGCGCAGCGGTGGAACGGGAAGGCGTGGAAGGTCGTCGCCACTCCCGGGGTGAGCGGCGCCGCCGACGCCTACCTGTACGGCGTGGACGCGGACTCCGCCAGCGACGCCTGGGCGGTCGGCTACTCCTCCGCCGGGTCCACGTCGAACACCCTGGTGGACCACTGGAACGGGAAGACGTGGCAGGTCGTGCCGAGCCCCAACCCCAGCGGTGCCACCGGGGCGTACCTGTACGCGGTGCACGCCATATCGGCCACGAACGTGTGGGCCGTCGGGTACCAGCAGCCGTCCTTCAGCACGCTGGCCGAGCACTGGAACGGGAAGGCGTGGAAGATCGTGCCCAGCCCCGACCCGGCGGGTGCGAGCGGCTCCTGGCTGTACGGCGTGGACGCCACCTCGGCCAGCAACGTGTGGGCGGTTGGGTACTGGAGCCAGGGACTGACCACCAGCACGCTGGCCGAGCGGTGGAACGGGCACGCCTGGTCCATCGTGGCCAGCCCCAGTCCCGGCGGCTCCGGCACGGTGACGGCCCTGCAGGCCGTCCGCTCACCATCGCCCGGCAACGCCTGGGCGGTCGGCTACCTCTACAACGGGTCGCTCACCGCTCCGGTCACCGAGCACTGGGGCGGGCACGCGTGGAAAGCCGTGTCCAGCCCCGCGCCGTCCGGCAGCACCGCCACGTCCCTGGTCGCGGTGGACGCGGACGCCGCCACCGACGCCTGGGCGGTCGGTGACTCGACCAGCGCCGGCGGGGTCACCGGCACCGTGGCCGAGCACTGGAACGGCACCGCCTGGCGACTGGCCGCCAGCCCCAACCCGGCCGGATCCAGTGACACCTCACTGACCGGGGTCGCCGCGGTGTCGGCCAGCGACGCGTGGGCCGTCGGGTACTCCTGGAACGGCGCGGTGACCAGCACGGTGACCGAGCACTGGAAGGGGAAGAAGTGGGTGCTCGTCACGGCGCCGTCCTGACCGGGGCCCGGCGCGCCAGCTGTCACCGTCCGTAACTGGAACCGGAGGCGGAAAACGGGCGAGCACCGGGGGTGCCGGCGGGTAGGCTGTGTCGCCCAGGCGCCCCCAGCCCGCCGCGGCGTGACCGCCAGGCCGCCGCCGGTAAGCTGGGAAAATCGCGCACCCGAACGGGGTTGCCCGCGCTCGCAGCCCTCCGACCGCCAGCCGGATGGAGACCTTCATGGCCCGACGTACCGACCGCATGGACACCCTGGTCAGCCTCTCCAAACGACGGGGTTTCGTGTACCCGTCCAGCGAGATCTACGGAGGACTGCGCGCGTCCTGGGATTACGGTCCGCTCGGCGTCGAGATGAAGAACAACATCAAGCGCCAGTGGTGGCGGTCGATGGTGACCGAGCGTGAGGACATCGTCGGCCTCGACTCCAGCGTGATCCTCGCCCGCGAGGTCTGGGAGGCCAGCGGTCACGTCACCGAGTTCGTCGAGCCGCTGACCGAGTGCATGTCCTGCCACAAGCGGTTCCGCGCCGACCACCTCGAAGAGGCCTACGCGGACAAGCACGGCCACCCTCCGGAGCACGGCCTGGCCGACATCGCCTGCCCGAACTGCGGCACCAGGGGCGCCTTCGCCGAGCCGCGGATGTTCAACGGGATGCTGCGCACCTACCTGGGCGCTGTGGAGGACGACTCCGGGCTGGCCTACCTGCGGCCGGAGACCGCGCAGGGCATCTTCATCAACTACCGCAACGTGCTGCAGACCTCCCGCCGGAAGATCCCGTTCGGCATCGGCCAGATCGGCAAGTCGTTCCGCAACGAGATCACCCCGGGCAACTTCATCTTCCGCACCCGCGAGTTCGAGCAGATGGAGATGGAGTTCTTCGTCAAGCCGGGCACCGACGAGGAGTGGCACGAGCGGTGGATCGAAACCCGGCTCAACTGGCACATCGACCTCGGGGTCAGCCGGGACAACCTGCGGCTGTACGAGCACCCGGCGGACAAGCGGTCGCACTACTCCAAGCGCACCGTGGACATCGAGTACCACTACGGGTTTCCCGGCAGCGAGTGGGGTGAGCTGGAGGGCATCGCCAACCGGACCGACTTCGACCTGACCACGCACGGCGAGGCGTCCGGCGTGGACATGTCCTACCTCGACCCGGAATCCGGCGAAAGGTACGTGCCCTACGTCATCGAGCCCGCCGTCGGTGTGGACCGCACCATGCTTGTCATGCTGCTCGACGGCTACGCCGAGGACGAGGCGCCCGACGCCAAGGGCAACCTGGAGAAGCGGACCGTGCTGCGGCTCGACCCGCGGATCGCGCCGGTCAAGGTGGCGGTGCTGCCGTTGTCCCGCAACGCGGACCTGTCACCCAAGGCCCGCGCCATCGCGGCCAGCCTGCGGCAGCGGTGGAACACCGAGTTCGACGACGCCAGCGCCATCGGCCGCAGGTACCGCCGCCAGGACGAGATCGGCACCCCGTACTGCGTGACGGTCGACTTCGACACGCTGGACGACCAGGCCGTGACGGTGCGCGAGCGCGACTCCATGAAGCAGGAGCGCATCGGCATCGACAGCCTCGAATCCTACCTTTCGGAACGGCTGCGCGGCTGCTGACCGCCGCGTTTCCGGATGGTAAAATTTCGGCCCCGGGTAAGTCAACGTAACGTATCTACGGGACTTCCTGACCCGTGGCGGGGTGAAGACGAGGGGGCTGGTCGGCGCTGATCTCGCGAATTTGCGAGGACTGGTAGCGCAACTGGGCGGGCCGCCTCAGACGGGACAGTCAGCCTCTCGGTAACGCTGGCGGGTGGAGTTAGTCCCGCGGACGCGGTCACGACTATAAACAGCCAATGTTTCGCGGCTAGCCAGACCAGTGCCGATAACCTTGTGGCGGGGCAGAACGATTCGTTCCCGCTGGCCCAGGCATCGGCAGGGCCGGTACCGACGAGCCTGCCGTAGACGGCCGGTGCGGGGCCGGTGCGCCCCCGCACACCGGCCCCGCCTGGCTGCGCCCGGCGGGTCAGATCTTCTCCGCGGTGCTGCGCACCGAGATCGCGGCCAGTGCGACGAAGCCCGCCAGCCAGGCGAGGATGATCCCGACCCGGCCTGCCGAGATCGTGCCCTGGGTGATGACGTCGGTGCCGATCCTGGTGATCTGGTAGGTGGGCAGCGCCTTGGCGACCGTCCCGAGGGTCCCCGACACCGGGAACCACAGGCCGCCGAGCAGGGACATGCCGAGGTAGATGAGCATGGTGACGGGCTGCACGGTGTCGGGCATGAAGCGGTAGCCGATGGCGACGGCCAGGGCGGCGAACGTCATCGCGCCGATCCAGATCGCGCCCCCGACGGCGATCCACTCCCACACCGGCATGTGCACGCCGCCGTACAGCCGGCCGAGCAGCAGCACCAGGGCCACCGAGGCTACCGAGATGATCATGGATGCGATGATCTTCGCGACCACGTACCCGCTGGCCGGCAGCGAGCTGATCCGCAGCTGCCTGATCCAGCCGTCCTTGCGCTCTTGTGAGATGCGCATGGAGTTGCCGTTGAGCGCGCCGCTGAAGGCCCCGATCGAGGCCATCGCGATCATGTAGAACTCCTTGAAGTCCACGCCGTAGGCCAGCGACTTCGAACGCCCGAAGCACAAGTACAGCGCGACCGGCAGCGCGAGCGTCATCAGCAGGTAGCGCCTGTTCCGCAGTACCCGCTTGATCTCCAGCCTGGTCAGCGTCAGCGTCCCGGTCATCGGACCGTCTCCTTTGCCTGCGCGGCGCCGGCGCCGCGGTTGTCGTCTTCTGCGGTGATGGCCAGGAACGCCTGTTCCAGGCCGAGGCTGGACACCTCGATCTCCCGTGGCCGGTAGCCGGCGTCGAGCAGCGCGTACAGCGTCCGGTCGGAGTCGGATGTCTGCAGGTGGACCTGGTCGCGCCGGATCTCCAGGTTCACCAGTGCGGGCAGGCCCAGCAGGAACGGCTCGTCCACCGAGTCGAGACGGAACGAGATGCGCTTGGCCCCGGCCCGCTGCTTGATCTCGGCCGGGGTGCCGTCGGCCAGCAGCCGGCCCTTGTTGATGACCAGGATCCGGTCGGCGGCCTGGTCGGCCTCCTCCAGGTAGTGCGTGGCGAACAGCAGCGTGTGGCCCTCCGCCACCTCGGCGTGCATGTTGGCCCAGAACATCTGCCGGCTCTCCACGTCCATCGCCGTGGTCGGCTCGTCCAGCACGATCAGGTCGCACTCGCCGGCGATGGCCAGCGCGAACCGGACCCGCTGGGTCTGGCCGCCGGACAGCCGGTCCACCCGCCGGTCGGCCAGGTCGGCGATGCCGGCCCGCTTGAGCGTCTCGCCGACCGGCAGCGGCCGGGGGTGGACCTGGGCCATCAGGCCGACCAGTTCGGCCACGGTCACTTCCGGCATCAGCCCACCGGACTGCAGCATCGCGCCCACCCGGCCGGACTTCACGGCCGCGTACGGGTCGGTGCCGAACATCCGGATCTGCCCCGAGGTCGGCTTGCGGAGCGCGAGCATCATGTCCAGCGACGTCGACTTGCCCGCCCCGTTCGGCCCGAGGAAGGCCACGGTCTCGCCATGGCGCAGTTCCAGGGACAGCCCGTCTACGGCGCGCACCTCGCCGTAGACCTTGCTGACGTTGCCGAACGACACCACGGGCGCCCCGTGCTGCACTGTTCCCCGTTGAGTCATCAGGTTCCCTTCACATCGGTGCCGGCCCTGGCGGCCCGGTGTATGAATGTCACCATCTGGCGGGGTGCCGGCGGCAGTGCCGTACCTCCTGAGGCCCGCATGACATCTGTCAGGGATCCAGCCCTGACAAGCGAATCGGCAGCCCGCCTGGCCTGCGATGCCATACTGTCCGGATGCCGAGCGGAGCGACGACAGGCGGCGGCGAGCCGCCGGCCACGCTGCGGTCCGAGCACGCCGAGGCCACCCGGCGTGCCGTGCTCGCCGCCGCCCGCTCGTTGTTCGGCAGGAACGGCTACGCGCAGACGTCGGTGGACGAGATCGCGGCCACCGCCCGGGTCACCAAGGGCGCGGTGTACCACCACTTCGCCGGCAAGGAAGCGCTGTTCCGCACCGTGTTCATGCAGGCCGAGGCCGAGGCGGAGGCGCGCGCGGATGAGGCCGCGGACCCGGCGGCGGCGCCGGTTGACCAGATCGTGGCCCGGGTCAACGCCTACCTGGACGCCGCGCTGGACACCGAGCTGCGGCGGATCGTGCTGGTCGACGGGCCGGCCGTGCTCGGGCCCGAGGGCGAGGGCTCGGTCGACCAGCAGCCCGGCCACGTGGGCCTGCGGTCGTTCATCGCCGCGTCGGCCGCGCGCGGCCAGGTCACCGGCCTCGACCCAGACCTGCTCGCTTACCTGGTCCGCGGCCTGGCGTGGCTGGGCGGCCTGCGGATCGCTTACGCCAGCGACCCCGCCGCGACCAGGGCAGCGCTCGGGCAGGCCATCGACGTGATGCTGCGCGGCCTGGCGCCGGGCCAGAGCCGGTAGATCTGGCCGGACGGCCGGGCCGTCTTAGCCACGCCGGGTTACCCAGGCATCTGCCGGTACTCCCTTCCGCCATCCCCGGTTCTTTCGCTGCCAACATATTGATGCTATGTTTTATACCCATGGAATCCCAACGACTGGAAACCCGGCTGGGGCCGCTGGCCTGGCAGTCGTCCGGCCAGGGGCCGGCGCTCGTCTTCTTCTCCGGCGCGCTGGCGAATCACGATCTGTGGCGGGATGTCGTCGCGGCGCTCGAAGACCGCTACCGCTGCATCACCATCGACCTGCCGCTGGGCGCGCATCCGTGGCCGATGTCGCCGGGGGCGGACATGTCACCCGGCTCGCTGGCCCGGCTGCTGCCCGACTGCCTGGAGCTGCTCGGGCTGGACGACGCCACGGTGGTCGCCAACGACACGGCCGGCGGACTGCTGCTGCTCTCGCTGGCCAGCGGCCACCCCGCGCTCGGGCGGATTCGCCGCCTGGTCCTGACGAACTGCGACAACTACGACCAGTTCCCGCCGGATTCGCTGCTGAAGACGGCGACGCTCGCCCGCAGGCTCCCGTGGCTGGCCCGGGAGCTGATCCAGTTGCAGTTCCAGGCGCAGGCCCGGTGGGCGGCCGTCCGCCGCCGCGGCACCGCCGCGGTATCCGCACGCGGGCTGGACGCCGAGCGCGCCGCGTCGTTCTTCACGCCGGGACTGCGTGACCGGCGGGTGACCGGCGACTTCGTCGCGGCCTGGGGCGGGCTGCACCAGCAGCTTCTGGTCGATGCGGCCGGCGCCATCCCGCAGTTCGACCGGCCGGTGCTGCTGGTCTGGGGCGACGCGTGCCGCTACTTCCCGATGGCGCACGCCGAGCGGCTGGCGTCGGAGTTCCCGCATGCCACGCTGGTGCCCGTGCCCGGAGCCAAGACCTGGGTCCCGGTAGACAACCCGGCCGCGGTGGCCGGGGCCATCGCCGGCTTCGTCCCGGCGCCGGTGCCCTGACAGCCGTCGGGTGTCTCTCCGGCCAGGCGAATGCCGTCGGGCGTCTGTCGGCCAGGCGAACAGCGCGTCAGGCGCGGGCGCGCAGCAGGGCGGCGACGACCTCCGTGGGCGTGGGCGAGTCCGCGGATCCGGCGCGGCGCTGGCGCCGGTACACCTCGGCCGCCGCTTCGCCGAAGCCGGCCGGCAGGCCCGCCGCGTCCATGCTCTGCCCGATTTCCTCCATCTCCGCCACCCACCGCCAGCCCTTGACCGCCGCCGAGCGGGCCGCGCTGCGGGTCCGCTCGGCCAGTGCGGGCTGGGAGAACTCCCACTCGGCCAGCAACGCGTCCTGCACACCCTCGGCGCTGGCCAGCGCGCGGGCCGCCAGCAGCAGCGCGGCGGTGCCCTTGGTCCAGGCCGCGTAGGCCATCTTGACCGCCGACGCCGCGCCGGGCCGGCCGTCGACCACCTTGGCTTCCAGTTGCGTCCCGGCGAACAGAGCGGCCACCTCCGCCGCCCGGGGGCCGGACAGGTACAGCCGGGTGACCCGCTCCGCGGTGGGTGTCAGGCCGATGATCCCGCCGTCCACGTAGTCCGCCCCGGCGGCGGCCATGACCTCACCGAGCGCCCGCGACGACGCGGGGGAGATCGCGTTCGCGTCCACGAACAGCCCGCGGAACCCGGCCGCGGCGACGGCCTGCGCGGTCGGCGCCGCGGCGTGCGGCGGGCAGACCGACACGATGACGCCGCTGCGGCGGGCCACCTCCGCGGCGCTGCTCACGTCGGACAGCCCGGCCGCCTCGGCCCGGGCCGCGGTGTCCGGGCCCCGGCCCTGCGAGGCCCAGCAGACCGGGTGGCCGAGCGCGGTCAGCTGGGCGCCGACCGCGGCTCCCATCTCGCCGGGATGAAGCAATCCGATCACCAGTTCCGACACGCCTGCCTCCCTGCCGGTTGACATCCGGGTCCCATATTGCCCGGGCCGGGAGAGCAGCCGGCGGCCGGGGCGGCGGCGGGCGGCGCGGGTCAGGACAGCTTGCTCAGCGACGCCTGGGTGACGTGGATGGCCATGCCCTGCTGCCGCAAGGTCACGATGACCAGGGGCATCGGCCGCCCGGCGTAGCGGTACCGCGGCCCCAGGTACCGTGCTGCGCTGTGGTTCGTCACCGGTTCGTATCCGTCGGCGGTCAGCGCCCACACCACACCCAAGGTGACGTTCCTCGCGAAACCCACGCCGGGGGTCCGGGCCGTCAGCGCTACCCGCTGGTGGGGGAGCATCCGCTCGATGTATGCGGTGGCATAACGGGCCTCCTCCGCTTGCGTGGGCGATCCCATGGATGGCGCCATCCGCACCTGCCGGGCCGCCACCTGCCAGGCTCCGAGCCCGAGCAGCGCGACGGCGACACCGCTGACCGCGGCCAGCCCCCAGCGCGCCGCGGATCTGCCCGCGCTGCCCGGCTGGCCGCGCGCCGGGGTGCGGGCTGGCGCCACCCGGGCCGAGCCGGCCGCCCGCCGGACGGCGAGCACCACCGCTGAACCTACGGTGAGCCAGGCGAGCAGCCCTGCCGGGAGCAGGACGACCAGGAGATAGTCCTCGGTGGCAATGCCGAGGTTGTGCACGGGGACGTTTGAGTAGGTGGCCAGAACCGCCCCGCTGGTCAGCAGGCTGATCGCGGCCAGCGCCGCCAGCCGCCGCGACCTCAGCGGGCGGACCGCGAGGATCAGCGCCACGGCCGTGGCCGCCAGCACCGCCACCCCGAACGCAGGCGAGCGGCCGCCGATGCTGCTGCCGATGCCCTCATGGTCCAGTGACGAGGACGAGGCCAGCCACAGCGGATGCCAGCTTGACGCGGCGATGGCCCGGAAGCCGAACGCGGGCCCCGACGACTGCTGCTTGCCCAGGGTGTTCAGGAGCAGGCTGATGTTGGGGTAAGGGCTGGTGAACTGCTGGATCAGCGGGGCGGCCCAGCAGCCCGCGCCTGCCGCCAGCCCGATGACGGCCCACCAGTACCCGGCCCTGGCCCGTATCGTGCCGGCCAGCGCCACCACCAGCGCCACCAGCACGAGCGCGGCTGAGGCGAGCATGAACATCAGGTGCGCCTGAGCGGCCACCGACGCGGTGACCACGAGAACCGGCCACCAGCGCCGCCGCCCGGACAAGACCGCCAGCGCCGCCGCCAGCGCGGCCAGGAAAAAGATCACGCCGAACCATGGGTTCCAGAACGGGTGCGCGGCGATCAGCGGCTGCCAGGCCACGATCGCGAGGATGAACCCGCTCGCCACCAGGCCGCCGAGCGCGCCGAGCGCCGACCGTGCGGCCTCGATCGCCAGCGAACCGGCGACGATGCAGCACAGCGCCGCGCCCCACATCAGCCCGTGCCGCGGATCCATGTGGACGGGGATCGCCAGCAGCCAGTACTGCAGCGGCCCGGCGTCGAACGCCCCGCTGTGCAACTCGGTTGCCTGCCCGACCAGCGGGCCGGACGCGGTCAGCGTGTCCCAGGAGCGGAGCGCGATGGACGCGCCATCCCCGACGGCCGGCAACCCCCGCTGGGCGGAGCGCACGGTGCCGATGACAAAGGGCAGCCAGGCGGCGACATGCGCCGCCAGCCGCAGGAGGACGGCCCACCCGGGGGCCGTGCGGTTGCCCGCACCGGTCAGCGCGGACCGCGTGAAGACGACCGGCGGCGCGTCGTGTTCGGTCATCTTCCCCGTCAGTCCCCGGCCAGATAGTGGCCTAGCTCCCCATATGTCAGACGTGACCGGCGCCTGCGAGGTTCCCAGCCACCGGCACCTGGACGCCATGAGACGTGGCGTTCGCCGTCGGTGTCCGCAGGAGACGGCCAGTCTCGGTAGAGTCGCGTTGCAGGCTTATTCAAAGCGCCAGGCGGCGCAGAAGCGCCAAAGCCAGGGTCTAGTTTTGAATAAGTCTCCGCAAGGCTGTAAATCCGCCAATAACCAGCCGCCGGCCAGGACTGCCACCGCGGGCGGCGTCGCGAGGAGAGCGTGCAGTGGCCAAGCTCGTCTACGACTTCACCGAGGGCAACAAGGATCTGCGGGATCTGCTGGGCGGCAAGGGAGCCAACCTGGCCGAGATGACCAACATCGGCCTGCCGGTACCGCCTGGGTTCACGATCACCACGGAAGCCTGCCGTCACTACCTGGAGCAGGGCGCCATGCCGGCCGGCCTGGACGACGAGGTGTCCGGGCACCTGACCGAGATGGAGCAGGCGATAGGCCGCAAGCTCGGTGACCCGGCGGATCCGCTGCTGGTCAGCGTCCGGTCCGGGGCGAAGTTCTCCATGCCGGGCATGATGGAGACCGTCCTCAACATCGGCCTGTCCGATGAGTCCGTGCACGGCCTGGTCAAGCAGTCCGGCAACGAACGGTTCGCCTGGGACTCCTACCGCCGGCTGATCCAGATGTTCGGCAAGACGGTGCTGGACATCGACGGTGAGGCGTTCGAGCACGCCATCGACGAGGCCAAGCGGGCCAAGGGCACCAAGAACGACCTCGACCTGGACGCCGCGGACCTGCGCGGGCTGGTCGAGACGTTCAAGGGCATCGTGCGCGAGCACGCCGGGCGGGACTTCCCGCAGCAGCCGCGCGAGCAGATGGACCTGGCCATCGGCGCCGTCTTCAAGTCGTGGAACGCCGACCGGGCCATCCTGTACCGGCGGCAGGAGCGGATCCCCGCCGACCTCGGCACCGCCGTCAACGTGGTCGCCATGGTCTTCGGCAACCTGGGCATGGACTCCGGCACCGGCGTCGCCTTCACCCGCGACCCGGGCACTGGCCAGCAGGGCGTCTACGGCGACTACCTGCAGAACGCGCAGGGCGAGGACGTGGTGGCCGGCATCCGCAACACGGTGCCGCTGCAGGATCTCGAGCAGATCGACAAAGCCTCCTACGACCAGCTGATGGACATCATGGCCACGCTGGAGAACCACTACCGCGACCTGTGTGACATCGAGTTCACCATCGAGCGCGGCAAGCTGTGGATGCTGCAGACCCGGGTGGGCAAGCGCACGGCCGGCGCCGCCTTCCGCATCGCCACCCAGCTCATCGACCAGGGCCTGATCGGCGACGACGAGGCGCTCACCCGGGTGACCGGGGCCCAGCTCGCCCAGCTGATGTTCCCCAGGTTCGACACCAGCGCCGGCACCACCAAGATCACCACAGGGATCAGCGCCTCACCCGGCGCCGCGGTGGGCAAGGTCGTGTTCGACTCGGCCCGCGCGGTCGAGCTGGCCGCAGACGGCGAGAAGGTCATCCTGGTCCGGCGCGAGACCAACCCCGACGACCTGCACGGCATGATCGCCTCGCAGGGCATCCTGACCAGCCGGGGCGGCAAGACCAGCCACGCCGCGGTGGTTGCCAGGGGCATGGGCAAGACCTGTGTGTGCGGCGCCGACGAGCTGGACGTGGACACCCGGGCCGGCCAGTTCACCGCGCCCGGCGAGGTCACCGTGCGCGACGGCGACGTGATCTCCATCGACGGCTCCAGCGGCGCCGTCTACCTGGGCGAGATGCCCGTGGTGCCCTCGCAGGTGGTGCAGTACTTCGAGGGCACGCTCGACCCGGCCTCGGCCGAGGCCGGCGAGCTGGTGGCGGCCGTGCACCGGATCATCGGGCACGCCGACACCCGGCGCCGCCTCGGCGTGCGCGCCAACGCCGACAACGGCGAGGACTGCGCCAGGGCCCGCCGGTTCGGCGCGGCCGGCGTCGGCCTGACCAGGACCGAGCACATGTTCCTCGGCGAGCGGCGGCAGCTCATCGAGCGGCTCATCCTGGCCACCGGCGGCACCGAGCGGCAGGCGGCGCTGGACGCGCTGCAGCCGCTGCAGCGCGGCGACTTCGTCGAGATCCTCGAGGCGATGGACGGCCTGCCGGTCACCATCCGGCTGATCGACCCGCCGCTGCACGAGTTCCTGCCCGACCTGACCGAGCTGTCGGTCAAGGTGGCGCTGGCAGGCGACCAGGCCACCGAGCAGGACCTCAAGCTACTTGACGCGGTGCGCCGGCTGCACGAGCAGAACCCGATGCTCGGCCTGCGCGGGGTCCGCCTCGGCCTGGTCATTCCCGGCCTGTTCGCCATGCAGGTGCGGGCGATCGCCGAGGCCGCCGCCGAGCGCAAGCAGGCCGGCGGCGACCCGCACCCGGAGATCATGATCCCGCTGGTCGGCGCCGTGCAGGAACTGGAGATCGCCCGCGAGGAGGCGGCGAAGGTCGTCGCCGAGGTGGCCGTGGAGACCGGCACCAGCGTGCACACGCTGATCGGCACGATGATCGAGGTGCCGCGGGCGGCGCTGACCGCCGGCGAGATCGCCGGGGCGGCCGAGTTCTTCTCCTTCGGCACCAACGACCTGACCCAGATGGGCTGGGGCTTCTCCCGCGACGACGTCGAAGGCGCGTTCTTCAGCCGGTACATCGACCTGGGCATCTTCGGCGTGTCGCCGTTCGAGACGATCGACGCCGACGGCGTGGGCCGGCTGGTCCGCATCGCCGTCGAGGAGGGCCGTGCCGCCCGGCCGGGCCTCAAGATCGGCGTCTGCGGTGAGCACGGCGGCGACCCGGACTCGGTGCACTTCTTCCACGACGCCGGGCTGGACTACGTGTCCTGCTCTCCGTTCCGGGTGCCGGTGGCCCGGCTCGAGGCTGGACGCGCAGCCGTTCAGTCGAATGGCAGTGACAGCCGGTGACCGCCGGCGGGTGAACGGAACCAGGTGAGCACGCCCCCCGGCTACGGCGCCCCCGACGCCGAGCGCTGGGTGGGCGAGCCACCCAAGACCAGCGGCCGGGGCGTGTTCGAGCGGGACCGCGCCCGGGTGCTGCACAGTTCCGCGCTGCGCAGGCTGGCGGCCAAGACGCAGGTCGTCGCCGTCGGCGAGGGCGACTTCCCGCGCACCCGGCTGACTCACTCGCTGGAGTGCGCCCAGATCGGCCGCGAACTGGGCCGCACGCTGGGCTGTGACCCGGACCTGGTGGACGCGGCCTGCCTCGCACACGACCTGGGGCACCCGCCGTTCGGGCACAACGGCGAGTCGGCGCTCGCCGTGCTCGCCGCCGGCTGCGGCGGGTTCGAGGGCAACGCGCAGAGCCTGCGGCTGCTCACCCGGCTGGAGACCAAGGTCCCGGGGGCGGGCCTCAACCTGGCCAGGGCCACCCTGGACGCCACCCTCAAGTACCCGTGGCTGGCCGGGAAAGGGCCAGCCGGTGCCGAAGGGCGTCTTTCCGGCCAGGGAGGTACCGCCAAGTTCGGCGCCTACGAGCAGGACGCCGAGGTGTTCGACTGGATCAGGCTGGGCGCGCCGCCCGGGCGTGCCTGCCTGGAGGCCCAGGTCATGGACTGGGCCGACGACGTGGCCTACTCGGTACACGACCTGGAGGACGGGCTGCAGGCCGGGCTGATCACGCTCGCCGCGCTGCGCGACCCTGCTGAGCAGCAGGCGATCGCCGATCTCACCGCCGTCACCTACTGCGCCCCCGGGACGGTGACCACCAGCGAGCTGTCAGCCGTGTTCGCCGCGCTGCTCGGGCTGGGCTGCTGGCCGGACGACTTCGACGGCGGGCCGCGCTCGCTGGCCGCGCTGAAGAACCTGACCAGCGAACTGATCGGCCGGTTCTGCCGGCCGGCCCAGCAGGCCACGCTGCGGCAGTCCGGCGGCGCGCCCGGGCTGACCAGATATCGTGCGGATTTCGTGGTGCCGCGCACTCAGCGGCTGGAATGCGCGCTGCTCAAGGGGGTCACCGCCCGGTACGTGATGAACCGGCCCGGGGTCAGGGACGCCCAGGCCGCCGAACGGGACCTGGTCGCCGAACTGGCCGCGGCCATCGAGGCCGGCGCACCGCAGACCCTGGACCCGGTGCTGCGGCCGTCCTGGGCGGCGGCCGGCTCAGCGCCGGAGTGGCGCCGCATCGTCATCGACCAGGTCGCCTCGCTCACCGACACCTCCGCCATCGCCTGGCACAGCCGGCTCTGCCGCCGCGGCCGGTGACCCGGGCGGCCGCCGCGTGAAACTGCCCGACGGGCCGCCGGCCAGGCCAGGCGCCAGCCGTCCAGGACATTCAGCCCGGCCCGCCGAAGACGGCGGCGAGCACGTCCGCGGTGCCGGACAGGTCGGGCAGGACGGCGTCCGCGCCGGCCGCGGCGAGCTCGCCGGCGGTGAAGCCGCCGGTGGCCACCGCGACCGCCCGCGCCCCGGTGGCCAGTGCCGCCTGCACGTCCAGCGGCGTGTCACCGATCAGCACGGTGGCCGAGCCACCGAAGTCACAGCCGTACGCCTGGCTGGCCGCGCGGCGGGCCAGGTGCACCAGTTCGGCCCGCACCTCGTGGCTGTCGCCGTAGGCGCCGACGTCCATGTCCAGCAGCGGCGCCAGCCCGAGCGCACTCAGCTTGGCGTCGGCCAGCGCCCTGATGTTGCCGGTCAGCACCGACTGCACCACCAGCCCGCGCGCATGGGCCCCGGGCGGCCCGGCCTGGGCCCCGGCCTGCCCGTCGGCCAGCGCCGCGATCGCCGCCAGCGCGCCGGGCAGCACCCGGCCACGTTCGCGCACCCGCTCGCCGAACTCCGGCCCCTGCGCGCCGAGGCCGCGGATGAACGCGGGCACGTGCCTCGCCGGGTCGGCGATGCCCGCCCGGGCCAGCGTGTCCGCGATGATGGCCCGGTCGGTCCGCCCGGCCATCGGCGCGACGGCGGGCAGTTCCCGGCCGAACAGCCCGGCGAACACCACGCCGTACAGCTGCGGGCTGACCCCGCCGGCGTCGATCAGCGTGTGATCGACATCCCACAACACCAGATGCCCGCCCACGCCGCGACGCTACCAGGAGCCCGGCCGGCCACCCCGCGGCGGCGCGGGCCAGTGTCCCCGCGAAGCATTAGACTCGCCGCGACGGGAGCGGCGTGCGGAGCGGGAAGGGTGGCGGCGCGGATGGCTGGCCGGATCCAGGACGAGGACATCGCCGCCGTGCGTGAGCGCTCGCCGATCGACGAGGTCGTGGGGGAGTACCTGCAGCTGCGCAACGCCGGCGGCGGCTCGCTGAAGGGGCTGTGCCCGTTCCACGAGGAGAAAACACCCTCGTTCAACGTCACCCCGAGCCGGGGTCTTTACTACTGTTTTTCCTGTTCAGAGGGCGGCGACGTCATCTCGTTCGTGCAGAAGGTGGACGGGCTGACGTTCGCCGAAGCGGTCGAGCGGCTGGCCGCGCGGGCCGGTATCGATCTGCGCTACGAGCAGGGCGGTCAGGTGCCCGGCCGGGAACAGAGCCAGCGGCGGCGGCTGATCGCCGCGCACGCTGCCGCCGCCGAGTTCTATGCTGAACGGCTTCGCGGCGCCGATGCCGCGCACGCGCGCGAGTTCCTCAATTCCCGGGGATTTGACCTGGAGCAGGCCGGCCGGTTCGGCGTCGGCTACGCGCCGGATGCCTGGGAGGCCACCACCGGCCACCTGCGCGGGCGCGGGTTCAGCGACGCCGAGCTGCTGGCCGGCGGGCTGGCCCGCCAGGGCCGCCGCGGGCCGGTGGATCAGTTCCGCGGGCGGCTCATCTGGCCGATCAGGGATCTCACCGGGGACGTGATCGCGTTCGGCGCGCGCAGGCTGGCTGAGAATGACGACGGGCCCAAGTACCTGAACACCCGGGAGACCCCGCTGTTCAAGAAGAGCTCGGTGCTGTACGGGGCGGACCTGGCCAGGCGGGAGATCGCGCAGCGCCGCCAGGTGGTCATCGTGGAGGGCTACACCGACGTCATGGCCTGCCACCTGGCCGGCGTGCCGACGGCGGTGGCCACCTCGGGCACCTCGTTCGGCGAGGGGCACATCCGCATCCTGCGGCGGCTGCTGATGGACGCCAGTGAGTTCCGCGGCGAGGTCATTTTCACCTTCGACGGCGACGCGGCCGGGCAGCGCGCCGCGCTGAAGGCGTTCGGGCTGGAGGACAAGTTCGTCACGCAGACCTTCGTCGCCGTGCAGCCGGACGGCCTCGACCCGTGTGACCTGCGGCTCACCCACGGCGACGCGGCGGTGCGGGACCTCATCGCGCAGCGCGTGCCGCTGGTCGAGTTCGCTATCCGCAGCGCTGTGCGGCGGTACGACCTGGATACCAACGAGGGCCGCCTGAGCGCGCTGGACGCGGCCGCGCCGATCGTGGCGCAGATCAAAGACCGGGGCCTGCGGCAGCGGTACGCGATCAGCCTGGACCGCTGGCTCGGCCTGATGGACGAGGACTTCGTGCTGGCCCGGGTGCGCGACCACGCCGGCCGGGTGCAGGCCAGCGTCACCCGGCCCGCGGCGGCCACCGCGGCCGGGCCTGCCGGGCCGCCCGGGCGGCCGGAGCACCACCCGCCGGGCCGCGGCGCCGACACCGCCTACGACCGGGACAGCCCGGTGGTGCAGGTGGAGCGGGAGGCGCTCAAGCTGGCGGTGCAGCGTCCTGGCCTGTGCGGCCCCCAGTTCGCCGCGATCGGGCCCGAGGGGTTCAGCGTGGCGGCGCACGCGGACCTGTTCGCCCTGATCTGCAAGCTGGCCGGCTGGGCGGAGCCGGCTGGCGCGGACGGCGTGACGGTGCCAGCCGGGGGTCAGCCCTCCGGGATGGGCGCGGGTGGCCGTGAGTGGGCCAGAAGCCTGCGCGAGGCGGCTCCCGACGACGCGGCGCAGGCCCTGGTGACCGAGCTGGCGGTGGAGCCGCCGCGCACCCCGGGGGCGGACGGCGAACCGGACACCAGGTACGCCGCGGCGGTGCTGGCCCGGGTCGAGGAGCTCGCGGTCAGCCGGCAGATCGCCCAGGTCAAGTCCCGGTTGCAGCGGATGGATCCGGTGGCGGCGCAGGCCGAGTACAACCGCCTGTTCGGTGACCTCATCGCGCTGGAGCAGCGGCGGAAGGTCCTGGTCGTGCGGGCGTCCGGCGCGCTGTGAGCGCCGCGGCCGGTGCGGGGTGTGACGTCAGTGACCCTATATATCTTGTTGCGGCGCTCGCGTGTTACTGACGGCAAGGTGACAAAATTGGGTCCCCCGTAACCGCAGCGTGACGTGCAGACTTGTCTGCGTGAGCGTCACGGTGCTGCGCAGCGGACCACTACCGGCCGATCAGGTGACGGAACTCGTCGCGGCCGGCAGAGAACGCGGCGGCGTCACGATGGCTGACGTCGCCTCAGCGCTCGAGCGCCACGACCTTCCACCCGAGGCCATCGACGGCGTGCTGCGGCTGCTGGCCGACGAAGGCGTGGAGGTCCTGGACTCCTCCGGCGAGGACGTCGAGGAGCTGCGCAGGGGGGAGCACAGCGACCTGGGCCGGCGGGCATCGCCCGGCGACCTGGTACGCATCTACCTGCGCGAGATCGGCCGCGTCCCGCTGCTCACCGCCCAGGACGAGGTCGAACTGGCCAAGGCGATCGAGGCCGGGCTGTTCGCCGAGGAGAAGCTGAACGGTGAGCCGGACCCGCACGCGGCCCGGGTGCGGGCCGATGACCTGGCCCAGCTCTCCGCGGACGGAACGGCGGCCAAGCAGCGGCTGATCGAGGCCAACCTCCGGCTGGTCGTGTCGATCGCCAAGCGGTACATCGGGCGGGGGCTCATCTTCCTGGACCTGATTCAGGAAGGCAACCTGGGCCTGATCCGCGCGGTGGAGAAGTTCGACTACACCAAGGGCTACAAGTTCTCTACCTACGCCACCTGGTGGATCCGGCAGGCGATCACCCGCGCGATCGCCGACCAGGCGCGCACCATCCGCATCCCGGTGCACATGGTGGAAACGATCAACAAGCTGGCCCGGATCCAGCGCCAGCTGCACCAGGACCTGGGCCGGGAGGCCACCGTCGAGGAGATCGCGGCGGAGATGGGCATAGGCGTCCAGCGGGTCGCCGAGATCCAGCGGGTCGCCCAGGAGCCGGTGTCGCTGCAGTCGCCGATCGGCGAGGAGGACTCCGACCTCGGTGACTTCATCGAGGACGCCGACGCCGTGGTGCCGATAGAGGCTGCGGCCTTCATCATGCTGCAGGACCAGCTCGAGGGGATCCTGGAGACGCTGAGCACCCGCGAGCAGACGATCATCCAGCTCAGATTCGGGCTGACCGACGGGCATCCGCGCACCCTGGAAGAGGTCGGCAGGGAATTCGGGGTAACCAGGGAACGCATCCGGCAGATCGAGTCCAAGACGCTGGCCAAGCTCCGTCACCCCAGCCGCGCCCAGATGCTCCGGGAATACCTCGCCTAACGTTGCCTCAAAACCACACGAAAGTGGTCATTGATGCTAACAATCTGAAAAGTTACCATCGTTTGGCTGGCGGCAACCCATGGCCGCCTCAAGCGAGAGGCCACACTCTATGCATCCTCGTCTCCCATCGCACCTGTCGCGCTCGGCGCTGGCTGGTGCGTCGGCGCTGGGGCTGATCGTCGCCCTGGGCGCCGGTACGGCCGCATCGGCGTCGGTTCACCCGGCGCACGGCAGTGCGAGCGCCCGCGCCACCGCGCTGGCCTTCCTGAAGCACCTGAAGATCGGTGACCACGCCACCAACCACGCGGTGATGGGCCACGCGACGCTCAGCGGCAAGGCCCCGAAGCAGGTCACGAGCACCAACTGGTCCGGGTACGCCGACGACAACACCTCGGGCACCAAGTACAGCAAGCTCGCGGGCAAGTGGACCGAGCCCACCGGCAAGTGCGGCAGCAAGACGTCGCTGGCCGCCTTCTGGGTCGGTATCGACGGCTACAGCACCGGCACCGTGGAGCAGGACGGCACGCTCATCGAGTGCGTCAGCGGCACGCCACATTACTACTCGTGGTGGGAGATGTACCCGTCGAACGCCATTCAGGTGGTGGGATCGTCGGTCAAGCCGGGTGACAAGATCTCAACGTCCGTGGTGAAGAGCGGCACCAGCTACACCCTCAAGGTGACCGACTCGACCCACACCGCGAACAGCTTCACCAAGAAGGAGTCGTGTGCCGCGGGCACCTGCACGGACGGCAGCGCTGAGTGGATCGCCGAGGCGCCCAGCGGCTCCAGCGGCGTGTACCCGCTGACCAACTTCGGCACCTGGAGCCTGTCCGGCGGCACCGTGACCGGCTCGGGCAAGTCCGGCACGATCTCCTCGTTCCCCGACGACGAGATCACCATGGTCAAGAGCGGCACCAGCACCGTCGAGGCCAAGCCGGGCCCGCTCAACGCGGCAGGCAACGCCTTCAAGGTGACCTGGAAGTCGGCCTGACCCCCGAAGGGACACCGGACCGGATCATCTAGTTAGCGCAAGTGCCCCCGCCCACGGTGGGCGGGGGCACTTCGCGTTCCGCGCAGCTAGCTGCCGGCGGAGCCGCCGGCAGCCGGGGCGGATGAGTTGGTGCCGGTCCCGTCCGGCGCGGACGTGGTGACGCCGGAGCCGTCCGGCCCGGACGAGGCAGCGTCGGGCCGATCCGCCGCCGGGCCGTCGCCACCCCGCCGGCCGGGCACGTGGGCCTGCAGCGCGCCCGCCTTCTGCCTGGCCGCGCCGGCCAGCCCCGAGGTGCGCTGCTGCACCCGGTCGGTCACCTTCGATCTGGCCGTCTTGGCCAGGCCGGACGCCTGCGCCGCCGCCGCCCCCGCGGCCTGCTGCACGGCGGGGTTGTCCGCCGCACGGCGTGCCACCTTCTTCATCTGCTCATAGCGCTCTCTGCCAGCTCGTGCGCCGAGGACGAATCCCGCGGCGAGGCCGGCCATGAACGTGGCTCGGTACCGCATCTGGCACCTCTTTCACCGAGTGGTCCTGGTGGAGTCCATTTCCCCGTTTGGCCGGGGGTACTCCTGCCGAGCGCCACGCGGCCCGCACTTCGAGCCCGCGCAATCCCCACGTTCAGCTTCTGGTTCGGCTCTGGGGGAGAGACTCGAACTCTCAACCAACCGGTTAACAGCCGGTTGCTCTGCCGATTGAGCTACCCCAGATCGATCGAGATTGAGGGTACCGTATCCCGGCTCGCGCTCGGGTTCGGGTTCGGGTTCGGGTTCGGCCTGACCCAACCGCCAGGTGACAAACACCACGCGCCCAGGCTCACCCGGCCGTGGCCTGCCGGGCCGCCTGAGCTCAGCGGCTGGGATAAGGCAGCAGGCAGATCCCGGAGTGGTCGGGCCTGCCTCCGCAGTACTGCGAACCGAACCGGTTGTCGCTGCTGATCCACAGTCCTGCGCCGGTGATGAACATCTGGCCCGCGTTCGCCCGGGACATGGTGTAAACCGGCGCCCCGCTCGTCCGCAGCTGCACGTCGCCGGTGGACGGGTCCAGCCCTTGCAGGCCGTAATCCTTGATCGCTCCAGGGCCCGGGCCGTCACACCCGTCGCCGTTCTCCGCGTACCGTGGGTGCCCGGCCACGTAGACGGCGCTGTCGTCGGCGGCGACGCTGTAGTAGGAGTCGCATCCGGTGTATTCGATCCAGTTGTCGGTCACCGGTCCCATGGTGGCCGGGAAGGCGGCCGCGGCGTCGCAGAGGCCGGTACGCGGCGTCTGGCCGGTGGGGCCGCCGGCCGGGTGGTACCCGGTGCTGGCGATGTAAACGGTGGAGTCATCTGGTGACCAGGCCGCGGACCGGATGTAGAAGGCCTCGATGGGCATGCACTGATAGGGATAGCGCGGGTTGCTGCCGTCCCACTGGGGCGACGTCCACGGGGTCACCGTGGCCGGGTCCGTGGTCAGGTTCAGCATGAAGATCTGCTCGCGCTGTATGCCGCCGGCCGAGGTGAAGTCGCCCTCCACCAGGTCGTAGTCCCCGCTGTGGCTGAGCTGCTGGTTGTAGACGGAGCTCGCCTTGCCCTTCGTGCACCCTCCGTCACTGACGCAGTAGTCGTAGTACCCCGTGATGTTCAGGCGCAGGAAGCCGTCGTCCTTGCCGGTGAGCGGGCTGACGCTCGCCATGTACGGGGCCTTGTGGGATCCGTTGATCCAGGTGAAATGCCCGCCGACCAGGATGTGCCCGTGGACACCGAGCATGGTCTCCACCTGCCCGCCCGAGGTGCTGGTCCCGAAACCGGGTACAACGTTGCCCGCCGCCGTATCGATTTCCGCGATATTTTTCACCGTCGTGCCGTTAACCGAGGTGAAATCCCCGCCGATGTAGGCATGCGTGCAGTCGGTCCCGTTGAAGGCGATCGAGTTGACGGTGCCGTTAACCTGTGGAGCCCACGATGTGACGGTGTACGGCGACTCGGCGTCGAAGCTGAAAACATTACTGCGTGGATACTGAATCCCGCTCTGGGTGATCGCGCTGAACGTGCCGACCGCGAACATCGTGTCACCGCATTGCACCATCTGGCGTATCTGCTGGAGGTTGCTGCGGCCGGTGTTGTGCACCAGTTCCGGCGTGCCGGCGGCCGGCGTCGGGGATACCGCGCCCGGCGCCTGCGGGTGGTGGCTGGCCGAGACGGCCGCGCTGGCCCCGCTGGGTACCGCGTATCCGGCCAGGCTCAGCGCGAGCGCTCCAGCCGCCGCCACGGCGGCACCCCGGCGCTTCGGCCGCCTAGCCCATTCGCTGAGAAACAAATGACCCCCTATGCGGAAAGCGTGTCTCCGCACAGGACGCGACGCGGAGCACTGAACTCGCTCCCTCTTATGACGCCGTCACCCCGCCTGGCGGTTTACCCGCCGGCCGGTGATATTCGCAGGTAAGGAGGGTGTGAGTCAGGCGGCGGTAGCGAGCAGGTGCGGGCCGACGCCGAGCAACTCGGGGACGCTCTCGAGCGCGCGGGCGGTCTCCAGCACCACGCGGCGGTCCGCGTCGTCGGCGAGCCGCTCAGCGAGGTCTGCCAGCAGGAACGCCGCGCCTTCCAACGACACCAGGCTGGTCACCTGCCAGCCGGCGGCGGCCAGTTCGGCCCGCAGGCGGCCGGTCTCGAGATAGCGGTGTGTCACCCCCGTCACCTGGGGCATCGGCCGGCTGCGCTGCGGAAGCGAGCGCGCCGGAAGCTGGCTGGTGTGCTGCTGGGTAGTCATTGACCTGCCTTCCCCGTATGGGTCGTCACCAGATAGGGGACGCGGCGCGGCGAAAGGTTCCGCGCGATTTGAGAAGATCGGGTATCACTGGTGCCAGGCCCGGACGCGAGGGGGAGTTGTGTCATCGCTGACGGTTGCCCGGATCGCGCTCGGCTGCGGCAACTTCGGCGGGATCGGCTCGGCGCCGGAGTTTTTCGGCCAGGGCCTGGGCGAGGACCAGGCGCTGGCCCTGATGGACGCCGCCTGGCAGGTGGGCATCACCCACTTCGACACCGCCGACGCCTACGGCGGCGGCCGCAGCGAGCTGGCCATCGGCCGCTGGATCCGGTCCCGCGGTGTCCGTCCCACGCTGACCACCAAGACCTACAACCCGATGCGCGCGGGTGACGACCAGGGCCTGCGGCCGGAACGGATCACCCGGCAGCTGCGGAGCAGCCTGGACCGGCTCGGCGTGGACCGCGTCGAGCTGTACCTGGCGCACGAGTTCGACCCGGACGTGCCGCTGGCGGAGTCGTCCGGCGCGTTCGGCCAGGCCCGGGACAGGGGGCTGATCGGCGCGTACGGGGTGAGCAACGTCACCGCCGCCCAGCTCGCGGCCACGCTGGCGGCCGGCCAGCCGCGGGCGGTGCAGAACAGCCACTCACTGCTGGACCGCGGGGATGCCGCCGGGGTCATCCCGCTGTGCGCCGGGCGGGACGTCGCCTACCTGGCGTTCGGCCCGCTGGCCGGCGGCTGGCTGACCGGTAAGTACCGGCGCGGTGAGCCGTTTCCCGCCGGATCCCGGATGACCCAGCGCCCCGAGCCTTACCGCGGGCTGGTGAACGAGCAGACGTTCGGCGCGCTGGACCGGCTGGCCGCGCTGGCCGCGGCCCGGGGGATGTCGCCCGGCGGTCTCGCGCTGGCCTGGTTGCTGGCCGACCCCCGGGTAGACCAGATCGTCGTCGGCCCGGGCCGCCCGGAACACCTGGCCGTGGTGGCCGAGGCGCTGGCGCATCCGCTGGACGGCGCGGAGCGGGCGGCGGTGCTGGCCGCGGTGGCCGGGGAGAGCCTGGTGGCCGGGGAAGGCCCGGTGACTGGGGAAGGCCCGGTGACTGGGGAAGGCCCGGTGGCCGGGCAGGGCAGGATGACTGACCCGGAGGCGGGCAGGGAGGCGGCGCAGTGATCGAACTGGCCCAGATCGAGGCGGCGCGGGACCGGATCGCCGGCGTGGCGGTGCGCACCCCACTGGTGCGGCTGCATGTCGAGGACGCCCCGGCCGAGATCTACCTCAAGCTGGAGAACCTCCAGCCGATCAACTCGTTCAAGATTCGCGGCGCGACCAATGCGGTGCGGGTCGCCTCCCCGGCCGACCGGGCGAAGGGCCTGGTCACCGCCAGCGCCGGCAACATGGCCCAGGGAGTGGCATGGGTCGCGCGCTCGCTGGGGCTGACGGCCACCATCGTGGTGCCCGAGCAGGCGCCGCAGGCCAAGCTGGCCGCGATCGAACGGCTCGGCGGGCAGGTGCTGAAGCGCCCCTACGACGACTGGTGGAACGTGATCGTCGAGGGCCGCGCCGACGGGATCGAAGGGCTGTTCGTGCACCCGGTGCAGGACCCCGGCGTGATGGCCGGGAACGGCACCATCGGCCTGGAGATTCTCGAGGACCTGCCAGACCCTGACACGGTGGTGATCCCCTACGGCGGCGGCGGGCTGACCGCCGGGATCGCCAGCGCGGTCAAGGCGCTGCGCCCGCAGACCAGGATCCTCACCGCGGAGCCCGAAGGCGGCCACGGCATGGCCGCCGCGCTCGCGGCCGGCTACCCGGTCCAGATCGGCTTCCAGCCTTCGTTCGTGGACGGCGCGGGCAGCCGCGGCGTGCTGGACAGCATGTGGCCGCTGGTGCGGCCGCTCGTCGACGGCGCGGCCGCCATCCCGGTGGCCGAGGTCGCGGCCGCCGTCCGCACCCTTGCCGAACGGGTCAGGGTGATCGCCGAGGGTGCGGGCGCGCTGGCCCCGGCGGCGGCGCTATCCGGGCGGGCCGGGCCAGGGAAGGTGGTCTGCGTGGTCTCCGGCGGCAACCTGAACCTGAGCAAGCTCGCGGAGATACTCAACGGCGCGGACGGCTGAGCCTGGGATCTTCACGCGGTCTCCACCGGCTCCGCACCGCGGCTCCTTCCCGGCCGGGTGTACTGGCGGTCACGTCGTCCGGGGAGGGGACAGGGATTGGCCAGTCACCTGCTGCAGTCCATCCCGCCGGCAGCCACCGGCGCCCGGTCCGGCCGGTGACGGTCCTTCACACCGTCACCACGCCAGCTGCACCGGGCCGGCACGGCCGGGCGGTGCACTGGACAGCACGATGACTCCCAGGCGAGGAAGGCGAGGCGGATGACCGTCAGCAATCTGCTCGCCGTGGCACCGTGGATCGTGTTCGGCGTGCTGCTCGTTGTCATCTGCATCCGGCTGCTGGGCTCGTCCTGAGCCGGGCCACGCGATGCCGGGGTCAGGCGGCGCCATCCGGGGGCAGACAGCGGATCAGCTCGCAGTCGCCGGACAGCTCGCTGCCGCCCGCGGCGTAGGGCATCAGGATCGTCATGCCCCGGCTGATCGCCAGATCGCCGCGGTGCTCGGTGTGCAGCAGCCCCCGGCCGGACAGCACGACGAGGATGGCGAACCCCGGATCGGCCGCGACGGTGCCCTGGCCGGGCCGGATCCGCTGCGCCGCGAAGTACGGCCCGGCGGCCGCCGGGAACACGCTGGCCACCGGGCCGGCCTGGGCGGCGCTGGCGGTACCGCGCAGGCACGCGAGCCGGTCATGGTCCCAGGCCGAGCGGTCCACGCAGTCCAGCGCCAGGCCGTAGCCCAGCCCGAGATGGCCGTCGGAGGGGCCGTCGATCGGGAACGACTCCCACTCCAGCAGGACCGAGAAATCGGTCGGCTGCTGCAGTTCGACGACGAACACTCCCGCGCCGATCGCGTGCGGCAGCCCGGCGGGGACCAGGATCGCGTCCCCCGGCCGCACCGGCATCCGGTTGAGCGCCGCCAGCATGGCCGGGGACTGGGTGTCCACCCAGCCGCCGAGCACGTCCGCCGGGACCTCCTCCCGGAAGCCCAGGTGGACCTCGCTGCCAGGGGAGGCGTCGATGACCACCCACGCCTCGGTCTTCCCGCACGCGGAGGCCAGGTGCCGGCGCGCGAAAGGGTCATCGGGATGGCAGTGCACGGGCAGGCGTTCGCCCGCGTCGAGCAGCTTGACCAGCAGCGCCGGGCTGGTGCCGAATGCCTGCGCGTGCTGCGGGCCGAGGTAGCCCAGCGGGTCGGCGCTGATCGCGTCGCGCAGCAGCTGGCCGTCTGGCAGCCAGGTCAGGCCGTCGGCCGCCGTGCCGAACACCGGGGTCGCCGAGCCGACCCAGTCCTCGGGCCGGTGCTCTGCGTTCCGCGGCTCCGCCCCGTCGGCCGTGCCGGCCCGGAAGGCCGTGATCCGCGCCCCACCGCGGTAGAACCGATCGGGTTGGTTCGGCCCCAGCACCACCGGCCCGGCGTCGCTCACAGGCACCTCCCTGGTCCAGTTCCGGTCATATCCCGCGCTGGCGGGACAGCCCGGCCGGCGCCCGCCCGGGCAGATGACAACGATGTCTAGGATCAAGCCACGGTCACCGCCAGATGTCAAGATATGCCTGGCGCCGGTCGCGTTCCGGTCCGGGTCCAAGGCAAGCTGGAGACAGCATCAGCAGCGAGAGGGGCGGACATCGTGCCTGACCCGCACTACCGCAAGCCAGGGTGGCTCACCCAGAACGTCTTCAACAAGCTGGTCGCCGTCCTCACCAGGGCGGGCTTCAGCGTTCTGGGCAGCCGCGTGCTGGAGGTGAAGGGCCGCAAGTCAGGACTGTCCCGGCGGACCCCGGTCAACCTGCTCGTCCTGGACGGCCGGGAGTACCTGGTCTCGCCGCGGGGCGAGTCTGAATGGGTGCGCAACGTCCGGGCCGGCGGCGGGCAGCTAGACCTGCTGCTTGGCGGCAGGCGGAAGAGCTACCTGGGCCGTGAGCTGTCGGGCGAGGAGAAGATTCCCGTGCTGCGTGCCTACCTGAAGCGCTGGAAGGCCGAGGTGGGCGTGTTCTTCGACGGGGTCGGGCCGGACTCCACCGACGAGCAGATCCGCGCCGCCGCGCCCAAGCACCCGGCGTTCCTGCTGGAATCCAGGTCCTGACCGCGCCGTGGCGGAGCAGCTGATCACGGTCGCCGGCGAGGTGCTCATCGACCTGGTGGACCAGGGAGGCGGGCGTTACCAGGCATACAACGGGGGCAGCGGGGCGAACGTCGCGGTCGCCCTGGCCCGGCTCGGCGCGCCGTGCTCGATGCTGGCCAGGATCAGCGGCGACCAGTTGGGCCGCCAGCTGACCGCGAACCTGGCCGGGAACGGGGTCTCGCTCCGCGACGTGACCTGCGCCGCCGAGCCCACCACGCTGGCGCTGGCGACCCTGGACGACGCGGGCCGGGCGGTGTATTCGTTCTACGCCAACGGCACCGCCGACTGGCAGTGGACGCCGGCCGAGCTGCCCGGCCAGATCCGGCCCGACGTCGCCGCGCTGCATGCCGTGTCGCTGGTGCTGTCCATGCCGCCCGGGGCCGGCGCGGTGGAGCGGCTGCTGGCCGCCGAGCACGCCCGGGGCGCCGTGACGATCAGCATCGACCCGAACATCCGGCCGTCCCTGGCCGCCGCCCACGCCGACGAGGTCGCGCGGGTGGAGCGGCAGCTCCGGCTGGCGCACCTGGTCAAGGCGAGCGAGGAAGACATCGGCTGGCTGTATCCCGGCGCCGGGCATGCGGAGGTGGCACGCCGCTGGCAGCGGCTCGGCCCCCGCGTCGTGGTCATCACGCTGGGGGAGCGCGGCGCGTTCGCGCTGGCGCCCGGCGGCGCCGAGGTCAGCCGGCCGGCTCCGGCCACCGCGATCGTGGACACCGTCGGCGCCGGTGATGCCTTCAGCGCGGGGCTGCTGGACGCGCTGGGACAGCGCGGCCTGCTCGGCGGCGGGGCCGGGCTGGCCCGGGTCACCGCGGACGCGCTGGGTGAGGTCATCGGCTGGGCGGTGCTGATCGCCGCCCTCACCTGCGCCCGGGCCGGCGCCGACCCGCCCAGCGTGGCCGAAGCCCGCAGGGCCGCCGCGGACGTCTAGGCCCGGACATGCCGGATCGCGGCACCCGGCCGGGTGCCGCGATCCGTAGCGAGCGGCGGTCAGCCCATCATCGGGCTCTGCACGCCCTGCAGGTCCTCCTTGGTGGTCCGGATCATCAGAACCGTGACGATGAAGCCGATCAGGGCGATCCCGGCCGAGACCAGGAACCCGCGGGAGAATCCGTAGGACAGTGCGTGATCGAAGATGGGACGCGGCACCGCGGCGCCGGCCTTGGCGTGCACCGCATGCCCGGCCTTGGCTGCGGCGGCCGCCGCCGAGGCCAGCTGGGTGCGCAGGTTGCCCGAGACCGCGGTCCAGGCGACCGTGCCCAGGACGGCGAGCCCGATCGCGCCGCCGACCTGCTGGCCGACGTTGGGCAGGCTGGAGGCACTCCCGGCGTCCCGGTCCGACACCTTGGACAGCGCGATCAGCGTGATCGGCATGAACAGCACACCCAGCCCGGCCGCGGTGACCAGCATCGGGCCGAGCAGCCCTCCGGCGTAGCTGCTGTGCTCGTTGATCCGGGACAGCCAGAACATGCCGCCCGTGCCGACCAGCGTGCCGGCCAGCAGCAGCGGCCGGGCGCCGATCCGCGGCACCAGGTAGGTGCCGAGGCCGGCCATCAGCATGATCACGCCGACCATCGGCAGGTAGGCGACGCCGGTCTTCAGCGGGCTGTAGCCCCACACGGTTTGCACGAAGACGGTCAGGAAGAAGAACATCCCGAACATCGCCGTGCCGACGCAGAGCATGATCAGGTTGGCCGCCAACCTGTTCCGGTCGCGCAGAATGCGCATCGGCAGCAGCGCATGCTCGCTGCGCATCTCGATGAGGATGAAGGACACCAGCAGCACGGCCGCGGCCACCAGCGAGCCGATGACCTTGGCGTCACCCCAGTGCGACGGGCCGGTGCCGGCGGGCGCCGCGGCGGACAGGCCGTACACCAGAGCGGCCAGGCCGCCGGTGCCGGTTATCGCGCCGGGCAGGTCGAACCGGCTTCCGCGCAGCCGCTCACCCGCGCCCAGCACGTACGCCCCGGCCGCGGCGACCGCGATGCCGATCGGCACGTTGACGAACAGCACCCAGCGCCAGGACAGGTAGCTGGTGAGCAGGCCGCCGGCCAGCAGGCCGACCGCGGCACCGGCGACGCTCATCGTCGCGTACACGCCCATCGCCCGGTTGCGCGGTGGGCCCTCCGGGAATGTGGTGGTGACCAGTGACAGCGCGGCGGGCGCGACGATGGCGCCGCCGATTCCCTGGACCGCACGGGCGGTCAGCAGCCAGGCCTGCGTGGTGGCGAACCCGCCGAGCAGCGAGGCCACCGAGAACAGCAGCACGCCGATGATGAACATCCGGCGCCGGCCGAGGATGTCCCCGGCGCGGCCGCCGAGCAGCAGGAACCCGCCGAAGGTCAGGGCGTAGGCGTTGACGACCCACTCCAGGCCGGAGCCGGAGAAGCCGAGCGCGTTCTGGATATGCGGCAGCGCGACGTTCACGATCGTCGCGTCAAGCACCACCATGAGCTGCGCGGTGGCGATGACCGCGAGCGCCAGGCCCAGGTGACGCTGGGCGGGCCCGGCCGCAGTCACCCCGGTCTGGGCGCGCTGCCCGGTCGTGGATTGTGCGGTGGACATTGGTGAACTCCCCTTGCTGAAGGCGTAGTGAACCAGCACCCTGGCACCTCGTGCCGGGCACTTCGAAGCTGTGGGTTGGAAACGGACTGCGGCGGCTTAACTGTCCCCGTGCCAGACTCGCCGACCCCCGGGATGCCGCGCTAGCTGCCGCTGCGTGCGGCCGCGGTTGGGTCTTGACTCACCTCCCCGGCGCGGTTTCCCCCGGCGGCTGCCTGCGGGGTGGCTATGGTCTGCGCCGCGGCGGCCGAGGTGTCCCTGGCCCGCCGCTGGTTTTCGGCCCCGATCATCTTGCGCAGCAGGCCGAGCAGGCATTCGCGCTCGTCGGCGTCCAGCGCGCCGGTCCACGGCATGCACTCGTGCAGTTCCCGCTCGACCCGTTCCCGCAGCTGCATCCCCTTGGGAGTGAGCAGCAGGTTCTTGATCCGGCGGTCCTTGGCGTCGGTCTCCCGCCGGCCCAGCCCGTGCGAGTCGAGTGCGTCGGCGATCGCGGTGACGAACGACGGGTCGCAGTGGAACTTCCGGCCGAGCTCCTTCATGGCCATGGGCGAGCCGAGCATGTGCAGCGCCTTGACGCAGAACGCCGGGAGGGAGAACCGCCGGGCCAGATCCTCGAACCGCTCGACGGTCTGCTGGAACAGCTCGCCGAAGGCGTCGGCGATCTCCTCGTCGAGCCGGTCGGTCCCCGGCTGCTCGGCCATGACGCCCCTCCTGCCCTGTGCCGCTGAGCGGCTCAACCGTTGAGCTTGTGAGACTGTGAAAAGCTCAATGATTGAGCTACTCAAGCATCTTAACCCGGGCTCGCAATTCGGGCAAATGAATTATCCCGCCAGGTGCTGACAGTCCGGCGGGACGGTGAACGGGGTGATCAGGCACCGGTCCGGTAGGCGTTGGTGATCGTCTCGGTGACCGAGCCGCCTGCCGCGTCGGCCGCGCTGGTCCGCAGCGTCACCCTGGCCCCGGCCGGGGCGGTGAACACCGCCGCGTAGCTGCCGTGGCGGCCGGTGATCCGGGCGGCCCGCCAGGTCTTGCCGCCGTCGAACGACACCGCCACCGCGGCCCGGGTGACCCTGGCCGCCCTGGCGAGCTGGATGTGCCCGGCCAGGACGCGCACCACCTGCTGGCCGGGGGCGGCGGAACCGTCCAGCCGCAGGCCCGTCACGTGATAGCGCAGCGTCATCATCGGCTGCACCGCGCACGGCCGGCCGGCCGCCCCGCCGGGCGGGCAGGTCCAGCCGGCCGGCGGCCTGGCTCCGCGTCCGGGCGCCGACCGCCAGGTCCAGACGGTCCGGGTGGCCCGCGACAGCGGCCCCAGCTTCGCCCCCTCGGATGTGTCGAGACGGAACCGGATCACCGACGGTGACGGGCTCAGCGTGGCAGCCTCCGCGAACGTGCCGTAGAACTTAGGCACGGTCCCGCCCGCGATCTTCGTCCCGTTCTGGTCGATCTGGTAGCTGGCCGCCGCCTTCAGCGGCGGGAACGTGCCCTGCCCGAGATCGCCGGGGGCGCTGTCGCTGAACGCCGTCATGGCCAGGCCCAGCGTGTTCCCGGTACGGCCGGCCGACACCTGGGTCGGCGGCAGCCCGGCGATGTCGCCCAGCCGCACGTCGGGCGCCGGATGCAGCGGGTAGCCGCCGAGGCTCTGCGTCACCCGCTGGCCGGGGACGAAGGCGCGCGGTGCGGTCACCTGGCCGCCGGAGTAGTCCTGGGCGACGTTCTGGATGTACTGCGTTTGCCAGGACACCGCCGGGCCGGCCGACAGGTACATGGTCTGCCGCCGCGGGAAGTGCAGGCCCCAGAACAGCGCACCGCCCACCGGGCAGACCCGGTTCTCGACGGGGAACGTGGGCAGCGTGGTGGCCAGCCCCCAGGACCCGATGTCGGAGTAGTACCGCTGGTGCGCCGTGGCCAGCGCGGCCTGGTGCACCACGCGCCGCTGCGCCGGGATGGTCCCGGTCGACTGGTAGGCCAGGCCGTACACGTACCGGCTGTCCTGCGGGAAGGCCGCCGTGCCCAGGTGCTCGACGGTGACCGTGGCCAGCCGGCCGGCCGTGGGGCGGGCCGCCGTGGGGCTTACGTACAGCGCGGGCTCTGGGCTGCCGGGGCCGTTCCCCGCCTCGATCCAGGACACGCTGACCGGCGGGCCGGCCGCGGCGGATCTGATCAGCTGGAAGAGCGTGTCCTGCGGGACCGCCGGGCGGGGCAGCACCGCCTGCACCCGGCTGGTGGCCAGGCGCGCGGTCAGCCGCACCGTGGTTTTGCCGCGCACGGTGAACTGCGGCAGCACGTCCAGGTACTCGTCGTAGGTCTTGTGTGCGGGCCGTTGCCTGATGAAGTCCCCGACCGCCCAGTAGTGGCCGGCCGGCACATGGAACGTCGCGGTTCCATGGCTGAACGGCAGCACCGATCTGACGGGATTGTCGAAACGGGCGGAGTCATCGGCGTTGAACAGGAACACCTGGCCGGACCGGGCGCCCGCGGGCTGCCCGGTGATCGTGGTTCCGGTAACCGTCACGGTGTAGGTGGTGGCGTGCCCCGTCCCGGCCCGCTGCCGCGGCGGGGTGCTGGCCCTGGTGCGGCCGGTGGCGGCCAGGATGGTGACACACCGCGGGCCGGCGCCACCCTGCCGGCTGCGGCCCTGGTCGCCGGCGACCAGGCGCGGCCCCGCCGCGGTGACCGTGCCCCGCGGCGGGGCCGCGCGGTGCCCGGCGGCCGCCGCCGGTGTGACGCAGGCCAGCAGGGTCGCCGCCAGGCCGGCTGTGGCCGCCGCGGGGCGGAGCATTCTGAAACGCATGGTGACCTCCGGATGGCGTTTGCGTACGGCCGTCTGGGACCGTTCTATCCGGACTAAGTACGCTCCGCACCGCGGGGATGTTGCCTCATTTCTGGAATTTCCCGGGACCGCACGGATCGCGGGCGCCGGGAAGACTGGCTGGGCAGACTCCCCGGCGCTGGCTCCCCGGCGCTGGCCGGTCAGCCCGGCAGGGCCGCGGTGGCGGCGCCCGGGCCGAAACTCGCCGCGTAGGCGTCGTAGTACTCCCGCCAGGCGGTGGCCGGCCCGGCCGGTGCGCCGCCCAGCCGCGCGTCCAGCGCGTCCAGGCACAGGTGCCAGCCCGCGGCGTCCCTGGCCGCCTTGCCGTGCTCGGTGAACGTGTCGGTGAATACCAGCAAGCAGCCGTCGCCGTCCGGGATCAGCGACCAGCGCAGCGTGTCATCGGCCCAGGTGTAGACGAGCAGCCGTGGCGGGTCGATCTCCAGCACCTCACCGGTGAAGTCCGGCACCACCTCGCCGCCCAGCGACGGCTGCTCACGGAACGCGAAGCGGAGCTTCGCGCCCTCGGTGAAGCTGCCCTCGAGGTCCTGCGGGAACCAGTGGGTGAGCTCGGCGGGGTCGGTCAGCGCCCGCCAGACCTTCTGCGGCGGGTGCGCGAGGCGGCGCTCGAAACGGAGTGTGGTCTGGCCGTCCTTGGTGTGCAGGGTGGCGTTCACGATCGGTCCCCTCCTTGGTTGTCCGGCATGGTGCCGTCGTCTGGCATGGTGTCGAGGTGGCGCTCCAGGGCGTCCAGGCTCTCCGCCCACAGCTTGCGGTAGGGCTGCAGCCAGGTGTCGATCTCGACGAGCGGCCCGGGTTGCAGTTCATACCAGCGGCGCTGCGCGTCCTGGCGCACGTGGACCAGCCCGGCCTCACGCAGCGCGCGCAGGTGCTTGGAGGTGCCTGGCTGGCTCAGGCCCAGCCGCCCGGCAAGCTCGCCGACGAGCCGCGGCCGTTCGAGCAGCATGTCGAGGATGCGGCGCCGGGTGGGTTCGGCGAGCACCTGGAACGAAGTTGCCATGCCAGGAATATAACTGAACCGGTATATGCTAGTCAAGTTATATAACGCGGGGCGGCGTGGCGCTGCCCAACCGGATGCCGGGCTCGGCAGTCTTAGCACGTGACACACTCCGGTGACGAGGGGGCGCGGGTGACAGCGGGCGAGCGGGTACCGGCCAGGCCGGTGCTGAGCAGGCGGGCGTTCCTCGGCGCGGCCGCCGCGGCCGGCGCGGCCGGGGCCGCGGCCGGGCTGTCCGGCTGCGGCTCGCACCGGCCGCTGGGGCGGCCGGGGCCATCGCCGTCCAGTTCGTCCCCGGCCCGGCGGCGCACCGTGCCGACCAGCGCGGACTGGTCCGCGCTCGGCCACGACCTGGACGGCCAGCTGATCAGGCCGGGCGACAATTACTACCGCACGGCGCGGCTGCTGTTCGACCCGCGGTTCGACGGCATCAGGCCGGCCGGCATCGCCCACTGCACCGGCGCGGATGACGTCGCCACCTGCCTGGCCTTCGCCCGCGGCCACATCGTGCCGATCGCGGCCCGCTCCGGCGGGCACAGCTACGCCGGCTGGTCCGGCACGTCCGGGCTGATCATCGACGTGACCCAGATGGACTCCGTGCGCGCCGACAGCGCCGCCGGGCTGGCGGAGGTGGGAGCCGGGACGTTCCTCATCGACCTGTACAGCAAGCTGGCCGCGCACGGCGTCACCGTGCCCGGCGGTTCCTGCCCGAACGTCGGCGTCGCCGGGCTGACCCTCGGCGGCGGCGTCGGTGTGGTGTCCCGCGCGTTCGGGCTGACCTGCGACAACCTGGAGGCCGTGAAGATCGTTACGGCGGACGGGAAGTCCCGGCACTGCGACGCGAATTCCGACAGCGACCTGTACTGGGCCAGCCGCGGCGGGGGCGGCGGCAACTTCGGCGTCGCCACCTCGTTCACCTTCCGCACCCACCCCGTCTCCGGCATCGTGCTGTTCTTCCTCAGCTGGCCGTGGGCCCAGGCCGACAAGGTGATCTCCGGCTGGCAGCACTGGGCACCCAGCGCCCCCGACGAGCTGTGGTCGAACCTGCACCTGGCCGCCGCGCCCGGCGGCGGCACGCCCACCATCCAGGTCGGCGGCAGCTACCTGGGCGACACCGGTGCCCTGGCGGCCCAGCTCGACCGGCTGTACTCGGCCGTCGGCACCGGCCCGGCCAGCCCGTACGTGCAGACCTACAGCTACCTGGACGCGATGCTGACCGAGGCCGGGTGCGCGCAGCAGAGCGTGGCCGGCTGCCACCTGCCCTGGCAGGCGGCCGGCGGCCAGCTCACCCGGCAGCCGGAGCTGGCCAGGTCGGACTTCTTCACCCGGCCGCTGAGCAGCTCCGGCATCGGCACGCTGCTGAGCCAGGTAGAGAAGCTGCAGGGCGTGCCGGGCGCCGCGGGCGGCACCGGGGGAGTGGCGTTCGACGCCTGCGGCGGCGCGATCAACCGGGTCGGCCCGGCGCAGACCGCGTTCGTGCACCGGGACGCGCTGTTCCTGGCGCAGTACACCACCACCTGGAACTCCGGTGCCACCGCCGGCGTGTCCGCCCAGCGGGACTGGCAGGACGGCTTCTACGCCGCCATGCGGCCCTACGCCAGCGGGCAGGCCTACCAGAACTACATCGACCCGGCGCTCGCCAACTGGCGGCAGGCCTACTACGGCGCCAACTACTCCCGGCTCACCCGGGTCAAGGCCGCCTACGACCCGGACCGCCTGTTCACCTTCCCCCAAGCCATTGGATGAACGGCTTCGCCGGGCCGCGCAACCGCCCACGGTCACCCGGGGCGCTGGCCGGCGCCGCGGAGCCGTTCATCCAATCTGGCCGGTCGACGGGCCGCCGACGTCTACCAGGCGATCGCCGCCTCGGCCGCCCACGAGGCATGGAGCTGCGTCACCTGCCCGCTCCCGACGTCGAGCCTGGCCAGCCGGGTGACGCCCATTCCTCGCCGCGTGTCGTACTCGATGAGCAGGTACCGGCCGCTGGGCCCGGCGTATGCGGCGGCCATCGTCGACTGGGTCCCGGGGAAGCTGTGCACCAGCCAGGTGTGCCCGGTGGCGAGGTCGAATACCCGCAGCTGCCAGCCGCCGGCCGGCTTATGGCTCCTGACGCGGAACGTGCTGAAGTAGGCCGACCGGCCATCCGGGGCCAGCAGCGCGCTGCCGATGGCCGTGTTGTGGCCGAACTCGCCCTTCCTGGCCACCAGCCGGCCACGGGAGGCCAGGCTCCCCTCGGCTGCGTCGGTGGGCAGCACCCGGTCCCCGAGGGATACCTCCCGTCCGTCCGCACTCAGCGACACCTCTCCTGGGCCAGGCCGGTTCACGAACGGCCAGCGCTTCGTGTGGCCGGTGGTGGTGTTGACCACCGCCAGGTAGGCCATGTCCTGGTGCTGTGCGGGCCGGCCGGACGGGGGGCCGGCCGGGCAGCCCGGCTGTGCGCTGTAGGCGATCGTCCGGCCGTTCCCGGCGACCGCCATGCTCCAGGGGAGGCCGATCGCACCCGGCACGGTGGCGAACTCGGTCATCGCGGCCGGGCGGCCGGCCGGGGACAGGACGAACCGGTACAGCGCGGTGCGGCAGACACCGGGCCGTGCCGCCGCGACCACGAACGTCCTGCCGTCCCCGGTGGCCACCCCGCGCAGTTCGGTGGCCGGGAACGGCGGGGTGATCGCCGCGCCCCTGGCCCCGGTGGCCGCGTTCACCACGAACATCGACGGATGCAACGTCCAGTTCATCGCGACGAAGAACCGGGGCGTGCCGGTGGCGGCCGTGGCCGGCGTGACCTGGCCGCGGTGGCGGCCGGGTCCGGCCACGGTGTGCTGCGCCAGCATCGTGCTGCCGGCCACCACCGCGGTGACCGCGGCGGCGGCCGCGAACGGTATCAGCAGCCGCCGGCCGTGCCTGTCCCGCCGGGTGCCCTGGTCACGGTCACGCGGATGGCGGGCACCGCCGGCCAGCACGGATTCCGGCTGCACGGTGTGCGCGGCGGCCTGGTAGGCGTCACGCAACCGGTCCTCGAGCGTGTTCACCGCTCCTCCTTCAGGTCGCGGGCGAGCACGGCCATCGCCCGGGACGCGGTCGATGACACGGTGCCCCGGCTGATGCCGAGCGTCGCGGCGATCTCCTGGTCGGGGCAGATCCAGGTAGTAGCGCAGGGCCAGCACCTCCCTGGAGCGCCGCGGCAGCCTGGCCACGGCGCCCAGCACGGCCCGGCGCTCCTCACCCTCCAGCGCGGCCGACTCGGCCGACCACACCGCGGGCTGGTGCTGGGTCTTGCGCAGCAGCGCGCGCCGCCTGGCCCGCAGCATCGAGCGGGCCCCGTTGACGACCGACGCGCGCAGGTACGGCAGCGCCTTGTCGCGGTCCCTGAGCCTTGGCAGGCCCCGGTAAAGCTGCAAGAACGCGTCCTGGACCACGTCCTCGGCCGTCGGCTGGTCGCCGACCAGCAGCAATGCCACCCGGACCAGGGTGACCGCGTGCGCCCGGTACAGCGAGTCGATGAACTCCTCCGCCGCGGGCGCGGCGCGGCCGGTCATCTCGCGGCTGGTCGGCATACTCATAAGACGCCTGGCTTGGTGCTTATGCTGAGTCTCCCGTCAGGTGATCTGGTAGGCGCTGGCGATCGTCTCGGTGACGGTTCCGCCCGCCGCGTCCGCGGCGCTGGTGCGCAGGCTCACCTTCGCGCCCGCCGGGGCGCTGAACACCGCGGTGTAGTGGCCATCGTGCCCGGTGACGCTGGCCTGGTGCCAGGACTTGCCGCCGTTGACGGACACCGAGACCGCGGCGCGGGTGATCGCGCTGGCCGCCGCGGCCTGCAGGTGGCCCACCGACAGGTGCAGCACCTGGCGGCCGGCAGGGGTCGCGCCGTGCGGGCTGAGCCCGGCCACCGCGTACCGCAGCATCAGCATCGGCTGCACCTGGCAGTTGCTGACCCGCTGGTACTGCACGCAGGTCCAGCCGGCCGGCAGCTTCGCCGCGCCGGGCGGGGCGGTGTGCCAGGTCCAGACGGTGCGGTCGGCGGTCGACAGCGGGTAGTCCGGGCCGGTGCGGCTGACCTGCAGCGAGAACCGGATGGTGGACGGCTTCGCCGACGGCAGCGTGGTCTTGGTGTAGAACCCGGTGCCGGGCGCGGATCCGCTGACGGCGTTGCCTCCGGCGATCTTGGTGCCATTCTGGTCTACCTGGTAGGTGCCTGTTACCTTGCTGGTCTTGGTCGAGCCGAGCCAGCCGATGACGTGCCCGGGCTGGTTGTCGTCGAACGGGTCGACCTGCAGGGTCAGCGTGCGGCCGTCCCGCGATGCCGAGGGCAGCATCGCGCCGAACATGTTGGGCTTGCTGGTCAGCAGCACGTTCGCGGCCGTGTGCAGCGGGTAGGCGCCCCAGTTCTCGGTCAGCTTCACACCCGGGTGGAGCAGCCGGATGTCACCCGGCGCCGTTGGCGCCCCGGGAACGGAGAAGTACTGCCCGAACCATTCCATCGTGGCGGTGCCGGTCCCCCCGGCGTACTCGGTGAGCCGCCCGGGGTAGCTTAGGGTCGGCCCGGCCGGCTCGATGAAGCCGAACCAGTCCGCGTTGTTGTTGGGGTTGGTGCCGGGCAGGCTCCCGTTGAGCGCCCAGCCTCCGTGCGTCTTCACCGGCTGGTAGAAGCGTTCGTGCACGGTCGCCAGCTGGCGGGCGGTGGCCACGTAGTGCTGGCTGGGGATGATCCCGGGCGGGTCGGTGTAGCTGAGCGTGTACTCGTAAGGAACGGTGCTGCCCGGCGGGGATTCCAGGTGCTGGTTCACCGCCACCCGCAGCGTGCCGACCGGCGGCCTGGTGTGCTCCGGGCTAAGCCACATCCGGCCGTCGCTGGGGTTGTAGAGCTCGAACACGATCGGCCGCCCGGCGGCGCCGCTGCGCTCCAGCCATATGTCGGTGTCCAGGGCGGTCGCGGGCCGCGGCGTGGTCATCGTCACCGGGCTGCTGGCCGCGCTCTCCCGCACGGCCACGGTCCGGTTCCCGGTCACGGTGATCTGGGGCAGCACGACGTACCGCGTCGGGCTCGCGGCCGGCGGCACGCCGCCGAGCGAGCCGAGCGCGAAGTAGTGGCCCGCCGGGACCTGGTAGGTGGCCACGCCGTGGGTGAACTTGACGTAGCTGTGCTTAGGCAGGCTGGTGTCGTCCACGCTGATCAGGTTCATCGTGCCGTCGCTGTCTGGCCGCCCGGCCAGGTTGGTGGCCCGGAACGTCAGCGTGTACAGCGTGGCCCGCGGCCGGGCGGTCACCGCGCTGGCCGGGGCGAGCCCGCCGGCCGCCAGCATCCCGGCCAGCGCGGCGATGGTCCCGGCGGCGGTGGCTATCCGTGGTGCATGATGTCGCACGTGAATCTCCTTTGTCCGGAAATCGTCACGTGCTAATGACGCCGGGGGCGCCCATATCGCTGCTTCGCCCTGGCCGTTAACGGCTGGCGGCGAGGGTTAGCCGGCTCAGCACGGGCGCGTGGTCCGACGCGGCGGGATCGGCGGTGCCGACACGTGTCCAGGCCGCAGCCAGCCGCCGGCTGGTGAAGATGTAGTCGATGCGTGCCGCCGGTGCCCCGGCGGGCGGCGTGGCCATCGGGTCGCCGCCGGCGGCCGCCGTCCAGGTGTCCGTCAGCGCCCCTCGTAGCGTGCCGATCTCCGGCGCATCCGGGCGTGCGTTGAAGTCGCCGAGCAGCACAGCGGGACAGTTCCCGTCCACCAGCGCCACGACCTGCCGGGCCTGCTGGACCCGGTCAGCCGGGGAAAACGCGTCAAGATGCGTGACATAGACGTGCAGCGGGACGCCAGGCACGGCTATCTGGGCGTGCAGCAGGCCGCGCTGCTCCGCGCCGGCGGACCCGGGCAGGTGGGTGTTCTGCCAGTGGGCAATCGGGTAACGCGACAGGACGGCATTGCCGTACTGGACGCGCGGTCCCCCCGGCGCGGGCGGGTCGCGGTCGATGTTGGCGCCGTACGCCACCTGCCAGCCGAGCAGCGCAGCCAGCCCGGCGGCCTGGTCGGCCCAGTTGCTGCGCGCGCCGTAGTGGCGGTCCACCTCCTGCAGGCCGGCGATGCCGGTGCCGCCGGTCTTGATCACGCGGGCAATCCGGGCCAGGTCCAGGACGCCGTCGGTGCCCTGCCCGTGGTGAATGTTGAACGTCATCACGGTGACCGTGGTCACCTGGACTCCTGGTTACCTGGCGCTGGAGGCAGCCCACAGGTTGATGCCGGCCTCCACCGCGTCGCGGTCGATGGCGGCGAGTTCCTCGCTGGTGAAACCGGTGTTCCCGGCGGCGGCCAGGTTCTCCTCGAGCTGGGCCACGCTGCTGGCACCGATCAGCGCCGAGGTGACCCGCTTGTCCCGCAGCGTCCAGGCCAGCGCGAGCTGGGCCAGCGACTGGCCGCGCTGGCGGGCGATCTCACCCAGTGCCCGCACGTGCCCGAGCGTGCGCTCGCCGATCTGGTCGGCCGACAGCGAGGAGTCCCGGCTGGCCCGTGAGCCCGCCGGGATGCCGTCGAGGTATTTGCCGGTGAGCACACCCTGGGCCAGCGGGGAGAACGGGATGCAGCCGATGCCCTCGCGCTCCAGCACGTCCAGCAGGCCGCCTTCGATCCACCGGTTCAGCATCGAGTACGAGGGCTGGTGGATGAGCACCGGCGTGCCCAGTTGCCGGGCGATCCTGGCCGCCTCCTCGGTCCGCTCGGCGGAGTAGGAGGAGATGCCCGCGTACAGTGCCTTGCCGGACCGGACCGCGGTGTCCAGCGCGCCCATCGTCTCCTCCAGCGGCGTGTCCGGGTCGAACCGGTGGCTGTAGAAGATGTCCACGTAGTCCAGGCCCATCCTGGCCAGCGACTGGTCCAGGCTGGCCAGCAGGTACTTGCGGGACCCCCACTCGCCGTAGGGCCCGGGCCACATGTCGTAGCCGGCCTTCGTCGAGATGATCAGCTCGTCCCGGTACGGGCGGAAGTCCTCGCGGAAGAGCCGGCCGAAGTTGATCTCCGCGCTTCCATAGTGGGGCCCGTAATTGTTGGCCAGGTCGAAGTGTGTGACGCCGAGGTCGAACGCGCGCCGCAGGATCGCCCGCTGGGTGGCGATGGGCTGCTCGTCGCCGAAGTTGTGCCACAGCCCGAGCGAGATCTCGGGGAGCCGGACGCCGCTGCGCCCGCAGCGCCGGTAGGGGATCTGCTGGTACCGGTCTTCGGCCGCCGTGTAGGTCAGCGAGGTCCAGCCTTGTGCGTCCGCCGTGTAGGGCAACGTCATCCGCCTTTCGCGCCTGGAGTCATACCGGCACGGCCGCACCGGTGCCGCACGTGCCACTGGGACAGCCTCTCACCGGGCCAATCGTGCCCGCGGAGCGGGTTACCTGGGGAGGCCTGCTCGGGCCGGGACCGGGCCTGGCAAGATAAGGGCCGGTTGCCAGAACGCGATTGCCAGCACCCCCGGTCGCCCAGGGATACCGGCCGCTCATGGAAGGACGTGCTTGATGTACGACGCAATAATGGCGGAGACCGTAGGCATCACTGGGGCCGGCGGTGACGTGATCGAGGCTTACCTCGCCCGGCCACTGGGCCCCGGCCCGTTCGGCAGCGTCGTGGTGATCCACCACATGCCGGGCTACGACGAGCAGACCAAGGAGATCACCCGGACGTTCGCGGTGCACGGTTACGCGGCGCTGTGCCCGAACCTGTACCACCGCGAGGCGCCGGGAGCCAGTCCTGACGACGCCGCGGCGGCCGCCCGCGCCCAGGGCGGCGTGCCGGACGAGCGGCTGGTCGGCGACGTGGACGGCGCCGCGAAGTACCTGCGCGCGATGCCCACGTCGAACGGCAAGGTCGGGGTGATCGGCTACTGCTCCGGCGGGCGGCAGTCGTTCCTGGCCGCGTGCAGCCTGCCGCTCGACGCCGCCGTGGACTGCTACGGCGCCTTCGTGGTTGGCACCCCGCCCGAGGGCATGCCGCTGAAGGTCGGCCCGATCATCCACCTGGCCGAGAACCTGTCCTGCCCGCTGCTCGGGCTGTTCGGGGAGGAAGACCAGCACCCCTCGCCGGAGCAGGTGGACGAGCTGGAAAAGGAGCTCACCCGGCTGGGCAAGACGCACGAGTTCCACACCTACCCGGGCGCCGGGCACGCGTTCTTCGCGGTGGACCGGCCCGCCTACCGTCCGGAGGCGGCCAACGACGGCTGGCAGCAGATCTGGAACTGGTACGGCAAGTACCTGGCCGGCTGAACGGGAGCGCAACCATGTGCACATACCTCACCGAGAAGCTCGCAGTCACCGGGAGCGGCAAGGGTTCGGCGGGCTGGTTCGGGCTGACCGACGCTACCGTCTACTTCGACCACCCGGTGCACGCGCCCGCGGAGCACACGCTCAACATCGATTTCCTCAACCCGGCGCAGGGCCCGGCCGCCCGGGTCGCGGTGGAGCTGACCGCCGAGTCCGCGCGGGCGCTGGCCAAGGCGATCGAGCTGGCGCTGGACTCCGCCCCGCCCGGCATGGTCTGACCGGCCCGCCAGGCCCGCCCGGGCCCGGCCCAGCCCTTCGGTGGGACGGGCACTGTGTGGTGTCCCGGCACGGGTAAGTGTCCGCGCGGTCAGCGGCGCCGCTGCTGCGGGCGCTGCCAGGTGCTGGGCCGCCGGGCGGCGGCGTACACCGCGGCCAGCTGGCCGGGATCCAGCGCGCCGGGCTGCTTGCGCAGCCACCGGTGCAGCGCCCGCGGTGAGGGCAGCACCGCGACGTCCGTGGGCCCGCCCCGCCGGGGGTGAACCGGCGGGCGCCGACGAACACGATGGCCGGCCGGACCGGCACCTGCCAGCCGGCCGCCCGGGACAGCAACTGGGCGGCACGCCGTCCCTCGGCCCGCGACTTGTGCAGGTAGTCCACCTTCGTGCGGCCAACCACCATGCCGAATTCGCCCACCCACACGGAGGTGGACGTGGTCTTGGTGTTGACCGTGACCACGCCGAACGGGCCGATGACCACGTGATCGATGTCGGTGCCGCGCTCGCCGACGGGCACCGCGTGCAGCACCTGCCAGCCCGCGGCGGCCGCCCACCGGTTGAGCCTGCGGCCGACCGCACGCTCGCCCTTCACGCCGATGGCGAACGAGCGTTCCGTGGTCCGCGCACCGACCAGCCGGGCGGCTACGGCCAGCACCCGGTGACGGCGGCGCAGCTCGGCGGCGTGCGCCTGCGCCGCCGATCCGGGCGCGGCGGTGGCGAGGTCGTCCAAGGAGGGATCCCGGACGGTCCAGTGGTCATTTCCCGGATCCGGCGCGGCCCTCGCCGCCGGAGGTGGCTCCTTCTCCCCGGCGGCCGGTGGCCGGGCCGGGCGATCCCCGGTCCGGGGGGACCGGACCAGCGGCCCGGCCGCCTGTGACCCAGACTCGGCCGGTCGCGGCCCCTGGGCCGGTGGCGGCCCCTGGGCCGGTGGCTGCGCCCCGGCTGGCGGTAGGTCGGCTGGCAGCACCCGCTCGGTGAGCTTCCCGGCGCTGAGCAGCCGGTCACACTCGGCCAGCGCGACCGCCCAGAACCGCGCGGCCAGGTCCTGCTCGGTCAGCAGGAACCGGCCGGTGCGCGGGTCGTACCAGCCGATCTCCCGGTCGCCCGCGGACACGTACAGCCGCACCTGGCCGTACCGCCGCCACACCCGCACCGTGAGAGCGCTCAACGCAGCATCCTGTCGCCAAGTGGTTACGGCTAGTTTAATCCGGTACGCCGGCGGGCCCCTGGGGCGGCCGGGCCAGCAAGTCCGCCGCCCAACCCGAACGCCTGGGCGAAACGGCAGACTGTCAGAGGCACGTGCCAGGATCGCGGTATGAAATTCCGGATTGACCGGGACGCGCTGGCCGAGGCGGTGGCCTGGGTGGCACGCGCGCTGCCGGCCCGCCCCGTGGTGCCGGTGCTGTCCGGCATGCTGCTGGACGCGGCCGGCGGGCTGGCGCTGTCCTGCTTCGACTACGACGTGTCCGCGCGCGCCGAGGTGGGCGCCGAGGTGCTGGAGCCGGGCACCGCCCTCGTGCCCGGCCGTCTGCTCGCCGAGATCACCCGCAGCCTGTCCGGGGCCTCGGCTGAATTCGAGGACGACGTTGATTCCGTCCGGCTGACCTGCGGCTCCGCCGAGTTTACGCTGGTCAAGCTGCCGGTCGAGGAGTACCCGTCGCTGCCCGAGCTGCCGCCGTCGGCAGGCACGGTCGAGGGTGTGCACCTCGCCGCCGCGGTGAGCCAGGTGGTCCCCTCGGCCAGCAAGGACGACACGCTGCCCATGCTGACCGGGGTGTACGCGCAGATCGAGGGGGAGACCATCACGCTGGCCGCGACCGACCGCTACCGGCTCGCCGTCCGGGAACTGCAGTGGAGCCCGGCGCGGCCGGACCTGCGCGCCACCGCGCTGATCCCGGCCCGGGCGCTGGCCGAGGCGGCGCGCACCATGACGGCCGGCGGCCGGGTCGCGATCGCGCTGCGGGACGCCGGCCCGGGCGGGCCAGGCCAGGGCGCAGCCGACGCGGGGGAGCAGGCCGCAGGCCAGCAGGGCCGCGCCACCGACGGGATGATCGGGTTCGAGGGCGGCGGCCGCCGGCTGACCACCCGGCTGCTCGGCGGCGAGTTCATCAAGTACTCCTCACGGTTCCCCGCCGAATTCGGCTCGCGCGCGGACCTGCCGCCGGCCCCGTTGATCGAGGCGGTGCGGCGCGTCTCGCTGGTTGCCGAGCGGGGCAGCCCGGTCCGGCTGGTCTTCGGTGACGGCGAGGTCGTCATCGAGGCGGGCAGCCAGGGCCAGGCCCGTGCCGTGGAGCGGGTGCCCGCGGCCTTCACCGGGGACGAGCGGGTGATCGCCTTCAACCCGCTCTACCTGCTCGACGGGCTCACCGCCGCGGCCACCCCGTGGCAGGACGCCACGGGCAAGCCGGGCGGCGGTGCTGACGCAGACGAGGCTTCCGGGCCGGGCCGGGCCGCCACGGGGGCCGGCCCGGCCGGCCGGATCAGGCTCGAGTTCACCACGTCCGCCCGGCCCGCGGTGATCAGCTGGGTGGCCGGGGAATCCGGCGGTGACGGCGAGGGCGGTGAGCCCGGTCAGCCGGACGCGGAGCCGGACACCGCCGGGAGCGAGGGGGCGGCACCGGGGTTCCGCTACCTGGTCGTTCCGCTGCGCATGCCCGGCAGCGCCTGACCGGGTACCCCGGCGGTCAGCCGCGAGCGGTCACCAGCGGCGGCCGCGGCGGCGGGCCGGCATCGACTTGCGCCGCCCGAACCCGAACAGCCGCCGCAGCACGGCGAGCGCACCCAGGATGATGACCACCACCGACGGGCCGGAACCGAAACCGAACCCCATGACCGCCATCAGCACCAGGAGGCAGAAGAAGGCACAGGCGACCATGACGACGCCGAGCAGCGACGCGGCGTAGCCGCGCCCCCGGTCCCGCTGTTCGCCGTGCCCGCCGGCGCCGGCCCACCCGGGCCCGGCCCAGCCCTGGCCCCCGTGCTGGTCACGGTGCTGATCGCCGCGGGACCGCTGATGGCCGCCCTGCCGCACTCTGTCGGCCGGCAGCACACCGCGGGCAGCCGCGTACGGCAGGTCCGAAGTCACGGCGGCGAGCTCGAAATTCGTCCTGGATGCGAACGCCCGGTCGAGCCGTTCGTTCAGTTCGTCGAGCGTGAGCCGGCCCTGTGCGTAGTGCTCGCGCAGCTGCGCGGCCACCGCGTCCCGGTCGGCGTCGCTGACGCGAATGTTCCGCTCCGTGGCCATCTAGCCCTCCATGCCCGAACGGCGATGCTTCCCCGATAAAGGCAAGATATATCGCGTTCTCCGGGACGGCAACCCGGCCGCGCCGGGCCGGGTGGCCGCCAGGTATGAAAGCCTGCTGAAGCGGCGCGGCCGGGCATGCTGATGGGTAGCAGCCGGGGTTTCCGCGCGGCGGCAGTAAGGTGCCGGAGGTGGCAGGCTGCCCGGAAGGCCGGGAAGGAGGTCAGGCCATTGTTCGTGCTGAGCTGTGAGCTGCCCAGGTACTGGCGTGACCGGATCGCTGAGGGCACCGACCAGACCGGGCTCGGCCGGGCGCCGTCGCGGTCCTGGTGGCAGCACGGCGCCCTGGTCGTCGACGAGGAGGGCCCCGCGCTGATCGACGCCGACGGCATGCGAGTGCCGATCCCGGTACCGCCCGCCGGCGGCGTGCTGGTCCGGATGGCGGTGACCGCGGACCCGCTGACCCACCGGCCAAACCCGCTCGCCGCCCAGCCCGGCCAGCGGCGGCTGCCGACGCGGCGCGCGAAAGCCCGCCCGCCGGCGCCGAAGCCATCCGGCACCGTCTACCTGACCTTCATCAGCGGCCCGGACGGCAAGGTGACCGCGCGGCTGCCCGGTGAAGAGGAAGGGTTCAGTGACAAGGCCATGGCGTCATTCGCCGCGGCCGCCGGGATGCGGTACGAGCAGCGGGACAAGAAGTCGCTGAGGAACTACTCGCGGCTGCACACCTCGCTCGACCTCAGGGCGTGCGTGGACGACGCCAGCTACCGCGCCAGCCGCGGAGCCCGGATCAAGCGGATGCTGGGCGTGCAGGGCCGGCGCTCTCCCTACGAGGAGCCGTACAAGTCCCGGTACCCGGCGACCGTGCCGCCCTACCAGTTGCCCGGCGCCTAGACGATCACGCCCGCCGGCGGTCCCGGCCGGGCGGGGCCGTGCCGGGACCGCCGGCGGGTGCTCAGTGGCCGAAGACCTGGAGTTCCTTGATTCCTACCGCGTACCCAGTCATCGGGGTGACCAGGATCCGCACCAGCCGGGCGTGGACCGGCGCGAACGTGATTTGGTTGTAGTTCGGCGCCGGGGCCTGCGGGCTGTGCGCCTGGCCGGGCACATCCACCCAGGACGACCCGTTGAAGTACTGGATCGTGTAGCTGGCCGGCTGCCGGTAGGTGCCGCCTTCGAAACCGAACTCCTTGTTGCTGTAGAAGTACACCTTCACGTCGTCGAAGCGGGTCGGTTTGCCCAGGTTGACCTGCAGCCAGTCCTGGGCGTTCGGCGAGCCGAGGTCGCCCCAGATCGGGTTGGTCCCGGTGTAGGAGCCGGACACCACCGGCAGCCCGCTGATCGTGTACCCGTCCACGGCGTTGCCCGGGCTGGTCGCCTGCGCCGCGGGGGCCGTCGTGGTGAACGACGCGGTGGCGGTCTTCCCTTCGGCCAGGTCGGGTGCCTGAGCCTGCCGCCCAGAGATGTCGTCGCCTGCCTTCTGCAGCATGTCCACCATCCGCGGGTTGCCGGACAGGTCGATCTGGTCGGCCGGCACCAGCGGCGCGCGGGTGTCGAAGAGCACGCGCGCGGAGCTGCCGCCGAGCACGGTGGTCTGGCCGGTCTGCGAGTTCCACGTGACATGGGCCAGCTGGTCGGTGTTGAACGCGAGCCGTCCGTTGACGTAGAGCGAGTAGCCCATCGGCGCGGCCGGGTAGTACCTGGTGCCGCCCGGCTTCTGCCAGACGACGGTGAGGTCGGCGCCGTGATAGCTCACGTTGTTGACGGTGAAGTGGTTGTAACCCATGTCGATCGGCCACAGTTCCACGGTGCTGTCCGCCCGCGGCTGCAGGCCGGCGATGTCCTGGAACATCATCCAGCTGTAGGAGCCGAGCACGTCGTCGTTGATGCTGGAGCGGACGTACGTCTTGGTCTTGGGATTCCAGTTGTAGTAGTACTCGTTGTTGTCGGGGAACCGGTTGTCGCCGTTGATGTCCTCGTTCCAGCCCAGCCACTCGATCAGCTGCCGGTACATGGTCGGCGTGATGTATGAGGTTGGGTAGTCGCGGATGGCCTTGGAGTAAAGCCGGGCCTGCAGCGTGGCATTGATGTTGGAGAAGTTGTTGGTGCCGTGGCTGCAGGTTGCGCACTTCATGGCCGCGGCCTGGTCGGCCTGGTCCGCCGTGTAGATCGGGAAGATCGGGAAGTCCTTGGCGTCGCCGTAGTAGCGCAGGCCCTGGGTGTAGGTCGGGGTGTCCGGCGGCACGCCGTCGATGTAGGGGGTGAAGTTCTGCTGGTCCTTCCAGCAGATCAGGTTGTTGGTGGTGAGGTCGCGCTGCAGGAAGACCTTGCCCGGGCAGGTGATCGTCGGCGTCTTCGGTGAGGTGATCGTCGCGTTCTGGCCGTTGCCTGAGGAGTCCAGCGCGGTCGCGCCGGATGCCTCGTCGAACTTGTAGTCCGCGACGTTCCCGGCGGCGGCCTGCCCGCCGGCCAGCGCGCCGATCTCCGACGCCGTCAGCGCCCGGTTGTAAATGGCGAAGTCATCGACCGTCGCGTTCAGGTACGGGTCGCCGTACTCCGAGCGCCCGATCCAGTCCTGGGTGGTGTTGCCCAGGTCGGAGGGGTGCAGCGTCATGTTGGTGTTCGTGGCCACCGCAGTGCCGTTGACGTACAGCGTGCCGGTGTTGCCGGACAGCGTCACGGCCAGATGCGACCAGGTGTTGAGTGGCAGCTGGGTGTTGCTGGTCAGCTGTTGCTCGCCACCGCCGCCGCTGGTCGTGATCGCGAACCTCGGCCCGCCGCCCGCGTTTACGGTCAGGAACATGTAGTCCGTGGTTCCGGTGCCGAAGTCGAAGACCCTCGTCCAGTCGGTCGTGGCGGCCGGGTTGACCCAGGCGGAGATTGTGAAGTCGGACAGGCCGCTCGCGATGCCGGCCGGCAGGTTCACATAGTCGCCGGTGCCTGCCAGCTTGACCGCGTTGCCGATCTTGCCCGGTGCCCGCGGTCCGGTTGCCTGGCCCGAGTTGGGCATGGAATCGGTGACCGGGCCCGGTGCCCAGAGCTTGGTCATGATCGCGGTGCGGATGTTACTGGCTATCGTGTTCATCTTTGCGGCGTCGGCGCGGTCACCGAGGTAGCTGAACTCCTGGGCGGCGGTGGTGGCCTCGGAGTATTGGTACGAGCTCTCGGTGCGGTCCTGCGGCCGCGTGCCGTAGTACTTGAACGCGGTCGGGTCGCCGTCGTTGCCGGGCAGCGTGCCGGAGGAGTATTCGATCAGGTTGTCGTGGTTGGTGTCGAACTTGGCCAGCGTCCCTTCCAGGTCGCACTCGGCGTACTTCGCGAGCAGCCGGACGACCGACTTCGGGCCGCCGTGAATCAGGTAGTCCTGCCAGGCCTGGGTGCCGGTCCACTGCTCGTAGGTGTTGTCCCAGTTACCGGTGTCGCCAGGGTTGTCGTGGAACGCCTGGCAGCCGGATTCCTCGCCCTGCGATAGCCAGGATCCGTAGGAGTCCGCGGGATCGCGCCACCACTGCAGGTCCTGCATCCGCATCGGCGTCGACAGCGAGATCTGGTTGTTGTAGCCGAGCGCGCCTTCCAGGTCGACGGGGAACTGGTAGTCGTTGCCGGGGATGTTGCCGTCGAAGGAGTTGAATCGGTTCTCCCAGTACCGGTAGTAGAAGATCTTCTCGACGTTCTTGTCCGGCAGGTCGATGTAGGGGACGTTGGCGATCCAGTACTGGTTGTACTCGCGCATCTGGGTCAGCCAGGCCGTCGTCGGGCTGTAGCCGCGGTAACGCTGGTAGTCGGCCAGTGAGCCGGGCAGTTCCTTCGCGATGGCGCCGAGCTGGACCTTCAGGCTGACCGGGGTGCCGGGGGCGAGGGTGACGGTGCGGGTCAGGCTGGTGCCGCTGGTGGTGAACCCGTCGCCGCTCATCCTCGGGTAGATGGTGGACAGCCCGTACCGGAGGGCGACCTTGCCGGTAAGTTCGGTGCCGTCCGCCGACGCCGTCGCCGCGATCGGCGAGGCCGCCGTCAGTGTGACCGTCGTGGGCGAGGTGCCGGTGTTGGTGAGGGTCAGGTCGGTCACCGCGACGTCGTTGTAGGTGATGAACTTCTTCTCCGCCACCGACAGCCCCGTCCGGGCATAAACGCTGGAGAAGTAGCTGGGGTACTGCCAGCGTTTGGCGTGGTTCTCGGTGAGGCTGCCGCCGGACACGCTGATCGTGTAGAGGTTCTGCGGCGCGCCGCTGCTGCCCGGCTGCTGGTAGGCCCACCCGCCGCCGTTGGCGCCGAAGCCGCCCGCGGCGAAACCGAGAACGGCCGGGTTCTGCGTGTACATGTACAGCGCCCGGCCGCGGGTCATCAGCACCGAATCCGAGCCGGTCGGATCCTTGGCGGCAGGCAGGTAAGGCCGGGCGAGCAGCCGGTCGAACCAGTAGGACCTGCCGCCGGCCGCGACATCGGCGTTATAGATGGCCTGCAGCATGCTCCGGCTCGGGTCATAGCTGGCCGGCGGGGCCGGCACTGGATGCGCTGAGCCCGCCCACGGGGGAGCGCCCGGGTTGATGCCGGCCGGTTCGGCGGCCGGGCCGCCGGCGAGCGCCGGGCCACCCGCCAGGCCGAGGCTCACGGTCATCGCCAGGCATACGCCCGCCACCACCGGCAGCGACCGGGCACGCGAACGAAGAAGTACATGGGGCAGCCGTCGTGACATCTGGCACACGTCCTTGCGGAAAAACGGAAAGCCTTTTCCGGCGACGCTAAGCCAGCTTCCGGCCACTGTCACGCGTCGGTTGTTGCGGTATCGGCAGTCAAATCTTCGACAACTGTCTGTTTCGCCTGGCCGGGCCGCCGCGAGGCCGGGCATATTCTTTCCGCCGGCCCGTCATCCCCGGATACCGCTCACGCGTCCCGGAAGTAGCGGACCGGACCGAAAGGAGCAGGCAGATGCGGATGAGGACCGGCCGGCGGCTGGCCGGAGTAGTGAGCCTGAGCGTGAGCGCCACCCTGCTGGCCGGACTGGCCAGCGCGGCGGCGGCCGCCACGGTGGCCAGCGGAACGGCGTGGGCGCACGCCAAGGTGCCCGGGCGGCCAGTACTGACGGGCGCCATGACCGGCGGCGTGCCCGCGGTGCCGGCCCCCGGGAACACCAGCCAGCTGAATGGCGTGACCTGCGACCCAGCCGGCCGCTGCTGGGCGGTCGGCAGCTACCAGCACGGCGGGTCACGGAACGAGGTGTTCGGCTGGAACGGCCACGGCTGGGTGCGGGCCAGCGTCCCGGAGCCCGGCCGCCAGTCCGGCCTGAACGCGATCAGCTGCCCATCGGCGGGCAACTGCCTCGCGGTGGGCTTCACCACCGGCACCCGCGGTCACCACGGCGGGGCCGAAGTGCTGCACTGGAACGGCACGACCTGGTCGGTGGCCACCGCCCCGGCCCGCATCGCGGGCCTGGCCGCCCTGTCCTGCGCGCCCTCGGGCCGTTGCTGGGCGCTGAGCACCTCCAGCAACCGGGTCGTGCCGTGGAACGGGCACCAGTGGGGCGCGCCCGTCACGTTCTCCGCCTTCGAGGGCCTCAGCAGCCTCAGCTGCCTGTCGGCCACCAACTGCTGGGCCGCCGGCTTCTACGTCAAACCGAACCAGATCAACCTGTACAACCTGGTCATGCACTGGAACGGGCAGACCTGGTCCAAGGTCAAGGTGCCGCAGCCGCCCAACGGGGGCAACCAGCTGAACGCCATCAGCTGCACGTCGGCCAGCAGCTGCTGGGCCGGCGGCAGCGACGACACCGCCGCCGGCCGCGGCAGGAACGAACTGCTCCGCTGGGACGGCACCAGCTGGGCGCAGGTTCCGGTGCCGGCCGGCCCGTTCGTCAACAGTGAAGTGCTCGGGCTGCAGTGCCGGGTGCCGGGTGACTGCTGGGCGGTGGGCGACGACGAGGGCGGGACCGAGGCACTGCACTGGGCCGGCCGCAAGTGGGCGCTCACCCCCACGCCCGATCCGGGCGGTGCCGGCTTCGTGTTCAGCGTCCGCTGCCCGCTGGCCGACGACTGCCTGGCCGTCGGGTTCAGCCACCTCCCCCCCGTGCTCAACCTCGCCCTGCACTGGAACGGCAAGCAGTGGGCAGCCGTGTAGGACCCGACTGGCTGCTACGGTTCCAGCAGGACCGAGCCAGGAGGTGAGACCCGTTACCGCACGATCAGGCCGGGTGCTCTTCCCGCCCTCGGCTGCGCTGGTTCCGGATCGGATGACCCGCTTCATGTGATCCACACCGGGCGGCGGCACGAGGGCCGGTGAGCCCGCCAGCACTCCCGGAAGGCCCGTATGACCGCCTCCCCATCACCTCATCCGCACCCGGACATCGTGGCCCGGCTGCGCGCGGCCGGCTGCGTCTTCGCCGAAGACGAGGCCAGGCTGCTCACCGCGGCGGCCCGCACCCCCGCCGACCTTGCCGCCATGGTGGACCGCCGGGCCGCCGGCCTGCCGCTCGAGCAGGTCCTGGGCTGGGCCGAGTTCTGCGGCTTGCGGATCACCGTGGCGCCGGGGGTCTTCGTGCCCCGCCGCCGCACCGAGTTCCTCGCCCGCCAGGCCATCGCACTCGCCCGCCGCGACGCCCGCCCGGGAGTCCCGGTCATCGTCGACCTGTGCTGCGGCTCCGGCGCCGTCGGGGCGGCGCTGGCCGCCGCGCTCGGCCCGGTCGAACTGCACGCCGCCGACATCGACCCGGCCGCGGTGCGGTGCGCCCGCGCCAACGTGGCCACCGCCGGTGGCCACGTCTACCAGGGCGACCTTTACGCACCGCTGCCCGCCGCGCTGCGCGGCCGGGTTCGCATCCTGGTGGCCAACGTGCCCTACGTGCCGAGCGCCGAGGTCGGGCTGCTGCCCGCCGAGGCACGCATCCACGAGCCGCGGGCCGCGCTCGACGGAGGCGCGGACGGACTGGACGTGCTGCGGCGGGTCACCACGGCGGCCCCGCGATGGCTCGCGGCAGGCGGCCACCTGCTGGTCGAGGCCAGCCAGCGGCAGGCGGTGCAGGCTGCCGCGGAGCTCACCCGGGCCGGGCTGGCGGCCCGGGTGGACGTCTCCGCCGAGTTCCGCACCGCGGTGGTCACCGGAACCAGGACTGCCGTTCCGGGCGGCGAGCAGCCGCCGGCGCCGCCGGGGCCGTGATAGACGTAGCCCATCGCAACCGACGGCAGGATCCGCAGCCACTGGGCCTGGGGTTATCAGGACGAGACGCCCATGGGCACGCAACTGCGCGACACCGCGGCCGCGGTCGCCGGGGTGACCGGCTTCGGCACGCCCGGCGAGCTGGAGCCACCGGTCCCGCTGGACCAGGTGCGGTTGCCCGCGCCGCGGCTTGACCCGCCCGCGGAACTGCGCGGCATCTGCTCGCAGGCCGCCGGGGACCGGGCCAGGCACGCGCACGGGCAGTCCTACCGCGACCTGATCAGGGCGTTCCGAGGGCAGTTCAGCCACGTGCCGGACGTGGTGGCGCGGCCCCGCGGCGAGCAGGACATCGCCGCGCTGCTCGGCTGGTGCGAGGCGGCGGGCGCCGCGGTCATCCCCTACGGCGGCGGGACCAGCGTGACCGGGGGCGTCGAGCCCGACGTGGGCAGCGGGTACAACGGGGTGGTCTGCGTCGACCTGGCCCGGATGAACCGGGTCCTCGAGGTGGACGACGTGTCCGGGGCCGCGCTGGCCCAGGCCGGGGTGACCGGCCCGGAACTGAACAGCCAGCTGGCCAGGAGCGGCCGTACGCTGCGGCACTTCCCGCAATCCTGGGAGTTCTCCACGCTCGGCGGATGGGTCGCCACCCGGTCCGGTGGCCACTACGCGACGCTGCACACCCGCATCGACGACTTCGTGGAGTCGGTCCGCGCCGTCACGCCGCGCGGCGTGTGGGAGTCCCGGCGGCTGCCCGGCTCGGGGGCTGGCGTGTCACCGGACCGGATGCTGCTCGGCTCGGAGGGCATCTTCGGCATCGTCACGCAGGTGTGGCTGCGGGTGCAACGGCCGCCGGCGTACCGGGCATCCGCCGCCGTCAGGTTCCCGTCGTTCCGGCACGGCGCGCACGCGGTCAGGGAGATCGTGGCCTCGGGCCTGTACCCGGCCGCCTGCCGGCTGCTCGACCCGGCGGAGGCGAAGCTGACCGCCGGCGGTGACGGCACCAGCGCGCTGCTCGTCCTCGGCTTCGAGTCCGCGGCCCATCCGGTCACCGGCCAGCTCGAGGCGGCGCTGGACACCGCGGCCGGGCACGGTGGCCAGTGGGACGGCATCCGGGCCACGGACAGCCCTGCGGGCACCGGCGGGCAGCCCGGCCAGGCGGCGGGGGAGTGGCGGCAGACCTTTCTGCGGATGCCCTACCTGCGCAACGTGTATCCGGCCCTGGGCGTGCTGGCGGAGACCTTCGAGACCGCCATCACCTGGGAAGCCTTCGAACGGTTCCACGACAGCGTGCTGGCGGCGGCCGGGCAGGCCGCCCGGCAGGAGTGCGGCCGCGCGCTGGTGATGTGCCGGCTCGCCTACGCCTACCCGGACGGCGCGGCCCCCTACTACACGGTGCTGGCGCCGGTACGCCGCGGCGAGGAGGTGGCGCAGTGGGACGCGATCAAACGCGCCGCCTCGGACGCCATACTGGCCGCCGGCGGGACGATCACGCACCATCACGCCGTCGGCCGCGATCACCTGCCCTGGTATGAACGGCAGCGGCCGGAACCGTTCGCCCTGGCGCTGCGCGGGGCGAAAGCCGCCGTGGATCCGCACGGCATCCTGAATCCCGGTTTGCTGCTGCCATCCGTCAGCCGGACGTAACCCCGCAATTATCCATAAATTGCACGGAGCTGCCATCGCCGCCTCCCGGCTGGCTCGCCGGTATCTGGGAAAGAGCGCTGATCAAACGCTCCCCGTGCTATACAGAATTGAGCAAACAAACCATCCACGATGTGACAGGAAATAGCGATTCAAGTCCGGTTGAATTCCGTATCCACTAAGTAGACTCGTACTTTGTGGCCAGCGGATAAAACCTAGTGGATAAAGCACAGCATACGGAGCGGACGATAACTTCCTTAAAGCACGCGGCGCAGGCACCCGGCCGCCCGCCGCGGGCCGCGGAACCGCGGGCCGCGGCGGCCGGACCAGGCAGGCCACGCAAGGCCCCGCTGCCCATCCGGGCCGCCGAACGCCGCCGGTGGACCGCCGACCTGCTCGGCCCGGCCGTCGCCGGGCTGGTCGTGCAGGGCGCCGGCGGGATGGGCAAGTCCACACTGGCCGCCGCGATCACCGCGCGGGTGGGCCAGCTCGAGCCCGGGCGGGTGCCCGTGCGGCTGGCCGGCGAGGTGTCGGCGGACCGTCTGCTCGCCGCGCTGGGTGCGGCATTGCACGCCAGCCCGGCGGTCGCCGCCTGCCACACCGCGGCGGCCGTGGCTGCGGTGGATGCGGCCGGCCGGGCCGGTGAACCATGGGCCGACCGGCTGGCCCGGCTGCGTGAGCACGTGCTCGGCCAGGTGCCGGTGCTGGTCGTACTGGACGACTTCGACGACAACACCTCGGCCGGGGAGGGCCCGCAGGGGGTCCGGGATCCGGAGCTTGCCGGGCTGCTGCGGAACTGGCTGCGCGAACCCGGCCTGAGCCGGCTGCTGATCACCTGCCGGCACCCGCTCGAGCTGCCCGGCGCTGGGCGCGAGCTGGGCGTGCGCCACCTCGGCCCGCTGTCCCGGTCGGCCGCCGCGGAGCTGGCCAGGTCGCTGCCGGCCTGCCGGCTGCTGGCGGAGGCCGAGGTCGACCTGGCCTGGCGGCTGCTCGGCGGCCACCCGCTGGCCATGGAGTACCTGGACAGCGTGCTCGGCCCGGGCCAGGCCGGGTTTCCCGGCGTGGCGGCCAGGCTCGGCCGGGCCATCCAGGCCCGCACCGGCTGCGCTATGCCCGGCGTGGTACCCGGTGCCCGGCACAGCCCGCTGGCCGGGCCGCCGCCGGAGGCGGAGGCGATCGCGCTGGCCGCCTGCGACGAGCTGCTCGGTGACCTGTGGGACGGGCTGAGCGCGGCCGCGCAGGCCGTGCTGACCAGTGCGCTGGTGTACCGGATGCCGGTACCGGACGGCGCTCCGCTGCTGCCGGCCGGCCAGGGTGGGCAGCTCGCCGGGCTGTCCGGCCCGCTGGCCGAGTGCACGGCCGCCGGGCTGATCACCGCCGGGGCAGGCGGCGAGCCGGGCAGTGGGGCCGATGGCCAGGCCGGTGGCGAGCCGGGCACGCTGTCGGTGCACCGCTGGACCGCCTGGCAGCTGCACCACCGGCTGGCCTGCGGGCCGCGGCCCGCAGAGCTGGCTGCTGGGCGGCGGGCGGCAAAGCTGGCCGGTGGGCGGCGGGCGGCGGAGCTGGCCGGTGGGCGGCGGGCCGCCGGGCTGGCCGCTGGGCCGGGCACCGCCGAACTGGCCGCCGCGCACCGCAGGGCCGCCGGGTACTGGCAGCACCGAGCCGCCGCCGCGCCGCAGGATCCCGTCGCACTGCCCGAGCTCAGGTACCACCTGGCCGAGGCGGCCGCGCTGGACCTGGCGAGACGGCCGGCGGCCAGGCCCACGGTCAGCGCAGGCCGGCGGCGGCTGCGCGCGGCCTCGGCGGTGGCCGCGTTCGCGGCCGTCGTGACGGGCGGCGCGCTGGCCGCGGGCCACCTCGCCTCGTCCACCGGGGCCGGGCATCAGAGCGGGGCGCCCGGCCAGGTGACGGCGCCAGCACAAGCGGCACCATCCCGGGCGGTGCCATCCCCGGCGGCGGTGCGCGCGCAGGCGGCAGCCTGGGTGGCGGCCCAGGTCAGCAGGCAGCTGGCCGTGGCCTGCGATCCCGCGATGTGCGCCGCGCTCCGCTCGGCCGGTTTCCCCGGGCGCCGCCTGCTGGTGATCCGCCCGGGCGCGGCCGCCCCGCCCGGCGCCGCACTGATCATCGGGCCGCCGGCGCCGCACCGTCAGCTGGGCGGGCTGCTCGCGGGCAGGTACACGCCCGGACCGCTCGCCGGGTTCGGATCCGGGCCCGACCAGATCGAGGTGCGCGCCGTCGCGGCCGGCGGCGCGGCCGCGTACCAGGCGGGGCTCGCCGCCGACCTGTCCGAACGCCAGGCCGCCGGGAATCAGTTGCTGCGCAACACGTCGGTCAGCGCCACCGCCGCCGCCCAGGCCGACCTGGCCGCCGGCCGGGTGGACAGCCGGCTGCTCATCACCCTGGCCACGATGGCCGACACGGATCCGGTGCGGGTGCTGTCCTTCGGCGACTCCGGCCCTGGCGCCGGCCGCGGCACCCCGCTGCGCGCCGCGGAGATCACCACGGCCGGCGGGCCGGGGAAACTCGGCTACCTGCTCGCCTTCGCCCGGGCGCAGCGGCCGCCCTACCGCCCGGCACTGGCGCGGATCATCCGGGCCGGCGCGGGCACCCGGGCGCTGCGCATCGAGTTCACCGCGCCGAGCCCGTTCGGCCTGCTGCCACACCAGTAACCGGGCTACGACCGGCCGCCGACCGTGCCGTCGCCGTTGCCCGGGCCAAGCCGGGGTGCGCTTCCGGGATGCATGGCACCTGGTCAGTGGCCAGGGTGGGCCAGGTCTGCGCGGTAGAACTGCACGGATGACGTATCTGCGGAGCGTCCCCCGGGAGGGATCCAGGTTCCCGGCAACTTGGTAAACCCCAGGCGCTTGTGGAGGGCCTGGGACGCGGCATTCCCGCGGTGGGTGAAGCAATACAGCCGGTTCGACCGTCCCGATACCCAAGCCATCCGGGCTCGGGTCAAAGCTTCGCCGATCCCGCGCCGTCTCCAGGCTTCATCGACGACGAGCCCCAGCAGGTACCAGCCCGGCGGTGCTGCCTCTGCCACCTTCGGGTCGGCGTCTACGCAGACCACGCGGCCATAGCCGACGAGCTGGCCGTTGGCCTCGGCCACGAACAGCGCACGTTGCCTGCCGTCACGCACCGTGCGGCTCAGCGTCTGCCGCCAGGGAGCGGCCTCACCCGCCCCGATGGCCACAACGAGCCGGACGCAGGCCTCAACGTCGCCTTCGGTGCCCATCCGCACGATGAAGCCGGCGCGCTCGCGCGGCGTGTCCGGGGACCAGCGCGCAAACGACTCCGGACGCATGGCAGCTATTGTCGCCCATCCGGCGGGCCGGCCATAAAGTGACTGAACTCCCGCGACGGGAAGTGCCGGTGCCGGGGCTAGCCGCAACTGGCCACTCTGAAATGCGTAGGTGAAACGGCCTAGCTGACGCCGGGCCGGTTGGCCGATCGCACGACGCATTTGCGTGGCGGTACGCGTACCGTCAAGCCTGCCATCGAGCCCGCCCCTGTACGCGGCGGAACCGGCCGCCGCCCGCCTGGAGGTAACTGTTGACCGCGATTCTGGATCTGCTGCCCAGCATGCAATCGGCCCTGGACAATCTGGCGCACCGGCATGATGTGCCCGGCGCATCCCTGGCCGTCCTGGACGGCGACGTGGCAGTGGAGATGGCCACCGGCGTGACCAGCCGGGCCACCGGGGTAGCGGTGACACCCGGGGCTCTTTTCCAGATCGGCTCGATCACCAAGATCTACACGACCACCCTGCTGCTCCAGCTGGCCGACGAGGGACTGCTCGACCTGGACCAGCCACTGACGGGCTACCTGCCCGGTTTCGCCCTGGCCGACCAGGCGGCGCTGGACCAGATCACCCCGCGGCACCTGGTCACCCACACCAGCGGCATCGTGGGCGACTACTTCGCCGACCACGGCCCGGACGACGACTGCGTCGGGCGCTACGTCGCCTGCCTGAAGGACTTCGATCCAGTCCACCCGCCCGGGCTCATGTACTCCTACTGCAACGCCGGGTTCACCGTGGCCGGCAGCGTGATCGAGCAGCTCACCGGCGGCCCGTTCCACGAGGCCTTCGACTCCCGGCTGCGACAGCCGCTCGGCCTGGCCGGCACGTCCATGGTGGCCGAGGAGATGCTCACCTTCCGGTACGCCGTCGGGCACGTCAAGCCCTCTGGGAACGGGCACTGCGAGCCGGTGGCCAAGGCCTTCATGCTGCCCCGGTCCAGCATCGCCGCGGGCAGCCGCACCTCCGCCACCGCCGCCGACGTGCTGCGGTTCCTGCGGGCGCACCTCGACGGCGGGACCGGGCCGGACGGCACCCGCATCCTCAGCGCGGACAGTGTCCGCCGCATGCAGCAGCCGGGTGCGGAGTACCCGGGCGCCCCCGGCACCCGGGTGGGCCTCGGCTGGGGGACCACCAGCTGGAGCGGGGAACGGGTGCTGCACCACAACGGCGGCACCGTCGGGCAGCTCGCCTTCCTGTACGCCCTGCCGGACCGGCCGTTCGCGGTCTGCCTGCTCACCAACGCCGAGACCGGCGGCCGGCTGTGGCGGGATCTGGGCCGGTGGGTGTTCGACCGGGCCGCGGGAGTCGAGATGCCCCGCCCGCCCGCACCGGCCGAGCCGGCGCCAGATATCGATCTCGGCCGCTACACAGGGACCTACGAGCGGCTATCGCACCGCTTCGAGGTGGAGCTCGACGGAGGGGATCTGGTCGCGACGCTGACCATGTCCAGCTCGCGCGGCGACGGTGACCAGGTCGAGCGGCTCGTGCTCAAGCCGCTAGACGAGACCAGGTTCGTCGCCATCATCGACGAGTACCCGCAGGTGGTGGCGTTCCTCGAGCGGGACGGCGAGGGCCGTCCCGGGTACCTGCACTGTGGTGGGCGCGCCGCGCCGCGGACGGTGCGGGAGGACTGAGCCAGGCTGGACCCGGGCACAGGAGATCCTCGGCCGGGCCCGCCGTCACGAGGGCACCCGGTCGTTGACCTGCCGGCGGGTGGCCGTGCGCCGGTCGTCGACCAGCTTCCACTGGTCGCCATAGGTGAGGTCGGTGACCCCGCGCTGGCGCAGCATGTCGTGCGGGAAGCCAAGCGGAACGGCGCTGGCCTCATCCAGCAGCTCACGCTGGCGTGCGTCCAGGGTCATGCCGGCCGAGGCCAGGCTGTCGCGCAACTGCTCGTCGCGGGTGGCTCCCAGGACCGGCACGATCGCACCGGGCCGCGACCGCAGCCAGGCCAGCGCGACCTGGGCCGGTGAACAGCCGATGTCAGCGGCGATACGGACCACCAGCCGGACGATGTCGTCACTGCCGGTCCTGCTGTGCTCGAAGATGTCCTGCGCGATGTTCTCAGCAGTCTCCAGGCGGCCGCCGGAGCCGGTGCCGAGGTACTTACCTGTCAGACGGCCTTCCGCCAGCGGGCCCCAGACCACCGTGCCCAGATCGAAGGCGCCCGCCATCAGCCTCGACACGCTGCGCTATTACGAGCGCATCGGCGTGCTGGGCCGCGTGGGCCGGGATTCTGGCGGCCGGCGGCGGTTCAGCACGGCGGACGTGGAGTGGCTGGAGACTGTGCGCTACTTGCGGATACCGGGATACCGGGATGCCGCTGGAGGAGATCCGCCGCTACCCCCAGCTCGCTCAGCAAGGCGAGGACACCGCAGACGTGCGGCTCGAGTTCCTTCTCCGGCACGAGGAGCGCGTCACCGCCCATATCGCCCAGCTCAGCCGGCAGCACGATTAGCTGTGGCAGAAGATCGGCTGGTACCGCGACCATCTGCGGTCGCCGGGAGCGGCGGCCAGCTAAGCCGCCAGCCTGGCCTGGCTCGCCCGCTAGGTGTGCTCGCAGACCCAGTCGATCAGCCGCCGGCCGTAGTCGGCGCGGTGCGAGGGCCGGCCCTCCAGGATGAACAGGTGCGAGCTGCCCGGGTAGAGCACCAGCCGGGTGGGCACCCGGCGTGCCCGCAGCGCGGTGAACCACTCCTCGGCCTGGCCGGGCGGGCACCGGTCGTCGGCGCCACCGTGCAGCAGCAGCGTGGGCGTGGTCACCTGGCCGACCCGCTCGATCGGCGACTGGGCGGCGATCAGGTCAGGGTCTTCGGCCGGCGTCGCGCCAAGCTCGAGCACGGCGAGGCCGTGCCCGACGTCCGAGGTGCCCGCCATGCTGGCCAGGTCGCACACCGTGCCGCCGGCCACCGCGGCGCTGAATCTGGTGGTGCGGCTGGTCAGGTGGCAGGTCATGAAGCCGCCGTAGCTGTAGCCGGTCACCGCCAGCCGGGCCGGGTCGGCGGTGCCCTCGGCGACGAGCTCATCGACCGGCTCGAGGAAGTCACGCTCGTCGCCGGTTCCCCAGCCGCGCACGGCGGCGGTGTAGAAGCTCTCGCCGTACCCGTCGCTGCCGCGCGGGTTGAGCGTGAGCACCGCGAAGCCGCGGGCCGCGAGCACCTGCTGGTAGAGGTGGCCGTGGTCGGCGGCCGGGTTCCACGCGTTGTGCGGGCCGCCGTGGATGTCCAGCAGCAGCGGCGCGGGCAGCGGCGCAGCCGGGTCGCGCAGCAGCCAGCCGTGCACCCGGGTGCCATCGGAGATGACGAACTCGCGCTCGCTGGCCTCGAGCAGCCGCACGCCGGGGAGCGCGCGCCTGGTGTGGCCGGTCAGCACCCGCACCCCGGCGCCGTCCTGGCCCTGGCCGAGGCCGGCCGGCAGGTCGATCACCGCCACCTCGCCGAACGAGGCCGGGTCGGCGAGCACCACGGCCGCACGGCCGGCGCCGGGCGCGACCGAAAGCCCCGACACCACCTGGCCCGGCCCGGCCAGCACCGGCACCGGGGTGGCGCCGGCGGCGCTGGTCGCGTACAGGCTGGTGCAGCCCCGGTCGCGGGCACAGAACAGGACGGTCTGCTCGTCGCCGGTGAAGGCCGGCCGCCCGCCGGGGTAGCCCGGCGCCCCGGGCATCACGTTGCGGTCCAGGCCGGCGGTCAGGTCGGCCGGCCCGGCAAGAGCGCCGCCGTCCAGCGGCACCCGGCGGAGCCCGGCGTGGCCGGGCTGTGTCGTGCCCGCCACGACCAGCAGGGCCTGGCCGCTGGGCTCCCAGGTCACGGCGCTGACGATGCCCGACGGGTCGCCGGCCGGCCGCGGCTGGGCTCCTGGCGCTCTCGCTGGGCCGGCCGTGGTGGCGTCGATGACGTAGGCGGCCGACGTCAGGGCCAGGTCCCAGTCCGCCCCGCGGGCCGCGGCGAAGGCCAGCTGCCCGCCGTCCGGTGACCACTCCGGCTGGCCGGCGTGCCAGTCGCCGCTGGTGACCTGGCGGACCTGGCCGGTGGCCACGTCGGCGACGTGCAGGTGGCTGAACAGCCCGGCCAGCAGGCCGGACCCGTCCGCCTTGTAGCCGAGACGGTCGATGACGGCCGGCCCAGCGAGAGCGCCAGGTGCGGCCGCCCTGTCTTTCTGGCCGGGCAGGCGCCCTGCGGCCAGGTCGCCGCCCGGTGCCTCTTCGCCCAGCGCGGTGGGCGCGGTGAACGCGATCCTGGCCCCATCCGGGCTCCACCGCGGCGCCCCGGCGCCCAGTGGCAGCTCAGTCAGCTGCCGCGGCTCGCCGGCCGTGGCCGGCAGCAGCCACACCTGCGCCGGGGCGTCGCCCCCGCGCAGAAACGCGACGTGGCTGCCGTCCGGTGACCAGGCCGGCGCGGTGTCGGCCGGCCCGCGGGTCAGCCGGGCCGGATCGCCGCCGCCGGCGGGCACCTGCCACAGCGAGCTGTGCTCCGCGTCGGCCTCGGCGTCGGCGGTGCGCAGCACGTAGACGACCCGGGTGCCGTCGGGTGACATTGCCGGCTGCGCCGGCAGCTCCAGCGCGTACACGTCGTCCAGCCCGGCCGCCCGCCGCGGGCCCGCCCCGGCGTCACCGGCCGGGGCATCCTGCTGCCCGGTCTGCTGCTGCCTGGTCTGCGCCGTGTCCGTCACAGTGCCATCATCGGCCCTGCCCGGCGGCCGGCCATCGGGGCGGCCACACGAAAGTGTGCGGCCGGATTCGTCGGCAGCGACCATGCCGCCGTGCGGGCCGGCCGCGAGGATGGCGGCAGGGCGAGACAGGCGCTAGGCATGGGAGGCGTTCGGTGCAGACGTGGTCCGGAGTGAAGCAGGCCATCGAGGAGCGTGCCGCGGAGGTGGGCGTCCAGGTCAGGCTGCATGCCTGCCAGGTCGACGGGGACGCCGCGGCCGGCATCGGCGAACACGACCCGGTGGTGACCGCGTCGGTGTTCAAGGTCCCGGTCGCGGTCGCGCTGGCCGACCGGGTGCACCGCGGCGAGCTGGACCTGGCGCAGGAGTTCACCGTCCTGCCCAGCACCGGGCCGCCGTCCCCCTACGGGCTGGCCACGTTCCGGAATCCGGCCCGGCTCGCGCTGGACGAGCTCGCCCTGCTGATGATCGGGATCAGCGACAACGTGGCCACCGACCTGGTGCTGGCCACGGTGGGCAAGCCCGCCGTGGCTGAGCTGCTGTCCCGGCTCGGGCTGAAGGCCACCGCGGTCCCGCAGGACTGTAAAGAAATCCTGGACGGCGTGCGCCAGGACCTCGCACTGGACTACGACGACGACGAGCGTTCCCTGGAGGACCTCCCGCTGGACCGGATCCGGGCGTTGCGCGCCCTGCAGCCCGAGCAGACCTGCCGGACCACGCCGGAGGAGATGACCCGGCTGCTCGGGATGGTCTGGCGGGACGAGGCGGCCGCCGCCCCGGCCTGCGCGAACGTCCGCCGGTGGCTTGGCCTGCAGGTCTGGCCGCACCGGCTGAGCAGTGGCTTCCCCGGCGCGAGCGTCAAGATCAGCGCCAAGACCGGCACGCTGCCGACGGTCCGCAACGAGGCGGGTGTGGTGGAGTACGCCGGCGGTGGGCGGTACGCGGTGGCCGTGTTCACCACCGCGGCCGACGCGGCGTCCCGGGTCCCGGCCCGCGACCACTTCATCGGCGAGGCGGCCACCATGGCCGTGGACTACCTGCGGGAGGCCAGCGGCGCCGGCTGAGCGGGGTTGCCCGTCATGAGTGCGCCGGCGGGCGGAGCCGCACCGCCTTGCCCCACACCCCGTTGACCTGGCTGGCCAGGTAACCGGAGGACCCGGCCACGGCGCAGTTGCCCGGCGCGGCACACGACACCGGGGTCAGATCCCCGGCGACGTGGGGAATCTGCTGCGCTGCCCCCCAGACCCCGCGGACCTCGCTGACCGCGAACGTCAGCTGGCCGTCGCCGCCGTAGGACCCGACCGCGGTGCAGCTGCCCGCGGAGGCACACGATATGGCGGCGACCTGAGAGTTGCCGCCCTGGCTGACCATGGTGCCGCGGACGTCTTCGGCAGGTTTCCACACGCCGTTGACCTGGCTGGCCAGGAAGGCTTGCTGGGCGCTGGAGCCGCTGGAGATCCACAGCCCGCCCGCGGTGCAGTTGCCCGGTGACCCGCACGACACCGGGCCGGGTTCCACATCTGTATGGCTGGGGGCGCTGGTCCCGGGGATCTGCCGCGCCTGCTGCCAGATCCCGTGCCTCTCGTTCACCACGAACGCCTGATCGCGGGCGGCGCTGTCGGTGTAAAATCCGGTTGAGCTGCAGTTGCCGGCCGAGGCACACGAGACGGAGTAGATGTCACCGTTGGCGCCCTGGTTGAGCGCGGCGAAGCCGGGAACCGCGTCCGGCCTTCCCCACACCCCACGCGTCTGGCTGATCACGAACACGCTTGCGCGTGCTGAGCCGGGGGCGTTGTAGTCCCCGACCGCGGTGCAGTTGCCCGGCGAAACACATGACGCCGAGTTGAGCCCGGAACTGCCAGGGACCGGCCGCGCCCGGCCCCAGATCCCGTTCATCTGGCTGACCACGAACCCCTCGCTGGACTCGGTTTGGCTCTGGTTGGGGGCGAGGCTGGAGTAGGAGCCGACCGCGCCGCAGTTGCCCGCCGAGGGGCACGACATCGAGCTGAGGCCGGCGTCCTTGCCCTCGTTGAGTGCGGCGAGGCCGGGAATCTCCTCGGCCGTGCACCACACGCCGTTGACCTCGCTGGCCACAAACGCTTGCGAGGCATTCTGCTGGTAGTGAGTGTCCGCATAGATCAGGCCATTGGTGTAGTCGCCGCCCACGCCGCAGTTGCCGGCTGAGCCACACGACACCACGCTGACCTCTGCGTCGCCCCAGGTGTTGAGTGCGGCGAGGCCGGGAATGTCCGCCGCTTCGCCCCAGGCACCGTGGACCTGGCTGACGACGAGCCCTTGCTGGCGCCTGGAACCGCCGGAATACTGCCCGCCCGCGGTGCAGTTGCCGGCCGAGGCGCACGACACCGAGTCGAAAGACGCGCCGTGGCCCTGGCTGACCACGGATCCGGAAGCACCGGCCGCCCGCCGGGGGCACTGAGCGCTCCGGCTGCCCGCGGGGGTGCCCGCACAGGCCGCGGCGCCCACCAGCACGGCCATCCCGGCCAGGGCCACCACAGCGGGCATCGCCAGGTGACGGTTCACGGTGCTCGCCGTGTCGGCGGCGCTGCCGGAGCCGTGCTGCGGGCGTGCTCAGCCCTGCGCTGCGCGGGGCAGCCACTGGCGGCTGGTGGTCACCGACTCCAGCACGTCGGGCACCGGGTCCACCCCGATGCCCGGCCGGGTGGGCACCGGCAGGTGCCCGTGGTCGAGCACGAACGGCGGCGTGACGTCCTGCCGGTAGTACCGGGCCGACGCGGAGGTGTCGCCGGGCAGCACGAACCCGGGCAGCGCGGCCAGTGCGATGTTCGCCGCCCGGCCGAGGCCGGTCTCCAGCATGCCGCCGCACCAGACCGGGATGCCGTGCGCGGCGCACACGTCGTGGATGCGGCGGGCCTCCAGGTAGCCGCCGACCCGGCCGGGCTTGATGTTGACGATCTGGCAGGCGCCGATGGTGATCGCCTCCGCGGCCGCCCGGGCCGAGGTGATCGACTCGTCCAGGCAGATCGGCGTGCGCACCACGCGGGCGAGTTCGGCGTGCCCGCGCACGTCGTCCTCGTCCAGCGGCTGCTCGATCAGCAGCAGGCCGAATGGGTCCAGCCGGGCCAGGTGGCGTGCGTCGGCCAGCCGGTAGGCGGTGTTGGCGTCCACCTGGAGCAGGATGTCGTCGCCGAACCGCTCGCGCACCGCGCGGACCGGCTCGATGTCCCAGCCCGGCTCGATCTTCAGCTTGATCCGCAGGTAGCCGGCGTCCAGGTACCCGGCCACCGCGTCCAGCAGCTGCGGGATCGAGTCCATGATGCCCACCGACACGCCGCAGGCGACCTCGGTGCGGGTGGCGCCGAGATGCCGGCCGAACGACTGCCCTGCCTCCCGCAGCTCGGCGTCCAGCACCGCGGTCTCGAGCGCGGCCTTGGCCATCAGGTGGCCCTTGAACCTGGCCAGCAGCGGGCCGACGGCGTTGCCGTCCAGGTCTGGTGCGGCCATGACCGCCGGGATGAGGTACCGGGTCAGCACGTCCACGGCGCCGTCCACGTACTCCGAGCTGTACAGCGGGTCGCTCATCGCCACGCACTCGCCCCAGCCCTCCGCGTCCGGGGTGACCGCCTTGATGAGCAGGATGTCCCGGGCCGACTCCACGCCGAAGGACGTGCGGAACGGCGCGACCAGCGGCATCGCGACACGCCGCAGCTCGAAACCGGTGATCTTCATGTCAGCTCCTCGCAAGCAGTTCGGCGGCCAGCCCGGCGAGCAGCGCCGCCCGGCCCGGCATCTGTGCTGTGACAACGTGCTCGTGGTCGGCGTGCGGACCGCCGCCGACCGCGCCGAGACCATCCAGTGTCGGCGCGCCGGCGCCGGCCGTGCGGTTGCCGTCGGAGGCGCCGCCCACGCTGGCGCCGCGCAGCGGCTCGAGCCCGAGCAGGCCGGCGATCCGCTCCGCCCGGGCGAACAGCGCCGCCGAGGACGCCGTCTCCATCGGCGGGCAGGACGGCCCGGGCGACACGGTCACCTCGGCGCCGGGCAGCCGCGGGCCGAGCCCGTGCAGCGCCCGGTCCACCCGCTGCTGCTCGGCCGCCGTCTCGGCCCGCACGTCGATGGCCAGGGTGGCCCGCGCCGGGACCACGTTCGCGGCCGTGCCAGATGCCAGCGCGGTCGGCGTGACGGTGGTGCCGTGCGCCGGGTCCGCCAGCGCGCTGACCGCCAGCACCTGGTGGGCCGCCTCCACGCTGGCGTTGACGCCCCGCTCGGGTTCCAGGCCCGCGTGCGCGGCCCGGCCGGTCACCGACAGCTCGTACAGCGACACGCCCTTCCGGCCGGTCTTCAGCGCGCCGTCGTCGGTGGCCATCTCCAGTACCAGGGCGGCCGCGTGGCCGCGGGCCTCGTCGGTGATCAGCGGGCCCGCGGTGGGGGAGCCCACCTCCTCGTCCCCGGTGACCAGCACGGTGAGGCCGTCCAGGTCGCCGAGCAGGCTCAGCGCGTGGAACATCTGCACCAGCCCGGCCTTCATGTCCAGGCAGCCCGGGCCGCGGGCGATCCCGCCGGTCACCGACCAGGGGTGGCCGGCCAGCGAGCCCATCGGCCACACCGTGTCGTGGTGGCCAACCAGCAGCAGCCGCCCCGGGCGGCCGAACACCCACTTCAGGTGGGTAGGGCCGGCGGCATCGATGACCTCCGGGGGCTGGCCGGTGAGCCGCTGGCCCAGCGCCGCGACCAGCCGGGCACTGCGGGCCAGTGCGTCCATGTCGGCCGACGGCGACTCGCAGGTCACCAGCTCACCGAGGTCGTCGAGCATGCCCGGCAGGGTGCCGGTCAGCCAGTCGACGAGGGCGGGGCCGATGGTGAGGCCGGGCGAATGCGGCATGCCGACCATGATCCGGGCCGGCCGCCCCGTCCGCCTAGGTGCCGCGGCACAATCCTGGCCCGGCGGCTTGTCCGGGTGTCCAAAACGGGGCACGCCGACTTGTGCGGTCACACCTTGGCGGCCCATCAGCAGCTATAGAGCATGGTCGTCATGAACCAGCGGACCACGCCGCCCTCCGCCGCGGCCGCGCCGCCTGGCCGCCCGGGTGCCGGGAGTTGACCAGCTTCCTGATCCGCAGGCTGCTGCAGGCGGTCTTCGTTACGTTGTTCGTGACCGTCGTGGTGTTCGTGCTGCTGCACCTGCTGCCCGGCGGCCCGGTGCGGGCGCTGCTGCCGCTGAACGCCTCGCCGTACCAGATCGCCCACCTGACTCACGAGTACGGCTACGACAAGCCGCTGGTGGTGCAGTACTTCACCTGGCTCGGCCAGTTGCTGCACGGCAACCTGGGCTATTCGGTGCACCTGAACATGCCGGTGTCCACGGCGATCATGCAGCGGCTGCCGAAGACCCTGGTGCTCATGATCATCAGCACCGCGGTGGCGCTGGTCCTCGGCATCCCGCTCGGTCTCTACCAGGCGGCCCGCCGGTACACCGCGGGCGACTACGTGCTCACCGGCATCTCGTTCATCGGCTACGGGACGCCGCCGTTCTTCGTCGGGCTGCTGCTGATCAACTGGCTGGCGATAGACACCCACATGTTCCCGGCGGAGGCCCCGCAGGGGAACACCGTGGCCCAGGTGCTGTCCCAGCCCAACGCGCTGGTGCTCCCGGTGGTCACGCTCGCGTTCGCCGGATACGCCTCATGGAGCCGGTACATGCGCTCATCGGTGATGGACAACCTGGTCCAGGACTACGTCAGGACCGCCCGGGCCACCGGCGCCAGCGAGCGCCAGGTGCTGTGGCGGCACGTGTTCCGCAACTCGCTGATCACCATCGTGACGCTGCTCGGCCTGTCCCTCCCGGTGCTGTTCGCCGGGGCTGTGGTGACCGAGAGCGTGTTCAACTATCCCGGGCTCGGCCTGCTGTTCTGGCAGGCGGCACAGAACTACGACTACCCGATCCTGCTCGGCACCGCGCTGATCGGCACCCTGGCCACGATCGCCGGGAACCTGCTCGCCGACATCGGCTACGCGGTGCTCGACCCGCGGGTGCGTTATGCGGGTGATCGCTGATGAGCGCGGTGCCGCCGGCCTTCACCGGCTCCGGCCACGACCCGGCCAGCGTGCCGGCCGCGGACCTGCTCGACCCGGCCGCCGCCGCCGCGCTGGCCACCGCGGGGTCCGGTGACACCGGGTTCCGGGGCGGGCCGGGCAGCCCGCTGCGCCGCGGCTGGGCGGTCTTCCGGCAGAGCCGGATGGCGATGGCCGGCCTCGGGATCGTCGTGTTCTTCGTGCTGTTCAGCTTCATCGGGCCGTTGCTCTACCACACCGACCAGGTGCACGCGAACCTGGCGACGTCGCTGCTGCCGCCGGGTGGCAGCCACCCGCTGGGCACCACCGACACCGGGTTCGACGAGCTGGGCAGGCTCATGATCGGCGGCCAGTCCTCGATCGAGGTGGGGGTGGCCGCGGCGCTGCTGGCGGTGCTGATCGGGACGCTGTACGGCGCCATCTCCGGCTACTTGGGCGGCGTCGTCGACTCGCTGATGATGCGGGTGGTGGACGCGTGGCTGTCCATCCCGCCGATCTTCGTGCTGATCATCCTGTCGGTGATCTTCCACCCCACCCCGGGCATCATGATCGTGATCATCGCGGTGTTCTACTGGCTCGGTGTGGCCCGGCTGGTGCGCGGCGAGACGCTGACCCTGCGTACCCGCGAGTACGTGCAGGAGGTCAGGCTCATCGGCGGCGGGGCGCTGCGTTCCGTGGTCCGGCACATCGTGCCCAACGCCATCGGCACGATCGTCGTGCAGGCGACGTTCGCGGTGGCCGACTCGATCCTGATCCTGGCCGCCCTGGGCTTCCTCGGGGTCGGCATCCAGCCGCCCGCCACCGACTGGGGCGGCCTGCTGTCCAACGGCCTGAACTACATGAACAGCGGCGGCTGGTGGCTGATCTACCCGCCGGGCATCTGCATCATCCTGGTCGTCGTCGCGTTCAACTTCATCGGTGACGCGCTGCGGGACGCGTTCGACACCAGGCTGCAGCGCCGGTGACCAGGGTGCCGACTCCAGCCCGCCTGCCCGCTCCCACTTCCCCTGCCCCTGCCACGGGGGCGCGGCCGCACGCCAGCCTCGGCCGGGTGCTGGACCACCTGGGCACGACGTTCTTCGACATCACGGCCGGCCAGCCGGATCTGGCCGCGGAAATCGGTGGCGTGGTCATCTACGACCCGCTGGACGAGCCGCCGCTGCCATCCGGTGCGCTGGTGCTGGGTGTGGGCGTGCAGGGCAGCGAGCAGGTGGCCGGGCTGCTGGACAAGATCGGTGAGCACGGCGGCACCGGGCTGGTGGTCCGTGCGCCCGCACCGGCCGACGAGCGGGTGCGGGACGCCGTGGCCCGCACCGGCACCATGCTGTGCGCGCTGACCCGCGGTGCTTCGTGGAACCAGCTGGCCGCGCTGCTGCGCTCACTGCTCGCCGACGACGGGCTGCAGGCGGCGGGCCGGGAGACCATCGGCGGCGTGCCGTCCGGCGACATGTTCACGCTGGCGAACGCGGTCGCCGCGCTGCTCGACGCGCCGGTCACGTTCGAGGACCGCAGCTCGCGGGTGCTGGCGTTCTCCGGCCGGCAGGATGAGGCGGACCTGTCCCGGGTGGAGACGGTGCTCGGCCGCCAGGTGCCCGACCGGTACACCCGGGTGCTGGAGGAACGCGGCGTTTTCCAGGCGCTTTACGGCGGCGACCGGCCGGTCTTCATCGACCTGCGGCAGGCCGGGGTGCCCGAGATCCGGGTGCCCAGGGTCGCCATCGCCGTCCGTGCGGGCGACGAGATCCTGGGCTCGATCTGGGTCGCCACCCCGGCCCCGCTGTCCCCGGCCAGGGAGCAGGCGCTGGCCGACGCGGCCAAGCTGGTGGCGCTGCACATGCTCCGGCTGCGGGCCGGCGCGGACGTGGAGCGCCGGCTGCGGGCCGACCTGGTGGCGACCGCGCTGGAGGGCGGCCCGGGGGCGGCGGACGCGGCCGCGCGGCTCGGCCTGGCGGGCCGGCCCATGGTGGTGCTCGCGCTGGGCCTGCGCGAGGCGGGCGCCGAGGGCGCACTGTCCCTGGCCCGGCTGGAGGCCGAGCGGCAGCGTGCCGCCGACGCGCTGGCGCTGCACCTGTCCGCGGTGCAGGGCGGCGCCGCGGTCGCGCTGCTCGGCGGGGTGGCCTACGGCCTGGTGCCGGTGCTGTCCGGCTGCGCCGGCGCGGACGAGCGGGTCGCCGCCGTCGCCCGCGACTTCACCGACCGCACCGGCGAGCGGATGCCGGGGCTGATCGGCGTGGGCAGCGTGGCGGAGGACATCGCGGGGCTGACCAGGTCCCGGGCGGCCGCCGACCGGGCGCTGCGGGTACTGCGCGCCCGCAGCGGCTCGCTGCGGGTGGCCCGCGCGGCCGACGTGCACGTCGAGTCGCTGCTGCTCGAACTGGGCGACCTGGCCGGCGCGGAGGCGCATACGCCCACCGGCCCGGTGGCCCGGCTGCTCGACTACGACACGGTGCACGGCGGGGTGCTGGTGCCCACGCTGCGGGTGTGGCTGGACGCGTTCGGCGACGTGATCGCCGCGGCGGGGGCGATGCGCGTGCACCCCAACACGTTCCGCTACCGGCTGCGGCGGATCGCCGAGGTCAGCGGGCTCGACCTGCAGGACGCCGAGGCCCGGTTCGCCGCCATGCTCCAGCTGCGGTTGCTGGGCCCGGCGGCCGGGCCCAGCAACCGCAAGCTCACGACTTGACGAAGTACCAGTTCTCCGGGGTCACGACCGCCTGCACGTTGAACGGGGTCGCACCGGCCAGGTTGCTGGCCACCGCGTTGATGGTCCACGACGGCGTCGGCATGAGCGGGTAGGGCAGCTGCTTGACGGCGTAGTTCTCGAACGCGTACAGGCTGGCCAGCGACGGCGACGTGGTCGCCTGCTTGATCAGCTTGTTCATCGTCGGGTTGTTGTAGCCGCCCAGGTCGAACCCGGCCCCGCCGGCCAGCAGATTCTCCCCGCTCGGGTAGATGCCGGTGCTGAGGTTGCCTTCGATGTAGCCGATGCCCCAGGTGCAGCTGGGCCCGGTCTTCGTCCGGCAGGCGGCCATCGAGCCGACCATCGGCTGGTAGGCCTGGGACGTCGGGTTGAGCACGATGCCGGCCTTGGACGCGTCCGACTGCCACTGCTGCATGATGACCTGGTTGGACGTGGAGTTGCTCGGGTAGAGCACCGGGATCACCAGCTTGCGGCCCGCCGGGATGCCGGCCCCGCAGTCGCCCGCGGCCGTCCCGGCCTTCACGCACACCGCCGGCCCGCTAGCCGGCACGGACCAGCCGTTCGAGGTCAGGTAGTGCTTGGCCGCGGTGACCGAGAACGGGTACGGGTTGTGCTTCTCCGAAGGGGCGACGTACTTGGTCACCGGCCGGACCGGGACCGGTCCGTAGGTGGGCGTGCCGTAGCCGCGCAGCGCCTTGGAGATATACAGCTGCTGGTTGATCGTGGACTGCAGCGCCTGCCGGAAGTAGAGCTGGTTGAACACCGGGCTCAGCGTGGTGTTGTGGTAGTTGTAGAACGCCCAGATGACGCTGGGGATGTACACCGCGCTCAGGTTGTATCCGCTCAGCGTCTGGCTGGCGGGCTGGCCCTGGGCGTTCGCCTGCGGCGCGTCCTGCACCGGCACGGCGCCGACGGTCACCGAGTTGCCCGAGCGCAGCGCGTTGTAGGCGGAGTCCTCCGAGGTGTAGGGCACCATCTTCAGCTCGCTGATCGACGGCTTGACCGGCCCGGAGTAGGTCTTGTTCGGCACCATCGTCACGTGCCCGTCGGAGGCGAACGCGGTCAGTTTGAACGGCCCGTCCACCGTCTGCCACAGCGGGTTGGTGGCGTACGTGGACAGCTTCTGCGCCTGGCCGGTCAGGTACTTGTAGACGGCCGGGCAGGAGGACTTCTGGCTGGCCAGGTTCTCCGCCGAGCAATTGCCGTGCTTGCCAGGCGCGGTCACGTCCCAGCTGGTCGGCAGCGGGATGATCTGGGTGAGCTCGTTGTCGGTGAACCACTCGGGGGACACCGCCGTGGTGAGGTGGAAGGTGACGGTGTCGGCGGCGTTGTCGTAGCTGACCGAGCTGACGTTGTCCGGGAAGTAGCCGGGCGTGTAGCTGGCGAAGTTGGCCTTCTCGGTGAACTCAAGGCCCATCCAGAACGCGACGTTGGCCGGGGTGAGCGGGCTGCCGTCCGACCACTTCCACGGGTTGAGCTTGATGGTCGCGGTGCGGTTGCCGTCGGAGTAGGTGGGCGGGCCGGCCATCGACTGCTTGTAGTCGATGCCGGGGTTGTTGTTGTCGCCGATCCAGTACATCGGCCGCCACATCAGCCACTGGAACCCCTGCGGGTTCGGGTAGGCGGCGTACTGGGACGGGACGAAGGGGAAGATGTACGTCGGTATCGACCCGCTGACCAGCGAGAGCGTCGCGACGCCACCCTTCTGCTTGGGACCCTTCGCGCTGCTGGGGCTGGTGGTGGATGAGCAGGCGGTGATGACCGCCGCCGCGGCCGCGATCGCGACGATCCACCATCTGGCCCTGGGTGACCTCGTCATGGGGATTCCTTCCGCGTCATGGTGATTGCTGTTTATGGGGCCACCGCCGGCTCGTGCCCACGGGTCAGGCCCCGCGGCGCAGCCGCCGCCCGGGCAGCGCTCCGGTGAGCTCGCCGTCCAGCACGGCCGGCTGGCCGTTGACGATGACATGGCGGACGCCAGCCGCGTAGACGTGCGGCTGGTCGTAACTGGCGTGGTCGATGACGGTGGCGGGGTCGAACACGGCGACGTCGGCGAACGCGCCGGGGGTGAGCCTGCCCCGCCCGGGCAGCCGCAACGTGTCCGCGGGCAGGCTGGTCATCCGGCGCACCGCCTCGGCCAGCGGGAACAGCCCGAGCTCCCGGCAGTAGTGACCGAGTACCCGGGCATAGGTGCCGTAGGTTCGCGGGTGGATGGGCCGGTCGGTCCACGGCGGCCGGGTGGCGGCCGCCCCGGCGTCGGAGCCGATCGACACCCAGGGCTGGCGCAGCCCCAGCTGCAGGTTGTTCTCGTCGATCATGAAATACATGGCGCTCATGGCCGGGCTGGCCGCCGCCACGTCGAGCAGCGTGTCGATATCGCTGCGGCCGCGTTCGGCCGCGACATCGGCCAGCCAGCGGCCGTCCAGCCGCTCATCAGGCTCGCTGCCCGAGGTGAGCATGATGCTCTGGCCGCCGCCCGCGGCCAGGTACAGGTTTTCCCATGCGTCTGACGGCTCGGCGATGTCGCGGGCCATCGCGGCCCGCCTGGCCGGGTCGGCCAGCCGGGCGGCCAGGGCGGCGGGCCCCCCGTCGTGGTACGGCGGCGGAATCGCCGAGGACAGTGCGGTGCCGCCCGCGGTGTAGGGGTACATGTTGGCCCCGGTGGCCTGCCCGGCCGCGCGGGCCGCCTCGATCCGCTCGATGGCCGCGCTCATCTTCGGCCAGTTCGCCCGGCCGGCCGCCTTGAGGTGGTACACCTCGGTGCGCACGCCGGCCCGGCGGCCGATCTCGATGAGCTCCTCCAGACACTCCAGGAACTGGTCCGCCTCAGAGCGCATGTGCGAGATGTACAGCCCGTCGTGCCGGGCCACGACCTCGCTCAGCGCCACCAGTTCGGCGGTGCTGGCGAAGCTGCCCGGCGGGTAGATCAGGGCGGTGCCGATGCCGAGCGCGCCGTCGGCCATCTCCTCGTCGAGGATGCCGCGCAGCCGGTCCAGCGCCTGCGCGGACAGTGGCCCGTCGGACAGCCCGCCGCCGATGATCCGCAGGTTGTGCCCGCCGACGAAGCTCGCCACGTTCGGTGCCACGCCGCGGCTTTCCAGGTAGTCCAGGCCCTCGGACAGCCGGGCGAAGTCCATCCGCTGGCCGTCCTCGCGCTCGGCGGCGATAGCGCGCTGCACGTCGTCGTTGCTGGGGCCGAGCGACAGCCCTTCGCCGAAGATCTCCGTGGTGACGCCCTGCAGCAGATCGGAGGGGCCCTGCGGTTCGACCTGCAGCGTCCCCCAAGCGTGGCTGAGGATGTTGATGAAGCCGGGGGCGACGGCCAGCCCGGTGGCGTCGATCTGCCGCACGCCGTCGGTGTCCGGCACGGCGCCGACGGCTGCGATCCGGTCGCCGTCGATGGCCAGGTCGGCCGTCCTGCCGGGACCGCCCAGGCCGTCGTACACCGTCCCGCCGCGGATGACTAGGGAAACGGGCATGCCGGCAGTCTGCCCCGATCGGCGCCGGCGCAGGTTGTGCGGCGGTCCGAAATCCGCGGCACGGATTCATCCCCCCGCACAGGCCATGTCCCGGCCCGGTACGCGATCGTGGTGACCGTGACCTCTGCACCCCTGGAATCCAGCCTGCCCGGGTTGCTGGCCAGCAGCTGCGCCGAGCATGACGTGCCCGGTGCCGCGGTGGGCGTCCTGCACAATGGCGGCGAATACTTCGCCTGCCACGGCGTGACCAGCGTGACCGACCCGCTGCCGGTGACGCCGGGCACCCTGTTCCTCATCGGCTCGACGTCGAAGACGGTGACGGCGACCGCCCTGATGGCGCTGGCCGACCAGGGCAAGGTCCGGCTGGACGACCGGCTCACCAGCCATCTGCCCGGGCTGCCCGTCACCGGCGAGGCGGCGCGTGCCGCGGTGACCGTGGGCCAGCTTCTCGACCACACCGCCGGGTGGACCGGCGACGTGGAAACCGAGGGCGGCTGGGGCGACGACGCGCTCGCCGCGGCGCTGCCCGACCTGCTCGGCAAGGCCGGGCAGATCACCCCGCCCGGCGAGCTGATGTCCTACAACAACACCTCGTTCGTGGTGGCCGGGCACCTGCTGGCCACGCTGGCCGGCGAGCCGTTTGAGACCGCGGCCCGGCGCCTGGTCCTCGACCCGCTCGGCCTGGCCAGCACCTGGTACTTCCCGTGGGAGGTGGCCACCCGCCGGGTTGCCGTCGGCCACGCACCCGGCCCGGACGGCCCGCAGCCGGTGCCACAGTGGCCGCTGCAGCGCTGGATCGCCCCGGCCGGCGGGGTGATCAGCACCGCCGCCGACCAGCTCCGCTACGCCCGGTTCCAGCTCGACGGCAGCTGCCCGGGAACGCCGCCGGTCAGCACCGGCACCCGGATGCTCATGCGGCGGCAGCGGGTAGCCGCCACCGGCCCGCTGGACGGGGTCGGGGTGTCGTGGCTGCTGCGCCGCTACGGCGGCCTGGACCTCGTCGAGCACGGCGGGAACGTGTCCAACCTGCACGTGTCGGCGTTCGCCCTGGTCCCCTCGCACAATCTGGCGGTCACCACGCTGACCAACGCGGCCGGCGGCGGCACGGTGGGCCGGGAGGTCCTCGAGCACGTGCTCGAGCGGCTCACCGGCCAGGGGCAGCCTCTGGCACCGCCGCCGCGGGCCATGGACCCGGCGCTGGCCGCCGAATACGCCGGCCGTTACCGCGCGGGGGAGTGGGATCTGGACGTGTCACCGGACGGGGACGGGCTGGCCGTGACGCTGCGGCTGCGCGCCGACTGGGGTGAGGTCGCCGACGCCGTCCGCAGCACGTTCGAGAACGAGCCGGAGCGGCTGGTGCTCACCGGGCCCGACACGGTCGCCGCGGCGGACCGGCCGGCCTTCCCGGTGGGCGACTTCATCAGGGACGCGGACGGTGCGGTGCGCTTCTTCCGGTACAAGCTGCGGCTGTCGGCGAAGGAGCGCTGAAGCGGGCCACCCCGTGGCCCGCGCCCGGGCGGGTAAGCCGTCCTTGTGCAGCACGCTGAGCTGCACGAGCGCGGCCAGCCGGGCCCGCGGGTCGGCCAGGTCGATGCCGCTGACCTCGCGTACCCGGCGGATCCGGTAGCGGAAGGTGTTCGGGTGCACGTGCATGGTGGCCGCGCCGCGCCCGATGTCACCGAACGCCTCCAGGTAGGCGCGCAGCGACGCGGTCAGGTCGGTCCCGTTGCCCGCGTCGTAGTCGCGCAGCCGGGCGACCGGTCCGCGGGGCACGTCGTCATCGCTGGCGAGCAGGTCGCCGAGCCGGTCCAGCAGCGTCTCCAGGTAGATGTCGTCATACCAGGCCACCCGGTGGCCCGGCCGCCCGCGCCTGGCCGCCCGCAGCGCCCGCTCGGCCTCCAGCCGGGTCCTGGGCAGGTCCTGCAGCGACCGGGCCGGGCCGGCGATGCCGGCCGCCACCGGGTCCCGCTTCCCGGTGAGCGACGCGAAGCTGGACGCGACCGACTGGATCCGCCGGGCCGCCTGCTCCGGCTCGCGTTGCCCGGGCAGCACCGCGTAGACCAGGCGGCCGACCCGGGCCACCGCGGCGCCGGCGTGAATGGCGCCCAGGTGCAGCGCCAGCGCGTCGCTGAGTCGGTCGGTGGACGCCTCCAGCGCGGTTCCCGGGCGGCCGAGCGGCTGGCAGGCCAGCACGCACAGCCCGCCGCCGGGCAGGCCGAGGCGGGCCGCGGCCTCGGCCGCCGCCGGGCCGCCCTCCAGTACCGACTGCAGCAGCTCGGTGCCCAGCCGCCGGCGCAGGTCGGCGGAGTTCCGCTCGTGCAGCATGTGCAGCGCCGCCACGCCCGCCGCGTCGGCCAGCGCCTGCACCCGGTCCGCGGACGGCTGGCCGGTGACCGCCACCCACAGCGAGCCGAGCACCTCGGCGCCGGCCCGCACGCCCACCGCGAGCCGGGGCAGCATGCCCGGTGCCAGGCTCGGCACGTACACCGGGTCCCCGGTCCGGTACAGCTTCCCGAAGACCCCGCGCTCGTCGAGCATCCGCCGGTACTCCGGCGGCACCTGGCGGCCCAGGATCGTGCTCACCCGGGCCGCGTCCGCCTCGTCCTGGCGGCCGGAGAACGCGACCACCCGGGAGGCCCGGTCCTCGATCGTCACCGGCGCGTCCATCAGCTCGCTCACCGCATTGGCGAAGGCGAACAGGTCACCGGCGGGGCTGCCGGCCAGGTCCACGTCGCCCGGCGCTGCGGGGCTGGCGAGCAGCGTCCGCAGCAGCTCGGCGACCTGGAACCAGGACGCGGCCGGGGTTAGGCCGAGCAGCGGCACCCCGTGCGCGCGGGCGCTGGCCGCGCAGTCCGCACCCGGCTCGCCCCTGGTCTTGATCACCAGCGCGGAGACCTGCAGCGCGGCCAGCCGCTCGACCAGCGCCGCGGTCTGCGCACCGTCCCCGATCCCGACCCCGAGCACCAGCTCACCCGGCGCGACCAGCAGGTCGTCGTGCGGGTCGTAGATGGCGATGCCGGTCACCTCGGCGTCCAGCGGCCCGGGGGCATGGATTACCCGCAGCAGGGTGCTGCCCAGTTCGTCGACCAGGCGCTGCAGCCGCTCCCGCGGCTGGCTCACCTCGTGACCGGCCACCTGACCAGCCTAGGGGAGTTTCGCCTGGTCCGCAGGCTGGAATCCGCCTGGGCGTGGCGCCTGCGCGGCCCGGTCCCCGGTGCCGGACGGCCGCATCGGGCCGCCATCGCCGGCCAGCCGGGGCCGGCCGCGCTCGTCGGTCAGGACGAAACCGGCCCCGGCAGATCGGTGTCGCACACAAAGACCGGCGGTGCGCTGACCCGCATGCTGGGCGATGTGACCGAACAGGCGACCACGGCCTCAGCTGCCCGCTGCCGGGATACCGCGACACTCGCGGCCGGGCGCGCGGCGGCCGCCAGCGGCGTGCAGATCCGCGGCCTCACCGAGATCCCCGACCTGCAGCAGGTCTTCGAGCTGTACGGGCAGATCTGGCACCCCGACCCCACGAACCCCCCGATCACCACCGAGTTCCTGCGGGCGCTCTCGCACGCCGGGAACTACGTGGCCGGCGCCTACCGGGACGGCGAGATGGTCGGCGCCTGCGTCGGCTTCTTCGCCGAGCCGACCGGGCAGGCCATGCACTCTCACGTGGCCGGGGTGGTCGCCAGCATGCGCGGCCGCAACGTCGGCTTCGCGCTCAAGGTGCACCAGCGGGCCTGGGCGCTGGACCGCGGCATCTCCGCCATCACCTGGACGTTCGACCCGCTGGTCTGCCGGAACGCGTACTTCAACCTGGCCAAGCTGGCCGGCCGGCCGCACAGCTACCTGCCGGACTTCTACGGGAAGATGAACGACCAGATCAATGGCGACGACGACAGCGACCGGCTGCTGGTGGAGTGGCGGCTGGCCGACCCGGCCGTGGAGCGGGCCTGCGCTGGCCGGCACGCCCTGGCCGACGCCGCCGCGCTGCGCGCCGACGGCGTCACGGTGGCGCTGGACGCCGACGACGGCGGCATGCCGGTCATCGCCGGGCCGCGCGGCCCGAAGGGTGACACGCTGCTGATCCGGGTGCCGCCGGACATCGAGGCGATGCGGCTGGAGGCCGGCCCGCACGCGCGCGCCTGGCGGGCAGCGCTGCGGCAGGTGCTCGGCGGCCTGCTGGCGGCCGGCGCCGAGGTAACCGGCTTCGACCGGGCCGGCTGGTACGTGGTCCGCAAGCCCCGGCCCTGACCGCCGGGACGGTCCGGCTACGGCAGCGTGAGGATTTCGTGGCCCTCGTCGGTGACCAGCACGGTGTGCTCGAACTGGGCGGTCCGCTTGCGGTCCTTGGTCACCGCGGTCCAGCCGTCCGGCCAGACGTCGTAGCTGATCGTGCCGAGGGTGAGCATCGGCTCGATGGTGAACGTCATGCCCGGCTCCATCACCACGTCGGTGTCCGGGTCGTCGTAGTGCGGGACCACCAGCCCGGAGTGGAACGTGGTGCCGATGCCGTGGCCGGTGAAGTCGCGGACCACGCCGTAGCCGAACCGCCGGGCGTAGGACTCGATCACCCGGCCGATGGCGTTCAGCGCCCGGCCGGGCGCGACCACCCGGATGCCCCGCATCATCGCCTCGTGGGTCCGCTCGACCAGCAGCCGGGACTCCTCGTCCACGTCGCCGGCCAGGAACGTCGCGTTCGTGTCGCCGTGCACCCCGCCGATGTAGCCGGTGATGTCCACGTTCACGATGTCGCCGTCGCCGATCACGGTGTCGTCCGGGATGCCGTGGCAGATCACCTCGTTCAGCGAGGTGCACAGCGACTTCGGGTAACCGCGGTAGCCGAGCGTGCTGGGGTAGGCGCCGTGTGCCACCAGGAACTCGTGCCCGACCCGGTCCAGCTCGTCGGTGGTGACGCCGGGCGCCACGTGCCGGCCCACCTCGGCCAGCGCCTGGGCGGCGATCTTGCCCGCCAGCCGCATCCGCTCGATGGTGCCGGCGTCTTTGACGTCCGGCTCGCCGAGAGTGGGCCGTTTCTTGCCCACGTACTCCGGCCGCGGGATGCTGGCCGGGGCCTGGCGGGTGGGGGAAAGCCGGCCGGGCTGGAGCGCAGTGGTCATGTAATGGGATTCTAATCGGCATGAACGCACAGCAGAGTTCTGCCGGGGGAGCGGCCCCGGGCACCGGACGCTGGTACTTCTGCGTCCGGCACCAGACGGTTGAAGGCGAAGACGGCAACTGCCCGGGCAAGGACCGGCTCGGGCCCTATCCCACCCGGGAGGCGGCCGAGCACGCGCTGGACACCGTCAAAGAACGCAACCGGGAATGGGACGCCGCCGACGGTGACAATGATTAATCCCGGCTAATCTGGCCGCAGCAGAAGCCGCAGCAGGAAAGGGGCGTGCCTTGACCGCAGACCGGCCAGCCGGCCCAGGCCAGCCACCGGAGCCCGGCGGCCCGCAGCCGTCCGGGTACGGGCTGCCCGCCGCGGCCGAGGCCCGGATGGCGGGGATCCGGCACAGCGGCACCTGGGGGTCGGCGCTGACCGCCGATGAGTTCGCGGCCATCCGCGGCGCCGGCTTCGAGCCGGCCGGCCAGGTGCTCGGCGCCGCGGTATACAACGTCGGCTACAGCGGGGGGTACGGCTGCCCGGGCGCGTGGGCGGGCTACGGCGGCTGGGCCACCCCGTACCGCAGCGTCACCCAGGTGTCCGGCCAGGGTGGCTACGGCTCGTTCGGCCCGCTGGTGCAGACGATGTACGAGGCCCGCCGCAAGGCGATCGGACGGATGACGGCCGAATGCGCCGAGCTCGGCGGGCACGGCGTGGTCGGGGTGCGGCTCACCATCGGGGCGTTCCCGGCCGGCGGCCTGGAGTTCAAGGCGATCGGCACCGCGGTGCGGGCGCCGGGCGCGCCGCCGCTGCGGGCGCCGTTCACCTCCAGCCTGTCCGGCCAGGACTTCACCAAGCTGATCGCGACCGGCTGGGTGCCGGCCGGGCTGGTGCTCGGCATCTCCATCGGGGCCAGGCACGACGACTGGCTGACCACCGGCCAGACCCGCTGGGGCGCGGGCAACGCCGAGGTGACCGGCTACACCGAGCTGGTCAACAGCGCCCGGCACGACGCGCGCGAGCAGCTGGAGCGGGACGTGCGCGGCCGCGGCGCGGACGGCGTGGTGATCTCGGAGATGGGCATGCGGATCCGGGAGCGGGAGTGCCCGTCCCAGCAGCACGGCAGGGACCACATCGCGGAGGTCACCATCATCGGCACCGCGATCGCCCGGTTCACCAGGACGCAACGGGACGAGGCCGAACCGAGCCTGGCCATCCTCTCGCTCGACCCGCAGCGCCGCCAGGCGGCCCGGGTCCGGCTGGGACCATGACAGGCGGCCAGGGATCAGTGAGGGAGACACGATGACCGACCAGCAGAGCACCGGCGTGAGCCCGGCGGGGGAGCCCCCCGGGGAACGGGGGCGCGCGCCGTCCGGGGTGCCGCAGGACGCGATGCGCCGGCTGGCCGAGCTGCAGCCGGGGCGGGCCGGGGCGATCTTCACCTCGGACCTGTCGGTGAACGAGTTCCTGCTGGTCCGTGAGGCCGGGTTCCGGCCGCTCGGGCTGGTCCTGGGCAGCTCGATCTATCACGTCGGGCTGCAGCTGGGCCGGTGGAGCAGGAACCAGGAGCTCGACGTGCTGTCCCAGGCCATGTACCACGCCCGCGAGCTGGCCATGAGCCGGATGGAGGCCGAGGCGGACGAGCTGCAGGCCGACGGCATCGTCGGCGTCCGGCTGGACGTGGAGATGAAGGAGTTCGGCAGCGACATCGCCGAGTTCATCGCGGTTGGCACGGCGGTGAAGGCGGACGAGGGCGCGGGCGGCGGCGGCGTCAGCAACTGGCGCAACAACAAGAACCAGCCGTTCACCTCCGACCTGTCCGGCCAGGACTTCTGGACGCTGATCCGGGCCGGCTACGCGCCGCTCGGCATGGTGATGGGCTCGTGCGTGTACCACGTGGCGCACCAGCGGCTCGGCGGCATGCTCGGCAACATCGGCAAGAACGTCGAGCTCGAGCAGTTCACCCAGGCGCTGTATGACGCCAGGGAACTGGCGATGAGCCGGATGCAGTCCGAAGCCGAGGCGCTGCACGCCGAGGGCATCGTCGGTGTCCAGCTGCGCCAGCACAGCCACACCTGGGGCTCGCACACCACCGAGTTCTTCGCTATCGGCACCGCGGTCCGCCCGCTGCGGCCCGACCACATCATCGAGCGCCCGACCATGGTGCTCAGCCTGGACGGTTAGCTCGCGGCTACTCCGGTGGCGGCCCGCTCACCGTGTCCAGCAGCCGGGCCAGGCGGCTGCGCAGCCCGCGCAGCCCGGCCGGCGGCCCGACGCCGCCGCGCGATTCCCCGGCCGCCGCGCTGACCAGGTGCTGCGCGGCGTCGAACGTCAGCGGATCCGCGGCGGCCCGCACGGTCAGCGACTCGTGCGCCAGCTCCTCCAGATCCCGGTCGCCCTGGTCGAGGGCGAGGATGACCGCCCCGGCCCGCCGGGCGTCGCTGACCCGTTCCAGCAGCGGCACCGGCGCCGTCTGCGGGGTGACCACGAACAGCGCCTCGCCACGCTGCGCGGCCTCAAGCCGGGCCAGCCCGACCCGCAGGTGCGGCGGCGCGTCCGGCGCGGGCTCCCAGCGGACCAGCGTCGGCGCCAGCTCAGGGATGCCGCCGAACCGGCTCTCCTCGTCCAGGTGGGCCGCCAGGTGCCACGGCTCGTCGTCAGGCGTGCCCACCAGCAGCAGGCCACCCGGCGAGGCCGGGGCGCGGCGCAGCGCCCGGGCGAACGCCCGGGTGCGCTCCAGCCAGCCGGTCGGGGCGAGCAGCGCCCGCAGCTCAGCCACCTGATCTGCGTCCACCCGCCCATGGTGCCCTACCCCGGCCTGACCTCGCATCAATACTCGCGGTAGTCAGGCACCCCGGCGCGGGGCCAACCCCGGGTAAAACCAGGGCAACCGGCCCGGTTCGATGCCGCTGCGGTGCCCGATGGCACGATGGAGCCTGTGACTCAACCTGACACAGCTGACCGGCAGGCCGGGGCCGGGCCGGATCCGGCCGCGATGTGCATCGCCATCCTCGGCGGCACCGGCGACCAGGGCCGCGGGCTGGCCCGCCGGTTCGCGATGGCCGGCCACCGCGTGATCATCGGCTCGCGCCGGTCCGAGCGCGCCACCGCCGCGGCCGGCGAACTGGCCGGCGACTCGCTCACCTGCGAGGGCGCGGACAACGCCGAGGCGGCGCGGCAGGGCGACGTGGTCATCGTGGCGGTGCCCTGGGAAGGCCACCGGGACCTGCTGGCCGGGCTGGCCGGCGAGCTGGCCGGGAAGATCGTGGTGGACTGCGTGAACCCGATCGGGTTCGACAAGCGGGGCGCCTACCCGCTGCCGGTGCCCGAGGGCAGCGCGGCGCAGCAGGCCGCCGCGGTGCTGCCCGACAGCCGGGTGGTCGGCGCCTTCCACCACGTCTCGGCGGTCCTGCTGCTCGACCCCGAGGTCGCCGAGATGGACCTGGACGTGCTCGTGCTGGGCGACGACCGGGAGTCCACCGACCTGGTGCAGGCGCTGGCCGCGCGGATTCCCGGCATGCGCGGCGTGTACGCGGGCCGGCTGCGCAACTGTGCCCAGGTGGAGGCGCTGACCGCCAACCTGATCTCGGTCAACCGCCGCTACAAGGCGCACGCGGGCGTCCGGATCACTGATATTTAGCCTGGACTGCCGTCGGGTGTCTTTCCGGCCAATAAAGTACTGCGCCCTGGCCACACCGCGGCCCGCCACCGCCGGCGCCGCCTGGCCGACCGCAGTCAGCGGTAGGAGTACTCCTCGCCGGGGAACGCGCCGGATGTCACGTCTTCGGCGTAGGCGGTGACCGCGGCGCGCAGTTCGCCGGCCAGGTCGGTGTACCGCTTGACGAACTTGGCCACCTGCGGGGTGAGCCCGGCCATGTCCTGCCAGACCAGCACCTGGGCGTCGCAGCCGGGGCCGGCCCCGATGCCGATGGTGGGGATGGACAGCGACTCGGTCACCCGCGCGGCCAGCGGGGCCGGCACGCACTCCAGCACCACCGAGAACGCGCCCGCCGCCTCCAGCGCCTTGGCGTCGCGCAGCAGCCGCTCGCCGTCCTCGCCGCGGCCCTGCACCCGGTAGCCGCCGAACGCGTTGACCGACTGCGGGGTCAGCCCGAGGTGGCCCATCACCGGGATGCCGGCCGCCACCAGATCCTCGACCTGCCGCAGCACCCGGTCGCCGCCCTCCAGCTTGACCGCGTGCGCGCCGGATTCCTTGAGGAACCTGGTCGCCGTGCCCAGCGCGGCCTGCGCGGAGCCCTGGTAGGAGCCGAACGGCAGGTCGGCCACGATCAGCGCCCGCCGGGTGGACCGCACCACGGCGGCGGTCAGCGGGATCAGGTCGTCCACGGTGACCGGGATCGTCGTGTCGTGACCGTAGACCACCATGCCGGCCGAGTCGCCGACCAGCAGCACCGGGATGCCGGCGTCGTCGAACAGCCGCGCGGTCAGCGCGTCGTAGGCGGTAAGCATCGGCCACTTCTCGCCGCGCGCCTTGGCCGCGGCGATGTCCCTGACCGTGATCCTGCGGGACTGCTGCCCGCCGTACAGGGGCTCAGCAGAAGACGTCATGATCAGACCTCCAAGCCTCGAGGCGCCCCGATGGCGTCCCCGGACATCCCGATCATCGCATGCGGCCCCGGCGAAAAAACAGGTCGCCAGCGGGAATGTATATCGATACGATCCCGTTCCGTATCGATAGTGGCCCCGCTCCACGTGGCCGCGACAGCTTCAACGTTGCCGACCCGGCTGGTCTTCCCGGTCCGGGCCGCCTCCCGCGATCGAAGGGAACCATGGAGCAGCAGATGATTTACCGGCGACGCTGGATCATCCTCAGCGTCCTCGTCGTCGGCCTGCTTGCCATCGTCATCGACAACACCGTGCTCAACGTGGCGCTGAAGACCATCGCCGAGCCGCACGGCGGGCTCGGCGCCAGCCAGAGCCAGCTGGAATGGGCGATCAACTCCTACACGCTGGTCTTCGCCGGCCTGCTGTTCACCTTCGGGGTGATCGGCGACCGGGCCGGCCGCAAGCGGGTGCTGATGATCGGCCTGGCGCTGTTCGGCATCGGGTCGCTGCTGTCGGCCTATTCACACAGCCCGGACCAGCTGATCTTCGCCCGCGCCGCAATGGGCCTAGGCGGGGCCGCGGTCATGCCGCAGACCCTGTCCATCATCTCCAACGTGTTCGAGCCGGCCGAGCGCGCCAAGGCCATCGGCATCTGGGCCAGCGCGGTCGGCATCGGCGTCGCCATCGGCCCGGTGCTCGGCGGCGTGCTGCTCAGCCACTTCTGGTGGGGCTCGGTGTTCCTGATCAACGTGCCGGTGACCGTGCTGGGCGTGATCGCCGTGGCCTTCCTCGTCCCCGAGTCGAAAAACCTCAACCCCGGCAAGATCGACTACCTCGGCGTGCTGATGTCGGTGGCCGGGCTGGTGCTGCTGGTCTACGGCGTCGTCCAGGGCGGCGACACCGGCTCCTGGCTGCGCGGCGACGTGCTCGCCCCGATCGTCGGCGGGCTGGCCGTGCTCGGCCTGTTCGCCTGGTATGAGTCCCGCGTTGCGCACCCCTCGCTGGACGTCAGGCTGTTCACTGACCGGCGGCTGTCGGCTTCGGTGGCGGCGGTGGCGCTGCTGTTCTTCGGTTTCGGCGGCGTCTACTTCTTCACCGCCTTCTACCTGCAGAACGTCCGCGGTTACAGCGCGCTGGACGCCGGCCTGCTCACCGTGCCGTTCGCCCTCGGCCAACTGCTGGCCTCGCCGCGCAGCGCCGGGCTGGTCAGCCGGTTCGGGCCCAAGGCCGTCGGCACGGCCGGCATGCTCGTGATCACCGCCGCCATCGGCGGGTACGGGCTGCTCGGCACGACCACGCCGATCTGGGTGCTGGGCCTGCTCTTCGCCATCCAGGGTGTTGGCATCGGGGTCACGATGCCGTCGGCTACCGCGGCCGTGATGGACGTGCTGCCGCGGGAGAAGGCAGGCGCGGGTTCGGCGCTGACCAACACCTCCCGCCAGGTGGGCGTGGCGCTCGGCGTGGCCGTGCTCGGCTCGATCCTGGCCGAGGCCTACCGCAGCCAGCTGCACCCGGTGCTGGCCCAGCTGCCGTCGGCCGCCGCTAACGCGGCCGGCCAGTCGGTGGCCGCCACCCAGGCGGTCGCCCAGCACCTCGGCGCCCGCGGCCAGGGCCTGCTCGGCCCGGCCGACCTGGCGTTCACCCACGCGATGCGGATCACCACGCTGGTCGCGGCGGTTATCTCGCTGGGCGGCGCGCTCGTCGTGCTCAAGTGGATGCCCGGCAAGCAGGCCGCGCCGGATGTCCCGGTGGACGCGACAGAGCTCGATGGGCTGGCCGCCGAGCGGGCCGGAGTGGAAGGATAACGGTCATGCGTGAGGCAGAGGTCCTGCCCGGCAGGGCCGGCGGGCCGGTGGGCGCCACCGCCGGCCCGCCGGCCGCCGGGCTGGACAGCCCCGGTTGCCAGGACGGCGCCACCACCCGCAAGCCCGGCCGGCCGCGCAGCGAGCGCGCCGACCGGGCCATCCTGGAGGCGTCGCTCGAGCTGTTCGCCGAGTCCGGGCTCGGCGGCTTCTCCATCGAAGCCGTCGCCGCCCGGGCCGGCGTGGGAAAGGCGACGATCTACCGCCGCTGGCCCGGTAAGCAGGATTTGCTGCTCGACGCGATGGCCACGGTCAAGTCCCCGATGCCCGAGCCCGCGGGGGAGTCGGTGCGCGACGACCTGATCGCCATGCTGGAGACCATGTGCACCGACAGCGCCGACCCGAAACGGACCAGGCTGCTCACGCTGCTGCTCGGCGAGGGCGAGGCGTGCCCAAGACTCGTGCATCGCTACAAGGAGACCATCGTCGAGCCGCGCCGGGAGATGATCAGGTCGGTGCTGCGCCGCGGCATCGTCACCGGCGAGCTGCGCTCCGACGTGGACGTCGAGGTGGCCATGCTCTCGCTCAGTGGCGCGGTGATGGCCATGGGCAAGCACGACGCCGGTGAGCTCACCCCCGACTTCGCGCAGCGCGTCGTGGACGAGGCACTGCGGGGCCTGGCCCCCTGCCCGCATGGCCGCTGACCGGCTGGGCCGCGGCGCGGCTCACCGCCGCGTCCGGCCCGCGGCCGGGACCGTGACGCCCTCGATGACCACCGGACCCCGGGTGGGATCGAGCTCGGTGGCCTGAGAAACGCCGGGGGGCGTGAGCACATCCATGGCCTTCGGCACCGTGCCGGGGTCCACCGAGCAGACCGGGCTGGTCCCGCCGGCGGCGCAGACCCCGAACGTGAACCCTCCCGGCGCCGCGGTGAACGCCCGGGCCTGGTCCGGGCTGAAACCGTCCTGGCCGGTGAGCACCACGGTGAACCCCCAGCCGGGACCGGGAGTGCCGAAGCTGGCCTCGGGCAGGCCGATGGTGATGGTCTTGTTCGTGCTGTCGGCGGTGACGAACGCGCTGCCCAGCGAGTTGCCGCCGGGGTCCTGCCACACCGGGGCCGCGAAGCCCTGCACCTCCACCAGCTGGCTCCAGGCGCTGCCCTGGGCGATCGTGTAGTTCCGGCTGGCGTAGGCGGCCTGGGTGGACGCCGGGGACGCGCCGGGCACGTGCACGTACACGTCGAGCAGCTGCAGGCCCAGCGTCTCGCCGAAGGCGGCCTGCAGGCTGGCCAGCGACGTCTGCAGGAAGACCGTTGTGCCGTCGCTGATCACCTTGAAGCCGGTCAGGTCGAAGGCACCCGGGTAGAAGCTGGAATCGGCCGGGTACTGATAGCTGCCAGGCCCGTTGTCGTCCCCGGTGGGATCGGTCACGTTCAGCACCGTCGTGCCGGTGGTGAAGTCGTTGGTCACCGAGGTCTGCGCGTAGCCGGTCCGCGTGCCGTGCTGCAGGGACGCGGTCACGGTCAGCACGTCGTCGCCGAACCCGGCCGGGACGGTGACCGAGAATGACCCGTCCGCGGCCGCGGTGGCCGTCGCCACCGATGACGCCGCGCCGGTGGTGGTGTCGGTGGCGGCCACCACGACGCTGGCGCTTGCCGTGGTCGTGCCGGTCACCGTGGTCGTGGCGGAGTCGATCTCGCTGCCGGAGGCCGGCCCGGTGATGGTCACGCCGAGCGTGCCCGGCGGCCCGTGCCTGACGTAACGCCGCGTGGTGACCGGTGGGGTCTCCAGGTTGCGCCCGGCCCCGATGGACAGGATGAGCCGCAGTTCCTGCGCCTGTGCCCAGGTCAGCGGGGACGCCGAGCCCGCGGCCTGGCCGTCGGTGAAGCCGATGGACGCGGTGGTGGGGTCGCTGCCGTACGGGGAGGCCGGCAGGTCCGGGTCCTCCCAGGCCTGCTCGGGCACCAGGCCGGCCCCGGAGGAGAACTGGGCCATGGACTCCAGCAGAGCCGAGGCGCCGGCCAGGTTGCCCTGCCCGATGTCGGACTCGGCCCGCTCCCCGGACAGCACCGGCCACAGGTGCCCGGTCCCGGTGTCCGTGGTCGGCCACGGCTGCCCCTGCCCGGTGCAGGACGTCTGGCTGGGCTGGTAGCAGTCGCCGTACCCGTCGGCGCTGCCGTCCGCCGCCGACGTGCCGTACCGGTAGTAACCGGTGCCGCTCGGCGTGCTCACCGAGATCTGCTGGTCCAGCACGCCCAGCGAGGCCTGGATGTCCGGGTCGCTGGCCGGCAGCTCGCCGAGCCGGGTCAGCTCCTGGAACCCGCCGTCGATCACCGCCCGCTGGTCCACGGCCGGGCCGCCGTTGCCCAGGCTGTAGGTGATCGCGGCGTTCGGGTCGCCGGTCTTGGACAGCCGGATGAAGTAGGCCGGCCCGTCCGGGCCGGTCGTGGTGACGTCCCAGTTCTTCACGTTGCGCTGGAAGTCGTCCGCGGTGGCCTGGTAGAGCTGCGCCCGGGCGGTGGCACCGTGCCGCCTGGCGATCACCGCGGCGGCGGTCAGCCCGGCGATCTCGGCGGCGATGGTGGAGGGGGAGTAGCCGGACTGCTCCTCCCACCGCTCCACCCCGGACGAGGGACCCGTGGCGACCAGGAAGTCGGCGGCGGGCTCGATGTGCTCGCGCCACAGTGCGGTATCGCCGCCCAGCCCGGACTGCAGCGCCATCAGGATCGGGTAGGCGGTCTCGTCCAGCTGCAGGCCGCCGGTGTCCGCGGCCGCCTCGCCGTTGACCAGCGAGTTGCGCGGGAACTGCCCGCTGGGCAGCTGCTGGCGGTCGAACAGGAACTTCGTCGCGGCCCGCGCGGTGGCCAGGTCGCCGTCGGTCAGCAGGCCGGTGAACGCCTCGTACAGGTCCCGGGCGAACACCTCGCGGTAAGAGCCGAAGTAGACCGGCTTGCCGCCCACCTCGGTGCCGGCCGGCACCGCCTGCCCCCACGGGCTGGCCAGCGAGGCCACGATCGCGCCGGGGAACGTCTTGTCCTCGCTGGCCTTGATCACGTTCGCGGACAGGTAGTACCGGCGGCGCAGCACCGTGGCCTGCGCGGCGGACAGGCCTGGGTAGCTGCGCGGCGGCCGGCGCAGCCCGGCGTCGTAGTGCGCCCAGCCGGCCAGGTAGCGCTGCCGCGCGTGGCCGAACGGCTGCGCCAGCGAGGCGCCGGCCGTGCGCACCGCCTGAGTCTGGCTGCGGCCGAAGCCGAGCGCCAGGGTGACCTCGCCCGCCGCGTCCGGGGCCAGTTCCTCGGTGGCGGTGACGTGCCCGTCCGGGGCGGAGCCGTAGGCCGGGCTGAGCGTGTGCGCGGCGTCGAGTTCGCTGAGCCCGTCGCTTGCCGTGCCCGCGTAACCCACGCTGGCCGCCGGCGACGGGCGGCTGGCCCGCAGCGCCAGGTACGTCGGCACGGCGTAGCTGCGGTTGACCGCCTCGGTCGAGGTGTTGGTGCTGTACACCACGGGGACCGGTGACCCGGTGGAGCGGCTGATCACGCCGGTGTTCCCGCCCGCGTTGTCGCTGCCGCCGCCCCCGTCCCCGTTCACGTGCGCGTCCAGCCGGGCGTACAGCCGCAGCTTGCTCACGTCGGTGCCGGAGCCAGGCAGCGCGGCCAGCCTGGTGTGCATCAGCACGCTGTCCCGGGACGGGTCGGTGAGGTAGGTGGTGACGAGCCGGTAGCCGTGCGCGGTGTCGGTGGCGGTCACCGTGCAGGCCATCCCGGTCGGGTCGGCGGCGACGGTGTAGCTCATGTCGCGGGACTGCAGGTCGGTGAACGTGGACCCGTCGGTCACGATGTACTGCAGCGTTTCCACGTTGGTGTTGTCGATAGTCGGCTCGTACACGTCGGACAGCACCCCGCCGGCCACCGTGTACCAGACCTTGGACCCGGTGCCGGTGGCGGTGCCGACGCAGTCCTTGCGGGCCAGGTCGAAGTAGGACATCGAGCCCGGCCCGCCGGGCGCGGTGCCGGCCGGGGCCGGCCGGGCCCGGCCCGCCGGGGACGCTGTGGCCGGGGACGCGGCCGCCAGCGTGCCGGTGAGCAGGCCAGCGGCCAGCGTGACCGCGGCCACCCCGCGCGCCTGCCGCCTGCGCACGGTCTTTGCAACACCGCGTGCCCGTGCTGTCATCGGGATCTCCCGCCAGTTCTGGGTGCGCATCGCACCGTACGTGTCCAATCGGTCACGCTGGGACAAACGGCCCCCGGCCGCAGCTTCCTCCGCCCGGCTCGGGATGTCAACGCCGGGTACTGCGATGTTCATCGCGGCTTCATCCGGGCAGTAGATCACCTGCGACGGGACAGGGGCTGCCCCACGATGACGGCAAAGGAGCAGGTCATGGCGCAGACCGGGTCGGCCAGGAACGTGCTGACCACGCTGGACGAACGGAAGCCGACCTCGTTCTACTGGCAGCTCACCTTGCTGGCCACGCTGGGCGGGTTCCTGTTCGGCTACGACACATCCAACATCGGCTCGGCGCTCAACTTCGTCCCCTACGGGCTGCACGGCCTGGCCCTGGGCTACCTGGTGTCCGGCGCCTCGCTGGGCGCCGCCGCAGGCGCGATCCTGGCCGGCCCGACGTCCGACTTCTTCGGCCGCAAGACGCTGCTGGTCGTGGACGCGGGCATCTACGCCGCCGGGGCGATCCTGTCCGCGGTCACGCCCGACGCGGGCGTGCTGCTGTTCGCCCGGACGCTGATCGGCCTGGCCATCGGCGCGGACTCGGCCATCGCCACCGCCTACATCGCCGAGTATGCGCCCAAGGAGCGGCGCGGCTCGCTGACCATGCTGCAGCAGTGGATGATCACGGTCGGCATCCTGATCTCCTACATCGTCGCGCTGATCATCTTCAGCGCGTTCCCGGGCAGCGCGGCGACGGTGGGCTGGCGGCTGGTGCTCGGCCTGGGCGCGGTGCCCGCCCTGGTCGGCATGGCGCTGCGCACCCAGATGCCCGAGTCGCCCCGCTGGCTGCTGCGGCACGGCCGCTACGCCGACGTGCGCAAGGCCATGGCCACGCTGGGCGCGGAGGTCAGCGAGGAGGACGTGCGCGCGGCCGCGGGCGTGATCGAGCGGGTGGAAGGCGAAGGCGCTCGTCGCAAGGCCTGGACCCCCGGCGTGCGGCGAGCGCTCATCGTGGTGTCGGTGTTCTTCATCTTCCAGCAGATCACCGGCATCAACGTGCCGCTCTATTACGGGCCGCACCTGCTCGGGCCGATCTTCTCAGGGGCGCACGCCAGCCTGGTCGCGACCACCGTCGCCGGTGTGGAGGTGACCGCCATCATGACGGCGGTCAACGTGGCCTCCACCTATCTCGGGTTCCGCTGGATCGACAAGCTGGGCCGGCGCAAGCTGGCCATCGGCGGCTACACCGGGATGATCGTCTTCGCCCTGGTCACTGCGCTGGGCCTGGGTGCGCTGCACGGCACCTTCCGGCTCGCCGTCATCATGATCGGCCTGGACTTCTTCATCGCCTCGTTCGCTGTCGGCGTCGGCGGTACCGGCTGGACGCTGCAGGGCGAGGTGTTCCCCACGGCCGTGCGCGGCCAGGCCGCCGCGTTCTGCGCGATGATCGACTGGCTGGCGAACTTCGCGCTGATCGAGGTGTTCCCGGTGTCGCAGAACGCGATCAGCCTGGGCGGCGTGATGGTGGTGTTCGCCGGGCTGTGTGCGATGGCCATCGCGTTCGTGTGGAAGTTCCTGCCGGAGACCAAGGGCCTGCCGGTCGAGGAGATCGTCCGGCTGTTCGAGCGGCAGCAGCAGCTCCCGCCGACCAAGCCCGCCACCGCCCAGACCTGAGCGCATCGGCCGCACGGCCGGTCCAGGGGGACCAGGCCGGCCGGGCTCAGGGCTGCTGCTCGCGCCAGCGGCTGGTGATGGGCAGGCGGCGGTCCCGGCCGAAGTTCTTCTGTGTGATCTTGGGTCCGGACGGGTACTGGCGGCGCTTGTACTCGGCCGCGTCCACCATCCGGATCACCCGCTGCACCAGCTCCGGGTCGTGGCCGGCCGCGACCAGCTGTTCCGCGCCCATGTCCTTCTCCACGTAGTCGTCGAGCAGCTCGTCGAGCACCGGGTAGTCCGGCAGCGAGTCGGTGTCGAGCTGGCCGGGCGCCAGCTCCGCGCTGGGCGGCTTGGTGATCGAGTTCTCCGGGATCGGCGGCGTCTCGCCGCGCCGCGCCGCCTCCTCGTTGCGCCACCGGGACAGCGCCCAGACCTGCGTCTTGAACACGTCCTTGATCGGCGCGAATCCGCCCGCCGCGTCGCCGTACAGGGTCGAGTACCCGACGGCGATCTCACTCTTGTTCCCGGTGGTCAGCACGAGGTGACCCTCGTGGTTGGACAGCGTCATCAGCACCATGCCGCGGATCCGGGCCTGCAGGTTCTCCGCGGCCAGCCCGTCGATGCCGGGCAGCTCGGCGCCGAACGCCTGCACGATGTCCCGGATCGGCACCGTGCGGGCGTGCACGCCCTGCCGTTTGACCAGGTCCTCGGCGTCCGACACCGAGTGCCCCGATGAGTACTTGCTCGGCATCAGCACCACGTGCACCCGGTCCGCGCCGATCGCGTCGGCCGCGATCGTCGTGGTCAGCGCCGAGTCGATGCCGCCGGACAGCGCGAGGATCACCGATCCGAACCCGTTCTTGCGCGCGTAGTCGCGGGTGCCGAGGACCAGCGCCGCGTAGACCTCGGCCAGGTCCGCGTCCGGCGTGCCGCCGCCCGGCGGGGTGGCGGCCTGGGCGGGGTGAAGCCGTTCATTCTGAATATCCCGGGTTTGATCTTCCGGGTGGCCCAGGGCGATCCGGTGGATCGTCATCGTGCTGCCGTCACCGGCGTCCACCGGGGTCTCGCCCGGCCGGCCGGACGGGTCCGCGGCGGGCAGGTCCAGGTCGGTGACCAGCAGCGCATCGGTGAACTGGGGGGCGCTGGCCAGCAGCGCGCCGGTGGCGTCCACCACCAGCGAGCCGCCGTCGAAGACCAGCTCGTCCTGGCCGCCGTAGCAGTTCACGTAGGCCAGCGCGGCACCGGCCTCACGGGCGCGGCGGGCGCACAGATCCTGGCGGACGTGCCACTTGCCGCGCTCGTACGGGGAGGCGTTCGGCACCGCGAGCAGCGCCGCCCCGGCGGTGCAGGTCACCTGCACCGGGCCGCCGTCCTGCCACAGGTCCTCGCAGACGGCGATGGCCACGTCCACGTCGCCGCCGGCCGCCGCCATCCGGAACACCGGCAGCTGGTCGCCAGGCACGAAGTACCGGTACTCGTCGAACACGCCGTAGTTCGGCAGGTGGTGCTTGGCCGTGCGCACCGCGACCGCGCCGCCGTACAGCAGCGCGGCGGCGTCCAGCGGCGCGCCGGCCGGCGTGCCCACCCGCGGCGCAGCCCCCCGGCGGCGGTCCAGGTAGCCGGTGATCACCGCGATCCCGCCCAGCCCGCCGGCGGCGAGCTGGGTGGCGGTCCGGTGCAGCGTGGCGATCGAGGCGTCCACGAACGACGCGCGCAGCGCCAGGTCCTCCACCGGGTAGCCGGTCAGCATCATCTCCGGGAAGACCACCAGCCGGGCGCCCGCTTCGGCGGCGCGCCTGGTCTGTTCCACGACGATTCTTGCGTTGCCTTCCAGGTCACCGACCGTGGGATTGACCTGGGCGAGCGCGATCCGCAGCATTGGCACGGCTTCCAGGGTAAGCGCACCAGGCGCGGGCCGGGGTCAGGGCACCGCCCACTGCTGGTTGCTGCCGCCGTTGCAAGTCCACAGGTCGAGCTGGGTGCCCGGGACGACGTTGAACGCGGGATCGTCCAGGCACTTGCCCGACGCCGGGTTCACCAGTTCGCCGTTCACCGCCAGCCACCGCTGGCTGGCGCCGTTGTCGCAGGTCCACTCCTCGATCGGGGTGCCGTTGCTGTAGTTGGCGTTGGTGATGTCCAGGCACTCGCCGTTGATCTGGATCGTGCCGTCGCCGGCCATCGTCCAGTTCTGCGCGGCGGGATCGTTGTCGCAGCCCCACATCTGCACCTTCGTGCCCGGGGTGGCCGAGCCGCCGTTGTCGTCGACGCACTCGGCGGTGTCCACACCGGCGATGATGTGGCCGGTCGGGGTGGCCGGGCCGGCCCTGGTCACCGAGAGGCCGGCGAACTGGTCGGTCTGGTAGCCGCCGGTGCCGAGGCCGACCATCCCCGACCGGTAGGACGAGTCGGTGACGGTGCCGACCGTTGTCCCGTTGATCGCAGCGCTGATCGACGCCCCGTCGAAGGTCAGCGCCAGCTTCTGCCAGCTGCCGGTGCCTGGCGCGGGCACCGTGCCGCTGGCCAGTGTGGCGAGCCCGCCGGCCGCGCTGTTCCGCACGATCGACCACGTGCCGTCGCTGCCGAGCTGCAGGTAGTAATCGTTGATGTTGGCGGGCGAGAAGGCCCCCTGGGTGCCGACCCGGCCCAGCAGCTGCACCGCGCCGGGTTGCTTCATCAGGGCGTCGGCGGACACCGTGTAGTCGCTCCAGCTCAGGTTCCCGCCGATCGTGTAGGGGCTGGCATTGTTGTCCCACTCGATCGGCTGCACCGCCGCCTGCTGCTGCAGGCAGTGGCCGGGCCGGCCGCCGGCGCACGGCTCGACCTCGAAGGCGCCCTGCATCTGGGACAGCAGGGGCGGCTGCTGGCCCACCCGGTCGCCGCGGAAGCTGTCGGAGTAGGGCAGCGCCAGTGTGGCCTGGCCCGGGCTGGTGGCGGTGCCCTTGCCCTGGCCGGTGGTGGTGCTCAGCGTGTAGATGTAACCGGGCTGCACGGTGAGCGAATAAGAGCCGCCGCTCGGGGTGATGTCGGGCTGCCGGGCGAAGTCGGCCGTGCCCGGGGAATTGACGTCGGTGGCCCACACGTGCACGGTGCCGCCGGGCAGGCCGCCGGAGACGCTGACGGTGACGGTCTGCGGCGCGGTGGCCGTGGTCGTCTCGATGATCGTGGAGTAGCCGGAGTTGCCCGGGGACTTCAGCGAGACGTAGCTGCCGTTGGACTCGGCTCCGCCCAGGTAGCCGGAGCCGGAGTCGAGGAACTGCCAGCCCGGCCGGGTGAACTGGGTCACCTGGGCTGTCGCCCACAGGCTCTCGCCGAGGCTGTAGGCACCCGACCACGGCTGGCTGGCCCAGATCAGGCCGTCGGTGTTGTAGGGCAGGTTGGGGTAGATCGCGGCGATCAGCGGCCAGTTGATGTAGGAGGTCAGGTCGGCGTCGATGTAGCCCCTGGTGATGGAGCGGATCAGGGCCGGCGCGCCGGAGTTCAGGTCCTGCGAGCCGTTCTCACTGGCCCACAGCGGCTTGCCGGTCGACTCGGCGGTGGAGTTTCCCGGGCAGGTGTCGGCGCTGCCGCCGTCCCCGCCCTCGCACGGGTAGTGCACCCCGATGATCGACACCGCCTTGGCGAACGCGGGGTTGGCCGCGACGTCACCGCCGATACTCCAGTCGCTGTCGGCTCCGACGATCTGCACATGCGAGTAACCGTCGGCGTTCAGCGTGGACCGCAGCTGCTCATACCAGGCGATGTTGTACCCGCGCTCGTTCCAGCCGCCGAGATAGTTGATGGCCAGGCCGTGCGACCTGGCGCAGTTCAGCCAGTTGACCAGGTAGTGGATGGTGCCGGTGGACCAGAAGCCGCCGCTGATCCAGCCGGGCGCGCCCCACGCCAGCCCGTACAGCTTGATCTGCGGGTTGACCGCCTTGGCGTGCTCCATCAGCCACCACTCGTAGCCCGCGCTGCAGTCGATCGAGCCCTTCGCGTGCTCGATGCTGGACTCCGAGCCGTCCGTGGAGTTCGTGTCCCCGCCGATCTCAACCTTGAGGATCTGCAAGCTGGCGCCGTAGTCCGGCTTGAACAGGTAGTCGAGGATCTGCCGCTGCTGGGCCGGCGGGTAGTCGGCCAGCAGCCGGGAGTTCCCGCCGCCCCCGCTGATCGCCCCGATGCCACCGAAGGTCCGGCCCGCACTGGCGCCGTTGACGCTGATCGTCGTGCCGGCGGCGGTGGTGGCCGCGGTGGCGGCGGCCGGGGCGGCGGCGGCATGCGCCCGCGGTGTGGGGACCGCGTAACTCACCAGCCCGAACGCGGCCAGCAGGCCCGCGACGAGGAGGACGTGGAAAGACCGGCGGGAGATAGCCATCACAAGCCCTTCAGCCGTGGTGGGTATGTGTGAGATCGCGTTCATTATTGGGCACAGTATCCCGGCGTGGTCAAGCTCTCACTTTGTGTAACATAACGGCCCGGCCCGAACGATGCCGCGTAACCTGCCGGAAACACCAGCGGGGCAGACTGGGTGCGCTTCAGCGGCGAGGCTTTGCAGAGGACTCATCTGTGGACAGGCAAGAGGAATTCGTGCTCCGCACGCTCGACGAGCGTGACATCCGGTTTGTCCGGCTGTGGTTCACCGACGTGCTCGGCTACCTGAAGTCGGTGGCCGTCGCCCCCGCGGAGCTGGAGGGCGCGTTCGCCGAGGGAATCGGCTTCGACGGCTCGGCGATCGAGGGATTTGCCCGGGTCTACGAGGCGGACATGATCGCCAAGCCCGACCCGGGCACGTTCCAGCTGCTGCCCTGGCGGGGCGAGTCGCTCGGCGTGGGCCGGATGTTCTGCGACATCCTGATGCCGGACGGCTCGCCGTCCTACGCCGACCCCCGGTGGGTGCTCAAGCGCGCGCTGGGCCGGGCCTCCGACCTCGGGTTCACCTTCTACATCCATCCCGAGATCGAGTTCTTCCTGTTCAAGGAGAAGCCCGAGCCGGGTGTCCGGCCGCAGCCGATCGACTCCGGCGGCTACTTCGACCACACCCCGCACCTGATCGCGCACGACTTCCGGCGCACCTCGATCGAGATGCTGGAGTCGATGGGCATCTCGGTGGAGTACAGCCACCACGAGGGAGCGCCCGGCCAGCAGGAGATCGACCTGCGCTACGCGGACGCGCTCACCACGGCGGACAACATCATGTCGTTCCGGCTGGTGATGAAGGAGGTGGCGATCGAGCAGGGCGTGCACGCTTCGTTCATGCCCAAGCCGTTCACCAACCACCCGGGCTCGGGCATGCACACGCACATGTCGCTGTTCGAGGGCGACCGGAACGCGTTCTACGAACCCGGCGCGGAGTTCCAGCTGTCCAAGCTGGGCCGCTGCTTCATCGCCGGGCTGCTCAGGCACGCCGCCGAGATCACCGCGGTGTGCAACCAGTGGGTGAACTCCTACAAGCGGCTGTGGGGGGCGGCCGCGGCGACCGCGGGGGCGGGCGGCGAGGCGCCGGCCTACATCTGCTGGGGGCACAACAACCGGTCGGCGCTGGTCCGGGTGCCGATGTACAAGCCGCAGAAAGCCAACGCCACCCGGGTCGAGTTCCGCTCGCTGGATTCGGCATGCAATCCCTACCTGGCGTACGCGCTGATCCTCGCGGCCGGCCTGAAGGGCATCGAGAACGACTACGAGCTGCCGCCGGGCGCCGAGGACGACGTGTGGGCGCTCACCCCGGCCGAGCGGCGCGCGATGGGCATCAGCCCGCTGCCGCAGAGCCTGGACGAGGCGATCAACGCCATGGAGCACAGCGAGCTGGCCGCCGAGACGCTGGGCGAGCATGTCTTCGACTTCTTCCTGCGCAACAAGCGGGCCGAATGGCACGAGTACCAGCGCCAGGTCACCCAGTACGAGCTGGACCGCTACCTGCCCGTGCTGTGAGCCCTCCGGCGAGCTAGGGTCGGGGCGACCCGCGACACAGCGCGGGGAACCGCCATCTACCCCGTGGGACGGCCCATGAACGCCTATGACTTCACCGTTAAGACCGCCGACGGCGGCACCCAGGACCTGCATGACTACGCCGGCCAGGTGCTGCTGATCGTCAACGTGGCCAGCGAGTGCGGCTTCACCCCGCAGTATGCGGGCCTGGAGGCGCTGTATCGCGACCGCAAGGAGCGCGGCCTGCGGATCCTCGGCTTCCCCTGTAACCAGTTCGGTGCGCAGGAGCCGGGCAGCGACGCCGACATCCAGCAGTTCTGCGCCGCCACCTACGATGTCACCTTCCCGGTGTTCGGCAAGATCGAGGTGAACGGCCCCGGCGCGGACCCGCTGTACGCCTACCTGCGCGCCCAGGCGCCGGGAGACTTCGGCCCGGCCGCCGGCATGCTGTATGACCACGTACGCGACACCCGGCCCGAAGCGATCGGCACCGACGAGGTCAAGTGGAACTTCACCAAGTTCGTCATCGACCGCCGCGGGCAGGTCACCGGGCGCTACGAGCCCACGGTCACCCCGGAGGATCTGCGTCCCGGCCTGGACACCCTGCTCGCCGGCTGAGCCGCCGGCGCTTCCGCCCGGGGCCGAGGCCAGCCTGAGCTGGCCAGCGGCCAGCAGGCAGGCCGGGCGCGGAAGGACGCGAGCGGCAAAAGCGTTAGATCTCTGGGACCGTCCCGGCCATCCTGGTCCGTGTTCTGAGTGCCGCCCTGGTCCGTGTTCTGAGTGCCGCTGTGGAGACCGCAACCTTGACCCCCTCGCTTGCCGCGCTGCGAGAGCGCCTGCCTGCGCTGATGCCGCTCGATCAGCGCAGGCTCAGCCGCCGCGCCGACCGCGCGGCGGCGCTGCGCGATGCCGCTGCCCGGCAGCGCGCGCTCGCCGGGATCGAGACCGAGCTGGAAGCGGCGGCGGCCCGGGTGGAAAAGCGGCGCCAGGCCGTGCCCGTCATTAGCTATCCCGCCGAGCTGCCGGTCAGCCAGCGCAAGGACGAGATTGCGGCCGCCATCCGTGACCACCAGGTAGTGATCATCGCGGGCGA
>DASYAV010000248.1:0-4051 GCA_036501145.1 Streptosporangiaceae bacterium | reverse complement strand
CGCGCTGCTCGGCGGCGGCGCGGGCCTGTACGCGGCGCGCACGATAGCCATGACGGCGATGCCGCAGCTGGTCAGCGTGTTCAACGCGGTCGGCGGCGGGGCGGCGGCGCTGGTGGCGATCAACGACTACGTGCACGCCGGCGGCGGCGTCGGCGAGGTGACCACGGTGACCACGCTGCTGGACGTGCTGATCGGCGCGGTCACGTTCTCCGGATCGGTCATCGCGGCGGGCAAGCTGCAGGGGCTGATCAACTCCGCCCCGCTCACCTTCCCCGGCTCCCGGGTGGTCAACATCGCGCTGGCGCTGGCCGGGATCGGCGCCGCCTGCTACCTGCTGGCGGCCCCGTCCGACGGCGTGCTGATCGTGGTCATCGTGGCCGCCCTCGGGTTCGGTGTGACGATGGTGACGCCGATCGGCGGCGCGGACATGCCGGTGGTCATCTCGCTGCTGAACGCGTTCACCGGCACCGCGGTGGCGATGGCCGGGTTCGTCATCGGCAACTGGGCGCTGATCATCGCCGGGGCGCTGGTCGGCGCGTCCGGCAGCATCCTGACCAAGCTGATGGCCGACGCGATGAACCGGTCGCTGAGCAACATCATGATCGGCGGGTTCGGCACCGGGGACGCCGCGGTGGCCGCGGTGGCCGGCCCGGGCGGGGACGTGAAGGCGATCGCCGCCGACGACGCCGCGATCCAGCTCGCTTACGCGCAGAAGGTCATCATCGTGCCCGGCTACGGCCTGGCCGCCGCGCAGGCCCAGCACGAGGCGGCCGAGCTGGCCAGCGTGCTGGAGGAGCGCGGGATCGACGTCAGCTACGCCATCCACCCGGTGGCCGGCCGGATGCCCGGGCACATGAACGTGCTGCTGGCCGAGGCGAACGTGCCCTACCCGCAGCTCAAGGAGATGGACGAGATCAACCCGGAATTCCCGCGGGCCGACGTGGCGCTGGTCGTCGGGGCCAACGACGTGACCAACCCGGCGGCCCGGCGGCCGGGCACGGCCATCTCCGGGATGCCGATCCTCGACGTGGACCACGCCAAGAGCATCATCGTGATCAAGCGGTCGATGGGCACCGGCTACGCCGGCATCGACAATGAGCTGTACACCGACCCCAAGACCAGCATGTACTTCGCCGACGCCAAGACCGCACTGGCCGATCTCATCGCCGCGGTCAAGGTCTACGTCGGCTGACCGGCCCCCGGCATGAGCGGCACGGGCCTGCACGCCGAGCCCTTCCGGCCGGTCCTCGGCCAGGCCGCCGTCAGTGATCTGAATGAACGGCTGCGCGCCGCCCGGGTGCGGCCCGGCGCCGACGGGGGCTGGGTGCGCGGGATGCCCGGCGACTGGCTGGCCACGCTGATCGCCGACTGGCAGGCCTTCGACACCGATTCCATGCAAGACCGGCTCGACGGGCTCACCCACCTGCGCGCCGAGGTGCAAGGCGTAGCCGTTCATCTCATTCATGCCCCTGGGGCTGGTGCGGACCCGGTGCCGCTGCTGCTGACCCATGGCTGGCCCAGCTCGTTTCTCGAGTACTGGGCGCTGCTGCCGCTGCTGACCGACCCGGCGGCACACGGCGGCGCGGCGGCGGACGCTTTCACCGTCGTGGCGCCGTCGCTGCCCGGGTACGGGTTCTCCGGCCCGCCGCCGGCCGGCGGCATGGTGCACGAGCAGGTGGCGGAGCTGTGGTACCAGATCATGACCGAAGGGCTCGGCTACCGCCGGTTCGTCGCGCACGGCAGCGACCTCGGGGCGGGGGTCACGGCCCGGCTGGCCCGCGCCCACCCGGAGGCGGTCGCGGCGATCCACCTCGCCACTCCGGGGCTCGGCGCGCCGCCGCAGCCGTGGAGCGACGCGGTGCGCGAGCACTTCCGCGAGGTGGCGGAATGGTCCGCGGAAGAGGGCGGGTACGCGCACATGCACGCCACCAAGCCCGCCACGATCGGCGCCGCCCTCGACGACTCGCCTGCCGCACTGGCCGCGTGGGCCGGCGAGAAGCTCATCCGGTGGTCCAGCACGGCGCCCGGCGGGCAGCCGGCCATGCACCGCGACCATCTGCTGAGCACGCTCACGCTGTACTGGGCCACCAGGACGGGCGCGTCTTCCCTGCTGCCGTACTGGGCTCACCAGCACACACCGGGCAGCGCGCTGCCGGCCGACGATCCGCCGCGCACGCCGACCGCGATCGACATCTTCGGCGGCGAGATCGTCCCGTTCGCCAAGCCGCCGCGCGAGCTTGCCGAGCGGTATTTCAACGTCACCGGGTGGGCCGAACACGAACGAGGTGGCCATTTCCCCGCCGTCGCCGAGCCGCAACTGCTGGCGGAACGGCTCCGCGCCGCTTTCCGGCCGCACGGCCTGGGCGGCTGACCGCGCGCGCCCGGCCGGCGCATGAGATCATCCGGGTTTATGCGCAAAGACCTGCGAGAGTCCCCTGAGTACACGGCGGTCGCCGAACACCTCCGGCGGCTGCACGAACCGGTTTTCGGCAAGCCACACCATGTCACCGACCTCGTCAGCACGCCGGACGCCGGCCGCGTCGTGGTGACCGGATCGGTCTACGACGAGCTCGACGGGCGCCCCCGCACCGCGCTGTACGAGGTGCGGGACGGCGCGCTGGCGCCGCTGACCTCCGGCCGCGGATCGGCCCGGGCCGGGCGGCTCGCGCCGGACGGCACATCGCTGGCGTTCCTGTCCGACCGGGTCAAGGCCGACGTGTTCCAGCTCTACCTGCTGGCCGAGGGTGGACTCGGCGAGGCCCAGACCTGCCCGGCCGTGCCCGGCACGGTCGAGTACCTGGCCTGGTCACCGGACGGCACCCGGATCCTGCTCGGGGTGGCCGGGCTCGGCGCGGAGATGGCTGACGCGCAGGGGTCGGGCACGGCGGGCTCGGGTGAGTCCGGGCTGCCATCCTGGTACCCCGAGGTCGAGACGGGGACGCACGAGGATGCCTGGCGCAGCCTGTGGCTCTACACCCCGGCGTCGGACGAGCTCGCCAGGGTGTCGCCCGACGGGCTGAACGTCTGGGAGGCGGCCTGGGCGGGCCCCGGCCATCTGCTGGCCATCACCAGCGGGCAGCCGGGCGAGGACGACTGGTACTCGGCCGTGCTGAGCAGGCTCGACATCGCCACCGGCGAGGTGACCGAGCTGGTCCGCAGCGACGTCCAGCTCGGGCTGCCCGCCGGGACGCCGGACGGCACCCGGGCCGCGGTCGTGCAGGCGGCGTGCAGCGACCGGCTGATCGTGGCCGGTGACCTGATCCTGCTGGACCTGGTGGCCGGCACCAGGTGCGCCGTGGACACCGCCGGGACGGACGTGACCTCGGTGCAGTGGATCGACGGGACGCGGCTCGGCTACACCGGCCAGCGCCATCTGGACTGCGTGGCCGGGATCGCCGACGCCGGGGAGGGACCGCTGCCCGCGGCGGTCACCACCAAGGAGGTGGCGGTGTCCGCGCACTCGTGGGCGAGCTGGTTCAACCCGGCCGGCGCCTTCACCCCCGACGGCCGGGTCGTCGTGGTCCGGAACGGCTACGACATGCCGCAGCAGATAGCGGTCACCGGCACCGGCGACGGCCAGGTGCTGGCCTCGCTGGCCCATCCCGGGACCGACTACATCCGGTCGGTCGCGGGCTCGGCGGAGAACGTCAGCTGGACCGCGCCCGACGGCACATCGATCGAGGGCATCCTGTGCACGCCCGCGGGGGCCGGGCCGTTCCCGCTGGTGCTGAACGTGCACGGCGGGCCGATCGGCGCCTACCAGCGAAGCTGGTCGCCGGGTGGCTACGCGGTGCCGCTGCTGGTCTCCCGCGGGTACGCCGTGCTGCTGCCGAACCCGCGCGGCAGTTCCGGGCGGGGCCAGGAGTTCGCCGCCGCGGTCGTCGGCGACATGGGCGGCGCGGACACCCATGACTACCTGTCCGGGATCGACGCGATGGTCGAGCGCGGGATCGCCGACCCGGCCAGGATCGGCACGATGGGCGTCAGCTACGGCGGCTACATGTCGGCCTGGCTGGTCACCCAGGACCAGCGGTTCAAGGCCGCAGTGGCC
>DASYAV010000247.1:0-1936 GCA_036501145.1 Streptosporangiaceae bacterium | reverse complement strand
GCGAGGTCACCCGGCAGCACGACGTCTTCTCGCCGGAGCGCGATAATGAGGGCGCCTTGCACGGTCCACGGACCGATCCCCGGGATTGCGGTGAGCTCGGCCATCACCTCGTCGTCCGGAAGGCGGCCCAGCGCGTCCGGGACTAGCCGCCCGTCCGATATGCGCTCGGCGAGGTCGCGGAGTGTGCCGATCTTCCGCCACGAAAGCCCGGCATCGCGGAGCTGGCCGGCGTCCACGTCCAGCAGCCCGGCAGCCGAGGGAAGGTGGCCGTCAAACAGGGCCTGGATGCGGGCCATGGTTCGGCGGGTCGCGGGGACGGACAGCTGCTGGCCGGTGACCTGGAACAGCAGGGCGCCGAAGAGATCCATGGGCGGCAGCTGGGCCATCCACGCCCGGGGATCGAAGTCCGGCCGGTCGTCGATGAGCCGCGCCAGCACGGGGTCGGCGTCGCGCAGGTGTGAGCGCGCTTGCTGCAGCCACCTCGCGCCGGCACTGGTCATTGGAGCGGCACCTTCTCGTAGCAGGGTTCGACTGCGCTCGACGCTAGCGGCCATTAAGGTGAGCGGCCGTCACCTGGATTCGGTGATTCGGTGACCTCGCTGGCCGCCGTCGCCGTGCAGAACCCGCTGGCCTCGCTAGCCGGCGACGTGGCGCACACCCGCCGCATCCATGGTATGACGTCCGGCCGGCCACGGCGCTCCCGTGCCTGGCTGCCCTGCCTGCGCTCGGTAGCCTGGGGTCATGGAGTATCGGATGCTGGGGGCAGTGGTTGCGCGGTGTCGGGCCTGGGCCTGGGGACGATGACGTTCGGGGTGGAGACCGGTGAGGCCGTGGCGCACGCGCAGCTGGACCGTTCGTGGAGGCGGGCGGCACCTTGGTGGATACCGCCGACGTGTACGGCGACGGGAGATCGGAGGAGATCATCGGCCGCTGGCTGGCCGCTCGCCAGCCGGACGTTACCGAGCCGGTGGTGCTGGCCACCAAGGGCCGGTTCGCGTCCTCGCGGCCGGACGCGCCGAACGGGGCCGGGCTGTCGGCGCGGCACCTGACCCGGGCGCTGGACGCCTCGCTGGTGGCGATCGCGTGGGTGACCGCCCGGCCCGGCGTCAGCTCCACCATCCTGGGCGCCCGCACCACCAGCCAGCTGGACGCCAACCCGCACGCCGCCGGGCTGCGGCTGACACTGGCCGAGACCGCCGCGCTCGACACTGCCAGCGACCCCCACCCCGCCGACTACCCCTACGGCGAACTCGGCGCCGACCAGCGCGCCCGCACCCTGCCACCCGCCCACTGACAACCAAGAAGACCCGCCGATCATCCGGGCTGTTCACGCGTGGGACGCGGCGCGGATCTGCCGCGGCCGATCCCGGCCTCGGTACCCAGGGTGAGAAAGCGCGGATAACCAGCGGCTGCCGCGCCGCTCGGCTGCCCTACAGGGGTTGAAAGGACCAGAGTCTCCGGCGGCCGGGCCGGCTAAGACCTCAGCCGCGGCGCTCAGCATGATCACGTAAGAAAAGCATCCTATGCGCGTGCTTTTCTTTCGTGATCATGAAATCAGCGGGCTCAGGCCGGCCGCCGTGCCCTTGCAGGTGGGCCGTCCCGGAGGCCAGGCAAAGACCTCAGCACTTCAAACCCTGTAACGCGCGCTCCGCCCGACGGAACACTAGGCACAGGCCAGACAGCACGATCGCGAACATCGGCAGCCAGGCGAGCCGTTCGGCCACCCAGACGCCGTCCGTCGGGGCGGTGAGCAGGCCCTGCACCCGCCCGGCTAGCAGGCCGACGGAACTGACGGTGATGAACGCGGTCTGGTGCCAGATGAACAGGGTCATCGCCGACAGGTTGACCAGCGCGACCCCGGCCCAGGCCAGGGGGCGGCGCATCAGCCGCGCCAGCCGGTCACGCAGCAGCAGCGCCAGACCGCACTGGGCGATCC
>DASYAV010000246.1:0-81384 GCA_036501145.1 Streptosporangiaceae bacterium | reverse complement strand
TGGCCGCCGGGTGGCCGGCCGGGTCGAATACCGGGGTCGGCTGCCGGGCCAGCTCGATCGTGGGGCTGGACCTGGACCGCCACGAGGGTAAGCCGGACGGGGTCGCCTCGTTCGCCCGCCTGTGCGGCGAGCACGGGGCGGGGTGGCCCTCGACGTTCACCGTCGCCACCCCGTCCGGCGGGCTGCACCTGTACTTCCGCGTCAGCCCCGGCGAGGGGCTCGCGTCGGTCATCGGGTGGCTTCCCGGCGTGGACGTCCGGGGGCCGGGCCGGAAGGCCGGCGGGTACCTGGCCGGGCCAGGGTCCATCACGCCAGCAGGCCAGTACGTGATCGCGGCTGGCATAGAGGCTGCGCCCTTGCCCCGGTGGCTGTCCCCGCTCCTGCCCGTGGCCGCAAATCCAGGCCACCTACCGGAGCGCCGCGACGCGCCGGGCGCAGCGACGCGCTAACCCCTCCTGGCCCGGGTCCGGCTATGCCCGTCCGGGCTGCGGAACGCCGGTGCGTTCCGTCGCTCACCGGTGCGGCACGTTGACGCGACGAAACTAGCCAGATAGCGTGGCCGGGAGCCACATGATAATGACCGTTATCGTGTGGGCCTGGAGGCAGCGTGATCGGCAGGATGTACCTCGATCCGGGGGACCGGCTGTCTGGCCGCCAGGATCCGCCGCGGGCCTGCCGGGTGGTCACCCGGTGGGGGCCGGGCGGCGGGCCGCGCAATGTGCTGGCGGAATACGCGGACGGTGCCCGTGCGGTGATCCCGTTCCCGCGGCGGCTGCGGCGGCCGGGCTTGCGTCGCGGTGACGCCTCGGCGCCGGCAGGCGACGAAACCACCGACCAGGCGCGGCGGGCCGCCGAGCCGGAAACTGACGGCCCACCGCGCGACACTCCCATCAGGACATGACGAGAGGACACCAGCATGACCGGTCAGACCGGCCGCAGCCTGCTTCCACGTCCCGCGGCCAGCTACGGCACTGAGGAGATGGCGGCCCTGCTGACGGCTGGGGCCCGCCTCGCCGGGACGCACGCCGCCGCGGCCGCCGCGCACCTGCTCATCTTCACCGAGCTGCCCGGTGGCCGGGACTTCGCCCGGCACGTCCAGGTCGACGTGGTCACCAGCCACCTGGACGGCGCCGCTGTGCTGGGCGCCTGGGTCAAAGACTGGGACGCCCTGCTGGCCGACGACGGCATCTACCTGACCGGCAGCGGCCGGCGGATGCTCCAGATCGCCGCCAGTTACGCCGCCGGGCACCCGGTCGACTTGAGCGAGAACGGCAGCGGGCTCGGGACCGCGCATGCCCGCCGGCTGATCGAGGCCGTGATCATCGGTGCCGGGATGGCCGAGTTCTACACCGTCACCGGCACCAGCCGCCTCGATGAACTGAACGCCCGCCGCAGCGACCTGGCCGGGGGGCGCTGAGATGGCCGCCGACACCGCCGCTGTCCGCCAGGCCGCGGACACGATCACCGAGGCGGCCCGTGCCCAGTACGACGCCGAGCCGCACCATGAGGACTTCTACGCCCTGGCCCTGGCCACCGAACAGGTCCTGGACGCGCTGTTCGCGCTGAACGGCAGCATCGGCGCCCAGCTCGCCCGCTACGGCGAGGGCCGCCCGCTGCGCACCGACACCGACCGCACCCCGGCCCAGGTCCTGGCCACCGCGATGGACCACGGCCGCGTGCTGGATGCCGCGCTGCGCCAGGCCCGCCAGGCCGCCCACGCCCTGGCGGGGGAGTGCGCCCGGCTCGCGTTCCGCCCGGAGGACACAGCATGACGGGCCGGGGCGGGGAACTGCAGGCCCGGCCCGCCGGAGCCGGGTGGACAGAGCACACCGAGGCCGCGGCCGCCAGCGTCCGCCGGGCCCTCGGCGGCGGGGGCATAGCCGCGGTGAACACCGCGGCGGAGCTGGCCGCCGTGGCCGCCGCGCTGCCTCCCGGGACCAGTATCTGGACAGATCCGGTGGTGCGGATCCCGGAGGGAGCCGAACCCGGCGATGACTGGCGGCCCTCGGCCGTGGCCACGCTCCAGGTGAGCGCCACCTGGCCCGACGGGTCAGGTCCCGGCCGCCCCGGCGGCGCGGACGGTGTCCTGGTGGCCGGGGTCGAGCTCGGCACGTGGCTGCTGCCACCGGGCACGGACACGCCCGCAGCTGACGAAAGCGGGCGTGCCTGGGGCCCCTACGACCGGTTCGCCGAGCTGGCCGGGGATAGGGCCCCTGTCGGCGAGGGCCTGCGCGCGGCCGGCGCCCTGCTCAGCCACATCGCCGGGCTGCTGGCCGACGGTGGCCTGGCACAGTGGCTGCCCGCGGGCAGCCCGGTGGCCGCCACGATCACCTGGCAGGCCGGCCAGCTCGCTGAGCTGGCCGCCGCGGTGGCCAGCCTCGCGACGCTCGCCGACGAGGATGCCGGGGACGGGGACACCGGGGACCTGTCGTGACCAGCCCGGAGCCGGAGAAGGCGTATGAGGCCGCGCGGCAGCGCGCGGCCGAGCTGGCCGGCCTGTTCGCCGGGCACCAGGTGGTGACCGAGGCTGAGCTGGCCACCCGCGGCATCTGCCCGGTGTCCATCGCCCACGGGAGCGCCGAGACGGACCACGACGCAGAGCTGATCTTTGAGGTGGTGCCCCGGCTGGCCCGCGGCTGCGGGACGCTGGCCGGGACACGCGGCGGCGGCGAGCACACCACCTACCTGTTCACCGGGCCCGGCGCCAGCACCGCAGTGGCGGCGTTCACCGCCGCGGTGCTGGCGGTCGCGCCGCGGTGGTGGCGCATCACCCCGACCGCCTGCCCGCAGTGGCACACCGAGGGCGGGCCCAGGTGAGCGCCCCGGCCTGCCCGGTGTGCGGGGCGCCGCTGCGCATCCCGCTGACTGGCCGCCGGCCGCGCTACTGCGGGAAGCCGTGCCGCCAGGCGGCCTACCGGGCCCGGCTGGCCGCCGACCGCGCCGCCGCGCTCGCCGCAGGGTTGCGGCGGGAGCTGGCCGGCAGCGGCAGCCCTGACGTGCACCTCGGCGTCGAGCACATGATCGGCCTGGTCTCCCGCGATGTGCAGCGCGCGGCGCTTCGTGCCCGCTTCGATGAGGAGACCGGGCTGGGCACGGGCGTGGTGCCGTTCGGCACTGGCTGGGAAGATGAGGTCGCCGACCGGGCCCGGACACTGGTGACGCTGGCGCGCCGGGCGATGGATCTGGCCACCGCGCACGCGCGGGCCGTCGCCGACTGGCAGGCCGCGCAAGCGGTATTCCGTCGCGTAGGCCTACCTGGCCCGGGCGGCGACGAAACCCTGCAGAGTTCCGTCTCTCCCCGGGCAGCTGGCGATCGGGCGACGAAACACGGGGCACCGGCCGGGGTGGACCGGGACGCGGTGTTCGACGCGATCGAGGACGTGGTGTACGCGCTGGATCCCACCCACGGCCACGAGATACCTGCCCGGCTGGATAACGCGGCGGCCGGCCTGGCCGAGGCGTTCGCCCGCCAGGACGGGGCCGGTCCGCTCGGCGAGCTGGCCGCCGCTGCTGCCGTGCTGGACGCCGCCCATGGCTGCGCGGGCCTGCCCGCCGCGGTTACCCAGGCGCTGGACACGCTGGCGGCCGTGCTGCCCGCTCTGGCAGCGGCGTGACCAGCACCCTGCCCGTCCCGGCGCCAGGACCGCCCGCGTTCGCCGGGCCCGCCGGCGGCGTGCTGGCGCGCCTGGTGGCCGCCTGGCTCCTGGCGGCCGGATCCGCCCACACCCGCCGCGCCTACCAGCTCGACCTGTCCCAGTGGGCGGGCTGGCTCGCCTCCTGCGATGTGGCGCTGTTCAGCGCGGCCCGGGGCCACGTGGATGCCTGGAGTGAGCAGCTGCAGCGCGAGGGCCTGGCCCCGGCCACCATCGCCCGCAAGATCGCCGCCGTCAGCTCGTTCTACGCCTACGCAGTTGACGAGGGCGCGGCCGGGCGGAACCCGGCCGCGCGGGCCCGCCGCCCCGCCATCGACCCCGACCACTCCGATACCGAGGCGCTCGACCTCGCCGAGGCCCGCACGCTGATCAGCGCCGCCGAGGCCGACCCCAATCCCCGGTCGGCGGCAATCGTGCGCCTGGCCCTGGAAGCCGGGCTACGCGAATCCGAGCTGGCCGCCGCCCGGATCGAGGATCTCGGCGCCGAGCGGGGCCACCGCACCATCACCGTCACCCGCAAAGGCGGCCGGCGGCAACGGCTGGCCCTGCCGCCAGCCACAGCGCACGCCGTCGACCTGGCCACCGGCGGGCGCACGTCAGGCCCGGTCATCGCCACCGCCACCGGGCGGCCGATGGCGGCCAGCGAGATCTACCGCACCGTCGTGCGGCTCGCCCGCCGCGCGGGCATCACCAAGAAGATCACCCCGCACACGCTGCGGCACGCCTACGCCACCATCGCCCGCGACGCCGGCGCCGCCCTCGAAGATGTCCAGGACGACCTCGGCCACCGCGATCCCCGCACCACCCGCCGCTACGACCGCTCCCGCTACCGGCTCGACCGATCCGCCGCCTACAAAGTCGCCGCCGCCCTGGGGGCCTGACCCCGGGCCACTACCCGGACCCGGGGACGTCCCATCGGGCGAGCTGTTTCGTCGCCGCGGCCGCGGCGACTGTTGTGACGACGCAACGGCGGCGGGAGGTGGCGCGCTGACGTCTGTTTGGGCTGGCAGCCGGGCGGGGGCAGCAGTAGTCGGCTGGCCCGCTCGGCGGCCGGTGCCCCGGCTGCCTGCGGCTGGCGTTCCGGCCGGCCTGCCGGAACGTCCGTTTGAGTGCCGGGCTGGCCGGGCGGGCAGGCCCCCGTCCGGCCAGGAGCTGGCGGGCGAGCTGGGCACCGCGGGCGTCGACGCCGCCACGTGCCCCCCGCGGGCGAATGGAATGCCGCCCCGCCCGCGCTCCCCCAAACGGGCGTTTGCGCGGCCGGTTACCCCGGTGGAGTGGGCTGGCGGCGCTACCTTGCACCTGGCCGTAGTTTCGGGAGATCCGGGCCGCCCTGGCACGCGCAGTGCCGCTGGATCGGTTTGCTCGGGTTGTCCGCCCAGCACCACGTGCACCTGGCCGCCGCCTTCGAGTATCCCCTCCAATGGTGGTGCGAGGAGTTCAGCCGCTCCCACGGTGAAGAACCCGGTGCGAAGAGCGGCTATGGCAGCGCCTTCCAGCCGGGGCAGCAGCCAGTTCTTCAGGGGCACCGACTCGGGATCGGCGAGCCGGTCTAGGTATTGCATGGTCATGAGTCTGCGCGCTCTCTGTTGTCGGGGCTGGCCGAGGCTGGCTGGCTGCTGGGGCTGCTGGGGCTGCTGGGGGCGGGTTCTGGTGAATGCTGGCTGGCAGCTGCGTCGGCGCGGGCGATCAGGGGTGCGGTCTGGGCGCGGATGGCGGCGGCGCTGGCGGGCCCGCCGAGGCCTGCTGCGGTGCTGGCGCGGTGGCTCTGGGCGCGGGCCAGGGCCCCGGCGTCGGGCAGGTGGGCCAGGAGGGCGGCGCGCCAGTACGCCGCGGCGGTGGCCGGGGCGGTGGCTTCTGCTGGCAGGGCCGCAGGTCCCGGCAAGCTGCCGGCCCGGTGAGCGGGCCGGGCAGGCTGGCCCGCGGCCAGCTCGCCGGCGGGCGCCGGCGAGCTGGCGCCGGTGAGGATGTCGCGCAGGGTGGGGGCCTGGCCGCGGGCCTGGCGTTCGGCCCGGCGGGCGAACTGGGCGGCGCCGCCGTCAGGGCGGGTGCGCTCGGCGCGGCGGGCAGCCTGGTCGGCCAGGACGCGGGCGCGCTCGGCGGCGTCCCGGCGGCTGGGCGCGGCCAGGGGGGTGCCATCGGGGCTGGCCCACCGGGCGAGCCGCCAGGCCAGCCAGGCCGCGGGGTGGCGGATGCCGGCGGTGTAGCCGTAGGGGCGGCAGCGGCCTGCGTGGTCGGGGGGCAGGTGGCGCAGTGCCCACAGCACGTCCCCCGGCGTCCACCCGGCCGCGGTCCAGGGGCGGATCACCGCGGCGACGTGCTCGGCCGTCAGGGGCCGCAGCGGGCCCGATTGCGTCAAGATCACGGCTGCGGCAGCCTGGCTCTCGGTGCGCTTTTGGGTTTTGGTGCCGCCGGCGGGGTTGGCCGGCTGGGGGTCTGTCCGCGCGGAGCGCGGTCCATCGTGGTCGTGACCGGGTTGTCCCCAGGTTTGGCCTCGCGCGTGCGCAGGGGCTTTAACCACCCCACAAGCAGGGGTGGTTAGGGCGCGATTTACCGGAGGGGATTCGAGCCGGGGAGGGGGGATATGTCTGGTTTTCGGGACGCGGGGGATGGCCAGCACGTACACCGGGCACAGCTGGTCGGCGTCGTCGAGCGCGCCTGCGCGCAGGGACGACGTCCAGCCGGGGCAGACCAGGCCGAGGTAGCCGTGCTCCTGGAGCCAGCGGCGGGCGGCCCGGTAGGCGGTCACCGACAGCGGGCGGCTGCGGTCACGCGGGCTGCCGATCTCGGCGAGGATGTCTTCCCTCGGCCGCCAGGTGGTCATGTCGGCCCAGCAGGCATGCTCGGCGTAGATCCGGGCCAGTTCCATGACGTTGTGCCGGAAGTCGCCGCGCAGCGCCGCCAGCCGCGGATCCTTGGCCAGCGCGGCCAGGTAAGCGGGCTGGAACCCCGGTGTGCGGGGGGGCCGCCGCGATCCCCCCGGGACCGCCAGCGCGATCGCCGCCCGCCCTGGCGGCCGCGGCTTGCCCGCCTGGCACCCGGCCTGGGCGCGGGGCATGCGGGAACGAGAGGGGCCGGAGCGCCTGCGGGCGGCCCGGCCGGGCGCCTCCGAGGGAAAGGAGGGCGGGTATGGGAACGGCTGGTCGTCGACACGCCCTGCAGGCGTAACTAGACCAGCCGGGGTGACATCAGGTATCGTCAGCTCCGGTTCGGGTGAGAGGTTCGCTAGCTTCCTGGCCGCCAAACCGTTCGGCTAGCTGATCTCGATCGATATTTACTTGTGAATGCGCTCCCCGGTTAGGGGGGCGCTTTTGCTTTGCGCACTGGTCGCACCGGTGGTCTCCGGACAGGTTGGGGCATGGTCGACAGCCAATCTTGGCCGGCCCGGTGACCGATCGTGAGCCGGCGCGCCGGCCCGGTGACCGGATCTGGCCGGCCCGGCGGGCGGTCAACGGGCCCCCTTGTAGCGCTGCAGCGGCGTGGCGGCGCGCACGTACAGCGGGCGGAAATCGCCGCGGCGCTCCGCCAGCCGCGGATCCTTGGCCAGCGCGGCCAGGTAAGCGGGCTGGAACCCCGGTGTGCGGGGGGGCCGCCGCGATCCCGCCGGGACCGCCAGCGCGATCGCCGCCCGCCCTGGCGGCCGCGGCTTGCCCGCCTGGCACCCGGCCTGGGCGCGGGGCATGCGGGAACGAGAGGGGCCGGAGCGCCTGCGGGCGGCCCGGCCGGGAACATCAGCGGCCAGAACTCTCCCAGACACGCCCGGCGTGTCTGACGAGGGCAATACTGCTCTGGCCGTGCGACGTGTTATCGTGTCCACGGTTCGAGCTTTCGACTCAAGATCCGGACAGAGTTTTGGCGGACTACCGCCGGATCAGGGCGAACGGATATGTAAATGTCTGAGCGGGCCCCCTTAGCGGGGCCCATCGGCATTTCTAGGGCGTGTCGCGGCTCCGGAAATCGGCGTTGATGGCCGGTCAGCACAGCATTGTCGCCGGCCCGGTAACGATCGGTGAGCCGGCGCGCCGGCCCGGTAACCGGTTCGCCGGCCGGTGAAGCCGCCGCCCCTGCCACCGGCTCCGCGGTCCCGAACAGCCGCAGCGGGGTGCCCGCGCGGACGTACAGCGGGTGGCGGGGGGACCCGTCCTTGGTGCGGCCCAGGCAGTGCAGCTGGGTCCCGGCGGCAGCCAGGGCGCGGGTGACCTCAGCGGCCCGCCCGGCCAGCTGGCCGTGGGCGCCCCAGGCCGCCACCGTCAGCGCGGCGTCCGCGGTGGCGTCACGGATGAACGTGTCGTTGCCGGGCCCGACCGGGCCGGGATGCGCGGCCAGGGCCGCCGGGGCGGGTGAGCGCAGCCCGAACAGGTTGACGATCATCAGGCCGCCGGCCCCCCACCGGCGGCTGAAATTCACGCAGCGGATGATCGTGGGGTCGGTGGCCACGGCGCCGCCGGTGCTCGGGTTGAGCATCACCCAGGCCACCAGCGGCCCGCTGCCCCAGGTGCGGGTCAGCAGGTAACGGTAGCTGCGGTCCGGGCTGTACACCGCGGCCGACGTGCCGATCAGGGCCAGGTCTTCCTCGAGCACGCAGCCCGGGAACTGCGGCAGGGCCCCGGCGCTGGTCGTGGGTGTCACGGGCAGCCTCCTGCCGCAGCGGCGCGGGCCTGGCGGCGGCCCCACGGGCGCCTGCGCAACCGCGGGCCGCGGGTGCCACCGAGATCGGCGAGCTGGGCTTCCAGGCCGATGCCGGGCAGGTGGCTGGCCAGGTCGGCCAGGGCGTCGCCGGTGTCGCCGCCGCTGGCCTGGAGGGCAGCAGCGACTGCCAGCAGGCCATGGGTGAGGGCGGCGAACCCGTCGCCATAAGTGGCCCCGCTGGCGCGGTCGACGAGCTTGGCGGCCAGGTCGGCGCCCGCGGCGGCGTACACGGCCGCGGAGGGCAGGGGCGCAGGCGGGACGGCGGCGAGGGGCGTGGTGGTCATGATGTGGTGTCTCCTTGTCCTGAAGGGCGGGGGCCGAGCGGTTCGGTGGTGACGCTGAGCGTCCAGTCGCCCGGCGTCGTCTGGCCGGAGGCGGCGAGCTCGCGGGCGAAAGCCTCAGCGGACTCACGGCTGCGGTGCCGGCCGGTCAGGTGCAGGGTCAGGGTGACGGTGCTCTTGTAACCGGACATGGCTTCCGCCGCGCCGCCGGGTGGGGTGCAGTTGGTGTCAGGCATGGGTGTCCTCCGGGAACTGGCCAGGGGCGCCCGGCCGGCCCGTCACGGACAGCCGGGGTGCAGGGGCGGGGCGGCCGGAGCTGGGGCCGGTGCCGCCGGGCAGGTGCTGGCCGTGCACGGCCAGCACGGTGGCCACGGCCAGGGCGGCCAGCAGGGCGGGGGCCACGACCCAGCGTTCGGCGGTGTGACCGGTCTCGAACCGCAGCTGGCGGGGCAGCAGCCAGCAGCGCCGGCGGGTGAGCGGCCAGGCCAGCGGGCAGCCTTCGATGGTGAGCATGTCCCCGGCGATGTGGGCAGTGGTGCCAAGCGCCGCGGCCCACGGCAGCCAGGCCAGCCCTGCGCTGCTGGCCCAGGCCATCGCCGCGGCGGCGGCCAGGGCGAGCAGGTCGGCGCTGTGCCCGCCGATCCGCAGCGCCCGCAGCGCAGCGGCCAGCAGCAGCGCGGCCAGCACCGCCAGGACGGCCAGCCCGGCGGGGGTGCCCGCGAACACCCGGGCCGTCACCGCCACGGCGGTGAACACCGCGACCCCGGCCACCGAGTGGGTGCCGTGCCGGTGCCCGCCGCTGGCCTTGCCCACGGCCCAGGCCAGCGCCTGGGTCAAGAACCCGAAGGTGCGGGACACGGTGGCGTCGGGGTGGTCGAGATCGGGCAGCACGGCGGCGCCAGCGGTCAGCACGGCCCCGGTCACCGCGGCCACGGCGCCCAGGTGCAGCAGGCCCGCGTCCAGCCCCGCGAACACGGCTGCGCCGGACAGGGCGTGGGTGCGGCCCAGCATCAGGCCCCGCCGAAGGGAACGCCGAGCTGTGCCGCCAGCTGCCGGCCGCCGACGATGCCCGATACCGGCAGCCCGGGGAAACTGGCCCGCGCGGTGCTGACGCAGCCGGGGCACGGCTGCAGGATGATGCCCGGACCGTCGACGCCGCCGCCAACTGACCAGCCGGGACCGCCGGGGGCGAACCGGTCCACGCCGCACAGCGTGGGGCCCGGCGTGCCCCGTGCGGTGGACCGCACCAGGTGGATGAGATCGCCGGCCGGGCTCGCGTCGAACAGGCCACCCCAGGTGAACTGGAGGGTCACCAGGGCGGTGACTTCCGTGTCACTCATCCCGGTCGCCGCCCGTGCGGTGCGCGCCTGGCCGGTGCCCGGCGGGAGCAAGGCCGTCGTGCCCGGCCCCAGGGATACCGGGCACGACGCCGGGACCGGCCTGCTGTGCGAGGAGCTGGCGGGCGGCGGTGATGAGCAGCTGGGCGGCGGCCGAGCAGGCGGCGGGACTGGGCGGGTCGTGCTGGGGACGGCGGGGCTGGGCACCGTCCCAGGCATCCCAGCGGGCGGTGACCGCGGCCGCGCTGAGGGCGGTGATCATGGTGCTGGCCGCATCGGCGAGGGCCTGGCCGCCGGGAAGCGCGGCGGTGTCCCAGCGCAGCCACACGGTGGCCGGGGCGGGGGCGGGGTAGCCGGGCGGCGGCGGGGTGCGGGGCGAGTGGCTCAGCCCGGTGCCGCACCGTTCGCAGTAGGAGAACTCGCCGATCACGCTGCCGTCTTCGAGTACCGCGGCGGGGCTGATCCGCGGGTCGTGGCCGAGCCGGGCGCAGGTGGCTTTCTCCGCGCAGCTGCGGCACTGCCACTGCAGCTGGCCGCCGGGGCCGGTGACCAGCTGCCACTCGTAGTTGCTGATCAGGGATTCGCGGGCCGCGTCGGCGCCGCCGAAGTGCGGGGTGTAGCCCTCGTCCTCGTCGCAAGCCTCGTCGCCGCAGCCTGAGCAGGTAGCCGTCAGGCAGGTGACCTGGGTGAACGGCAGCGCCGGTGCGGCACTGCCAGGGTGCTGGGTCATCAGGGATTCCCTTTCGTCGTGATGGCCGGGCCCGGTGCGGGCCCAGGCCGGGATCGCGCGCCTGCCTCGGCCACGATCTGCTGCTGCGCGCCGGGGCCGAGCGGGATGGCCCAGGCGTCCCGGTCGGTGTAGTGCGCGTGCTCGAGGCCGGCCTGCCACAGCACGGCGCGGGCCAGCAGGGCCTCGATGCCCTGGGCGGTGAACTGCTGGTCAGGCGCGTTCACTGGTCCGCCCCGCTGGGAGAGGGACGCTGCGGCCCGGCGGTGCCGCCGGTCACGTGCCGCAGGGCGTCCTCGATGTCCAGTCCGGTCCCGGCCGGGGAGGCCAGGAACTCGAGCGCGGCTTTCATCGGCTCGTCAGCGAGGACCTGGCCGGGCCCGGTGTAGCCGAGCGGGACAACGGCCGCCCGGAAAACCTCGTCCAGGCCGGCGTGCTCCTGGCCGATCCGCCCGGCGACCGCATCGGCGTCCGGGCCCGGCTGGCCGGGGCCCAGGAGCTGGGGCAGGTACTTGGCCCGCATCACCGCACCGGGCCGGTCGTCGGGGCCGTTGAGGTAGCCCACGCCAGGCAGGCGGGGCAAGGTTCCGGTATCACCCTGGATGCCCAGCACAGGCCCAGACCGGTAACCGGTACGGCCGCACAGCACGTTGCGGGCCTTTCTCAGCTCCGCGGGAAAGCCGGCCGGGGCCAGGCTGGGCACCAGGAGAGTCAGCCCGGCGCCGGCCCGGGGGCCCTCGCGCAGGATCGAGGCGGCGGCCCAGCGGCCCAGCCAGGCCAGCTCGGGATCCTCGAGGATCCACTGCCAGTCGTCCACCAGGCCGGTGACCAGCGGGCGGTCCGGCGCCGGGTCGTAGCAGCCCGCGCAGCCCGTCCCGGCGCGGGCGCGCATCCCGGCCCGCAGCATGATCAGCATGTGGACAGTGGCGTAGGAGCCCCAGGCCATCAGGTCGGCCTGGCCGCGGAAACCGGCCAGCGACTGCCGCAGCGGGTCGGCCATCCACAGCGCGGCGATCCGCCGCAGGTCACACCGGGCACACGAGCGGTCGGCGCCGCAGGCGACGCACAGCCGGGCCTGCCCGGTCTCGCCCGCGATGACCAGCAGGGCGCTGGTCTTGCCGCTGCCCATGCTGCCCCCGATCACGCCGCTGGCCGCGCCGCGGCCGGGGGCGTGCAGCAGCCAGCGCGCGGGCGTGGCGTCGTCGGTGTAGCGGCCGATCTGGATGGTGCCGCGGGCCGGGTCATAGGTGGGCACGCCGTCCCAGGGATCCTCGGGCGGGGCGGCAGGTGTGCTTGCAGGCCGGTCATGGAGGGGCCGCGTGGTGTCCAGCTGGGTCATTTACCTGGTCCTTTCATGGGGGTCGGGTACTGGGCCCCGGTGTGCGGGCGGGGTGGCTGACAGCTCCACCTGGCCGTAGTAGCCCTCGGGGGTGTACAGCTCGCCGTACTGGGACTGCAGGTCGGTGATCAGCGGGCGCAGCCGCCGCCGCGCCTCCTCGGTGATCACGCCGTCGTCCTCGTCGGTCTCGAAGAACTCCCTGGCCAGGGGTGTTTGGCAGCCGTCGCTCATCACGTCCAGGCGGTACTGGCTCACCGGGCATCCCCGGTGATGACCAGGGCTGAGACGAATAGCCAGGACCAGTGCCACGCCTGGTCGAGGTAGGCGGCGCCGGACGCCAGGCCTGTCCCGGCCTGCCAGAACCTGGCATGTCCGGGGATGAGGGCGGCCAGCCGCGCCAGCGGGCGGCGCCGGTCGGCCGCGTAGTGCGTGACCGCGGACACCGCCAGCCCCGCCGACACCCAGGCCGCGCTCAGCGGCAGCGCCAGCCACCACCCGGCCAGCGCCAGGCACCCGGCCAGCGCCAGGGTGTAGGTGGCCACGTGCGCGGCGCAGGCGGCCCGGCCTGGCCAGCCCGGCAGGCCCTTGCGGGCCGCCTGCCGGTCGGTCTGGACCCAGTAGTCCCCCACCTGGTGGCCAGCCAGCAGCGCGATGGCCACCGCGGCGAACACCGCAGCCCCGCTCACCGGGCGGCCCCCTCACCGGTGCTGCCCGCCTGCGAGCGGGGACCGGCTGGCCCGGCCGGGGTGCACAGCTCGGCGACCGCCTGCCGGGGCTGCCAGCCGGCCAGGGCCCGGTCGGACGGCGGGGTGGCCAGCAGCAGCGCGGCGGCCATCGTGGTGGCGCCGGACTGGAGGGTGTGCTGCACGGGGCCGGGCCCGGCCAGTGGTTCGCCGGTCATGAGGCGTTCCTGAGCGGTGCGGCGGGCGGGAGCTGGGCCCGGGTCCGGCTGCGGCGGACGGCGCGGACGGCGGCGGCCGCGGCGGCGACCGGCAGCCGGCCGGTGCGGACCAGCTGCTGGGTGGGCTGGTCCAGCTCGAGCAGGGCCCGGTAGCTGCTGACTGTGGCTGGGGACAGGCCGGTGCGCTGGGCGATCTGGGCGGCGGTGCGGCCCCGCTGCAGCAGGTCCCCGATTGCCTCGGCCCGGGTGATGGGGTCGGGTTCTTGCTGCTGGCAGCGGCGGGCCAGTTCGGCCTCTGATGGCTGCGCCGGGGCGGCGGGTGCTGTCGTGCGGGCTGGGCGGGTGGGCCGCGTGCCGCCGGGCTCGCCCAGGTGGATGACGTCGCCGGGCGGGCTGGGGCGGGCTGGCGCGGGCACGCCAGGTTCCCGGCTGTCCGCGGGTGCGGGTGCCGGTGCTGCTGGCAGCTGGGTGCGTCCCGTTTTCAGGTCGCGCCGTTCGTGGTCGGTGAGGCCGCCCCAGACGCCGAACCGCTCGTCGTTTTCCAGGGCATAGCTCAGGCATTCGGCGCGCACCGTGCAGGCCTGGCAGACGTTCTTGGCCTGGCGCGGGCTGCTGCCTTTGTCGGGGAAGAAGGCATCGGGGTCGGCCTGCGCGCACAGGGCGTGCTCTTGCCAGCTGAGGTCTTGCCCGGTGCGGGCCAGCAGCCAGCGGGAGAGGCCGTCGGGCCGGGCCAGGGTTGCGGTGGTCATCGGGTGGGGTTCCTTTCAGGCGGCGAGGCCGAGGGCGTCGGCGCAGGTGTTGCACATGCCGATCCGGGTGGAGGGGACGTAGCCGCGGTCGGTGCGGCAGCGGCGGCGCGGCGCTCGGACATCGCGATGCGGGGCCGGGCGCGGCCGGTGTCGTACAGCTCGGCGTACCGGTAGCCGTCGATGCGGGGCCGGCCGCCGCGGCGGGAAGGCCACAGCAGCAGGACCTGCACGCCCTGCCGGCCGGGCCGCAGCCCGCGCCCGGCCAGCTGGGCCCGGGTGGCCAGGTGCCCGGGGGCGCCGCCCCACGGGTACACCGGCGGGCTGGCATCGGGGTCGGTGAACACGATCCGGCGGCGGGCCATCACGCCGCTCCCCCGCCAGCGCCGTCGCTGGCCGACCGCGGCTTGCGCGGGTGCGGGCCGGTGACCAGCCCGGCCCGGCGCAAGCTGGCCCGTGCCTTGTGCGGGGAGCGGCGGTCCCCGGGGGTGGCGGGGGTGATCACCCGCTGCCCGGCCGGGGAGATCCAGGCCAGGTGCCGGGCGGTCCGCTCGATCCGCCACCCGGCCAGCCGGGCGGCCTGGGCGAGCTTGCGGTAGGGCTCGGGCAGCCGGCCCGGCTGGCGCGCCGTCACCGCGGCCCCCCGCCCGCAGCCCGGCACTCAAACGGGCGTTTTGGCATGCCGGGGTGGCAGGGTGCTGGCCGGGTGGCCAGGGTTCCCGCCCGCGGGTGCCCGCTGCCGGGGCGGGTCATGCGCCGGTGCCTTCGGCAGCCAGCGCGGCCAGGCGGCCGGCCAGCGCCTGCAGGTCGGCGATGCCCAGCACGCCCCGGGCGCGGCCGTGGTCCAGGCGGGCCGCGAAGTCCTCCAGCTCGGCGGCCGTGCCGGCCGCAGGGGCGCGGAGCCGGGCGGCCAGGCCGCGCAGGCCCTCAGTGAGCCAGCCGACGTCCTGCAGGGTGCCGGTGCCTGAGGCCAGCCGGCTGGCGCGCACGCGCAGCAAGGTGAGCTCGGTCGTGACCGGCGCGGCGGTCACCGGTGCCCCCCGCTCTCCTGGTGGCGGGCGTGGGGGCGGGCGGCGGCGTCCAGCCGCAGCCAGGCCCCGGTCACGTCACCGGTGGCGGTCAGCGGGCTGGCCGGGCTGGTCAGGTCGTGCAGGTAGTCCAGGACCAGGACCAGGTCCAGGGCGTCGATCGCGACGGCGTGCGCGGCGCGGGGCACCGGCGCGAGGCGTTCGGCCTCCAGGACCGCGAGCCGCTCGTCAAGCGCGCTGCCAGGGCCAGGGCCGGGGCGTGTCATGCTGGACACAGACAGGTCTCCTTCATCGAAGTGGGTCCTGATCTGGGGTTCCGGGTCGTGATGGCTGTCGTGACCGGAACCCGGTTGTGCAAGGCGCGGCCCCAGGAGACTTGGCGGTTACCTGGGGCCGGCCCGTTTTCAGGTGGCGCGCGGGCGGTGGTGGCCCGTGCCGGGGTTACTGGCTGCTGCTGTCTCCTTCCGCGGGCGGCCGGGCTGGTGCGGGGCGGGCACGTGGGTCAGCGGGCCGGTGCCCGCCCCGGTCCTGGTTGCGGGCCCTGGCCCGGGCGTAGATGTCGGCCAGCCCTGCCTGAGGGTCGAACCTGGCTTCCAGCTTGGCGAGCATGCTGTCCATCGCCCGGTGGAGGATGGCGTCCAGGTCTGCGTCCTCGGGGCTGCGGGCAATGGCTTGTGCGGCGACGGCGGCCGTGGTGGCGGGCTGGAGTTTCCAGAGCCGCCGGGCTCCGCGAACAGGGACCGGCGTGGCCAGGGCGTGGCGGCGGGCCAGCTGCCAGTGCCAGGGTCCGTCCGCCCACGGTGAGCACAGCGGAGTGCACTGGCTGTGGTGGTGACATCCGGACAGGTGGGCCACGGCGACGATGGCGCCCCTGACCAGGGCATGGCCGGGCGGGTCGTACCAGGTGGGCAGGGTCAGGCCGCGCGGCGGGCTGGCGGCCGGGTCGGACCGCAGCCCGGCATGGATCGCGATGTCCTGGCCGATGGCCGCACGGGGGGCAGGCCATGGGCGGTTCTCGACGTCCTTGGTGCCGCGGGCGATCGCATCGGCCCACGGCTGCCAGATGGTCAGCGCGTACATCCCGCTGGACGCCTGGGTTTCAGGATCGGTCTCGGTCGCGGTCATAGGGTGTCCCCTTTTGCCGGGTAGCGGAGGGTGTAGGTGGCGCCGAGCCGACCAGGCTGGCCGTGCCGTGGCCACAGTTCACGGTCGAGTCCGGCCAGCCAGTCCTCGTCATCGGGGCTGAGCTCGGCGGCCAGGGATTCCAGGTGACCGGGGCCGGGGCCGGTGCGCCGCCAGGGAGTGGCGCGGCGCAGGGCGCAGGCGGCCAGGTACCGCAGCCGGGCGGTCATGTCTCTGCCCCCTGGCGGGCGGGGCGGGGGTGTGGAGCGCCGGTGTTTTTGTCGACCCAGTCGTGGCCCTGGGGGGCACCGCACCAGCAGCCGCCGTAGCGGCCCAACGCCAGGCCCCGGGTGGCCGGGTCCCGGTTGTCTGCGTGACTGCGGCATCGGTGGCCAGCTGCGGCGCTGGTCGCAGCGGCCGTCCAGGCACGCTGTTCCCGCGTGCTTGCCGGAGCGCCCGCAGCCGGGGACACGCACGACGGGCCGGTGGGGGCGAGGAGCCAGTCCAGCAGCCACAGCTCTCCGGGGAGGGAGCCCGGCGGGCTGGCGGCCGGGACAGCGGTGTCAGCCATGGACGGTGGCCTCCTGGCGGGCGGGGCTGGTGCCCGCCGCCGCGGTGAGCTTGGCGAGCGCTGCGGGCAGGTCGCTGAGCGCGATGAGCACGTCCCGGGGTCCCGATCCCTGGCCGGGGCCGACGATGCCGTGCTGTTCCAGCTGGTCCATCAGTCCGAGGGCCGGCATGAAACCGATCTGGAGTTTGCGCTGCAGCATGGCGGTGGAGCCGTGCCGGGTGCTGATGACCAGCTCGGCGGCCTGCGCCAGCAGGTCTTGCGGGCCGGGGGCTGCGGCCAGGGCGGTGGCCTGGCGGGCCGGGCCGAGGGTGGGGCGGTGCGGGGCGGTGGTGATCACGATCGCGTCGCCGCCCGCGGGGGCGGCAGGCGCCGGGGCGGGCAGCGCTGGCCCGGGGGCCGGGGCGGGAGCTGGGGCAGGGGTGGTGGTGCGGGGGGAGCGCCAGGCGCGGACGACGGCCTGGATTTCGGTCTCGGTGACGAAGGAGCTCTGCAGGCGGATCGGGACGCTGGTGCCGGCGGGCAGGAACAGGGCGTCGCCCTGGCCGGTGAGTTTCTCGGCGCCGGGCTGGTCCAGGATGACCCGGCTGTCGGTCAGGCTGGAGGTCTCGAACGCCAGCCTGGAGGGGATGTTGGCCTTGATCAGGCCGGTGACCACGTCGACGCTGGGCCGCTGGGTGGCCAGCACCAGGTGGATGCCGGCGGCGCGGGCGAGCTGGGAGATCCGCACCACCGAGTCCTCTACCTCGTCGGCGGCGATCATCATCAGGTCGGCGAGCTCGTCCACGATGACCAGCAGGTAGGGGAAGGGCTGGCAGGGTTTCCCGTCGGGGCCGGTGAGTTTCCCGGCGGCGGCGGCGCGGTTGTAGTCGTCGATGTGCTTGACCCCGGCCCGGGCGAGCGCGTCGTAGCGGTGGTCCATTTCCTCGCACACTCCGGCCAGGGCCTCGGCGGCTTCGCGAGGGTCAGTGACGATCGGCGCGTACAGGTGCGGCACCCCGCGGTAGGCCGACAGCTCGACCCGCTTGGGGTCGATCAGCAGCATCTTCACCTGCTCGGGGGTGGCCCGGATGAGCACCGAGGTGATCAGGGCGTTGATGGCTACCGACTTCCCGGACCCGGTGGCCCCGGCCACCAGGGCGTGCGGCAGCTTGTCGAGCCTGGCCACCACGGCGCGGCCTTCCACGTCCGTGCCCAGCCCGGCCAGCAGCGGGTGCGGGTCAGCGGCTGCGGCGGGGCTGCGCAGCACGTCGCCGAGGGTGACGACGTCGCGGTCGGTGTTGGGGACCTCCACGCCGATCGCGTTCTTGCCGGGGATCGGGGCCAGGATCCGGATGTCGGCCGACGCGGCGGCCAGCGCGAAGTTCCGCTGCAGGCCGGTGACTTTCTCCACCTTGACGCGGGGGCCGATCCCGATCTCATAGCGGGTCACGGTCGGGCCGCGGGTGAATCCGGTCACCGCGGCGTCGATGCCGAACTCGGTGAGCACTCCGGCCAGCGCGGCCGTCATCTGGTCGTTGGCCGCGGTGTGGGTGCGGGCGGGTGCCCCGGGCCGCAGCAGGGCCAGCAGCTCCGGCGCGGCCTGGGCGGCCGCCGCAGGGCCCGGCACGGCGGCCGGTGGCTGGGTGATGGCGGCGCGGGCTGGTCCGGCCGCTGCGGGGGCGGGGGCGGGGGCGGGGGCGGTGCTGGCCGTGGCGTGGGGGGTGGCGTAGGGGACGGAGTCGCTGACCTCGAGCACCGGGCCGGGGTCGGGGGCGGCCAGGGCGGCGGGCTGGCCCGGGGCGGGCAGCGCCGGCGTGCCGTCGCCGTCTGCGGTCTCGTCGATGGCGGCCAGGGCGGTGGTGAGCTGGCCGGGCAGGGCGCAGGCGGCGGCCCGGCCGGGGATCTGGCGGAACGGGATCCCGATGGTCACCCGGATGCCCCAGACCAGCAGCACGATCGCGGTCAGCGCGGCCAGACCAGAGCCGCCGAAGTGCCCGGCCGGGCTGGTGGCGGCCCACCCGGCCAGGCCGCCGGCGCCGCGCACCGCGGCCGCCCCGGCCCGCACCGGGGAGGGCATGCCGTCGACCACGGCGGCCAGGCCGAGGCACCCGGTGTAGGTGACCAGCAGGCCGGCCATCAGCCGGCCGGTGACGCCGCCAGCAGCGGGGTGGCGGAACAGCCGCCAGGCCACCACAGCGGCCAGCAGCGGCAGCACCGCCGACAGCACGCCGGCCAGGTCGCCGGCCAGGTGGGCCAGCCAGGTGACCGGCTGGCTGGCCGCCGGCCACCAGGTGACCGCGGCCAGCAGCGCGGCCAGCGCCAGGGCGGCCAGGCCGGCGACGTCGCGGCGGTCCTCCGCGGGCACGCCGGCGGCCGTGGGGGTGGTGTGGGCGCGGAACAGGGTCCCGGCGGCCAGGGCGGCCCCGGCGATCACCCGCCCGGACATCTCCCGTGCCGGGCGGGAGGTACGGGCCCGGGACGGGTAACGGCCCGGCGGGGCCGGGTGGCGGCTCGCGGGGCGGGCGGCCGCCGGGCGGCGGCGTGCGGTGGTGGTGCGCTTGCGTTTGGTTGCCATCGTGTGCTCCTTGGTCACCAGATCCGGGTGGCGGCCAGGTGGGGCCGCCATTGGCCGTCGCGGTCTTGCTGCTGGGCGTGGCAGAACACGGCCAGGGGGGTGAACGAGCCGTCCGGCCACACCCGGTAGGCCATCTCCTCGGGGCGGGCGGACCGCCACGCGTACACCGCGGGGTGCTGGGCGGGCAGCAGCCCGGCGCGGGTGAGCTCGCGGACCCCGCTGGCCGGCCGCCAGCGGGACAGGCGGCGGGCGATCCGCCGGGCGCTGACCGCGTCTTCCATGCCGCCCCCGGGCGGGCCCTCCCCCGGTGCCGGGGGCTGCCCCTCCGCGGCCGCCGGGCCGTCGTCGTGGCCGGGGACCAGGGGCAGGTGCCCGCACAAGATGTCCCAGGTGTGGTCGCGGCTGACCGCGCCGGTCACCGCGACGACCGCCGCCCGCTGCCAGAGCCTCAGCCCCAGCGGGTCCCGCCATTCCGGCGGGATCCAGCTGCGGCCGCTGCGGATCGCCGTTTTCACCGGTTCACCTCTTCCTTGGGGGTGGCCGGGGCCGCGCGGCGGTGGGCGTCGAGCTCGAGCACGGCCGCGCGGGTTTCGGCGTCGGCGTCGGCCCGGTCGGCCCGGTCGGGGATGTCCCAGATGCCGCGGCCCTTGCTGATCAGGTGGCCGGTCCGCTTCCAGGAGGCCAGCGCCTGGTCGATGGTGCTCTTGCCAGGCGTGTGGCCCGCGGCGGCCAGGACGGCGACGATGTCCTCGCGCTTGATCGGCCCCTGGTCCCGCACGGCGGTGAGGACGGCCTGCTGGAAGGTCATGCCGGCCAGCGCGGTGCCGGGGGCGGCGGCCGCGGGCTGGTTCTCGCCGAGCAGCTCGGCGAGCTCGCCCTCGATGTCCTCCAGGACGCTGTCACCGGTGCTGGCCTCGGTGATCTCGGCGAGCCGGTCCCAGCGGGTGGCGTAGCCCTCTCCCGCGGCCGCGGCGGCCAGGTCGTCGAGCCGGGCTTTGATGTCGCGGGCACGGTGCAGCCAGTCATACAGGTCGTCGGCAGCCACCTCGGTCAGCCGGGCCGGCACCGGCCGGTTACCCGCGCCCAGCAGGTAGCACCAGCCGGGCTCGTCGGGCAGGGCGCGCGGGTCGACCCCGGCCAGCAAGCCGCCGAGCGCGTTGGCGTTCATGTCGCTGCCGGCCTTCAGCAGCACCACGTTGCCGGTCTGGGCGAAGGTCCGGATGGTGCCCCCGGCCGGGTCACCGGAGGCGCCGCCAGTCTCGTACTGAAGCCATTCCTGCGTGGACAGGGTGATGCCGATGCCGACCTTAGGGCCGAGCCGCTGCAGGGTCCGGACCAGGATGGAGACCTTGGGGTCTTTGAGCAGTTCCTGGCATTCGTCAAGGATGATCGCCAGGAACGGCTCGGCCGGGCTGGCCGGCCAGAACCCGCGGCCGGTGCGGCGGTGGCCATGGGAGTCGGTCCAGGTGACGGTGCCGTCGTAGCGCTGGCGGGCCTTGGCGACCCGCCACGCTGCCTTGAGCATCCGCAGGATCTCCCCGCGGCGGGTGGCATACCAGTCGACGTGGTCGCGCAGCCCGGGCCCCGAGGCGCCTTCCTGCCCGTCGCCGTACCAGACGGCAAACAGGCCGCTGTGCAGCATCTCGGCCACCGTCAGGTCGATGAACCGGCTCTTGCCTTTGCCCGGCTGCCCGGCCACGGCATTGTTCAGCGCCCGGTGCGGCTGCCCGTTCGCGACCTGGTACAGGCGGCACCAGGCCGGCGTGTCCGGGTACACCCCGACCTGGTACAGGCCGGTGCCGGGCTGCAGGGTGGGGCCCTGCCAGGCCACCCGGGCCTGCAGCTGCGGGTTGCGGGCATCGACCACTACCAGGCGGGCGTTGACGCCGTTGCGGTCGGGCCCGGGCGGGGGCTTTTCCAGGGTGATCCGCTCCGGGTCATACCCCAGCGCCCCGGCAATCTTGGTGTGGGCGTCCCCGCTGGTCAGCTGCCGGGTGGTGTGCTTGCCACGTTCCCCCGTGACCAGGTAGGACCGGGCGCCCGGGGAGGTGCCCGCGGCGGTCAGCCGGGTGCCGGGGTACAGCCCGCCGGGAACGCCGATGTAGGCGGCCCACTCGGTGATGACGGGATCCGGGTCGGCCCCGGGCGTGGCCACCACGGGGCGGACTTTGTGGTGCTGCCACCAGTACCAGCTCAGCGGCCACAGCCCCGGCACCGCCAGGCCGGCCACCGCCAGCCGGCCGGGCCCGGCGGCCAGGCCGCAGGCCACCACCAGGGCCAGCCATCCCCCGGCAGCGCTGGCGCAGCCCGCCGCATACAGCTGAGCCGCGTGCCGCCGCACCAAGGTCCCGAACTCACCCGCCCGGGCCCGGGCGCCGTCGCTGGCTGGATCCCGTCCTGGCTGCTGGCCGGCCGGGGCGCTGTCGTCCCCGGCCTGGCGCTTGCGCCACTGCCACGCCGCATACCCGGCGCCGGCCAGCAGGAACAGCCACCAGCAGGCCCGCAGCGGCGCGATGACGTGCGCCAGGGTCCCCGCCAGGGTGACCGCGGCCAGCACGATCCACGGCCGGACCGCATAGCGGTGCCGGTGCCCGCGGTTGGCCACGGCCCGGGCGCGGCCCGGCCCGGCCCCGGCGGGCTGCCGCCCGGCGGGAGCGTGGTGGTGCTGCCAGCCGGGTGACAGCGGGTAGCGGCCGCTCTCGCGCTGCGGGGCGGGCTGGCCGGTGCCGCGGTGGTATCCGTTCATGATCGGTGTCTCCCTTCAGGCGCTGTGCGGCCGGCCGATGCTGGCGGCCCTTGGCGGGCGGGTGGCAGGCACGCCGCCGGGCAGGCTGGCGTGCTGCCCGGCGGCCCGGCGGCGTCCTGTCATGGCTGGTTCCTTCCGGTGTGTCCGGGCGAGGTGGTCAGGCGTGCTGGAGGAAATCGGTCTTGGCGGCCCGGCCGGTGTTGGCGTATTCCTCGCCCTGCTGGTGGCTGTTGAGCCCGTTGATGACGTTCTGCCAGGCCTGGGCGGCGTTCGCGGTGGCCTCCTGGGCGGTGGCGACCGCGGCCATGGTGGCCTTGTCGTTGCCCATGCCGCCGGCCAGCAGGTCGTTGGCGTACTGCTCGCCGCCGCTGACCGCGGCCTGCATGTGCTGGGCTTGCTGGGAGGCGGCCTGGCGGGCTGCCTCGATGTTCGGCGCCTCCATGCTGGAGCTGGCGCTGGTTCCGGTGGGCATGGTGTTACCTCCGTGCTGTGATGGGTTGGGTGTACGACCGGCCGTCTGGCCGGGGCTCGCGGGAGTGCCGTTGCGCGCGGCGGGGCTGCTGCCCTGGGTGCCGGGTTCCGGGACGGGATGGATCGGCTGGCGCTCGTAGCCGCTGACTGAACAGGTGCAGCCGGGGCCGTGTGACAGGGCATGCAGCTCGGCAACGGTGTGACCGTTCAGGCGGTAGCCGTCCTGCTGCCAGCCTGAGACGGCGTCGCCGGTAGCGGGGTCTTTCCATTCCCAGCCGGCCAGTTTCAGGGCGGTGCTGCCGTCGGGGGCGGTGTACTCGTGGATGCTGCCCACCCGGTGCACGCCGGGGCGGTCACTGGCGCCGTCTGCCTCGCCGGTGCCCGTAGTGCCGGCCGGGGCCGGGACCGCCGGACGATCGGCAGGAAGCGCCTGGGGCCCCCCGGCGGTGCCGGGGCCCGGCCCAGGCCCAGGGCCAGGAGCGGGTTCACGGGTGGCAGCGGTGCCCCGGGACGCGGGGGGCACTGGCTGCCCGGCAGGCCGGGCCTGGCCGCCGCCGGTGCTGCCCGGCTGGCCGGCAGGCGCCGCCGGTGCCGTCCCGGCGGCCACAGGGGCCGCGGGGGCGCTGGGGGGCATGGGGGGCAGTGCGGGGCGGGTCCCGCTGGCCACGCCCGCCGGCTGCTGCTTGGGGCCGGTGCTCCCGGCGGGCGCCTTGCCAGGCTCTTGCCCGGTGGCGGCGAGCCAGTGGCCGAAGCTCATGCCGGTCTCGCCGTTTTGTATCGCGGCGGCGTGGGCCGCGCGCTGGCCGCGGACGTGCTCCAGGGCCTGGCGCAGGGTCCCGCGGCGCATGTCCCGCTGGATCTGCTCGTTTTCCCGCAGCCAGCGGATGTGCTCGCGGTCCTCGGCCCAGGCGCCGCGGGCGGTGGGGAATCCGCCGCGCAGCTCGTGCCAGGCCCACGACCAGGCGCGCCGGTTGGCGTGCCGGCGTACCCGGCCCGGGCTCCAGTCTGTGTGCCGCTTAGCCAGGGACCTGGCGTGCTGGTCACGGGTGCCGCGCCACTGGCCTTTGGTGTGTTCTGCGGCGTAGGCGGCGGCCCAGGCGATCGCGAGGAGGACAAGCAGATCCATGACTGGTCACACCCCCAGCCCGGAAGCGACCTTGGCGGCGATGTCCTGCGCCGGGGCCTGCAGCGTGAGGTCCAGGGAGTGGAACACGCCGCTGTGGAACATCGCCAGGCCAAACGGGAGCAGGAACGCCAGGGTCAGCGCCCGCTCGCTGGCGTTCCTGAATACCGCCACCCCGACGATCAGCAGCACCGCCAGCGTGATGATCGCCAGGATGGTGGCACCGCTGGGGCCCATCCAGCCCTCGACATCGCTCAGCCCCGACAAGATCCACGACCCCACGCCGGTACTGCGCGACAGCTCCCCTGAAAACAGCATCAACACGATGGCGATGGTCAGCAGCGCCTCACCTGAGGCGCCACCGGGCACATGCTGGCGGTTGCGCGCGATCAGCATCGCCACGCCTGCCAGCAGCAGGGCGATCCCGTTTCCGATCAGACCCGTCATTTCGAGCTCCTTCCGCAGGTCTTAGATGACGCCGGCGATCCACAGGCCGGCGATGAGCACAAGCAGGCCGGCAGCCAGGCCGGCGGCCCCGGCCGGCCGGTCGGTCGCGTCCTGGCCCCACCGCAGCAGGCAGTGCACGGCAAACCCGGGCCCGCCCCACACCAGCCAGTACGGCACCGCCAGCAGCGGGACAGCGGCACCGATGCGCTGGCCGCGGTCGGCATAGCGGGCCCACGTCTGCCGCAGCGGCCCAGAGGTACCCGCCCAGCTGTTCGATGGCCCCCAGCCCGGCTGGGCCACCGCGATATCCGTCCCGGCCCCGGTCCCGGCCCCGGCGGGGTCGCCAGCGGCCGGGCCGGGCGCCTCCGGGACGGGCCTGGAGGCCCACCGCTGCCGGGCCGTTTCCAGTGCCGAGCGGACACCGTGCGTGACCGGCTGGCCGGGCCGCGGGCTGCTAGACTCGGCCCCTCCCGCGCGCGTACGCGCCACCTGCGCGTAGGGCCCGGGACGGGCCGGCTGACTGTGCACTGCACTCCGGGGTGCACTCGACTGATCTGTCACGGTGCGTCACCTCCTCGGCCCGGGTCAGGCCCGGGTTGTCTCGTACCGGTCGGCGTAGGCGGCCAGGCTGTCCAGCAACGGCTCCAGCCCGGCAGCCAGGTCCCGCCGGGTCGTCTCCAGCCGCCGCTCGGCCGCGGTGATCTCGGCCGGGTTCCCGCCGCTGCGGGCCCGCTGCAACGCGACCGCAGCCCGCCGTTCGGCCTGCACCGCCACGGCGGCAGCCCGGTCAGCCAGCACCCCCAGCGCCTCCACCGGCGAGGTGGTGGCCGCGATCCGCGATCCCCAGTAGGCATCCCGGGCCGCCCGGCTGGCCGCCGCCCGCTCCTGGCGGGTGCGCCGGCCCCGGCCACCCGGCCGTCCCGGCTGTCGCACCGCCTTGCCCGCCATGTCCATCAGCGGCCCCGGGTCTTGGCTCATGCCAGCCCCCCGCCCAGCCGGGCGTGCCGGCCCCGCCCCTGCGGGAGCGGCAGCGTCACCGCCACAGCGTCACCCCGGCCGTCACCCGCGCCGTCACTCCCGCCGTCACCCCGGCCGTCACCGGGGGCGTCAGTCTCAGCGTCAGCTCCCGGTCCGTCACCTGCACCGTCAATCCCGGCAGGGATCTGCCGGGCGATCGTGCACAGGCCGGCGGCCAGCTCGCGGCGCCACCGGTCCGCGGCGGCGGGGTCGGTGCGCTCCAGCCGCTTCAGCTCGGCCAGCAGCTGGTCCACCGCGGCCTTCAGCGCCTGCGCGCCCGTGGGCGCCGCGACCATCCGCCAGGCGTAGCCCGCCCGGCGGGCCGCAGCCCGGTCACCGCGGCCCTGCTCCCCGCTCGCGCGCGGGTACACGGGCACGGGCACACGCGCGCAGGCACCGGGCAGGCCAGGCCGTGCAGCCAGCCAGGGCAGGCCAGGCCACAGCCCCGCTGTGGCCATGGGCGCGGCCTGGACGTCGGCCGGGGCGGCGTTCATGCCCGCGCTCCAGCCAGCTCAGCCTGGCCAGCAGCGTCCGCCTCGGCCAGCCACCGGGCCCGCAGCTGCCGTCCCAGGCTCGAGGAAGAACTCAGGTCCGCAACGCGCGCCAGGTCGGCGCCGGTCGGGGTCCGGCCCTCGGCGCGCTCGGTGTCCCAGTACGCCCGCATCACCGCCGTGGCGGTGGCCGAGCCCCCCTCCGGAGTGGGCTTGGCCGGACTGGGAACGGCGCGCAGGGTGACGTTCCCTGACGGCCGGGTGACGATCTGGGAGTGACGGCGGGCCAGCTCGGCCTGACGGTCGGCCTGACGCTGCCGGGCTTCCTCAGCCTGGCGGTCGGCCTCCCGCTGACGCTCGGCTGCAGCGGCGGCCTCGGCCTGACGCTGACGCTCGGCGGCGGCCCGGCGCTCGGTCTCGGCGGCTTCCGCGGCCCGGCGCCGCCGCTCGGCCTCGGCCTGGCGGCTGGCTTCTGCCTCAGCGCGGGCCCGCCGGCGGCCCTCCTCGGCCGCCCGGCGTTCCATCAGCGAGATCGCGGCCAGAAGGAACGCGCCGGGGATCAGCGCCACCACGATCCCCCACGGGTCGTGCTGCGCCGAGGCCACGTTGCCCGCCAGGGTCAGCACGATGCAGAAGATCATCAGCAGCGACGGCCACGACAGCCAGCCCCGGCGGGCCCGCCCGATCCGGGCATCGCGCTGCCGCTCCCGGGCTGACATGTAGGTGCCCAGATCCACGCACACCGCCACTGCGACGCCCAGCAGGCCCGCCTGGCCGTGCGTGCGCGCCAGGTGCACCCAGTGCCCGAAGCTGCCGCCGAACGCGATCCCGGCCAGCACCAGCGGCACGGTGTTGTCCGCCAGCCAAGGCCGCCAGGTCCGCCAGTCAATGCTCATGTGCCTGCCTCCACATCGGCGAGGTAGCTGTACCGGGTAAAGGCGCCTGCCTGCGGGCCGTCGATCACGAGCAGCCGGCCGTACTGGGCCCGCGGATCGCGGACGTGAGGGCGGAGCAGCCGCAGGGCCTGCCGGGCCGCCGCGTCATCGCTGCGGGCCTCGAACAGCTCCTCGTGCAGCGGGTCCTCGTCTTCCTGACCCTCGGTGACGACCTTGAGCAGGTACTCCGTCACCAGGCACCCCCGGCCGTCTCCGGCTCGGTCTCTGCCGGGTCCGGGATGTCCTGCAGCTCGGGCACCGCCACCAGCTGGGCCAGCGGCACGACCCGGGGCAGCTCGCCCGGGGTCTCGAACCACACCACCGCCACCGGGGGGCACTCGGTGTGCAGGCGGCAGCTGATCAGGGAGATGACCCGGCCGTAGAAACCGTCCGGCGCGCACAGCACATGCCCGCCCAGCCGGACCTCCCGGCGGCGCACCCGGGCCCGCCACACCCGCCACGACAACCCCTCCACCTGGTAGCGCTGCGACAGCCACTCCCCCACGTCTTCCGGGTACTGCGACAGCCGGGACAGCGCCAGCAGCACCACCGCTACGATCCCCAGCCGGCCCAGCCGGCTGGTGTGCAGGAACATGTGCCAGAGCACGATGAATGTGTGCATGATCGTCAAGCCCCTTTCCGGGCCAAGGCGGCGCCAGCCGCCACCACAGGAGTCAGATCCGCTGCACCGGCCTGCGCCGGGTGGCCCGCGCGCAGCGCGGCAGCCAGGGCAAGCGGCACCACAGCGGCCATAGCCTCGGCAGGCTGCCAGCCCACCCGGAACCACACGCACTGGCCCGCGCCCGCCAGGCGGGCCGCCTCCGCAGCCTCGGTGTGCACCTGACCCGCCGAGGCGGAACAGTCGCGGCGGGCAACCCCCCACGCCTGGGAGATAGCCGCCACGATGCGCAGCCCCCGGCCGCCTTCCGAACCCGCAGGCCGGCCCATGCCAGGCCCCTGGTCGCTCACATACACCACGGCGCCCGCGTGGGCCGTGACCTCCAGCTGCACCACAAACCAGCCATCCGGCTCCCCCGACCGCGACCAGCTGACTGCATTACCCGCCAGCTCGCTCACCGCCAGGACCGCATCCCCAGCGGCCGGGCAGCCTTCCAGGGCCGACACGGTGAACCGCCGAGCCCTGGCCACCGACTCCGGCACGCCAGGGAACATCCGGTGGGACACCCGCGGGCGGCTGCCGATCATGCGATCACCCCTGCGGGAAACCCGGCCTCCAGCACCTCACGCGAAGACACTCCAACCGCCGGGAGCTGTCCCTGACGAGCCAGCTCGGCCGCCAGGTACGCCAGCGGGAAATCCTCACCAGCACCCGCGGCCGCCACGGCCGCCCGGGCGGCCGTCAGCAGTCGGCCGTACTCCGCACGCAACAGCCCCAGCCGGGTAACCAGCTGAGCCTCTGCCCCTGATCCTGATCCCCGCTCCCCCGCAGTTAGCAGCGTCATCACGCCACACCGCTCAAGCCCAGGAGCGCTCGGATCTCCGACTCGCGATAGCGCCGGTGCCCGCCTGGAGTCCTGACTGTCTGGATCTTCCCGGCAGCAGCCCAGCGAGTTACAGTCACGGGCTTAACTCGCAGCAGAGCTGCTACTTCACATCTCAGAAGCAAGGGCTCGGATTCAAGTGACTGAGCTGGAATGATGGCCATCGGGTCGTACTCCTTTCAAGATCATCGACCCACCTTGCGGCCCCGGCGGTGGAGCGTCGGGGCCGCTCATACATGTTTCGTCTAGTACTCCTGACGACTCCGAGTGACTAAACCGTACAGAACTCCTGACGGCGTTGTCTAGCCCCTATGTCTAGTAGTGCTAGACGCTGCGCTCCGCCAGGCCTCCAGTTCTGCCGTGTGGCTCTCCCCGACTTCTGTATCGCCGTGAGTCTTCTTACGCCCATTGTGCAACCTTGTGCGTAAGGATGCAAATCAGTTAAGCAGACGGCCATGCTGTACTGTGTCGGCTAAGTGCGTGAGGTAGCGCTAGGTGCCGTGAGGAGGGCTTACGTGGCAAGCAAAATCGGCCCGTCGTACCGCCACGTTGCGGATGACATCAAGGCGCGGATCACCGCCGATGAGTTCCCGGTCGGCGCGCCGATCCCCTCAACGGCGAAGCTCATGGAGCACTACGGCGTCTCAAGCACAGTCGTCCGGCACGCTGTGGCGAACCTCCAGGCTGAGGGTGTCGTGATTGGGCACAGTGGCAAGGCCGTCTTTGTCCAGGCGCGGCCAAGCGAGGTGGAAGCCGAGCGGGCCGGTACCGAACAACTCGCTGAGGAGATCGCCGGGTTGCGGGGCGTCCTCGCCCGCCTCGAGGCGAACCTGATGGACCTCTACGGCAAGTCCGGCTATGAGTACCCGCACGCGGAGGCCAGCACCGGCCAGGAAGAGTCCGGCAGGCATGAGCGCCTCGCCTGACGCTGAGGTCATCAGCATCCGTTCGCACGCCGGATACCGGGCTGACTACCAGGGACTTGCCGCCGGGCAGGTGTCATCGGCCAGGGCCAAGCTCGGGCTGAGCCCGGCCGAGTTCGCCGATCGCCTCGCCGAGCTGGTGGGCTGGCGCCCGGCACCTGCTGTCATCGAGCGCTGGGAGCAGGGCAGCACACCACCTGGCGATGTGGTCCTCGCCGCCGCGGTGATGATGCAGGAAGTACCGGGCGACGTGCTAACACTCCCGCTGAGCCGTGATGCCGCACACCGCGCAGACCTGATGTCGGCGCTCAGCCCGGCACTCGACATCTCCGAGGCGGTCAAGCCTTACGCAGACCGCGGCGTCGTGACCCGCCAGCAGTGGAACGGCATCATCAGCGGAAACGCTGACGAGGTGTGGCTCTACGGGATGGCCGAGTTCGGCTACGCCAGCGATGACGAGGTGCCCGGGATCCTCAAGGAAGCCACCGGCCAGGGCTGCCGGGCCCGCGTGCTGCTGCTCGATCCGGACTATCGAGGCATAGAGCAGATCGACCTCGACGAGGGCAGCCCGGCAGGGACGCTCGCAGCCCGTACCAGGGCGGCACTTGCGCGATTCCAGCAAATGCAGCGGGCCTGCGGCGAGAGGATGCAGGTCCGGACCTACAGCGCGCCGCCAACGGTGAGCGTGGTCCGGGGTGACGGGCAGATGCTCGTCACGCCCTACCTGCGGTTTTTCATCGGGAGCAACTCGCCGACGTTTGAGATCTGGGCGAAAACAGCGCCAAAGATGTTCAGTCGCTACGAGCGGCATTTCGAGGACACATGGAAACGCGCAAAAGACTGGGATGTGATATGACCGTTAACTCCGCTGCGGCGTGCACCATGAAGGACGGCCACCTGGTCTCAAGTGAGGTTCTGGTGCCGAGGCCGAAGCGCTTCATCCGCGAAACCCTCGAAATGCCAGACGGCTACGTCCTCGACTGGTACTTCGTCGACTGCCCGCCGAGCGTGATGGTCATCCCGGTTACGGCGAACGGCCGCGTGATCCTGGTGCGGCAGTACCGTCACAACCTGCACGGTTACGGCCTGGAGCTGCCCGCAGGAAACGTCAGCAACAACGAAGAACCCGAGAAGGCCGCGCGGCGCGAACTGGAGGAGGAGACCGGCTACGTCCTAGGCGACGGCGCCGAACTGATCTCGCTCGGGTCGTTCTACTCGCTGCCGTCTGAGACGAACAAATACACACACGTCTTCCTGGCCCAGCCGGTCGTGTCGGTCGGCGAGCCGGTCCTCGACACCGAGATCGAGAAGTACTTCGACATGAGCGTCCTAGAGATGCCGCTCGACGAGGCGTACGCCGCAGTGGGCACCACGATCTGCGGAATGGAGACCACCGGCGCCCTGATGCTGGCCCGTAACCTCATCGGCCAGTAGCTGATGGGGTGGAACGCCGTTTCCACCCTCGCGACCTGCCGGGCGGCCGTAGATTCGCGTGAGCAACCCCGCAGCGGGACAGTGTGGACTCAGCCCCGCCTCGGCTAGCCCGCCGACGATCTGCACGGTGCCCGCCTGGCCAGGGGGTGAAGGCGTCGTGTCCGGATAGCCACTGTTAGGCGGTAGCAACGGGATCGCCGCCGCGGTCGGTGCCGAGGTTGTGCCCGAGGTCGGTGAGCCGGTTCCCGAGCGCCGCCACCCCTGCTCCCCCGCCGCGTCAGCGCCGGGTACGGCCATCCCCTCTAGTAACTCCTGACGACTCCGAGTAACTGAACCGTTTAGAACTCCTGATGGCGTTGTCTAGCCCCATGTCTAGTAGTGCTAGACGTAGGCGCGTATCCTTACGGCATGGCTGGACCCGATGGAGTCGACGGCGCTGACGGCGCTGACGACCTCGCTGCCGAACTGGGCGAGTTTGCGCGGGTGTACGGCCAGGCCGAAGGCACGATCTTCGAGCTGTTGAAGGCCGACCCCAAGCGAGCTTTCGCTGCGGCGTCCAGCCTGACAGAGACGTTGCGACAAGCCACGATCACCGCCTCTGAGCTGCGCGCACGTGCTGTAGCGCGCATCTGGGATAGCGACAAGATGTCACTATCTGGGCTCGCAGGCCAACTAGGGGTATCAAAGGCTAGAGCCGATCAGCTTGTCAGAGGACTTAAGGCAGCATCAGCCAAAACCCCTGATAGCCAGCGCCACGCCCCGGAGGAGGGCGCATGACAGATGTGACGACAGTGCGGATCGAAGTCTGGCCCATCTCAGCAGACTCGGTGGGCCTCTGGCTCATCAGCGGAAACGATGCGTGGCGCTCCGGCGCAATTACGCAAGATAGCGACCCCCATGCTGCTGCCGAGGAACTGCTTAGGCATGGTGATGCGCTCGCTGATGTAAAGCTTTTGCACTCAACCTCGTGGCGGGCAGAAGATAGCTCGATCGTCCTAAGCTACGTAGCCGTTGTCGGCTGTTCGGAATTCGCCCGCTCTAAGTGGCCGGATGCAGAGCCAATCGACGTAGCTGTTCTCGCAGCCGTAGGTAAGCCCTTCCCAGTTGCGGCAGATCAGGCACCCCTTCCGAGGTATATCGACGTACTCCTACACGGACTGCGTCATCTAAAGTTTCTCCTCCGAACAGACTCTTCAGCTCGCGCTGCTCTGTGCGAAATGTGGCGTGACCATCTGGCGGTGTTCACACCCGCCCTGGCCGGCATGTACGAGCACGGCCTAGAACCCCTCACTATCCCTGACACTGAACTTTCGAACTAGCTATGAATAAGCCTGGATCAACTCCTGACATACGGCGTTCCTCACAGAACGCCGCGTACTCTCTGCTCGGAAGACTTCTGCACCGAGCAACACGTGAAAACCTTCCAGTGATCTCATGGTCAATTAGAGATGGCAACGCCAGGGCATCGCTCGTTGGACTATGTGACGCCATAGACCCGACCGAACGTTGGAATTCTTACTCGGCCTGGATTGGCGCGGTTGACGCCAGGCCGCCGCGGCCAAGCGCTGAGCATGGAGATGTCGACCTACAGCAGAGGGAACTGCACCTCTCTGCTCACGCGACCCACGAAGGCATCAGCGTGTCTGTGGTCGTGCACCTCACCGACGAGGAGCTGGACCGGTGGCCTCACGGCAGTCCTTTTGCCGCATAACGGTTGCACACCGGGCCAGCCCGCGCCGGCCACGCCGCCGATGATCTGTGCGGCACCGGCCAGGGGGCACGTACTGGTGAGCGAAAAAACAGCGCTTAGCGCTGCGGCTGGGGCGCGGCGGGCTCGCCGGATCCGGACGAGGGATGCTGGCCACTATGAGCGATGAGCTGCCGGGGCATCCTGCCGGCGCGCACGTGCACCACAGTCACGATCATGACCACTGGCCTGGCGGTGACCGGGATCGATCGCGGGTGCTGGGCAGGCTGGGTCATATGCTGCGGCCGCATTCTCACGATGCCGGGGACAAGGTCGACGCGGTGATGGAGGCCAGTGCGGCGGGGATGCGCACGTTGTGGGTGTCGCTGGCGGTACTGGCGGTCACGGCCGTGATGCAGGCGGTGGTCGTGGCGATGTCGGGGTCGGTCGCGCTGCTGGGAGACACGCTGCACAACGCCGCTGACGCGCTAACCGCGTTGCCGCTGGGGGTGGCGTTCGTGATCGGCCGGAGGCCGCCGACTCGGCGTTACACCTACGGGTACGGGCGGGCCGAGGACCTGGCCGGGATCGGGATCGTGGCGCTGATCGCCGCCTCCTGCGCGCTGACCGCATACGAGGCGCTGAGCCGACTGGCGCATCCGAGACCGGTGCACGACCTGGCCGCAGTTGCCGCCGCCGCGGTCGCCGGGTTTGCGGGCAACGAACTGGTGGCCCGCTACCGGATCACCACCGGCCGCCGGATCGGCTCGGCCGCGCTGGTCGCGGACGGGCTGCACGCCCGCGCCGATGGCTTCACCTCGCTGGCCGTCCTGCTGGGCGCCGTTGGCGTCGCGCTCGGCTGGCGCTGGGCGGACCCGGCGATGGGACTGCTGATCACAGTGGCGATCCTGGCCGTGCTACGGCAGGCTGCCCGAGACATCTACCGGCGGCTGATGGATGCGGTGGACCCGGCGCTGGTCGAGTTGGCCGAGCACACCCTGGCCGCCACGCCGGGTGTGCTGGCGGCCGGGCAGGTCCGGCTGCGCTGGATCGGTCACCAGTTGCGCGCCGAGTGCGAGGTCATCGTGGATCCAGCCGCCAGCGTCATCGAGGCACACCAGGTCGCCGTCGCCGCCGAGCATGAGCTCTTGCACGTGCTGCCCGGGCTGGCAGCCGCGACTGTGCACGCCGACCCGCAGGCGCGTGGCGGCACCGATCATCACGCCCTGCTGGGCGGCCACCAACCTGGCGCGACCCATCCGCCGCACCACTAGCGCAGCACACCGACGGCGCGGCGACCACCCCAGATACGGACGCGTCCTAGGTCATTCCTTGGCGGTGACGCCTTGTTCGAGTTCGTCGAGCATGGCGCGCAGGTCGGTGATGACTTTCCGCACTGCGCCTGGGTCAGCGTTTGCTGCGGCTCTTACTGCGCGGCCGGCAGCCACACGGTGGAGTTGCCGGAGCAGTCGGGTGGCCTCGGCCGTGAAGCTCTCGACAGGATCGGGCACGGCGCGGTGGGCTGCAGGCAGGCCACTGGTTAGGTAGGCGCGGATCTGCTCAGCGGCTTCTGTGGGGTCGAAGTGGTCGGCCGGGAGGACGTCGACGGCGCCGTGGAGTAGTGCCGCGGTGACCTGGATCCCATCGGTTTCGGCGATGGTGCGATAGACGGTGACGGCGGCATCCTGGCCGTGGTGTTCAGCGAGGGGGAGCAGTTCGCGGATCTGCCGCTCGTTGAGTTTGTCTCCCATGGGAGACAAACGCTCGGCCAGCGGCCAGGCGTCGATCAGCCGATAGGCCTGGGCACGTGACATGTCCCAGCGCTGGGTGACGTAATCCTCGAAGGTGCCGAAGGTGGCGCGGTAGAGGCGGGCGTCATGGATCACTTGCAAGGCCTTGCCCGCGGCCCAGAAGGCGGTTCGCAGGTTATCCAGGGCAGCTTCACACGTGGCCAGGTCGGTTTCCTCACGGCCGTTCAGTGCACCCTCGGCGGTGGCGATGTAGGGCGCGGGTACCGCGGTCGGGGAGTAGGTGGCAAGGCTGGCCGGGGGAGGTGCTTCGTCTACGGGTCGTGGTCGTCCAGGCGCCCGCCCGCATTAGCTTGCCTGGCGCGCGGGGAAATCTTCCGCTCCGGGCCAGCGGCTAGGGGATCCGCCGTGTGCTTGACGGGCTGCCGGGATGGGCACAACTCTTGGCTAGAAGGATGCCACCGGTTATAGGTGGTGGTCACGCCAGGGAAGGGGCCGCGACGTGAGGCCGATGGGCAGGATCGACGAGGCCGCCGCCAACCGCGAGCACGCGGATTCCTACATAGGCGCGGCTAACTACTCCGGGCATGATGACCCGAGGATCCAGGTTGGCCTGGCTCAGGCGGAGGCATTCCTGGTGATCGCGTCGGCGATCGACCGGCTGTCGGACACGATCCGGGAGGTCTTCCAGCCTGCCGTTCAGCCGGTGCCGTCGTATGAAGAGACGCTGCCGCCTTACGACCAGGGCTGACGAGGCCCGCACGTCCTGGCGGAGCCTGAGCGCGGCGGGTGGTTAGCCTGCGCGGGCGGCGAGGAGCTGGGCGCGGTTGTAGGTGGTGGTGCCGGTTTGCGGGGTGGCCTGGAGGGAGAGACGCTAGGCCAGCTGGCGGGTCCGCGAGGCCGGAGATGGGCGGGCTGGTGATGTCGTCTAGGAGCCGGTCCAGGAGCGCGGCCAGGGTAAGGGGCCCGGTGCCGTTGTATCCCCAGGACAGGCCGCGGGTGGACAGGGAGGGCGCGATCCACAGGCTGCCTTCTTGGGTGCGGATCCATACGGTGCTGCCGCTGAGGGTGACGTCGGCCAGCGGGGCCAGGGTGCTGATGCGCTGGGGCACGCAGGCGTACATGGTGACGGTGCCCAGGTGGTCGGTGCGGCGCAGGGCTGGGCAGCCGGACACGTCGTCGTGGAGGAGTTAGCCGTGGTCGATGCTGTCGACGTGCTCCAGGAGCTCGCGTTCCAGGACGGTTGGCGGCTGCCCGGCCGGGGCGCGGCGCAGCCGGGCGGACCATTCGGCCGCGGCGGCGCAGGAGCCGGGGTCGAAGTCGGCGACCGCCCCGACGGGCCAGGCCTTTCCGCTGTCCCACATCTGCACGGCGCGGGCAGCCGCGGCGGCGAGCACGTCGCGGCGTTCGACGATCTGGGCCCACCCGGCCCGCCTGGTGACTTCCCCGGGTTCGTCCTCCTCGGGACGCTGCAGGGGCGCCGGGACGGCGGCGATGTGCACGTAGGCGCAGTCGTTGCCTGGGTCGGCGGCCGCGGCGCGGATCTCGTCAATGGACCGCTGGGCGTCCTGGGCGTCGAGCCGGCGCAAGGTCCTGGCCAGCCACAGGCACACCGCGGCGGCGGGTGACCCGTCGGGTTCGTCCGGCCGAAGGCGACAACCTGCACATGACGATCCCCGCGGTGCTCACCCGCCTTGGCAAGACCGAGTCGGCCAAGCCATTCGTGCCGACGATGGCAGGAGTGCTGACGGCTGCCACAACGGCAGGCGATATCTGGCAGTGGCGGGCAACCCTCGGCCCGGTCGCCGTAGCCGAGCTCCAAGCGTGGTGCTGGACGGCATGGCTGCTTGCTGACTTCCTGGACAGTGTTCACGGGGAGCCGGGCAGGTTCGCCCGGCAAGCCGCTCAGATCGTGACCCGCAACGCCGACGACAACCTGGAGTCGTGACCAGTGCGGCCTCAACTAGCTGGGATCTGGCAATGGGGACGACTGTCCGAATTATGGCGCGGGCACCGGTACCGCATCTATCCGGGGGCAGGGCATTTACCGCTCGTTGTTCTGTCGGACCGGCAGTGTAATCTCCGGCTCATGCCCGCACCTGTCCGCAAGCGGAGCCCGGCCCGGCCAGCCGCCGGGCTGGTGCAGCGCCGTGCGCAGCGGTACGCGGCCTACCTGACTCCCGAGCAAGCCCAGGTGCTGCGGCTCTGGGGATCGGCCGCGACCTGGTTCTACAACGAGGCGGCCGCATCCCAGCTCGACCGCTGGCGGCACGGGGCGCGAGTCGAGAGCCTGATGAGCCTGGGCGGGGCCGTCCGCGTCGCCCGGGAGGCCGGGTGCACGTTCCGGCACGGCGGCGCTGAGCACCAGGCCACCGATGCGCCCGCCATCATCCTGCATGGCGCGCTGCGGCAGCTCGCCGCGAGCTGGACACGCCACCTGCGGATGCTCGCTGAGCGGCGGCCCCGGGACCTGCCACTGCGGTCATCACCGCCCGGGTTCCGCTCACGGCACCGGGGTGCCTCGGTGAGCTGGCAGGTGCAGGACGGCGCCGGGCCCGTCCCGCTCACGAAACTGATCACGACCACCAGTGGTGGCCGTCACGCCACGGTCGGCAAGATCCCGGGCCCGCTCGGGCCGGTCCGGATCCGCTACCACCGGCCGCTGCCCGCTGATGCGCTGGCCGGGTTCCTGGTGCTGCGCGAGGACAACGGCCGGTGGTGGCTGACCGTGCAGTATGAGACCACGCTGGCCCGCCGTGGCACCGGTACCGGCGTGCTCGGCATCGACCGCGGCGTGGCCGTGACGGCCGCCGTGTCCAACGGTCAGGTGTTCACCACGCCCACGCTGCCGGCAGGCCAGCAGCAACGCATGCTGCGGCTGCAGCGGGCGCTGTCCCGCAAGCGGCGGCTGTCTCCGTGCGCGGGCGACCGGTGGGTGACTGTCGGCGGGCGCAGCTCGATCCGGCGCGGCCCGTGCCCCGGTGGCGAGGCCTGCCCGGCCTGCTGGAAAGCCTCCCGCCGGTACCAGCAGGCCAAGGCCGCGTACCTGCGGCTGCGCCAGCGGGAGACCGCGATACGGTCCGACGCCGCACACAAGGCCTCCCGGGTCATCGCCGACACGTGTGCGACCGCCGTATTCGAGGACCTGGACGTGTCGGCCATGACTGCCTCGGCCCGCGGCACTCAAGACGCGCCCGGCAGCAACGTGCGCGCCAAGGCCGGGCTGAACCGGGCGATCGCCGCCGCCGGGTGGTACCAGCTCGAGACTTTCACGGCCTACAAGGCCCGTGAGCTGGTGAAAGTGCCAGCACCCTACAGCTCGCAGACGTGCCCGCGATGCGGTCACGTCTGCGCGGAAAACAGGCCGTCGCGTGACGTGTTCCGGTGCCTAGCCTGCTCTTTCACCGGGCACGCCGATATCGCGGCGGCCATCAACCTCGCGACCCGTCACCGGGCCGCGGCTGCCGGGGCGCACCCGGCGGAAGCACGGGAGACATGCGACCGCAGTGGCGGGCAGCCCGTGAACGCTCACCCATCCGCAACCCGCGAGCACCAAGGCGGCCAGTCCCCGCCCGGAAACCGCTCGCACGCAGGTCAGGAGGTATACGGCACGGCACTCGCGACCGGCCCGCTGGTACCCGCAGCGTGGGGAATCGGCACCACTCGCAGCACACCACGCCGCCGCAGGCCGCGACACAGTCGCGCCCGGAGCCCTGACAACGGCCAGCAAGCGGGCCTGAGCGATGCGACCTCCAGGATCAGCAGCAGCAGCGGGAAGGCGGGGGTGCTGACAACGGCCAGCAAGCGGGCCTGAGCGATGCGACTCGATGCTGTTGATGTAGCCCAGGCCGGGGTGCTTGCTGACAACGGCCAGCAAGCGGGCCTGAGCGATGCGACGACTTCTACGTTATGGACGCGCTTACCGGGCAGCCCGCGAACTGACAACGGCCAGCAAGCGGGCCTGAGCGATGCGACCACTTGATCTGGTTCTGTCGCCCGAGGCTGGAGCTGGCCTGACAACGGCCGGCAAGCGGCCTGAGCGATGCGACTCACCCTCTTGTCACCAGCAGCAGCGGCGGGTTGGCGCAATTCCAGCGACAACCAGCGAGCGGCCTTGAGCGATGCGACCAGAGCTATGAGGAGAACCTGGCCTGGGCCACGGCAGGCGGCAACCAGCGAGCTTCCTGAGCGATGCGACACCATGCTGATGAGCCAGAGGCTGGGTACACGCCGTGGGTGCTGGCCGACGCGTGCGCGGGCAACGCGGCCCGCGCGTCCCCGCAGCGGTCCACCAGACCGTTCTCCTTCTCGTGTCCCGGCTGGGTCGGGCCTTGGCCAGATCATCAGCTCGGGGGAGGCACTGCAGCTAGCTGCGGGCGAATCCCCGGCCGGTGCGTCCTGAGTTCTTTACCGCGGTAAAGACGGGCGGCCATAACCACGCCCGGCGCGGGCGAGCCAGGCATCTTTACCGCGGTAAAGATGTGTCGGTGCAGCCATGCGGAGGCCTGGACCTGCGATGATGTCATTGGCCCGAAGTACCGCAATGGGAAGCATACGGGAGTGATCAATGTCGAATGTTCTTGTCGTCTCAGCCGACCCGCAGGGGTCGGCTGTCTGGTGGGCGAACCGCGTCGGCGAAAACCGCCTGCCCTTCGATTTCACCCAGGCCCACGACGACCCCGACGGCATCGCGAAGCTGCGCCAGCTCGGGGCGCATGTGCACGTCGTCGCAAACCAAAAGGGCGGGGTCGGCAAGACGACGACCACCGTCAATCTGGCCGCCGTAGTCCACGACGCTCTCGGGAACCTGAATGGCGACGGCTACCGGCACGTGTTCGTCGACACCCCCGGGAACCTGGAACATGCCGGCATCCTGCAGGACTGCCTCAAAGTGGCCGACGACGTGATTGTGCCGCTGCCCCCCGAGCCACTGACGTTCGACGCCGCCGCCCGGACCATCGAGAAAGCCATCGAGCCGCGAGGGGTGCCGTACAAGGTCGTGATCAACGCGTGGGACCCGCGGGACGGCAGGACCGACCTGGAAGAGACGCAGGCGTTCGCGCTGGCCAAGGGATGGCCCCTGGCACAGGCCGTGATCCGGCGGTACAAGCTCCACACGCGGGCATCAGCCGAGGGAACGGTCGTCACGCAGTACCCGCGCAACCGGGTGGCGCTGGAGGCCCGGGAGGACTTCTACCGCCTGGCGCTGGAGCTGGGCTACGGCGGGGCTGGCTGATGGGCCGCCGGGTCGCACTGTCCGCGCTCGCCGATGACCCGGTCGAGGACGTGCCGGGCCACAGCGCTGCAACCCTGGTCCAGCTGAAGCCTGGCCAGATCACCGCAACGCCGCTGAACTCGCGCAGTAACTTCGGCACGCCCGAGGAGCTCGGCCAGCTCGGCGAGAGCATGCGGGTCCGCCAGCTGCAGCCGGTAGTGGTCGTGAGCCGGGCCGCCTACCTCCAGCTGTGGCCAGAGCATGAGCCGCACGCCACCGCGGACTATGTCCTGGTCAACGGTGAACGGCGCTGGCGGGCCGCCACGCAGGCAGACCTGCCCCGGCTCGACGCGCTGATCCGCGAAGAGATCGCCGATTCCCGGCCCGCCTTCCTCGATGCGCTGTTCACCGAGAACCTGGACCGGCGGAACCTCGACCCTATCGAGGAGGCACGCGCCGTCGAGGAGATGGTGGCCGAGTGCGGCAGCGCCAACGCCGCGGCCACGCGGTTCCGCCGCCACGAGAGCTGGGTCTCCCAGCGGCGGGCACTGCTCAAGCTCACCCCCGGCCTCCAGGAACGCGTCCGGACCGGGGAAATCCCGGTCCGGATCGCCCGATCCATAGCCAGCTCTCCCCCGGGCCAGCAGGAAGCCGCATGGCAGCAGGCCCGCGCACGCGAACAGGAGCGACGGGCCGGGAGGAAGCGTGACCACGCGTCTCCGGACGAGACTGCCCCGGACCCCGGTACAGGGTCGGGCGACTTTACCGCGGTAAAGAACCTCGGCCGGCACGCACCGCCAGGCCAGGCAGGCCCTGGCAAGAGCCGGGACGGGCACGTCCCGTGGAACTCGACACATGACCTCGCGGAACTCATACGCTCACACCTCGGCCCGCAGGAGATAGCGGACCTGGTCAAGCTTCTCAGCTAGCCCCAAGGCGACGACCCGCCCCGCAAGCCACACGGGCGTTGCGGTGGCTCATGCGTTCTGTGGCCGCCCGGGTGTGACTGCGCGTCGCCGGCGACCGTGCTGGCCCGCCACCGGCAGCCGGTTACTCCGCGTGATCGTCTCAGTGTTTGCCTCACGGGTTGTCTCGCCCTTCTTACGTGCAGACGCGCGCGAGGGTGAGACATGAGATGAGACAAACCGCCGCTACCGTGCGTGAGCAACTGCCTTGCCCTGGCTGAGGGTCAGTCGCCAGGGTCGGCGATCTCGATGATGTCGAGTGGCCGGTCCAGCTCCAGGGAGGGTTGCTGCCATTTGGCGGCGTCCAGGGTGATGACCGGGCAGGCGGAGGCGTCGGCGACAGCGGCGGCGTGGGCGTCCCAGGGGTCCAGGCCGGTGCGGGCGATGATGGCGGCGAGCCGGGTGGCCTGCTCGGTGTCGCGGAGCGGGGCGACGGTGACGGCCTCCAGGAGTTCGACGCCGGCGAGGAGGTCGTCGGCGTCATCACTGCGGGCATCGAGGGCCGCCCCGGCGGCGGTCAGGGCCGGGACGACGAGGGGCTGCCTGCCCGCGTCGTAGCCCTGGATCAGGGCCATGATGTCGGTGTCGCCCCGGGCGATAGCGATCAGGACGCTGAGATCGAGGATGTAGGGCGGGGACTTCTGCGGGGCGACGTCGCCGCTCACTGGCCGGCGAGCTGGCGGACCTGGCGGTCGACGTGGGCGGCCATGCGGGCCACCTTGGCTGGGTCGGCCTGGGCCACCTTCTCGTTCCAGAGGCTGCGCAGCCGCCGGTCACGGTAGACCTTCTCCTCCATCGCCGCGCTGAAGGCGGCCGAGACCGAAGGAGCCTGCCCGGCTTCGACCAGGTGCTCGGCGTAGGCGCTGAGGTGAGGGTCGACGGTGATAGTGAGACGCGCTTTCCGGTCGCTCATACCCGGATCATACTGCCGGGGTCAGTGGCGGCTGCGAGCACCACGCGGGCGGCCAGGCCCCTGATAAGAGCTGGGACGGGCGCATCCCGAGGAAACTCGACGCATGACCTCGTGGAACTCATACGCTCACACCTCGGCCCGCAGGAAATAGCAGACCTGGTCAAGCTCCTCAGCTAGTCCCAAGGCGACGGCGCCCCGTAAGCCAAAACGGGCGTTTTAGTTTGAGGGGCTGGGTCTGGCAGGTGCAGGCTTGCCGTCCGTGCCGGCGTTGTGGGGGCGGCGGCCGTAGCGGCGGGGTGGTGGCCAGTGGGGGGCGAGGGCGGCCAGGGCGGCGTCGGGGTCGGCTTTGAGCCAGCGCAGGCAGGCGCGCAGGTAGTCGGTCATGTGGCGGCCGCGGCTGCCGAGCTCGTCCCTGGCGGGCGCGTACTCGTCTTCGTCGGGCCGGAAGTTGCGTGTGGTCGCGCTGTGCTGGCTGGACACGCCTGCGATCCTCTCATAGTGGCTTGCCACTTGTCGACCGGCTGTGTTAGCTTAACCATGAACCTAAGTGGCAAGCCACTTTTGAGCGTGGAGGATGGCGGCATGAGCAACGGCACGGCGGCCGGGCAGCTGCGGGCGATCACGGCCGAGCTGGCGGAGGCGTACTGGGAGCGGTCGGCGGTGGTGCGGGCGCTGGTGACGGCGATCCTGGCCGGGCAGCATTCGCTGCTGCTGGGCCCGCCCGGGACGGCCAAGAGCGAGCTGGCGCGGGAGCTGACCGGCCGGATCGACGGGGCCCGGTACTGGGAGATCCTGCTGTCCAAGTTCACCGACCCCAAGCGGATGTTCGGCCCGGTGGACGTCGGCGCGCTGACCCAGGGCGTCTACACGCAGGTGTTCGACGGCCGGGCGACCCAGTGCGAGATCGCGTTCATCGACGAGATCTTCAAGTGCAGCGCGGGGGCGCTGAACGAGACGCTGGCGTTCCTCAACGAGCGGCTGTATCACCCGGAGAACGGCGGGGCGCCGATCAGCTGCCCGCTGATCGCGGCGGTGACGGCGTCCAACGAGCTGCCCGCGGGGGAGGAGCTGGCGGCGGTCTATGACCGGCTGCTGGTCCGCCTGGAGGTCGGCTACCTGGCCGACCCGTCCAACTTCGCCGCCCTGGTCCGCTCTGCCGTCACCCGGCCCACACCGGCGGCGCGGACCACGGTCGACCTGGCCGGCCTGCGGCACGCGGTGGAGCACGAGGTGCCCGCGGTCGCGGTGCCCGACGGGGTGGTGGACGCGGTGTGCACGCTGCGGGCTGCGCTGCGCCGCCAGGCGCTGACGGTCAGCGACCGCAGGTGGAAGCAGGCGGTGCGGCTGCTGCAGGCCAGCGCCTACCTGGATGGCCGCCCGGAGGTCACCGATAACGACCTGGCCGTGCTCACCGCGGTGCTGTGGGACTCCACCACCGAGCGTTCCACGGTGGAGCGGGAGGTGCTGCAGCTGGTCAACCCCGACGCCCGGGAGGCCCTGGACCTGGCCGACGCGATCGACGAGCTCGAGGCTGAGCTCGATGCCAAGGCCGGGCAGTCCCGCGAGGCCCTGTCGGAGTGGGCGATCAAGGAGGCCAACCGCAAGCTGGCCAAGGCCGGCAAGCGGCTGCAGGAGATGCTCGGCGAAGCGGCTGCGGCGGGCCGGTCGACCGCCACCCTGGACCAGGTCGCCGCGCGGCGCCGCGCGGTGCACGCCCGGGTCATGGTGGAAGCCCTCGGGGTGGACGCCTCCATGGTCAGCGCGAGCCTGTAGGGGAGGGGACACCGACGATGGGAACGCTGGCGAAGCTGAAGGACCTGGCCGCCAAGGCGGGCCGGTGGCTCGGCCTGGGCACCACGGCGGCCGCGCCCACCGCCGCGATCGTGGCGGACCGGTTCGACGAGATGACCTGGGCCGAGACGCTGGAGCAGGCCGCCGCGCTGCGCGACCTGGCCGACGACCTGGCCGACACCCACGACTACGCCGCCGAGCTGCTGCGGGATGTGTTCCTGGCCGCCTACAAGGCCGCCCCGCAGCTGCGGGAGCGGGCCGAGATGGACCCCTCCCGGCTGGTCAACCACCAGGTCATCGCCTCCCTGCTGGACAGCCCCGAGTTCGCCGAGCTGCGCCGCGAGACCGCCGGCGACCCCTACGCCGCCGCGATGGCCGTGCTGGCCCAGGCCAGCGCGCTGCGCCGGATGCTGGCCAAGGCCGAAGACGCCCAGCAAGCGGCCCAGCAGGCCGCCCAGGCCCGCCAGGACGCCGCCGGCGCGGCCCAGGCCGTCCAAGACGCACTCGACACCGCGGCGGCCCAGGCCAGTGAGGACGGCGACGTCCCGGCCGACGCAGCCGCCGCGGTGCAGCAGGCCGACGGGCAGGCCGAGGCGGCCACCCAGGCCGTGACAGCCGCGGACGCGGCCGCCGCCCAGGCGCTGGCCGCGGCGGCCCCCGGGATCCGCGCCGCGGCCCGTGCGGCGGCCCAGCAGGCCACCGGGCAGGTCCGGGAGGAGACCGCGGTGATGCGGGCGTGGGGGGTCGGGCCCGGCGAGCTGCAGCGGATGAGTTTCGCCCAGCGGGCCCGGCTGGCCGGGCGGCTGCGCTCGGGACGGCTGGGGGAGTGGGCCCAGCTGATCGGCCGGTTCCGGCAGATGTCTGCCGGCGAGCGGGCCCGCAAGACCGAGCACGCGCCCGGCGAGCTGGTCGGCATCACCCTCGGCGATGACCTGGGCCGGCTCATCCCGTCCGAGACCGCCGCGCTGGGCGTGCCCGCGCTGCGCGCCGCGTTCGCCGCCCGCTACGCCGAGCAGCGGCTGTTCATCTACGAGACCCGCGGCGAGGCCCCCGCCGGGCAGGGCGCCATCATCGCCTGCATCGACACCTCCGGCTCCATGCGCGGCGGCAGCGCGGGCGGCGCCACCCGGGAAGCGTGGGCGAAGGCGTGCGCGCTGGCCCTGCTGGACCAGGCCCGCACCGCCCGCCGCGACTTCGCCGGCATCCTGTTCTCCAGCGCGGGAGAGCAGATGACGTTCCGCTTCCCCGCCGCCCGGCCCGCCGCGATCGGCGACGTGCTCGACTTCGCCGAGTTCTTCTACGGCGGCGGCACCGACTTCCAGACCCCGCTGGACGCCGCAGCGGATCTGCTGGAAGACGAGTACAACAACGAGGGCCGGATGCGCGGCGACATCGTGCTGATCACCGACGGGCACAGCCACATCACCGAGGACTGGATGCGCAGCTGGAACGACCGCAAGGCCCACCTGGGCTACCGGGTGTTCGGCGTCGCCGTCGAGACCCGCCCCGGGCCGGTCCTGGAGGCCCTGACCGACAACCTGCGCGCCATCACCGACCTGGCCGCCCCCGACGCCGTGCACGCCGCGGCCGGCATGTTCCGCGTCATCTGACCAGCCCCACCTGCGAAAGGCCCCGGACGAAAGGCCCTGGAAATGTCGGTACCCGCTGGCACCCTGGGAACAGTAAGCAAAAACGCTCGTTTTGGAGCGCGAGAGGCGAGGACATGACCACCAGCACGCCAGCCAGCAGCACGCCAGCCAGCGCGGCCAGGCCGGGCCGGGAGGCCGGGCTGGACGGCTACCTGGCGGCGATGGACGCCGGGGACACGCCGCTGCTGGGCCACCTGGTGATCTACAGCATTTTCGATGGCCAGGTCACCCGCAAGGACATCAAGGGCTGGTTCGCCGAGCTCGGCCTGGACGAGCGGCTGGTGCCCGACCCGATCCGCCCGGTGGACGCGTTCGAGCGGATCACCGGCCCGGCCGGGGTCCGGGTGAGCTACCCGCTGGCCGACCCCGCCGCCGCTGGGCGGCGCAGGCAGCGGCCGAAGGCGGGGGAGGAGGGGCAGGACCGGGTGGCCACCCTGATGGTCCGCCACGTCCGCCGCGACGGCGCCAGGATCACCCGGCACGTGGTCCGCGAGGTCCGCGACGAGGCCGCCACCGCGCTGAGCTATGACACCAAGCTGGCCGAGTGCGTGTTCGTCCGCGACACCGACTCCGCCGATCCCGGCGCCGGGTCGCTGCGCCTGGTGCCGGCCGCCGGCGCGATCGCCGCACTGCCCGAGGGCGAGCAGCAGCAGGTGCGGGCGATGCTGGACCAGCTGCAGGAGGCTTACCGCCGCAACCGCACCTACCTGACCGGTGACCGGCTGCGCGCGGTCCTCCGCGCCTACATCGAGTCGCTGACCGCGATCCGGGTCCGCCCCACCGGCGGGGTGTACTTCGTGCACGCCCACCACACCGGGACCCTGGCCGCGCTGCGCGAGCTGGTCTCCCGGTTCGGCGAGAAAAGCCACCTGTCCCGGATCCCGATCCCCGACCAGGACGAGATGCGGGAAATGATCATCACCGCGTTCACCACCAAGGCCCGCGACGACCTGGACCGCCTCGCCCGCGACATCGCCGACGCCCGCCGCGACGGCGCCAAAGACACCGTCATAGCCGCGCTGCACAAGCGGTTCGCCGAGCTGCAGGCCGCCACCGCCGAGCACGCCGGCCTGCTGGCCACCAGCCTGGACGACACCGACGCCGCGCTGCAGCTGGTCCAGTTGCAGCTCACCAGCCTGCTCACCCAGGCCAGCTAGACCCCCCCACCCCCTGTAGGATCCGCGGATCTGTGAGCAATTCCGGGTGATCATGAGCACCGGATGAGCAAAATCCGCGTGTCGTGAGCAATAGTTCCGGATGTCCGTCTCTACTGTTGTTCCTATGCTCGCACGGCAGGGTGCCCGGGTGAAGGCGCCGGATCCGGTTGCCTGGATCCGCTATGACGACGGCTCGGTGCATGAGTTCACGCTGGACCGGCTGCGGCTGGGTGACTTTGCTGGTTCGGTTCCGTGGCGGCAGGTGCGCTCGCGGCACGGCGATGCTCATTACTGCGGTTCGTACGCGTCGGCGACGACGGGCGGGTTCGTGATCTATGAAAGCCGGCTGGAGCTGGCCAGGCTGCTGTTAGCAGATTTCGATCCGCTGGTACAGCAGATTTATGCTCAGCCGTTCCGTCTGGTGGCGTGTGCGGGTGGCCGGGTGCGGCGTCATGTGCCGGATTTCCTGCTGGTGACGAAGGCCGGGACGGCCCGGCTGGTGAACGTCAAGCCAGCTGCGCGGCTGCAGGATCCGGTCATCGCTGAGGCGCTGGCCTGGCCTGGCGTGCTGGCCGAAGAGCACGGCTGGGAGTACGAGGTGTGGTCGGGCGCGGACGTGACGCTGCTGGATAATGTCCGGTTCCTGGCCGGGTACCGGCGTGCGGGCGTGGTGCCCGCTGAGGAGGTGGAGCGGGCCTGGCAGCTGGTGCGGGACGGCGAGCAGCTGGCGGACGCTGAATTGCGCTTGGCGGGAGAGCGGCCACGGCATGAGGCCCGGCCCGCGCTGCTGGCGCTGCTGTGGGCCGGCAGGCTGGTCACGGACCTGACCCGGCCGCTGTCGGGCGAGTCGGTGCTGCGCAGGCCGGCATGACCGGCTGGACGACGCCGTTGCGGCCGGGGCTGCCGGTGAGCTTGGACGGTGAGCAGTTCACCATCGCCGGGATCGAGGGCAGCCGGGTGCTGCTCCGCCGGGCCGGTGCGCCGGGCGTTGCGGGGTGGCGGCAGATGGACCTGGTGGCGCTGCTGTCGCACCCTGGTGCCCGGATCCTGGTGCCGCAGCCGGAGCCGCGGGCCTCGCTGGCCACGTTGCTGGGCAGCCTGGACGGGCACGAGGATGATGAGCTGACCGCCCGGTGGCGGCATGTGCAGGAGGTGCGGACCGGTTACCAGCACGGCTGCGCGGAGCTGGCGCTGGAGGGGGAACCGCGGCCGCAGTACGCGCCGGGCGTGCCGATGATGGCCCGGTACCAGGCCAAGGCGGCCGAGCTGGGGGCTGGGGTGAGCACGGTGCGCCGCTGGGTGATGCAGGCGCACGATGGCCCGGCCGGGCTGGTGAGCGAGCACCTGGCGCGGGACGTGCTGGACCGGGCTGATCCCCGCTGGCTGGACGCGGCCCGGCAGGTGATCGCGCGGCACGTGCCCAAGAGCCGGCCGGTGCGCGGCCTGCTGCTGGCTGAGATCGAGGAGCACCTGACCGGGCAGCACGGTCCCGGCGTGGTGCCGGTGCCGTCGCGGACGGTCGGGTATGAGCTGCTGCGGGAACTGGGCCGGGGAAACAACGCGTTCACCGGCAGCACCAAGGCCAAGCGGTCGATCGCCAACCGCCCGCAGGGCGCCTACGGGCGGCTGCGGGCGACCCGCCCCGGCGAGTACGTGATCCTGGACACTAACCGGCTGGATGTGTTCGCGATGGAGCCGGTGACCTGCCGCTGGGTGCAATGCGAACTCACCGTCGCGATGGACTTGTACTCCCGGTGCATTACCGGGCTGCGGCTGACCCCGGTGTCGACGAAGGCGGTCGACGTGGCCGGGGTGCTGTTCGAGACCGTCCACGCCCCCTCGCACGCGGACCGGCCGGGTGGTGGGACGCTGCCGTATTGCGGGGTGCCGGCCGCGGTGGTCGTGGATCCGGGCAAGCTGGTGGATGCGCAGGGCCGGCCACTGCTGCCGCCGGTCGCGGCGGAGACCATCGTGTTTGACCATGGCAAGGTCTACCTGTCCAATCACATCCGCAGCGTGTGCGGGCGGTTCGGCATCTCGCTTCAGCCTGCCCGGCCCTACACCCCGACCGACAAGCCGGTGGAGCGCTGGTTCCGGACGCTGGGCGAGGGGCTGCTGGCCGCGCTGCCCGGCTACAAGGGGCCGGATGTGCACAGCCGCGGGCTCCAGCCCGAGGCCGGGGCGTTCTTCTTCCTCGATGAGCTGGAGCTGATCATCCGGGAGTGGACGGGGCTGTATCACCGCATCCGGCATCGCGGCCTGGCCGTGCCGGAGTTCCCTGGGCTGGCGCTGAGCCCGCTGGAGATGCTGGAACACGGCAGGACCCGGGCCGGGCCGCTGATGATCCCGGCGCGGCCAGACATGGCGCTGGAGTTCCTGGCGGCCGAGTACGTCACGATCCAGCATTACGGCGTGGAGATCGACACGCTGCGCTACAACGGCGAGGCGCTGAACGACTTCCGCAACCGGCGCAGCACGCTGCGCGGCCCGCACGCCGGGAGGTGGCAGGTCGCCGTGGACAGCGGGGACTTCAGCCGGGTCTGGTTCCAGGATCCGCGTGATCACGCCTGGCATGAGCTGGCCTGGGAGCATGCTGCGGCGCTGGGCAGGCCGTTCAGCCGGGAAGCCGCCGCTTACGCCCGCAAGCTGGCCACCGCGACTCACCGGTTCCCCGACACCCGGCGCGCGCTGACGGAACTGCTGGAGCGGTGGGACGCGGGCCTGACCGCCAACCGGGCCGAGCGGCGGATGGCGGTCCGCCTGTCCCAGGAACGGCTGCGGCTGGCTGGCGATGCGGACGCCGGTCAGGCAGCTGCGGGCGGGCTTCCCGCCGTCCAGCGGGTCACTGCCCGGCAGCAGCAGGACGGCGGCGGGATGGAGCCGGGAGCCGCTGGCGGGGATGATGACGAGGACGGCGAGGTTGAGGCGGCGTTCCCCGGCGAGGAGGAGGCCGGGCCGGCCGGTGAGGACGAGTTCTACGCCGACGCCTGGCAGACCCGGTGACCGCCGGTATCGGGGCGCCCGGCGTGCCGGTGTTCGAGGGGGATGACCGGCAGTACTCGCCGACCCGGCTGGCGGGCTGGCTGGAATTCGTCACCGGCCCGGACCGGCCCCAGCCCGAGCGGCTGCCGGCCGCCCGCATCGCCGCCTTGCCGGGGCCAGAGCTGGCGCGCTACAACGACCGGCGGGCGGTCTGGCATGCCAACATCGGCCCGATCAGGACACCCCAGCTGCTGGGCGTGCACGGGGATCTGGGTGAGATCGTGGAGTCCAACCGGCAGGACGGGGACAAGGCCAAGCCTGCCGCGCTGGTGGACGCCTATCCGGGGCTGGGCAAGAGCACCGCGGTGCGCGAGTACGGCCGCGATTACTGGCGGGCCCAGGTCGCGCTGCGCGGCGAGACCACCCCGGACGGGCACCGGCGGGTCCCGGTCATCTATATCGCGCTGACCGGCAACACGCATATCCGCGGGCTGAACGCGGCGATCTGCCGGTTTTACGGGCTGCCCGACCGCGGGGATGCCGACACGCTGGCCGAGCGGGCCAAGGACGCGGTCTTGTCACTGCGGACGGCCGTTTTCCTGGTCGATGATGTGCACTTCCTGGCACCCAGCCACGCCGATGCCAGCGCGGTGAAAATGGCCAACCACCTGAAGTTCCTGGCCAACACCTTCCCGGTCACGCTGATCTACGTGGGCGTGGGAGTGGCGGGCCGGGGCCTGCTGACCGAGGGCCAGGCACCGCAGCAGGCGCTGCACGCCCAGTTCGGGCGGCGGACCACGGTGCTGACGATGCGCCCGTTTGATATCCGGGACGAGCCGGGACGCCAGGAGTGGCGCCGGCTGCTGCTGTCGATCGAACGGCAGCTCGTGCTGGCGTGCCGGTATCCCGGCATGCTGGCCGACGACCTGGCGGACTACCTGTTCGCCCGCTCCAGCGGCCACTTCGCCTCGCTGATGGCGCTGATCAGCCGGGGCTGCCTGCGCGCGGTCCGCACCGGCGCCGAACGGCTGGACGCCGGCCTGATGGACCAGGTGAAAAACGATGCCGCCGCGGAGGCGGACCGGCAGGAGCTGGCCGCCGCGATCGAGGCGGGGCTGCTGACCTCCCGCCCCGCCCGGCCGGTGACGGCCGGGTGAGCAGCTGGGCGCCCGGCCGGCTGCCGATCGCCGTGCCGCCGCTGCCCGGTGAGGCGCTGGAGAGCTGGATCGCCGCTTACGCCCGCCGCCTGCACACCACCGGCAGCGACCTGATCAGGCATGTCGGGCTCGGCGGCACGCGCATCAGCCAGATGGCGCTGCGGCTGGACGAGCACGAGACAGCGGCCCTGGAACAGGCCGCCGGGGTCAGCAGGCAAACGCTGGCCGCGATGACGCTGGAACCCTACGACGGCCTGGTGGCCGCCATCCGGGCTGACCGCCGCGAGCTGCTGGTCCGCCCTCCGGCCGGCCGGTTCGGCGCACCCCGTGCCCGCTACTGCCCGGCCTGCCTGGCCCGCGACGACGGCCGCGGGCCGGTTACCTGGCGGCTGCCATGGTCGTTTGCCTGCCCGGTCCACCGGGTGCTGCTGGCGGACTTCTGCCCGGCCTGCCACCGTCCGCCCCGCATGTGGAATACGCGCCGGCTGGGACCGCGGGCTGGCGGCACCTGCACCCGCGACCACCCGGCCGGCGGGCCCGGCCGGTGGTCGTGCGGGGCCGACCTGACCCGCGGGCCAGCCGTGCCGCTGCCCGCCGCCGGGCTGGTGCTGGCCGCGCACCGGCACCTGGCCGCGCTCATGGCCGGACGGCCCGGCGACCGGCCGGCGGCGCTGGCCGAGCTCCGCCAGGTCTACGCCACCGCCGGGCGGATCGCGCGGGGGCTGCACACCATCCCGCAGCAGGCTCCGCCAGTCGTAGCCGCCGTGCTGGATGAGCTCGGCGCCCGGCTGCCTGGCCCGGCGGATGCGGCGGCTAGCCGCGATGCCCGCAGCACCGCCATCGGCGCCGCGCTCGCCGTGGTCGCGCTCGACCGCGCCCATCCTGATCATGAGGTGCTGTTCGACTGGGTTTTGCAGGCCGACCGTTCCCTGCTGGAACACCGGCAGCGCATGCCCGGCATCGGCGCGCTGGCCCGCCGCTGGGCCTGGAGCGGCCCAGACATGGTCAGCCGCGTCCTGGGCAGGCTGGACGGTGAGGCGAACCTGCACACCCGGCTGCGCTACGCCACTGCCACCGCCCGGCCTCGCTGGCCGGACCTGCCCGCCCAGGCCATCAAGCGCCGCGCAACAATGATCCCCGCGATGCTGTGGCCGGGCTGGACCATGCGCCTGCTCCCTGCCCTGCCCGCCGGCGCCGGCGCTCCGGCCGGCGGCCCGCGGACCGGGTCCGCGTCCTTCCGCCGCGGCTGCGCCAGTTTCCTGCTGCTGCCCGGCGGCCCGCCGCAGCTGAACTTCGAGCGCGCCGCCCCGCTGCTTGGCAACCACACCCCAGGCACCAGCCGGAGCACCGTCGAGCGGATCCACTACCACGATCGCGACGTCACCCCGCTGGCCGCGGTCCTGGCCCAGCTCGCCTTCACCCTGGATCAGCACGGCAGCCCGATCAACTACGCCCGGCGGCGGGCGCTGTTCACCACCGCCATCATCACCCTGGACCTGGACGCTTACACCAGGCTGCGCCTGCAGCACGGCTGGAGCGCAGGCTACACCCCGCGGCTGGCCGTGCTGCGCTGGTACCTGCGCATGCTGCTCACCGGCGAGCACCCACCCCCCGGTGAGCAGAAGAAACCATTCGGCCAGCACTGCACCAGCTTCCGCTTCCACGCACCCCAGCCACTACGGGCCTTCCTGCACCAGCAAGCCCAGGCCAACCTCGCCCACCACGACATCAGCGAACCGGTCACCTGGGAACCACCCGCCGACTGGGTCACCTGCCCCCGCTGGCCCGGCACCGACCCTGCCACCATCAGCGCCGGGCACTTCGCCACCGTGCTGGCAACGGCCCCGACCGTCCACGCCGCCGCCGGAACCCTCGGCCTCACCCCCGAACACGTCAGGCTCTACTGCGAGATCACCGGCACCGGCACACCCCAGGCCACCGCGAACGGCATCCCCTCCGCACCCACCCGCGCGGACATCCTCGACCCCGCACGGCTCCGCGGCCTATATGAAGACCAGCACCTGCCCATGACCACGATCGCCGGCATGGCCGGCTGCGCCACCGCCACCGTCCTCAGGCTGCTCCAGCACGACCACGTGCCGCCGCGCCGCAACTACCGGCCCCCGCCACCCGGATCAGGGATCACCCGGGCCTGGCTGGAACGCGAGTACACCATCAACATGCGCAGCATCAGCGCACTGGCCCGCGAACGCAACGTCACCGCCGACTACCTGATGAGACTGGCCAGGAACTGGGACCTGCCCATCCGCGGGCACCGGGACTACAGCGGCATCGGCCACCTCACACTGCCCAGCCCGCCCTCACCCGCCCTCCGCGCGGTCACCATGCGCAGCGGGGCACTGACCCGGCTGGAGCTGATCACCCGCATCCCCGGCCACGACAGCATCGCCGCAGCAGCCAGCGTCCTCTACGACGGACGCACGCGCGCCCTGGCACAGATGCTCCACCAGATCGAAACGGCCGCCGGATTCACCATCATCGACCGATCCGGCAGGCCGCTGGCCCCCACGACAGCAGGCAACGCGTTCATCTCCGAGGCGCTCCAGATCCTTCTTATCGCCCAGGAGCAAGGCAGTCGGCCGGGCTGCCATCTGGCGGACAAGCCGAACCATGACCAGCAGCCCCACCCCCCTACCTCGCACTGCCTTGCCTGATTGCTCATGATCATCCGGAACGGCCGCAAGACCATATTGCTCACCGAGGAGAACACTGCAGATCACAGGCGTGTGACTGCTCATGATCGTCCGGACCCTACAGCCCTCCCGGCCGGCACCCCCAGCCAGGCACACATCATCGAGTTCGACCTCGAGCACGGCCACGTGCAGAACTTCGGCCAGGCCGGCGTGGCCGTGTACCGCAGCGGCCGCGGTGAGCTGCAAGTCGAATCAGGCGTCACGGGCGGCTGCTACGCCGACCCGCAGATCATCGCCGACGTCCAGCTCTGGAACGCCGAAGAGCACTACCTCGCCGTCTTCCCCGACAGCACCTCAATGCGCTCCGGCGGCCGCCAGCTCGCAGCCGCGTGGGGCGACTCGCTCCCCGTTGCCATCCACCGCGTGCTGGCAGCCAGCTAGAAACCGGAGAGGGACACCGCCATCGCCGCCCTGCGCAAAGCGGTTCGCCGCGCTGCAGCTGGTCCAGCTGCAGCTCACCAGCCTGCTCGCCCAGGACAGCTAGCCCCCGGCCAGGAGGTACCCGCGATGACCAGCCAGCCCGCCCGCCCCCGGACCCAGCTGGCCGCCGCAGCGGATGGCGGCCAGAGCTACCAGTCCCGGTCCCTGCGCGTGCACGGCACGGTGACCAGCGGCCCCAAGGCCGTCCTGGGCCGCGCTGTCAGCATCGAGCTCACCCAGGAGCAGGTCAGCCGGATGCTGGCATCCCTGGCCGCCCGGCCCGAGTGGCGGGAGACGTTCGCGTGCCTCGCGGCCGAGCTGGCGGCGATCAGCGCCGAGCTCGACGACGCCGCCACCCCCGCGCGGCGTTACCAGCTGGCCGACAGCCTGCACGTCGGGCAGCGGCTGCGCCAGGCGCTGCGCGGGCCCGACACCCGCCGGGCACCACACCGCTAAAAAACACGCAGGTCACCGTCGAGCTGAGCCTGACCGAACTGGCCGACCGGATCGCCGCGGCCCTGGACAGGGACCCGGCAGCCAGGCAGGGCTTCGCTGACGAGCTGCTGAACCGGCTCGACCTCCCCGTAGACGCGTGATGACCAGCAGAGACGAAACGTATTGGGAGGCCGTGCTGCAGGCCCTGCAGCCGTGGCTGGCTGCCTGCGACGCGGCAGCCGCCGCCGGGCAGCGGGCCCCGCTGTGGAGCCCGGACGCGGTCTACGCCGACAAGGTCCGGCCCGGTGACTGCGTGGTGAACCCGGACGCGGGCTGGCGCGGCGATGAGCGCGAGGTCCTGGACGTGATGTACGTCAGCGGTCCCGATCACGAGGACATGGTCACCCTCAGCGCGCCTGGCGGCCCGCCGGTGCGCATCGCCGCAGACTGGGGCCTGCAGCGCTGGACCCCGGAGCTGGCCGACCTGGCCACGGTCATCGTGATGGACGTGGCCCGGGGCACCGGGGAACGGAAGGCTGACCGATGAGGGGGCGAGGCTAAGTGACTGACGGAGCAACCGAAGCCGTGCGGGTGTGCGCCCTCGGAGACTGTGACCGGCCCGCCGGGTCCGGCGGGATCTTGTGCCCCGAGGACAAGGAGAATCTGGAAGCCACCCTGTTCAGCCGGCCCGCCGCGCTGGCGGCCGCGGCATCAGCCGCGGCCGCGGAACGAGGCGATCAGCGCGGACCCGCCGGACAGGAGGACTAAGCCAGGCTTCCGCCTCGCCTGGCTCCGGTCGGTTCAGCTCCGCCAGCCTGGCCTGGCAACTGACTTCGACCAGCATTCGGCCCGGGTGCATCTTCGCCCAGTACTTCAACATTCGAACAGGGTTTCGCGTCGCTGACCTGGCGGGCTATGCTGGGGGCATGGAGACGGCACGTCCTGTGGCTGCCTGGGCGGCGCAGCAGTCCCGGCCGGGGCGCCGGGTACTGGTTGTGTCGGACCTGGCCGACCTGCGCGGCCCGGCCGAGGGCACGGCTGAGCTGCCGGGCCGGCTGTTCTGGAGCAGCCCGGACCGGACGTTTGACCTGGGCAAGCCGTTCATGGTGCGGGCGATGTATGAGACCGTGCTCGGGCAGGCACGCCGCCCGGAAGACCTCACCACCTACCTCAACAGCGCCATGCTGATCAGCGTGTGGCCGGAGCTGTACCTGCCCAAGGGCATCCGGGCAGCGTGGGAGGAGCGTCACCCGGTCCTGCGGACCGCGGCAGCCGCAGCCTGATGCCAGTCAGCGACCTGCACCGCCAGGTGGCGGCCATCGCGCTGCGCGCCGCGGCCGTGCACGGGTTCGCGCTAGGCGGTGGCAACGCCCTGATGGCCCACGGGGTCATCGACCGCTACACCGAGGACGTCGTTATGCGATCTGTTCACCGACCGGGAGTCCGGCGTGACCGCGGCCACCGCGGCGGTGGAAGAGGCGCTGCGCGGCGCGGGGTTCGACGTCGAGTCCAAGGACAAGACCGCCGGGCTCGACGACATCTTCTACGGGATGGGTGAAGGCCTGGCCGAGTGGACGATCACCGCGCCCGGGGGCACCCAGATGGCGCTGCAGATGGCCTACTTCGACCGTGGCCACGCCCCGGTGATCATGGACTTCGGTCCGGTCCTGGACTTGGAGGACGTGGTCGGCGGCAAGGTCTGCGCCCTGGCCTCGAGGGCTTACGAACGCGACTACCTGGATACCGCAGCGGCGCTTGACCGCTACACCGTGGATGAGCTCATCGGCTTCGCCCGGCGGCTGGACCCAGGCCTGACCGCTGAGGACTTCGCCGACGCCGGGCGACGGCTCGACCGCCTGGAGGACGAGGCCTTCGCCCGCTATGGGCTGACCCCGCCTGACGTCACCCGATTGCGGGACCGGTTCGTTTCCTGGCCACGGTGACACGCGCCTGCTGGGGGCGTCCCTGCGCGGTCACCCGGCTGGCCGCCGGCGTGTTCCTGCCCGTCACTGGCGGCCCCGCAGGTCATGCTGGCCGCATGCACTGGGGAAATATCGGATCCGCTGCGGCGGGGCTCGGCACCCTTATCGTGGCTTTGTTTGCTGCCTACGGCCTTGTGCGGCATGGCCCGGCGTGGCTGGATGCCTCCCGGGACCGGCAGAAGGCCCAGGCGGACGCGGCCAGTGCGGAAGCGGGCCTGGCACGCGAGCGGGCCGAGGAGGTCCGGCTTGAGCGGCACCGGCGCCTGCACGGCTGGTCATCCCATGAGCTGGACACTTTCGCTGCTGTCGTGGTTGCCGCCCCTGAGGAGATGGACCAGGCGCGTGCTGAGCTCACCGGCGGGGGACCCACCAGTTACGTGATCATGCGAGTCGCCGAAGGTGAGGGGACGGACAGCGCGAACCGGGCCCGGCGGCTGAGGCAGGTCATCGAGTCCGAAGGGTTCATCTCGCGCATGCCGAGCGCCGCGGAGCGGGAAGCGCTGGAGAAGGGGTTCATCACGCTTGGCATCGCCAGGGCGCCCAAGGTGTTCGAGATCCCCAGGGCATCGCGGGGACGGCGCCCGGTCGCCGGGACCACCTCGCGTTTCCGTCGCTGAGCGAGGCGCCTGGCCTGGTTGCCGGCCAGGTTTTGTCGGCGGCCCGTCGTACCGTCGGGTCATGACTCCGGACCCGGCTGCGCAGCTGCGCGGGGTGTGCATGGACTTCATCGCCGCGTTTAAGACCCTGGAGCGGGCGGCTTCCCGGCGGCGGCTGGTGACGCTGGATGCCCGGGTGTTTTTCCAGGCGGCGCTGCCGCTGTTTGAGTACCTGATGTTTGAGGACAGCCGCCCCCCGCAGGTCCAGGAGGTGGACCCGCACCTGGTGCTGGCCGCCCGGTCCCGGTGGCGGGACAGCCAGGGCCGCCTGCAGTTCACCCTGGAGCAGCTGGTCCAGGCGGAGGCCAGCGCCGACAGCCGCTACGACGGGGCGTGCTTCTGGCAGGCGGGGCCGCTGCCGCTGTATGTCCCCTACACCGGGGAAAGCCGGGTAGAGGCCAGCGCCGCGCTCGGGCTTGCCGTCCGGGCCCAGGTGCACCAGATGATCGTACCCGCGCCGACCCAGCTGCGGCCGGTCCGGGCCGGCGGCTGGGCGCTGGAGCTCCTCGGTCAGGTGCCCGGCCGCGGCATCGGCACGCCGGGGCCGGACATGATCCGCCCGCTGCCACCCTGGTAGCGTCAGCCGACTGCCTCTGACCAGATTGGCCACTGGTAGCCAGAAGGGGAGTCTTCATGAACACGCAAGCTGTTTCTTTAACGCGCGGGCGCGCAGGGCGATACACGGCGACCGCGCTGGCAGCGGTGGCGGTGCTGGCCTTAGGCGCTTTCGCCCCGGCCGCCGCCCAGGTCGCCGCACCGAAGACGTTATACGTGTGGCCGGGAGGTAGCGACAGCGGCACCTGCACGTCGGCGAGCCCCTGCGAAACCGTCAGCTACGCCCTCAGCAAGGCCGCCTCTGGCGCCACCATCGAGGTCTCGGGCACGATCGACGACCATCCGGAAATCTCGCACCCGGTCACCATCACCACCTGGCCCGGCGGCCCGGCCGGCTCGCCTGCGGTCCTGGACGGGACGGCCAACGGAACCGTCGTCACCGTCAGCTCCGACGCTACCGGGGTAATCCTTCACGACCTGACGATCGAGAACGGGTCTCCTGGCATCTCCAACGACGGCACCCTCACGCTCACTGACAGCACCGTGTCGGGCAACGCTGACGCGTTTGAACCATACGCCGGAATCTACGACTACGACGGCACCGTGACTGTCATGGACAGCACGGTCACGAAGAACTCGGGCAGCGGTGGTGATGGCGCCGGCATCTACAGCGGGGGCGGGACAATGACGGTCATCGCCAGCACCATCTCCGGGAACACCGGCGGCGGCATCTACAGCGCGGGCACCATCACCCTGGGCGCCACGATCGTGGCCGACAACACCGGGGGCCCCAACTGCCTCGCATCCGGCACTGGAAGCCGCCTCGTTAGCGCTGGCTACAACCTGACCAACGACAAGACCGGCACCGCCTGCAGCTTCACCACCGCGACGGACCTGGTGAACAAGCAGCCTGCCCTCGGGCACCTCGCCAGCAACGGCGGCCCGACACAGACCCTGCTGCCCGCCACCACCAGCCCGGCCGCCGACATGATCCCCAACCCCAAAACCTTGCACGGGCATCCGGTCTGCCCCGGCACCGACCAGCGGGGCGTAACCCGGCCCGGACTCGGGGAGACCGGCTGCACCATCGGAGCGGTCGAGGCAGGCTTCACCAACCCCACCACCACCGCGGTGACCCTGACCCCGGCCACCGTCACCGCGGGCACCAAGGTGGCTTACCTGGCCGTGGTGAACCCGAAGTCGGGCACCGGCACGCCGACCGGGACGATCACCTTCACCACCGGCACCACGACCTTGTGCACGGCCGTCTTGTCCGGTGGGGTCGCCGCCTGCGGAGCAACCAATGCCCCGGTGGGGACCGACACCGTGACCGGAACCTACTCCGGTGGTGACGGCTACGCCACGTCCGCGGGTACCGCCATCCTGACCGTGACAACGGCCTAGCACTCGCCCAGGCCATCAGCAGGGCCGGCCCATCCCCGGCGAGACGAGTCCTGACCCCAAGATCAGCTCATGGCGGGTCTGGCCTGCCTTGGCCGCACCCAGAAGGGCGGGCGGGTGAGCGCGTGCTCACCCGCCCGCCCTTCTGGGGTCTATTCGAGCGGCACAGGCGACCGCCCGCGGATGCTGTTGTCCGGTTCGGGTAGCCCAGGTTCCACGCCGGTCCCAGATCTCCTGGTGTTCCTGCCCTGAGATGCCAGCGGCTTTCTGGACAGGGGTTTGCGGATGGTGACTCTGGCCGCGCCAAACGTGCCGCCCGCACCGAGCGCCGTGCCGAGAAGCGTGCCGACGATGCCGCCCAGGCCGAGCAACGTCGTTGAGTCCATCCCGGCATTCTCGGCCACCACGGTCCTGCTGACAGCCAGATGACCGAGCCACTGACAACGAGGCGCGGCCTTGCCAAGCGACACGGAAGTGCCAGTTGGCGCGACACGAGAATGTCAGTGACTTGGGCCACTTCTCCTGCAGGGCTCAACGACCCGGTCTGATGATGAGGTGCCAGCGGGATCAGATCATGCTTATGGCCCCGCCCTGCAGGGCGGGGCCAGCTCAGCGACCCGTCCGCCCGTGACGGCACCGCCCGCGACTACCGGGCCTTCCTGCTCACCGTGGCCAAGCGCAAGGCCTCCACCGTTAACGCCCACCTCACCGCAATCGACGACTTCTTCCGCCGCCGCGGCCTCGGGCCCGCGGCCGCCAAGCGTCAGGAGCTGCCCCAGCTCGCGCCACGCGCCCTGGGCGAACGGGAACTCATCCGGTGGCTGCGCGCAGTCGACCGCGCCCCTGCCCGGGACCGGGCCCTGGCCTGCACCGAGCTGTACGCCGGAACCAGGGGAGGGGAGACCGTCGCCCTGGACCTCGGCGACGTCCGCACCTCCGCCCGCAAGGGCCACCTGATCGTCCGCTACGGCAAGGGCGGCAAATACCGCGAGATCCCGCTACACCCGAAACTCCGCACCGCCCTGGACACCTGGCGCACCGAACGGGCCAGATGGCCCGGCGCCACTGCCAGCCCCGCCTTGTTCCTCAACGCCCGCGGCGGCCGGCTGACCGTCCGAGGCACCTACGGCATTCTCGCGGCCATCGCCGAAGACGCCGGCCTCGACGTCGGCATCGACGCCGAGTTCACCCCCCACACCCTCAGGCACACCGCCGGAACCGCCATGGTCCGCAGCGGCGAGGACATCGTCACCGTCGCCGAACTCCTCGGCCACAGCGTCGAGACCGCCCGGCGCTACAGCCTCCCCACCGAACGCGACAAGCAACGGGCAATCCAGCGCATCCCCGTCGACGAGTAACCCTCCGCTACTGACGCTCTCGTGTCGCAAGCCCGGCCGAGGGCGCCCGCGGCTGCTGACACTTTCGTGTCGCGACCACTGACGTTCTGGTGTCGCAGTCGCTGACATCCCACGTCGCAGCCCGCTGACAATCTCACGTCGCTTGGCAGGCCTCTCAGGCGATCCCGGCCCCCACTCCGCAGCGGGGAGATCGGCCAGGCGACCGGATCACTCTCGATTCTATTTCATTATTGCATTACATTGCATTGTACAATGAAACGTAATGATGATAAGCTGTCAGCATGACCGAACAGCCAGTGAGCCCCGCCCCCGCCGCTGATGCCCCGCCGCAGTGCGGCTACCCGGGATGCGAGCGGTCGCCCCGGCCGGCCACGGCCGAGGTCGGCAGCAAGCCGAAGTACTGCGACCTGGCCGACGACCAGGGCCGGCCGGCGCATACCGCCATGACGGCGTTCCGGGCCCGTGCCGCGCTGGGCCGGCGCGCCGCCGGCGGGCCAGCGCCTGATGACCTGGGCCGGCCGGTCACGATGGCCACCGCCCGCGCTTCCGAGCTGCGGGCAGGCCTGCTGAAAGACGCCAGCGCCCTGGTCGAGAAGCTCACCGCGGCCGCCGAGCAGCTGCAGGCCGCCGCTGACCCCGAGGCCGCCGAGGCACAGATCGAGGCGGTGCAGGCCGACGCCGCGTCCCAGGTGGCCACCGCCCAGGGCGGGCTGGCCCGCGAATCCCAGCGCCGCCAGCAGGCCGAGGCCGATGCCGAGGAAGCCCGCGCCGCCGCGGTGGAGATGGACGAACGGCTGCAGGCCGCCGAAGACGCCCGCCGGCAAGCCGAGCTGACGGCCACCGCCGCCCAAGCCGATGCAGACCGGGCCCGCGCCGACGCCGCCGGCCAGGTAGAGACCGCCCAGGCCGAAGCCGCCCAGCAGGTTGCCGCCGCGGTGGCCCAGCGGGACCAGGCCATCAGCCAGGCCGAGGAGGACAAGGCCGCGGGCATCGCCGCCGCCCAGGCACGCGCCGCCCAGGACGTCGCCGAGGCCGGGGCCCGCGCGGACCGGGCCATCGCCGCAGCGCAGGAAGCAGCCGATCGCGCCGCCGCCGACGCCGAGGCCCGCGCCCAGGCCGCCGAAGACACCCGCGACCAGGCCCGCGCCGACGCCGGGCAGGCAGACCAGCGGGCCGCCGCCGCCCAGGCCCGCGCCGAGGACGCCCGCGCCGAGACCACCCGGGCCCGGGACGAGGCCACGCGTGCGCTGGACCAGCTGCGCGCCGACACCGACCGGGAACGGGAGGAGATCACCGCCCGGCTCACCGACGTCCAGCAGCGCCTGGCCGAGACCGCGGCCGCGCATGCCGCCGAGCTCGAGCAGCTGCGCGCCAGCCACGCCAGCGCCCTCGCCGAGGCCACCGCGGTCCGGCAGGACGCCAGCGACCGGGCCGACCGGGCCGAGGCCAGCGCCCGCGAGATCATCGCCCAGGCCCGCGCCGACGCCACCCGCGAACGGGAAGACCTGCGCGCCGCCCTCGAAGCCCGCGCCCAGGCCCTGGAAGAAGCCCGCGCCGACCTGCGCGACCGGGCCGACCGGGCCGACGCCGAGGTGGCCACCTTGCGCACCGAGCTCAGCCAGCTCCGCGCCGCCAGCTCCCCGGCCGGGAAGGCCAGCGGCCGCCGCCCGCCACGCGGCACCAGCACCGGCACCGGCACCGGGCCTGGCCAGGGGACAGCCGAGGGAGGACCGCAGTGAGCACCTACCTGCCAGCACCGGCAGCGCCGTCACGGCCCTGGAGCAACAACGGAACGAAAAGTCACGGTAAGGCGAATTCTCGCAGCTCAGGCAGCCGCCGCCACCTTCTGCCGCACCGCGAACCTCATCGGCTGGCCGGGGGGCTCTACCAGCCATCCCGCAACCACCCCGCATCAGAACGGCCAGTGACGATTAGACGGACCCGCCTGGCTCCTTAACGTGACTGGCCGTTCGGTTGCTGCTCAAGCCCCGAGTCCGTACCTGCGGAGGATCGGCACGAGCCGACTGATATCCAACGTGTTGCCGTCCTCGTCCACCAGGTGGTGCCGCTGCGGCGCGTCAAGGCCGAGGATCTGGGGGTGAGACCGGAGTACGGCAGAAACGGGCCGCACGGTCATGGGTGGTTGCCTTGAGCTAGCTCAAATGCGGGCAGGGGTGCTGCTGACTGATCCACGGGCTGGAGCTGTGCTGGCGGTACCGGTCGTAAAAACCTCGTGCGTGCCTGAACTGGCCGGTGGTGTACCAGGTCAGGCCCGGGTGGCGGGATTCGAGCTGGCTGAGGGCCAGGCGGCCGAGCCCGCAGAACTGGAACTCGGGGTCGCATCCTAGGCTGCCACCGCGGCGGCCAGCTGCGCGCAGTCCTCGCGGTGCCCGTGCTTGGCGTCCTGGGGGTGGCCGCCGGTCACCGGGCCGCGGTCGGTGATGGTCTGCCCGCAGCCCGGGGCCCCGCGATCTCCTGCTAGGTCAGATTTGCGCCCAGCAGCTCGCACCCGCGAGGCTCGTGGTTATCTTCGCCTGGGCGCCGACCGAGCCGCCCGACACAAGGAAAGCATTCGTGCCGTACTTGTTACTCCAGTAGATGTTGACGAGGAGAGTACCGGTGAGGCTGCCGACGTCGCACGCGCCGTTTTCGATCCAGATGTTGCTGCCGGTGCTGCCACCGTGCGGATTCGGGCAGGCCCCGAGATTCGCGTTCGCGCTGGCGTCGGTCCCGACACAGAGCGTCTGGTGACCGTTAGGCACGATCTCGTAGCCTTCGTAGCCACCGTAGTGGTAGGCGGTCAGGCCTACCGTCTCGAAGTAATCATTGGCGGTTCCTGAGGTATACATTTTCACCGCGGCGCCGGAGCCGCCGTCGCTCCAGTCGTTCAGGCAGTACCCCGTGCCGGCCTGCGCACAGATCTCGGTCGAGAACAGCGGGCTGACGGCTTGGGCCGTAGAGGCGGACGCCGGGCTCATGCCGACAGCGGTCAGCGCGGCCAAGCCGGTGAGGGTAACCAGGATTTTCCTGATCATGAACAGATTCCTTCCGAGAACCAGGGCCCATGCCAATCATCACACACGCACCACCCGCTGCCCAGATCACCCGACCCGGTCCCGCGCGGGCCGCTAGCGGCGGGCCTTCGGGGCCAGGTCGTACCGCGCCGTGCGGGCTAGCCAGGTGACCGCGCCCGCGCCCAGCGCCCACACCGCCGGGTCACCCGGCGCAGCCGCCTGCGCGACCAGCACCACCCCGGCCGCCACGACGAACCGCGCGGCCAGCCAGCCCGGCCGCCCGTGCCGGACCCGCAGCCACGCCCGCGTCAGCAGCCCAGCCCGCCGGGGCGGGCGGTTCGGGCTGCCAGCCGTCCGGGGGCAGCCCGTGGGCGGCCGGGAGGGTTCCGGGCGGGGCGGTGCCGTGCCACGGGCCAGCATGATCATCAGCGCCACCGCGATCCGGAGCATCGTGGCTGCGTCCGCGAGGTAGGCGGGCAGCCCGTGGGCGGCCCGGTCCCGCGCGTCCGGCCGGTCGCCGCCGACCCCAACGAGTACGTGCGCCAGGCCGCGGTGCAGGCAATCGCGGCAGGCTGGCCCGCCGACCCGGGCACCCTGCCCCTGCTGCGCGACCGCGCCACCGCCGACCCTGACGAAGATGTACGCCAGGCCGCGGTGCAGGCGATCGCGCGGATCGAAAGACGGGCGATCGGTGGTGTGCAGTAATCGATCGAATCCCCACAAGATCAAACTCGGCCGCTCGCAGGCATCAGGAAACGAGTACCGGGCGTTGTAAAACGTGTCACCGCAGCGGCGTGTCTCGTAAGTAGCCTCGGCACCGTTTTCTGTACAGTCGGGGCATGCCCTCACCTGACACCGCGCTGACACTCCCGGAGGACCTGGCGCCCGAGCCCGCCGCCGGCGCCGGTGGCCTGATCGGGTACGCCCGCGTGTCCACCAGGGGCCAGAACCTGGACGCCCAGATCCGGGCGCTGACCGCGGCCGGGTGCTTGCGCGTGTTCGCCGACAAGCTGTCGGGCAAGAACGCCGCCCGCCCCGAATTCGAGGCCTGCCTGAACTACCTGCGGCCTGGCGACACTCTCGTGGTCACCCGGCTGGACCGGCTGTCCCGCTCCCTGCAGGACCTCATCGCCACGGTGGCCGACCTGCGCCGGCGGGATGCGGGATTCAAGTCGCTGCACGAGGCCCTGGACACCACCACCCCCCACGGGCGGATGGTGTTCCACGTGTTCGCCGCCCTGGCCGAGTTCATCCGCGAGCTCATCGTCGAAGGCACCCACGAGGGCCTGGCCGCCGCCCGTGCCCGCGGCGTGCAGCTCGGCCGCCCCCCGGCCATGACCCCGGAAAAGATCCGCCACGCCCGCGCCCTGCTGACCCAGCCGCAAGAGTCCATCTCCTCGATCGCCCGCCTGCTGGGGGTCAGCCGCGCCACCATCTACAAGCACCTGCCCGAGATCACCAGCGCCGGGCTCCCACCTGACCAGCGGCCCGGTCTGCCTGACGTCACCCAGTACGACTCCCTGCTGCCCTCCCGCCAGGCCGGGCCGGGGTGAGCCAGCAGGCGACCGGGATGGCCTACTCGGTCGTGTACGGGCTGATGCGCGCCAGGAAGTTCCCGCCCGCCAGCGGACCCTGCGACATCCAGGGCTGCCGGCACGACAGCCGCAACTGGTGGTGCGGGCCAGGCCACGCGCACGAGCCCGCCTGCCGGCACGACATCATCGTCTATGACCACTGCCACACCCACGACTACATCCGCGGCTCGATCTGCCTGAGCTGCAACGGGCGCATGATCCCGATCGACCAGTTCATCCAGCCCTACAGCTGGCAGCGCCAGATGCCCGCCCTGATCGCACACTGGGAACGGTGCCCACACTGCGTCACCCGCCACGGCCGCTGGAGGGCCCGCTTCACCGGGACCGCCGGCACGCCCTGGCCGCCGCCAGGATGGGCACCTGCCCCGTCCCCGGATAACTTTGCCTGAACCTCACGCAGGGAAGACAGCTTCCGTCGCGATCCTGACCACGACATACCGCAGCGGCAGGCCGCGGGCACGGGCGTCCGCGGCGGCCTTCCCGGCGTCCTGGAGAGCGTCATCACGGTTGCGGGCGCTGTAGCCGAGGCTGTCGAGCACAGTCAGGCTGGCGTCACGCGGATCGAACCCGATCACGAGGAACTCGTTGCGGGACAGCGGGCTATCAGACACGGGCCACGTCTCCTTTGCTCGACGGCGCCGGGGGAGGAGCACCCCCCGCCCGCGCTGAACGGGTGTTTGCACGGCTGCGGAGTCTTGCTCCCCTGCTGGGCGTTGCCGATAGTACATTCGACTGGATGGTGGCTGGCCGCGGCGCTGCGGGTTACCCTGGACCTGTGACTACTGCCGGGGCTGCCGCACGCAAGGCGCCCGCGCGCCGGGCACGCCCTGGCCGCGGCGTGCTGGTGGCTGGCGACCTGGCGGAGCTGCGCGGGCCGGTGGCGGGCGTGGTGGAGCTGCCGTTGCGGCTGTTCTGGTCGGCCGCTGACCGCACGTTCGATCTGGATGACCCGGCCATGCTGCGGTCGATGTATGAAAAGGTGCTCCGCGAGGCGATCCGGCCCGGGGAACTCGCCGCCTACCTGGACGGCGGCACGCTGATCACGGTCTGGCCGCAGTTGTTCCTGCCACGGGAGCTGCGGCAGGCGTGGGAACAGCAGCATCCGGTGTTGCGCCGCGCTGCCGCCTGATGCCGGTCAGCGACTTCCAGCGTCAGGTCGCCACCCTCGCGCTGCGCGCCGCCGCCCGGCACGGGTTCGTGCTCGGCGGCGGGAACGCCCTGATCCTGCACGGCATCGTGGACCGCTACACCGCCGACATCGACCTGATGACCGACCGCCCCGAGGGGGTGCGGGCCGCCGCAGACGCGGTGGAACAGGCGCTGCGCGCGGCCGGGCTCGGCGCCGAGCGGCAGGACCGGGACACCGGCCTGGCGGAGGTCTTCTACGGGTTCGGCGACGGCCTGGCGGAGTGGATCGTCACCGGGCCCGGCGGCCAGCAGACGGTGCTGCAGATCACCTACTTCGAACGCGGCCAGGCGCCGGTGGTGATGGACGTGGGCCCGGTGCTGAACCCGGTGGACGCGGTCGCCTCCAAAGTCAGGGCGTTCGTGACCCGGGCCGAGGAACGCGATGCGATCGATGTCGCCGCGGCCCTGGGGCGCTACACCACCAGCGAGCTGATCACCATGGCCAGGAACCTGGAGCCAGGCCTGGCCGATGAGGAATTCGCCGACGCCGGGCAGCGGCTCGACCGGCTCAGCGACACGGTGTTCGCCCGGTACGGGCTCGCGCCTGATGACGTCGCCCGGCTGCGGAAACGGTTCGCCGACTGGCCCCGGTCGTAAACCCCCCGGCCTCCGGTTAGCTTTGCCCGTCCTTTGCCTTACGATCCGGGAAAACCGCTGGCCAGCCGACCGCACTCCGCGCGGCCGCCGCGGCGTTCGCGGGCCCGGGGAGCCGCGGCCAGGGCGACAGCCCTCCGGTTAGCAGGCGCGACAGCATGACCGCTGGGATTGTCCCCGCCGGCGCGTAGCGTAGCCCGCATGGATAGCACCGGCGGCGAGCTGCTGCCCTTCGAGGTCGCGGACGAGGTCGCCGCAGCAGTGGGCATGGAGGAATTGCGGCTGCTGGCGCGCATGGCCGGGGCCGGGCCGTTCGGGTGCTGGGCGTGTGGCCAGGAAGGCACGGCAAGCCAGCAGACCGCGGCCGCCATCGTGGTGCGCGGCCGCGGGGATGAACTGACGCTGCTGCGGCTGGCTCACCAGTCTTGCCTGCGCTCGCAGGTCCTGCGGGACGACCGGGTGGAAAAGGCCACGTTCCCTTCCACAACCGATGTCAGCGTGTCGACGGCCCTGCTTGCTGGCGGGCATGGCCCGCGGGCGGCACTGATTCTCGACTTCACCGGGTCAGCCGCCGCTCCCGGGCCCGGCGGCCGCACCGACCTGCTCATCAGCGGCCTGCTCAGCGCGGGCATGGGCCTCATCGGCGACATCACCATCCCGCCGCCGACCGCACCCGGCTTTTCTGCCGTCCTGCGGCGCAGGAAAATCAGCATCACCCACCGCGACGGCACCCCGCTGGTGGAAGAGGGCGACGTGACCAGGATCCCCGGCTGGCACGCGGCGGTCAGGCGCACCGGCCAGATCACCGTCCTGGCCGGGTCTGCCCTGGGCCTGGAGGCGGGAGCCGACGGCGTGACCCGCGCCGCCCGCGAGGGCCGGCTGGCCGGCGGCCAGATCCGCGTCACCTGAACAACCTCCAGGCCGCCCGTCCGGAGCGGGCTAATCCCACGGTGATATATCACCGTGGGATAGGCACGGCCCCCGCGCTGTGGTATCGGGGCGCCGGCCCGTGGCCGCAGCCGACCGCGTGCCTGCTGCCGGATGCCCCCGCGGCCGTTTATCGTCGGCTGTCATGAATGCCAGGACGTCACGGGCGGCCGGCTGCCTGGACTGCGGCGGGCTGTTGATGGATCGCCCGCACCCGAACTATGACCACATCCACGCCGTGGACGCCCTGCCCCGGCAGCGGCGCTCCGACCGCCGGATCGTGACACGCGGGTACGCGGTGGGGATGGGCGGCAGCCTCCCGCAGATCTGGGTGTTCTTCCGCGACCTGGAGCCCGCGGCCGTATTCGGCCGCGCGGGCCGGATGAGCACTGACATTGCCGGCTACGGCGTGTACGAGGCCGCCGCCGAGGCCCGCTACGACCCTGCGCTCAGCGTCGACGTCCACACCCTGCACATCAACCTGGACGCCGAGGTCAGCCGGACCGACCACCAGCTCCAGGTCCGCCTGATCCAGCGGTTCGCCCAGGGCGTGCGGGAGCACCCTGAATCCAGCTACTGGCATGTCCCCGCCAAGAGCCCGTAGCTCCGGCGTCAGCCGTCCCCTGGGCTCAGCGCCGGGCGGCCTGCCGCGCTCACGGACGTGCTTAAACGGGCGTTTTCGCGGCGCTGGGCACCATCATCATTCGTAATGCCTCGGTGTGCAGATCTGTGGACGGCCGGGCGGCTGGAATGTAAGGATAACCTGACGTATCGTCGCGTCAGGGATTCCTTACATCTGGAGGCCGGGATGGGGTGGATGCACGGCAGGGGTTATGCGGCGGCGGAGCGCCATGAGGGCTACGTGGTCACCGTGCTGGATAGCGGGACAGAGGAGGAGGCCGGGGGCTGGACGGTGCCGGAGAGCCTGGAGGTCGCCGGGTGGCGGGCCGGGTGTGCGTGTGGGTGGCGCGGCCCGGTGTGGCCGCGTGCCGGGTGGCCCGCCGCAGATGGCCTGGCGCCGCCGGCGGTCGCGGGCGGGCCGGGGGAGCCGGGGGAGCCGGGGGAGCCGGGCGGGTGCTGGGGGCAGTGGCGGGCGCACCTGGCCCAGGTGCTGCCCGAGCTCGGCGTGCTCGAGGCCGCGCACCGTCTGGAGGAGGCGCGGGCCGACCTGGATGCCGCGGTGATCGGCGCCCGCGCGACGGGCACCTCGTGGGAGCGGGTCGGCGCGGCGGCGGGGATGAGCCGCCAGTCCGCACATGAGCGCTGGGACCAGCTGGCCCTCGCGGCCCTGGAGCCGGTCAGGCTCGACGGGCCGCCCCAGCCCGGCCCGCTGGATGCCTTCGGCGCCGTCGTCTGCCGCCGCGCCGCGCTGGCCCGGCGCCGTCACGGCGGCCATCCCTCGCGCGCCTGGTCCACCGATGAGCAGGTGGCCGTTGCCCTGGTCCTGCGCGACCACCGCCACCTGCAGGCGATCGGCTTCAGCCTCACCGGGGCCTGGGCCCGGCTCGCCGCCACCATGCCCGACCCGCCCCGCGACTTCGCCGCCTGGGCCGACCGGATCCGCAGCGAGCTGAACGCTGCCCTGGCCCCCTGGCCCCCGGGCTCGCGCACCTGTAGGGAACGGACGTAGATGAGCAGTGCGACCTGGGGCGTTGCACGTAGTTGAGCAGTGCGAGGCGGGACAGGTTCGGGTAGTTGAGCATTAGGGCGCTGCGGTCATCTTTACGGCGCGTGACTGGGGTCTGTTGCCGGATCATGTGCGGGCGAGCCGTCAGCATGGCCGTCTCTGCAGAACGTCGGCGAGCACTGTTGCCACGAACCTCGTGACGGTTGCCGTGCTCGGCGGGCCGGGCTCTTGGCCTGAGAACAGCAGATGCCCTCCACCGACCAGGGAGAGGGTGAGTGAGTCGATGTCGGCGTCGGCCGCGATGCGCCTGTGGTCGCGCTCGTCGGCCAGGTAGGCGGACACCGCGGTCGTGACCTGGGCGAGGATCGCGGTGCCGCCTCCGGGCCTGGCTTGCCGCAGTCGTGCGCGCAACTCGTCCCGGAAGGTAATGAGCGGGATGATCGCCGTCGGAACCGGCCCGAACAGCGTCGTCAGCGCGCTGGCGAGATTGCCGGTCACCGTGCCGGTGCCGACCGACTCGCGCAGCGTTCCCGCCTGCGCCTCAAGTTGCGCGGCCCGGTCGAGCACAAGCTCGGCGAGGAAGGTGTCGAAGTCGGTGAAGTGCCGGTGCAGGACACCTTTGGCGCAGCCCGCCTCATCGGTGACCGCCCGGCTGGTCAGGCCGCTTGGCCCAGTCCGCAGCAGTACGCGTTCGGCAGCATCGAACAGCTGCCGCCGGGCATCGCGCAAATGCACTCCAGTCGGCACCCGCACATCCTCTCGGCACGTCAACGGCCGGTACCAGTTGCCTGGTGGGCGTGTGCCCACTAAGGTGGGCACATGCCCACAGTACACGGAAAGCAGCCAGGACCGCCTCCGACGGAGCTGCACAAGGCGCGGCTTATAGCCGAGTCGTTCGGCACCGACGCAGCGGGGTACGACCGCGCTCGTCCCGGCTACCCCGGCGCTTTGGTGGCGCGGATCGTGGCCGGAAGCCCCGGGCTTGAGGTGCTCGACGTCGGCACCGGCACCGGCATCGCGGCCCGCCAGTTCCAGGCTGCCGGCTGCACCGTGCTCGGCGTAGAGCCGGATGCGCGGATGGCCGAGTTCGCCCGCGCCCGCGGCCTTGCGGTCGAGGGAGCAACCTTCGAAGCCTGGGACCCGCACGGCCGAACGTTCGACACGGTGATCGCCGCCCAGTCGTGGCACTGGGTCGATCCGGTCACCGGCGCCGCGAAGGCGGCCACGGTACTGCGCCCAGGCGGGCGGCTGGCGATCTTCAGCCATGTCTTTGAGGCGCCTGCTGAGGTGGCCGGGCAGTTCGCCGCCGCCTACCGCAGGGTTGTGCCAGATCCGCCGTTCGCCAATTCGGAAGCTCGCCGTCCACTGGAGCTCTACCAGGCGATGTACGCCAAGATCGCCGACAAGATCCGCGAGACCGGACAGTTCCGCGAGCCCGAGCAGTGGAGGTTCGACTGGGAGCAGTCCTATACCCGTGACCAGTGGCTGGCCCTGCTGCCCACCACCGGCGGCCTCACCCGGCTCCGTCCCGACCAGCTGGCCGACATCCTCGGTGAGGTGGGCGCCGCCATCGACGCTCTGGGCGGAGCCTTCACGATGCCGTTCACCACCCTGGCGGCCAGCGCGGTGCGCGCCAGCGCCTCGTGACCTGAGCCAGGACCAGAGCGCTCCCGGTGCTCTTCTCCCCGGACTCGGTGCAGTCGGACTGGTCAGGGTCCGGGCACGCTGGCCAGGATGGCGAAGCGTCCGGAAGCCGCCCATGCCCCGACCGCAACAGGCTGTGACCGGGACTGCGCCGATGCTCAGTTACCCCACTCGCTGCTCATGTAGTGCTCAAGTACGGCGCCCAGCGCTCATTTAGATCGGTTCCCTACAGCACCGATAGGGGTACCGGTCGCCAGCGTTTACGGGCTCTTTTTCGGGTTCCTGCTGAGACCGGAATGGGCTCGGGCTGCGGGCTCGGGGAACTGCCGCAGGCTGGCGGCGAAATGTACCTGGCTGGCCCCCTCCGATGGACTCCCAGACTGATACCCAATAGGGGGTAATCCCGTTCTTCATTCCGTTCCGCGGCGTGCGGAACGCGGCGGATCAGGTGACCCGGAACGGATCATCCGGTGCCTCCTGGCCGGGTACCTCTCCGGTTCCGTGTACCGGCTGCCTGCCCCGGGCCTTTACGCTGGTCACGGACTGATCAAGCGGCACCCGGCTGCCCGGCACGTGTGCGTAACTGCACGTGCCGGGCGCTCTGCGGGGACAGGCGCCGGGGGGGTGGCCGTGGCAGGGACCACCGGCTGGCGGCGCACCAATTGGGGTACCGGTCCGCCAGCTAACCGGTACTCCGATCCGGGGTCCTGCCAACGCCGGAATGGGCTCGGGCGGCCAGGCCGGGAGCGTGCCGCTGGCCAGCGGCGAAATGGACCTCACCCGCCCCTGCCGGTGCACTCCCAGACTTATTACAACGTGGTGGTTGTTAAACCATTCATTCCGCAGCGTGCGGGCCGTCCGGAACGCGGATCAAGAGCGGATCACCCGTGTGTGCGTGTGTCCCTGTCCTGCCTGCCCCTGTTCCTTCTCGTGCCTGGGAGCCGCAGCCGTGCCCGACCTCACCCTCGGGGCTCCCCTCGGGGTGGGGGTGAGGTCGGGCACGGCGGAGGCGGCCCCCGCCCGGACGTCCGTGCTGGCCACACAGGCTGGCGCAGCCTGGCCGGGGCCCCGCAATGGCCGCACGCGCCGTCCGGTCGCTGTGTGGCCGTTGTGTGGCCACTGAGCGCAAGGCCCCGGGGCCCGGGGGCCTTGCGGGATAATCAGCGAGCCGCGATGCCGGGCCCGGCATCGCGGCGGCGGCTCCGGCCCATGACACGAGGAAAGACGGGCAGCAGGCATGACGGGCGCCCAGCACTACCGCGCGGCCGACGCCGACCTGCGCGCCGCCCAGCAGTACCCGCCCGGCTCACCCGAGCACGCCGCCCTGGTCGACAGCGCCGCCGTGCACGCCCGGCAGGCCGCGACCGCCGCCCAGATGGCCGCACTGCTGAAGCTGCCGTTCAGCCAGCAAGCAGCCTGGCAGGACGCGCTCAGCACCTCAGCCGACGAACCAGGCACCATCCAGGGCACCACCGAGCCGGCCTGACCAGGCCGCGCCAGCCGCCACGGGCACGGCCTCCAGGCCGCCCGCGTCCCCATCTCCCCCGCGCCCGGGGGCACGTAATGGGCCCGTTGGGAATATCTTGCTCCGGCGTCCCGGACCGGGACGTATTTCCACCGCCGTCACCGGCCTGAACTGCGATTCCTGCACCAGATGAAATCTGGGACGGGTGGCGACAGCAAGGTATGTCATCAGGGGGCCTGATCGCCTGCGGCGGGGGCCGCAGGCTCGGGAGGGCGGCACTGCGGCGGCCCTGGGTACAAGAGCGCAAGAGGTGTCATGCCGTCACGCCCAGGCGCTCGCCCCCGGGCCGGTGCGGGACCGGGCCGGTGCGGCTCCGGTAAGAATCAGCCGACCATGACCGGAAGGTGTGACTTCCCTACCCCGCTAGGCGCGCCTCGCCCGGATTCGCCTGGCTTGCTGCCTAACCTGCCGCACATGACAGCAGTGAATGGTGAGCGGGCTGGACGGTATGACGTGCTCAGCCTGGCCGAGGGATTTCACGTCCACGACATGGCCGCGCTGGCCCGGCTGACCGCCGCCGAGAGGGCGGCCCAGCTCGACATCCGGGAACGGCTGTGGTGGCACACCGACCAGATGTGGGACCACGCCAAGGCCGAGGCCCGCAAGGCCCAGGTCCGCGACCCGGCTCAGGATCCGCGCTACAGCGCGGTCGCGGCCATGCGCGACCTCCTGGCCGAGTTGCGCGCCCACGCCGCCGACGCCATCGTGGCGGCCGGTGACAACCGCAGCTAACCCGGCGCCCAGCTGGGATACGCCGGGGGAGCGCTGCAGCTGCGGCGTAGGCTGCCCGGCATGAACGTGCCCGGTGACAGTGTCGGCACGGTCGCCCGGGAACTCGAGCGGGCCATGGAATACATCCGCGGGCTCGACGATGCTGACGATCGCTGGCGGGAGGCGTCCCGGCTTGGCGAGCTGCTTAAGCGGGTCCTGGAAGACGCCGGCAGTCTGCGGGCCGCGATGGCCCTGAGGATCCACCAGGACGAGGGGCTGAGCCTGGGCCAGCTCGGCAGGCGGCTCGGCATCAGCAAGGCCCGCGCCGACCAGCTGGTCAGGCAGGCCCGGAAACAGGACCACCGGGCCGGTCTTGTGCAGGTCCAGCAGGTGACGCTGTCGGTCCAGATTCCTGGCGAGACCGGTATCCGGCTTAGTGAGGCCGCTGAGGCAGCCGGCCAGAGCGCTGGGCATCTCGTGGACCAGGCGCTCCGCGCCTACCTGGCCGGCCGCGGCGCCGAGATGTGATGATCCCGGCGGCACAGCTGCGGGCAGGGCGGGATCCGGTGCCGGGCAGCTGCCCGGGTAAACCAGGCCGGGCAGGCAGGCGTCCTACTGGTACCCGGCGCCGTCATCCTCCCGCAGCATCTTGCGGGGGGCTGCCAGGCGGCGCATGGTGCGTCCTGGGCTGGCCCGCCACCACCCCGGCGGGTGCCCAGGCGCGCGCACGATCACCGCGGCCTGGCACCGCGCCCGGTGCCGGGTTCCCGGCGTAGAGTGCCCGGCATGAGCGCGCCTGATGACAGTGCCGCTGGCCTGGCCGGGTACCTGCGGGCGGCCGTCGCCGATCTGGATGGCTACATTGAGCGGCAGGCCGCCGAGCTGGCCGCGCCGCGCATCGCGGACGCACGGGCACAGACGGCGGCCGAGGCCAAGCGGCTGCGCGCCGAGCTGGCCCGCTGTGGTGATCTCGTCGCCGAGCTGCGCCAGCGCATTGAGGGCCTGGAGGACCGGCTTGACGACCTGCGTGTCATGCATGGTGAGCGGCGGGACGCCCGCGTCGCCGCCCGCCGCCAGGACCGGGTCGACGCGCTCCCGCCGGACAGTCGGCCGCTCCCGTCGGTCGAGGTGTATGACGACCTGCTGCCCAGCCGCCAGGCCGCCCGTAAGACGACGTGATGACATCTCCTTGGCGCCCGTGCCCGGTGCCTGGAGGCCTCGTAGTGCGTATATCTTGCTTCCGGCCCGTGGCGGCGCCTGGCTGGCCGGGCAGAAACGGGCGTTTGGCGGGCCCGGCTCGATCCGGCGCCGGTGGTCTCACGGGGGTGCCACCGCGTACGCCCCAGGAGACCGCGCTTGCCCGCAGGGCGGGCGCCGGCTGAAGCAGTATTCGAACAGGGTTTCGCGCCGCTGGCCTGCCGGGCTATGCTGGGGGGATGGAGACGGCACATCCTGTGGCGGCCTGGGCGGCGCAGCAGTCCCGGCCTGGGCACCGGGTGCTGGTTGTGTCGGACCTGGCCGACCTGCGCGGCCCGGCCGAGGGCGTGGCTGAGCTGCCGGTCCGGCTGTTCTGGAGTAGCCCGGACCGGATGTTTGACCTGGGCAAGCCGTTCATGGTGCGGGCGATGTATGAGACCGTGCTCGGGCAGGCCCGCCGCCCGGAAGACCTCACGGCCCACCTCAACGGCGCCCTGCTGATCAGCGTGTGGCCGGAGCTGTACCTGCCCAAGGGCATCCGGGCAGCGTGGGAGGAGCGTCACCCGGTCCTGCGGACCGCCGCGGCTGCCGCCTGATGCCGATCAGCGACCTGCACCGCCAGGTGGCGGCCGTCGTGCTGCGCGCCGCGGCCGTGCACGGGTTCGCTCTCGGCGGTGGCAACGCCCTGATGGCCCACGGGGTCATCGACCGCTACACCCAGGATGTAGACATTTTCACCGATGAGCAGTCCGGCGTGGCCGCGGCCACCGCGGCGGTGGAAGCGGCGCTGCGCAGCGCGGGGTTCGAGGTGGAATCCAAGGACATGACCGGCGGGCTCGATGACGTCTTCTACGGGATGGGCGAGGGCCTGGCCGAGTGGACGATCACCGCGCCCGGGGGTGCCCAGATGGCGCTGCAGATGTCCTACTTTGACCGTGGCCACGCGCCGGTGATCATGGATTTCGGCCCGGTCCTGGATCTGGAGGACGTGGTCGGCGGCAAGGTCTGCGCCCTCAGCTCGCGAGCGTACGAACGCGACTACCTGGACACCGCGGCGGCGCTTGAGCGCTACACCGTGGATGAGCTCATCAGCTTCGCCCAGCGGCTGGACCCCGGCCTGACCGCTGAGGACTTCGCCGACGCCGGGCGGCGGCTCGACCGGCTCGAGGACGAGGCTTTCGCCCGCTACGGGCTGACCCCGCACGATGTCACCCGGCTGCGGGAGCGGTTCACCTCCTGGCCGCGCTGACCCCGGTTCTGAGGTCAGGCCCAGGGCGCCGCGGCGGGGGGCTCATGCGGCGGATGCGGGGGCCACGTCGATGGTGGCCAGCGGGACACTGGTCAGGATGCGGCGGCCGGGCCGGGCGGCCGGCGCTGTCTGGCCTGGCTGAGCCTTGTCATGGAGTGCTATCCCGGCGGGGGGTTGCGGGAACCCGGGCGGTGAGCGACGCTCTGGGAGGCCCCGGGCAGGGTCGTCCTGCCGGGGTGCCCCCTGCTGTGCTGGTGCCCCGTCGCTGGAGGTTGCTGATGTCCCTGTCCCTGCCCCTGTCCTGCACGGCCCGCCGGGTGCTGGCCGCCGGCGCCGCGCCCCTGCTGTGCGCCGCCCTGGTGGCCGGCCCGGCCGGGCCGGCCGCGGCCGCCGCGGCCAGTCCCTGCCGGGCCGCCATCACCGCCGCCGGCGCGGACAACGACGCCGCGATCGCCGCCGACAACGCTGGCGATGACAGCGCCGCCCTGGCCGACAACCTGCAGGCCGGCGCGGCGCTGGCCGAGGGCGCTGTCGCGTGCCTGGGCCAGCCGGCGGTGGTGACCGAGCAGATCGCCGACGCGCAGGCCCTCAACACCGAGGCCGCCCTGTCCAACGCCGGTGGCACCGGCGGCGCCGTCACCCCGGCCGCGCGCGTGCACCCCGACAACATCATCGAGGACATCATCAAGGAGATCATCAACGACATCCTCGCCGAGCTCGACCATCCCATGCCGCCGGGGGCCCGCTTGCCGGGCCGGTCCCCGGGAACCCGTTAAGGGGTGCGGCCAAGGTAAGAGCAAAACCCGCCATGAAGTGATCTTGAAGGTGTTTCCGCTGGTGGGCGCAGGCTCCTGAACTCCTTGATTGATGCAGGGTGATGTGCCCCGGTTTGGGGTGTGCCTGGTACCTTCTTCGATCTGTATGGGGTTGATCTTGTCGGGTCGTAGGGTGGTCGGCGCGAGTGACCTCGATTAAGCGGAAGGGATATCAGCTATCCATATGGGAAATCCCTACCGCCGATTCTGCCGGAATCACCGGCGGGTAAAACGGCGGGCCCGCCGCGGCGGGTACTGGTACCAGGGAGGGACCCCCGCCGTGGCTCCCGCCAGAATCAGGCGGGGAAGGGGCCCGGGCGGGCCCGCTCCCACCATCCCGGCGGGCCGCCCGGGCCCGCCGGGATGATTCCGGCGGGGGCTCACCGGTGCTGGGCCGGCGGGGATGAACTGGACGGTGACGCTGTGGCGGGTGCAGGACGCCAGCAGCCGCATCAGCGGGCCGGGTTGCGGGGCTCGAGCAGCAACGGGAAACGGCCTGTGGCGGTAGCGGGCTGAAGGCCGATGGCGGCTCAGGTCCGCAGGGGGGACAGCCAGCGCACGGGCACGGTCATCTCCTGGGCGTGCGGCAGCTCGACCAGCTGGCCGGTGGCGGGGTCGCAGATGCGGCCCTCCACCACGTAACTGACGGCGGGATCAAGGCCGAGCGCGGCGGCCTGCCCGGCGGGCAGCGGCACGGTCGCGTGCACGCCGCCGGTGACCACCATGACGGCCCTCCGCTCCCGAACGTGTCCCTAGCCGCCAAGTAGCGCTGGGTGAGAGATCACGCTTGCGGCTCGTAATCGTCACGGGTGGGTGAATCGTCGGGTGTTGCCTGTTGTCCATCGGAATCGTGAGCGGGTCGGTCGTTGGCGCCCCCCGGTGGCGCGGTTCGGTGGAGGTGGCCGGGGTGCGTCGGGAGTGGGAGCCGGAGGAGCTGATCGCGGCGTGGACGCTGTTGGACAGCGACTGGGATCTGATCAAGAACAAGGCGGGGGCGACACGTCTGGGGTTCTGCCTTCTGCTGAAGTTCTTCGCGCAGGAGGCCCGGTTCCCGCGGCATGCGGGTGAGCTGCCCAAGGCGGCGGTGGACTATGTGGCCGGTCAGGTAAAGGTCGATCCGGCGCTGCTGGCCGGCTACGACTGGTCAGGCCGGTCAATCGAGCGGCACCGTGCGCAGATCCGGGAAGCGCTGGGGTTCCGGGAGCCGACGCGGGCGGATGAGGATGCGCTGGCGGAGTGGCTGGCCACGGAGATCTGCCCGATGGCACTCACGGATGAGGGGCTGCGGGCGGCGTTGCTGGCCCGCTGCCGGAAGTTGAGGATCGAGCCGCCGGGCCGGGCGGAGCGGATCGTGGGGGCGTGCTGGTCCCGGTTTGAGCGGGAGTTCTGCCTGCAGGTGCTGAACCTGTTGCCGGCGGACTCGGCGCGGGCGTTGTGGGAGTTGGCCACGGGCGAGGACGGGTTCTTGCTGGAGCTGAAGACGGATCCGGGCCGGCTGGGGCTGGAGACGCTGCTGGAGGAGATCGTCAAGCTGCGGCGGGCCAGGACGCTGGGGTTGCCGGCGGATCTGTTCGGCGGGTTGTCGGACAAGCTGGTGGCCTCGTGGCGGGCCAGGGCGATGGCGTCGCATCCCTCGGATCTGGCGGCGAACCAGCCGCCGGTCCGCTTGACGTTGATGGCGGCGCTGGCCTGGTCGCGGACGTCGGAGATCACCGATGCGCTGGTCGATCTGTTCATCAACCTGGTATCGAAGGTCAACACGCGGGCGGAGCGGAAGGTCGAGCGGGCGATGGAGGCCGAGGCCAAGAAGGTGCACCGTAAGACCGAGAAGCTGTTCTCGATCGCGGAGGCGTCGCTGAAGAAGCCGGACGACACCGTGCGGCGGGTGGTCTACCCGGCGGTGCCGGGCGGGGAGGCGACGCTCAAGGCGCTGGTTGCCGAGGCCAGGGCCGATCAGAAGGCGTACAAGGCGCGGGTGCGTACGGTGCTGACGTCGTCGTACTCCAGCTACTACCGGCGGATGCTGCCCAAGCTGCTGGCCGCGATCGAGTTCAAGTGCAACAACACCGCCTACCGGCCGGTGATGGACGCGCTTGAACTGCTGCGGCGCTACGCCAGCATCCCCAACAGTGTCCGGCACTACGACGCTTCGGAGACCGTCCCGGTCAAGGGCGTAGTGCCTGACGGGTGGCTGGAGGCGGTGGCTGGCGACGACGGGATCATCGAGCGGGCTTCCTACGAGCTGTGCGTGATCGTGTCGTTGAAGGACGCCCTGCGCCGCCGCGAAATCTACGTAGCGGGGGCCCGCCGGTGGCGCAACCCCGAGGAGGACCTGCCCGCCGATTTCGAGGTCAACCGGGACGTCCACTACGAGAACCTGCAGCAGCCACTCGATAGCGGCGTGTTCATCGGCGGGTTGAAGGAACTGATGCGCGCCTCGATGGCCGCGTGTGGCGAGGCGGTCAGCAGGAACCGTTCCGGCGGCACGAAGGTGAAGACGCACCGGGGCGAACCACGCTGGCACATCCCGGATCTGGGCAAGCTGGCGGTGCCCGACAACCTGCGGGCGCTGCACACCGAGATCGCCGCCCGCTGGGGGATCATCGACCTGCTGGAGTTCTTGAAGGAGTCCGACTTCGTCACCGGCTTCACCGACGCGTTCACCACGGTCGCGACCCGCGAAGCGACCCCGCGGGAGGTGATCCGCAAACGCCTGCTCTTGGTCCTGTACGCGCTGGGCACGAACGTGGGGATCAAGCGGGTCGCCGACGGCGGCCGCCACGGCGAGACCGAGGCAGCCCTGCGGGCCACCCGCCACCTGTTCGTCAACCGCGACAACCTGCGCACGGCGACCGCCACGCTGGTGAACGCCACCCTGGCGATGCGCGACCCGCTGTGGTGGGGCAACGGCACCGCGTGCGCGTCCGATTCGAAGAAGTTCGGGTCGTGGTCGTCGAACCTGATGACCGAGTACCACGTCCGCTACGGCGGCCACGGCGTCATGATCTACTGGCACGTGGACCGCAAATCGGTGTGCGTCTACTCCCAGCTCCGGTCATGCAATGCCTCCGAGGTCGCCGCGATGATGGAGGGCGTGCTGCGGCACTGCACCGACGCCACCATCGACCGCCAGTACACCGACACCCACGGCCAGAGCCTGGTCGGGTTCGCGTTCTCCTACCTGCTGGAGGGCGGGGGGCTCACCGCGCGGGCCAGCACCCGGCGCCCGGGGGTAGCGCCGCGGGCCCGGCGCGGTGAGCCAGGAAGGGAACACGCCAGCCCTTGAGCGGTTGCACTGCAACCCGCGATCTACCCCCCAGGCCCGGATAGAAGACAGGCCCCAGCCCGTACGGCCCCCCTCATTTCCCTATCTACCAGCTGATCCCGCATTTCGCCAGCAACCAGGCCGAACCTTGACCAAGCGGTCGTGATCGGCGGTGAGATTCCTGCGCCGGGCACCGGGTTTGCTGACGCGCCCCGGCCCGCGGACAGCGGGACGGTGCTGGTGGCGGGCGCGGCCTGATCCTGCCCGCCCCCGGCCTGCTGGCCATCCCCGGTCGTGGTGCTGACCACCCCCAGGACGCCGGCGGTGTCCGCCGCGGTGACCCGGGGTTGTTTCACATGGCGCGGGCCGCCGGTGGCCTCGGGAGGGGCGCCGCGGTGGCGGCGTAGGCTGCCCGGCATGAGCGCGCCTGATGACAGCGCTGCCGGTCTCGCCGGGCACCTGCGGGCGGCCATCGCCGACCTGGATGGCTACATCGAGCGGCGTGCCGCCGAGCTGGCCGCGCCGCGCATCGCGGACGCACACGCGCAGGCGGCGGCCGAGGCCAGCCGGCTGCGCGCCGAGCTGGCCCGCCGCGCAGACCTCGTCGCCGAGCAGCGCGCCAGCGCATCGAGGGCCTGGAGGACCGGCTCGACGACCTGCGTGTCATGCACGGCGAGCGGCGGGACACCCGGGTCGCCGCCCGGCGCCAGGACCGGGTCGCCGCGCTCCCGCCGGACAGCCGGCCGCTGCCCCCGGTCGAGGCGAAGCTCGCCACCGGCGACCGGCCCGTCCTGATGGAGGCGCTGTCCCACATCCGCGACGGCGACATGCTGACCGTCCAGGAGGTCGACCGCCTCGGCCGCAACCTCCTGGAAGGCCTGATCGTCCTCAACGACCTGTTCCAGCGGGGCATCGGCGTCAAGGTGCTGGAAGGCATCGCGGCCGGCGAGCACACCGAACGGTCCCTCATCCTCGACCTGGCCCTCGCCCTCGCCGAAGACCGGCGCCGGGACATCGTCCGCAAGACCACCAACGGCCTGGAAGCCGCCCGCCGACGCGGCCGTGTTGGCGGCCGCCGCCCCGTCGTCGACGACGACAAGCGCGCCGCCATCCTGGCCCGCCGCCAGCGCGGCGAATCCATCCGCACCATCGCCGCCGGAGTCAAGGTCTCGGCCGGCGTCGTCCACAAGACCCTGACTGACGCCCAGCCTTGATTTAAAGCCCCGGGTCAGCTTCACGAAGAGGACGCCCTAACAGGCTGACTAGCCCATTGCCGCTTTCCGGCTTACTTGGTCTGCCCCCGTGGAACGCGCCGAGCTCGGGCTACTCGACGCCGCCCGCCACGGCGGCAGCACCTGGACCCACCTGGCCGCCGCGATCGGTGCCAGCACCCGGCAGGCGCATGGTGCGCCCTGGGCTGGCCCGCCACCACCCCGGCGGGTGCCCAGGCGCGCGCACGCTCGCTGTGCCCTGGCACCGCGCCCGATGCCGGGTGCCAGGCGTAGGGTGCCCGGCATGAGCGCGCCTGATGACAGCGCCGCCGGTCTCGCCGGGCACCTGCGGGCGGCCATCGCCGATCTGGATGGCTACATCGAGCGGCGGGCCGCCGAGCTGGCCGCGCCGCACATCGCGGATGCACGGGCACGCGCGCCGGCCGAGGCCGGGCAGCTGCGCGCCGAGCTGGGCCGCCGCGGTGACCTCGTCGCCGAGCTGCGCCAGCGCATCGAGGGCCTGGAGGACCGGCTCGACGACCTGCGCGTCATGCACGGCGAGCGGCGGGACGCCCGCGTCGCCGCCCGCCGCCAGGACCGGGTCGGCGCGCTCCCGCCGGACAGCCGGCCGCTGCCGTCAGTCGCGGTGTATGACGACCTGCTGCCCAGCCGCCGGGCCCATAAGACGACGGGATGACATCTCCTGGCACCGCGCCCGGTGCCAGCAGGGCCTCGTAGTGTAACGCTACGTATATCTTGCTTCCGGCCTGTGACGGTGCCTGCCTGACCCGCGCCCAAACGGGCGTTTGCGCGGGCCCGGCTCGCGGTGTCGCCGGAAATTGTCAGTGCCCTGCTCTACGGTGGGTGTGTGGCCGGGCACGCCGGCCTGACTCCGAGCCGCAGCCGCCTGCGCTGGCCCGCGGCGACGAGGACAAGAGGCCCCGCCTCGCGTGCGTTGAGCGAGCATCCTTCCCGTGGCCTGGCTGAGTTCCGCGGCGGGGTGCGCAGGACCCGCCGGGCAAGGACTGGCCATGACCGACAAGATCAAGCGTGAGGCCCGCGAGCTGATGACCGCGACCGGGCAGTCCTACACCGCCGCCCGCCGCGCGGTGGCCCGCCAGGCTGCCACGGCCCTCGCCGGCGACGGACCGCCGCAGCTGAACCGGGATCCGGCGGACGCCATCTCGGCCATGCTGACGATGGGGTTCGGTCAGCTGATGGCCGCGGGCGCGAGGGCCAGGGCGTTCCCCACGGTCTATCCGGGCGGGGCCGGGGCGGTGGTCCGGGAAGCGGTCACCCCGGTATGGTCCCAGGTCATCCCGGGAGCTGTCGCGGACGTGCTGGCCGCCTGCGCTCACACGATCGTCAGCCGGGGCGGGCACGAGGACATCCTGGACGGCTGGGGTAACTGCCCGGTCGCGGCGGAGATGCTGGCCAGCGCCGCCCGCTGGAAGGTGGGCGGGCCGGTACGGGACGGCGTCCGGCTGACGTCGCCGGATGCGCTGGCGTCGTCGCTGGCGGCCGACCCAGCGAAGGACGCGGACGTGCTGCACGGCACGTGGGTGCTGCTGGCCCTGGCTTACCAGCGTGACCCGGATACCGAATATGACGGCGAGTACCACGAGGACGACGGCCAGTACGCCCCGTGCGATGAGTGCGGTGGCGAGCTGTGGGGGAAAGGCACCTACGGGTGCTCCTGCTGGAACCCGTCAGCGTGCGAGGAGTGCGGCGACGAAAACGGCGACTGTGACTGCTGGATCTGACCTGGCCGGGCTGCTGCGCCGGGGCCTGGCCGTGTTCCCGCTCCCGCACGGCTCCAAGGAGGCCGCGCCCGGCTGGCACCGCCAGTGCACGACCGACCTCGCGGTGGCCGCCGGGTGGCCGGCCGGGTCGAATACCGGGGTCGGCTGCCGGGCCAGCTCGATCGTGGGGCTGGACCTGGACCGCCACGAGGGTAAGCCGGACGGGGTCGCCTCGTTCGCCCGCCTGTGCGGCGAGCACGG
>DASYAV010000245.1:0-18281 GCA_036501145.1 Streptosporangiaceae bacterium | reverse complement strand
ATGGCATGCAAGAGGTCAGGGGTTCGACTCCCCTTAGCTCCACTCCTGCTCACGGATAAAATTCGAAATCAGCACCGATGATTGAGATTGCTTGAGCTGTCCTGAGGGACACGTTTGAGGGGCACTTTTGCACAGTCTCTCCCGTCTGGCCTGGGCAAATGTGACGACTATGTGCCAGCGCATCATCATGCAGCACCTTCCAAATCGGCAAGAGGTCATCAGTCCGGATGGCGGTCCTCCTTTGAGCAGCCGGAGAATGCTCGCCTGTCCGGAAGCCGTTGACGGCTTCAGCCGCTGCACGCCCCGGCGAAAGAATCATCGTCGTCAAGGACACGGAAACCCTGCTGGCCGGGCCTATCCCGCAGATGTCCCGCCGCGAGGTAGCGCAGATGTGCGCCGCGTGGCTCGACAAGGCCGGTAACCCGCCGCGGCAGGAACCCCACGAGGTAGGGGGAGGTAGCCGCCAGCGGTGCCGAAGTATTCGAACGCGCCGATGCTCACGATGGCGTCGAAGCTGTCCTTCTCGAATGGCAGGGCGTGCGCCTCGGCCCGGACAGCGGTCACCCTGTCGGCAACCCGGCACCCGCGAACACGACCGTCGCCTCGTCCGGCCCGATCCACAAGTCAGCCGTCACGACCTGGACGCCGTACTCGCGGGCCAGGAACACCGACGTCGCCCCTTGCCGGAGCCCAGGTCCAGGACCCGCATCCCGGGACGCAGGTCAAGGACCCTGCCGGGGGTTCCACGGTTGCATGAGCATCCCGGGCTCCCCCGGCGGGTGGCGACGTTTGCGGTTCTGAGGCCCACCTGCATGAATACTCTGGCTACACGCCGTCATAACTCGCTCGGCGTCCGCCTGCAACGGCTCTTGGAGTTGGCTCCCGCGACAGGGATCTAGTGTGAGCATTCGGAGGAAGTGCCTGCGCTCATCCCTCGCGGCATATCTCGGACGCTGATTGTTATGGTACGGGGGTGCGGGTAACCGGGAATCTGCCGGTGGAGCTGACCAGCTTCGTTGGCCGTCGCGGTGAGCTGGCCGAGGTCAAGCGGCTGCTGACCGGCTCCCGGCTGGTGACGTTGACCGGAATCGGGGGGGTCGGCAAGACCCGGCTGGCGCTGCGGGCTGCCGCCGAACTGCGCAGGGCGTTCCGCGACGGGGTGTGGCTGGTCCAGCTCGACGAGTTGCGCGACCAGGCGCTGGTGGCTCAGGCCGTCGCGGGGGCGCTGGGCCTGCAGGACCGGACCGGGTACGCCTCCGCCGCGACATTGGCGGACTATCTGGCCGGGCAGCAACTGCTGCTGGTGCTGGACAACTGTGAGCACCTAGTCGACGCGGTCGCCAAGCTGGCCGACCTGCTGTTGCGGGCGGCGCCCGGGCTGCGGGTGCTGGCCACCAGCCGGGAATCGCTGAACATGACCGGAGAGACGGTGCTGGCGGTGCCGCCGCTGCGGGTACCAGAGCGGGAGCGGCGGCTGGCGGTAGCGGACCTGGCGCGGTTCTCAGCGGTCAATTTGTTCGTCGAGCGGGCGGCCCGGGTGGTGACGGGGTTCGCGCTCTCCGAGGCGAATATGGCGGCAGTGGCCGGGATCTGCCGTCGGCTGGAGGGGCTGCCGCTGGCCATCGAGCTGGCGGCGGCGTGGCTGCCGGTGCTGTCCCCCGAGCAGATCGACGCCCGGCTGGGTGACCGGCTGGGCCTGCTGACCCGGGGCTCCCGCACCCTGCCGGCCCGTCAGCAGACGCTGCGTACCTCGATTGAATGGAGCTATGAGCTGTGCAGCCAGGCCGAGCAGCTACTGTGGGCCCGGCTGTCAGTGTTCGCCGGCGGGTTTGAGCTGGACGCGGCCGAGGGCATCTGCACGGATCTCCGGCTGGCCGCCGAAGAGGTGCTGGAGTTGCTGGCCGCACTGGCTGGCAAGTCGGTCCTGATCGCCGTGCACGGCGAGGACGTGGCTCGGTATCGGCTACCGGAAACGCTGCGCGACTACGGGCACGAACGCCTGCAAGAGTCTGGCGAGTACACCGCGCTGCGGCGGCGGCACCGGGACTGGCATGAGCAGCTGGCCCGGCGGGTCGACATCGACTGGCTGAGCCCGCAGATAGCGGACTTGACGGCCCGGCTGTTCCGGGAGCACGCCAACGTGCAGGCGGCCCAGGATTTCTGCCAGAGCGAGCCGGGAGAGGCCGAGGCGGGGCTGCGCATCGCGGTGCACGTATGGTTCTTTTTCTGCTGGATCTCGGGGTATGTCAGCGAGGGCCAGTATCGGCTCGGCCAAGTGCTGGACCGGGCTAGCGAGCCCACTGTGTGGCGGGCACAGGGGCTGCTGCTCGCAAGTTTCCTGGCTGCCGTCGGCGGCGACCGTGACGCCGTGCAACCGCTCCTGGATGAGGGCACCAGCTTGGCCGGACAGCTGAACGATCCTGCCACACGCGCGCTAGCTGCCTGGGTCGCGGGACATGTCTGCTTGTTCGCTGGTGCCCTGCCGCAAGCCATCGCCCACGCCGAAGACGGACTGGCCGTGCTGCCCGCCGATATTCCCGGCCGCCAGCGTGCCCACCTGCTGATCTGCCTGGCCACCGCGGCAGGCCTGGCCGGTGACGAGGAGCGCGCCGTCGCCTGCCATCGGGAGCTTGCCGCGGTGACTGAGGTCGGCAGTGAATATATCCGCCACGCGTACTCGGCATACTCGCTGTGGGCGCTCGGGGCGGCGGCGTGGCGCCGGGGTGACCTCGACCGGGCCACTGCGCTGCAACAGCAGAGCCTGCGGCTGCGCCGCGACGACCGGATGGGCAGCATCTTTTGTCTGGAGGCGCTGGCCTGGGTCGCAGCGTCACGGCGACAACACGAGCGCGCCGCGGTTCTGCTCGGCGCTGCCACCGGTCCGTTGCAATCCATGGGCACCACCTTGGACGGCAACCAGCACGTGGCGGACTACCACCGGGACTGCGAGCGCCAGGCCACTCAAGCGCTGGGCGAGGCAGCATTCCAGGCTGCTTACCACCGTGGCCTGGAACTGTCCGCCGAGGATGTCCTCGCCTATGCCCTGCAGCAACCGTCGAAAAAGCCGCCGACACCGGCCGTGTCCGAAGAGGTGCCGCTGACCCCCCGGGAACTGCAGGTGGCCCGCCTGATCGCCGGGGGCCGCAGCAACAAGGAGATCGCCGCCGAGCTGGTGATCTCGCAGCGGACCGCTGAAAACCACGTGGAGCACATCCTCACCAAGCTCGGCTTTACCTCACGAGCCCAGGTCGCCGCGTGGGTTGCCGCGTCATGACCGGACGGTAAGGGCCGCCTAGCTGTCTCGGAATCCGGGCGTCAGCGCTAGGCAGTACTGGGTAAAGCGCTCTAGGCAGTACCTGGGTAATGAGCAGTGCTATGAGTATTTGCCACCTCGCTGACCTGGGGGTCGGGCAGGCAGACTCACCGAGACGAAGACCAGTTGAGGGTCTTCCTTCTGTCAGCACCACAATCCCAGGAGGCAGCGATGAGCGCCGCCGAAGTACACAACGCCAGCCGCGAAGCGGGCGTCGGCCACGTCGGCATACACCTTGAGGTCGAGATCATCCCCGTGTCCGACGTTGACAGGTCCAAGGAGTTTTACGAGCGCCTGGGCTGGAGGCTCGACGACGACGTCGCCCCGCTGGACGGCCTTCGCATCGTCCAGTTCACGCCCCCGGGCTCTGCGGCCTCGATCACGTTCGGCACCGGACTCACCACGGCCGCGCCTGGCTCGGCCGGAGGAGGACTGATCGTCTCCGACATCGAAGCGGCCCATGACGAACTCTCCCGCCGCATCGACGTCAGTGAGATCTGGCATGGGCCGCCGTTCCCTCCCGAGGCGCGGCAGCCCGGCCCCGACCCCGAGCGCACCAGTTACGGGTCGTTCTTCTCTTTCAGCGATCCCGACGGCAATGCCTGGCTGGTCCAGGAAGTGACTACTCGGCTGCCCGGCCGTGTCGACACCGCTGGCAGGACGTTCGCGTCCACGGTGGACCTGGCGAGCGCGCTTCGCCGTGCCGAGGCCGCCAAGCGCGAGCATGAGCAGCACGCGGGGCGATCGCACCTGTTTCACCGGCCGGGCCAGGACGAGGACTGGCCCGCGTGGTACGCCGCCTACATGGTGGCCGAACAGGCCGGGACGGACCTGCCCGCCTGACCGATCGTCAATGGCCGGAAGAGGCCGAGCACAGTCGGGGCCTCCGACCACAGTCAGGAAGGAACGTGAGTGAACATGGTCAGAGGCAAGCGAGAGCCTACTGAAGCGGAGCGCGCGCGCGGCGTGCGTGGCGGAGCGCCGGGTCGGCGCGGTTTCCTTGGCGGTCTGGCCGCCCTTCCCGTCCTGTACGGCGTCGCATCTGCCACCCCTGCTGTGGCCGGTACGGTGGCGCGGCCGGGCCCCGGTGCGGCGGGCGGCGGTGACCTGGTGCGCGGGGTGGAAAAGCAGTACAACGCTCCGCTGCTGACACCAGGAACGCGCCTGGTGTTGCCGGCGGGGGTTCAGGCCGTGCCCGTCCTGGATTACTACCACCGTCCGCACCTGTCGCCGGCGGCGTCGGCGTGGCCGTCCCTGAAGGCGGCCGACGGCACGAGGGTCGACGCGTCGGTCATCCCAGGACGCGGCGCCCCGACCCGTGTCGCGATCGTGAGCGGGTTTACCGAGGGCTGGTATGAGCTCCTGCACGCGAGCGGAAGGGCCGATCGGGTGACGTGGGATGTCGGCCAGTTGCCTTTCCTGTGGGTCTACGGCGAGTTCGGCGCCACGAACGAGAGCCCGTACCGCGGCCGGTTCTACTCGCTCGCGCTACAGCCGCTGTCCCGCAACCCGTACCCCCGCGGCACCACAGTTCTTTAGGAGAGAAATGTCTCATCACTTTGACTACCCGCAAGACGAACGGCTAGATATCACCGATGCCTATTGCTTTCCCGGGGCCAGCGATGATCGTGGCCCGCGCACGGTCTTCGGGATGAATGCCTCGCCGACTACCGGCACGCCCTGGGATTCCGCCGGCTATTACGAGCTCAAGCTCGACACCAATGAGGATTACGTCGAGGACATCACCTGGCGCTTCACCTTCCCGGTCGACTCCGCCGGCACCCAGCATGTGCAAGTGGCGGAGCTCACGGGCAAGGAAGCCACCAACCGCAATGCCAAAGGCAGGATCATCACGCCCCGCGACGCGCCGGTGGAGGAGGTGCTTCACCTGGACCGCGGCATCAAGGTCTTCGCCGGTAAACGCACCGACTCGTTCTTCAACTTCATACCCTTTCCCGTTGCCGTGGCGAAAGCCCTGGCCGATGGCACCTTCCCGGACCTGGCGTCGCTGTTCCCGCCGCACGACAGTTTCCTGAACAACAGCGTCCGGTCCGTCCTGGTGGAGGCACCCGTCGCGGTCACGGGCTTCCGCCGGCTGAACTACTGGGCAAGCACCGCGATCTACGATCAGGGGCACCGCACCTGGCTTCAGCTCCAGCGCGCCGGGGGACCCAACACCACGACCTTCTGGGACTTCGAGATGGGCCCGGCCCAGATCAACATCAACGCCACCGTCCCCTCCGACGACTTGGCGGGCAGGCCCGCCTGCCCAGACACCGACCCTGCCGTAGGGGTCTGGGGCCAGATGAGGGACCAGACGGCTGCGGTCGTCAAGGCCGGCGGAACCTACGATCAGGGGGTTCACGCCCGGCCTACCCCGCTGGCCTACGGCGCGTGGGTAGCCGACACGCTTCTCCCGAACGTCCTCCCGTTCATCCCGGGCACCAATGCCCTGTGGGACCCGTGGCACGACATTCACAACGGCAAGGGCCTGATTGAGGACGCGGCCGACAACGTCACAAGAATGGTGCTCAACCAGGACTTCACCTCGGGACTCACTCAACCCGCATCGCTTCTCGATTACTTCCCTTACCTCCCGCCACCGCCGGAAAGCTGACCCGGCGGCCTGCACTTCACCAGACCCGAAAGGAAGGGCGTCTCATGCCCGCAGTCACCGTCGGCTGGGAAAACTCCGCCGATATCGAGATCCACTACGAAGACCACGGCATGGGCCAGCCCGTGGTGCTGATCCACGGCTACCCACTCAGCGGCCGCGCGTGGGACAAGCAGGTCCCGGCCCTGCTGGAAGCCGGACACCGGGTCATCACCTACGACCGGCGCGGGTTCGGGCAGTCCAGCCAGCCGGCCACCGGGTATGAATACGACACCTTCGCCGCCGACCTCAGCACCTTGCTGGACCACCTCGACCTGCACGACGCCGTCCTGGTCGGGCACTCGATGGGCACCGGCGAGGTCACCCGTTACCTGGGCACCCGCGGCTCGGCCCGGGTGGCCAGTGGCGTGCTGGTCTCCACGATCCCCCCATTCCTGCTGCAGACGCCCGACAACCCCGACGGGGTGCCGCAAGGCCTGTTCGACGGGTTCGTCCAAGCCGCTGTAGCCGATGGCCCGGCGTGGATGAAGGGCTTCCTGGACAACTTCTACAACGCCGACACCCTGCGCGGCACGCTGGTCAGCGACCAGGCCATCCAGGCCAGCTGGAACCTGGCCGTCACCGCGTCGGCCACCGCAGCCGTGGCCTGCATTCCGACCTGGGCGACCGACTTCCGCGACGACCTGCCCAAGATCGACGTGCCCATTCTGGTCATCCAGGGCGACGCCGACCAGGTTCTGCCCCTGGACAAGACCGGCCGGCGGCTGCCCGCCCTGATCAAGGACGTGCAGCTGACCGTGATCGAAGGCGGCCCGCACGCCATTCCCTGGACCCATCACGACCAGGTCAACAAGGCCCTGCTCGACTTCATCCGCAGCTGACACCAGACGCGGCACGCCAACATGCCACTGTCCACGTAACTTCCGTCGCACCAGGAGAAGTCGGCCATGGAGTACCTCGTCACAATGACCACCCGCGTCCCGGACGGGACGCCGGACCGGGACGTCGGCGCCGTCCGGGCCCGGGAGGCCGCGCGCTCGCGCGAACTGGCAGCGGCGGGGCGCTTGCTGCGCCTGTGGCGTCCGCCGCTGCGGCCGGGTGAAGGGCGCTCGCTGGGGCTGTTCGCCGCTGCGGACGGCGGCCAGCTTGAGGAACTGCTGGCTTCGATGCCGCTGCGAGTGTGGCGCACCGACGAGGTGACGCCGCTCGCGCCGCACCCGAACGACCCGGCACTGGCGGCCAGGAACGCGGGTACGGAGTTCCTGACCACCTTCACCATCAGCGTCCCGGAAGGCACACCCGGCCAGGCCGTTCACGACACCGAGGCGCGCGAGGCGCGGCGCGCGAAGGAGCTGGCTGGGCAGGGGTACCTGCTGCGGCTGTGGAGGTTGCCCGGCCGATCGCGCGCGCTGGGTCTGTGGAACGCCGGCAACCCTGCCGAGATGCAGGCGATCTTGAAGTCGCTGCCCATGGATCCGTGGATGACCGTCGCCACCACACCGCTCAGCCGGCACCCGAGTGATCCGGCGATGATCATCCCAACTGCATGATGGGTTCTGCGGCCGGCGGTCACGACTGCCTGGCCGTCGGCGGGCGGGGACTGGGCGGGGAGTTCAACGCTGTGGCAAGCGGATGCTGGCCACCGGGCAGTGTCGCTTGAGGACGGTGGGAGATCCTCGATATCGTCGGCCGCACCGATGACGCCGTACTCGACGACTCCCAAGGACGCCATCCGGCCGCGGCGCTGCGCCCATCAGCCGACCCGATCTGGGCCACCGAGGGATCGGCAACCCTGTACCTGCCCCTGAACCCGGTCATCGATCCCGGCGGCTGCCCGGACGAGGCTATTGTCAGCTCGATGCTGCTGATCGTCGAGCCCACAGCGCCCATCACACATGGCGCATCAGCCGGCGAACCGTCGCCGAATACTGTTGACCAGACCTGCCGATTCCCGCGGCGGACGGCGCGTTCCTAATCCGCGTGCAGTACGCGGGGTCAACCCGCTGGACAACAATAGCCTCGCACGGCTGACCGCCGAGTCGGCATTTCCTATGTGCTGGGCATCGACTTCGCGGGTGTCGTGGAACGGTTCCGGCGGGAGGAAACGACCTGCATGCCGGCGACGACGTCTTCGGCACGGCGTACGCCGAGTACACCGCGGTGCCGCCGCGCGCGAAGTCTGAGCCGCTGGCCCGCATCCCTGATGACGTCTCCGGCGAACAGGCAGCCACCATGCCCGCCGCGGTGGTCACGGAGCTCCGCACGGTGGAACTGCTGGGCGTGGCCGCGGGCCAGCGCCTGGTGGTGATGGGTGCGACCGGCGGGGTCGCTGGACTGGTAATCGGACGTGCCAAAACGGGCTTTATGGTGCGCCGTCTCCCACGGACACGCCGGGCAAGGAGAGCATGCCGCAGAGTGCCTCTCATGCTCCGGCGGTGTGGAACAGACGGCCGATCAGGAAGCCGACCGCCGCGGCGCCGAGCCCGATCACGACCATCTTGAGGCCGTTCTTGCGCCAGTCCCCGACCAGGGTCAGCGACGAGTACACGCCGACTCCGAACAGCACTCCTGCGCTGAGCACGGTCGCAGTGATCAGCGCCGCCGTCCGGGGCAGCCACACAAACGGCAGCAGCGGGATCAGGTGCCCGATCAGCGTGGCGATCGTGATCACCACTGAGCTGCGCATGATGTCGGGGGTCTGGACCGGCTGCAGGTGCAGTTCGTCGTCCATCATCGTGGCCAGCCAGGCCTCGCGGTTGCTGGTGATGGTGTCGACCACCCGCTCCAGCAGGTCATCGCTGAAGCCCTTGGCGGTGTAGATGTCACGGATCTCCTGCCGCTCAGCGTCCGGGGTGGCGTCGATTTCTGCCGATTCCCGGGCTTTCTCGGCCTGGTAGTAGTCGCGGTCGGCCACCGCGGAGGTGTATCCGACCGCCCCCATGGAGATCGACTCGGTGATGGCAGCGGCGAACCCGGCGGCCAGCAGCACTGCCTGGGTGCCGCCGCCGGCGATGACGCCGAGAATGATCCCCAGGATGTTGACCAGGCCGTCCTGGCCACCCAGGATCACGTCGCGCAGCCAGTTGGCCTGGCGGTGCTCCTCACGGTGTTGCGGCTGGCCGGTGCCGGTACCGTCTGCGGACCGGATGGGCCGGCCCAGCCGGGTCAGCGTTGCCTGGGTTGCACTGTTCTCACTCATCGGGTACCTCGCGGCCAGCGGTTGCATCAGGGTTGGTCTCGGGTGGGCGGCGGACCTCAAGCAGGTCGAGCCGTAGTGCCTCGATCCGGGCCAGCACGCCGTGCAGCGCGGCTTGGTCGGGGATGCCTTGCAGCAGCGTGTCGTGGCCTCGTCTACAGGCCTGGAGGGTGGGGAACGCGCGCTGCATGGTGGCCCCCAGGTGGCCACGGACCCGGACCTGATAGCCGGCCGGCTGGTGGTTGTGCTGCTGGCTGGTCATCGGCTCACCGCGTTGTGCGAGGTGAGGGTCGTTGCGGTCCTGGCCAGGGAGTACAGGCACAGGGCGGCGAGAAGCAGCGAGAAGGCGAGCACGGCCGGGAAGGTGCCGATGAACCCGGACAGTATCCCGACGCCGACCACGGGGATGATCAGGCCGGCGTAGCACGCGACGAAGAAGGTAGACACGACGTGCCCGCGCCGCCCGGGTGGGGCCAGGTTGTTGGCGGTGGCCAGGCTGCCAAGGAAGATAGCGCCGACGGCGACCCCGCCCGCGGCCGTCCCGGCCAGGAAAAGGGCCATCGATGTCTGGGTCAGGGCGGTGAGGATGAGGGCCAGCGAGGCCAGGAACAGGCTCAGGCCAGCCAGCACGATCCGGTGGCTGGGGAACCGGGACAGGGCAACCTGGGTGATGGTCCCCACCGCGAACATGCCGAACACCACGGCGCCCTGGACGGCGTGGCTGCCCTGGTGCAGTACCCCGCCGATGAAGCCGGGCATCAGGGAACTGAACAGCCCGAGCAGAGCGAAGGCGGCGAAGGCGGCCACGGCGGCGGCGATGAACTGGCCGCGGCCCCGCTTCGGGATGCCCAGGCCGGCGAAGCGCAGGGCGGGCCGATGCCGCGGGCTAACCGTTTCGGGGGTGAACACCAGGCACACACCCGCAACGGCCAGAACGGCCAGGTACGCCTCGAATACCAGGCTGGTGGGGTGCGGAGCGTACTGGGCGAGCAGCCCGGCGATGAGGGGGCCCAGGCCCAGGCCGCCCATGTTCGCGGCCGTGGCCACCAGCGAGGCCCGGCGGCCGGCTGTGGCTGGGACCAGTTCGGTCAGGGCGGCCGTTGCCGTGCCGGTCATCAGCCCGGCCCCCAGCCCGGACAGAACCCGCCCAGCCAGGAGCACCGACTCGTTGGGGGCGAGGATGAACGCGATCGTGCTCAGCGCGGCGGCGCCGAGGCCCGCGGCCAGCACCGGCTTGCGCCCGGCCTGGTCGGAGGACCGACCAGCGAGCAGCAAGGTCGCCAGCACGGCGGCAGCGTAGACGGCAAAGATCACCGTCACCATGGCCGCGGAGAAATGCCACCGGGCCTGGTAGATCACATACAGCGGGGTCGGCAAGGTGGTGCCGAGCATGGTGGCGGAGAACACGAACGCCAGCAGCCAGAATGCGATCCGGCGGCGGGTGGCCAGCCTGCTGCGCTGGCTCGCCTGCGCTGCGCCGGACCGGTCATTCCGGCCCAGGCTGGGTGTGTGGCCGGGTGCACGGGGCGTTTCCGCGGCCGGCCATTCCCGGTGGGATTCAGCGACGGTGGGGCTCATGGGATTCCAGTCCTTCCATTTCTGTTGGCTGCCACGAAGCCTCACGCCTGGCGGTGTGACCGGGCGTCACACCGCCGGGTGATTCGTGCGTAGCCCGCCACGATGTGGGCGGTGACCCGTGAGTCAGGGCCCGCCGGTCCCGCGGGGAAGGACGTAGGGTAAAGGCCTGGCGAGGAGGACGCCGTGGGGTCTGGCGACCGGTCCGGGACGGACAGCCTGGCGGCCGCTCGTGACGTCAGCCTGGCGGCTGCTCCCGACGTCCGGGACGGGGTGGTCTCGCGCGCCGGGCTTTTCGATCGGCTCGCCGGGGCGGGGCGGGTGACCGAGGTGTCGGCTCCTCCCGGCAGCGGGAAGACGGTCCTGCTGCGTTCCTGGATCGGCGAGGCGCGCTTGGCGGAGCGGGCCGCATGGGTCACGGTGCACGGCGAGGGCCGCGACCCCCAGCGGTTCTGGCTTTCGGTTCTGGGAGCGCTGCGGGACACCGCCGCAGGGGCGAAGCTGGTGCGGCCGGTGACGGCCGGCCCCGGCCTGGACGGGTCGGACGTCGTCGAGCGGTTGCTCGAAGACCTTGGCGGTCTGGCGGACCGGGCCTGGCTGCTGATCGACGACGTGCACGAGCTGCGCCCGGCCGAGACACTGCGTCAGCTCGAGCTGCTGGTGATGCGCGCTCCCGAGGCGCTGCGCTTCGTGCTGGCCACCCGCCACGATCTGCGACTGGGCCTGCACCGGTTGCGGCTGGAGGGGGAACTGACCGAGATCCGCGCGGCCGATCTGCGCTTCACCCGGGCCGAGGCGCGGGCGCTGTTCGAGGCGGCCGGGGTCGCGCTGTCCGGCTCGGCGCTGGCGCGGCTGTATGACCAGACGGAAGGCTGGGCCGCGGGGCTGCGGCTGGCGGCGCTGTCGCTGGCCGGGCATCCCGATCCGGACCGGTTCGCGGCTGAGTTCTCCGGCAGCGAGCGCACCGTGGCGGAATACTTGCTGGCCGAGGTGCTGGAGCGGCAGCCCGAGCCGGTGCGGCGGCTGCTGCTGCGGACCTCGGTGCTGGACCGGGTGAACGGTGAACTGGCCGACCTGCTGACCGGGGGCACGGGCGGTGAGCGGGTCCTGCAGGAGCTAGAGCGGGCCAACGTGTTCGTGGTCTCGCTGGATGCCCGGCGGTCCTGGTTCCGTTACCACCAGCTGCTGGCCGACCTGCTGCAACTGGAGTTGCGTGGCAGCGCGCCGGGCGAGCTGTCCACGCTGCATCGTGCCGCGGCGGGGTGGTATGCCGAGCATGGGTTCCCGGTCGATGCGGTCCGGCACGCCCAGGCAGCGGAAGACTGGGGCCTGGCAGCGGGCCTGCTCGCGGACAACTGGGTCGGGCTCGGGCTCAATGGGCTGGGCGCCACCGCGCAGGAGTTGCTGGCCGGGTTCCCCACCGGTGTGATCGCAGCGGATGCGGAGCTGGCCGCGCGCCGGGCCGGGGTCGAGCTGAGCCGAGGATCTTTGGCGGAGGCCGAACGGCACGTGCTGCTCGCCGCCCGGGGACTGGATTCGGTATCGCCGGACCGGCGTGGGCGTGCGCAGGTGGTGCTCGCCGTGGTGCGGATGCGGCTGGCCCGTCAGCGCGGCGATCTTGCGGTCGTGGCCGAGGAGGCGCAGCCGTTGCTGGCTCCGGCCGGGGCCGTCGGCTCGGCGCGGCTGGGGCTGGGCGAGGACCTGCGGGCGCTGGCGCTGATCAACCTCGGCATCGCCGAGGTCTGGACCGGCCGTTTCGACGACGCGGACCGTCACCTTGAACAGGGTGTGTCGCTGGCGCACCAGATCGGCCGCCCGTATCTGGAGGTCACCGGCCTGGCGCATTGGTCGCAGCTGGTGAGCTGGTGGTCTTTCCCGCTAGGGGCACAGCGGAGCATGCAGGCGATCGAGCTGGCCGGACAGCACGGCTGGGCCGATGAGCCGGTGGCCGGTGTGGCTCACCTGTCGCTGGGCATGGCGATGGTCGCCCAGGGCCGGCTAGCAGAGGGAGAACACTCGCTCGAGCAGGCCGAGCGCACGCTCCGGGCCGAGGCCGTACCGGCGCCCGGGATGAGGCTGCATTACGCGCGGGGGCTGCTGGAATTCGTCAACGGCCGTCCCGAAGACGCGCTAGACGCGTTCCGGGCGGCCAAGAGGCTAGCTGGGCTGCTCGTTAGCGAGCACACGCTCGCCCGGCGGCTGCGTTCACACACGCTGCAGACGCTCGTCCGGATGGGCGAAACCGAGCGGGTCGAACAGGCACTCGCCGGGATGGACGGGCCAGAGCGTGACAGCGCGGAGCTGCGCAACGCCATGGCCGCGTTGCGGATCGCCCAAGACGATCCGAAGGCGGCGACGGCCGCGCTCGCGCCAGTCATCGACGGCTCCGCGCCGCTCGTGCACGCCCACCTGTGGGCGGTCCAGGCTTGGCTGCTCGAGGCGATCGCGCGTGACGCGCTGCGTGACGCGGCCGCGGCCAGGCGCGCTCTCGAGCACGCCCTCGACCTCGCCAGGCCAGAGAACCTGCTCTTCCCGTTCCTGTTCAACCCCGCTCCCGGGCTGCTCGAGCGGCACCGCAGGCTGGGAACAGGTCACGCCGCTTTCATCTCCGGCATTCTTGACGTGCTGGCCGGCCGGGAGCCCGCGGCCCCGCCAGGCAGCGGACGGGGAGCGGAGCGGGGCTTGCGTGAGCCGCTCAGCCAGAGCGAGGTCCGCGTGCTGCGTTACCTGCCGACCAAGCTGTCCGCGCCCGAGATCGCCGACCAGCTCTATGTGTCGGTGAACACCGTCAAGACCCACATGCGCCACCTGTACGACAAGCTCGGCGCGCACCGCCGCCACGAGGCTGTAGAGCGAGCCCGCGCCCTCGGCCTGCTGGCGCCCCCGCCGCGACGCCCCCGGCGCGACGGTCCTGACCAGGGCGCGCCCGGGGTGACCGGCGCGAATCACACGGCCGTGTGACGCCAGCTCACCCTGCCAGAGGTGAACCTTGCTGCTGTCACTCATTCCCATGGCAGTACCTGGCCGTCAATGACAAGGAGACACCCATGACCACCTCATTGCCCACCCACAGGCTGGGCTGGACCGACATGCACATAACCCGGGCCGGCTTCGGGGCCTGGGCCATCGGCGGGGGCGGCTGGGCCTACGCGTGGGGTGGCCAGGACGACGCCGAGTCCATCGCGGCCATCCGCCACGCCGTCGAGTCAGGCATCAACTGGATCGACACGGCCGCGGTCTACGGGCTGGGGCATTCCGAGGAGACGGTGGCGGCTGCGCTGGCCGGCATCCCCGAAACGGACCGGCCCTACATCTTCACCAAGGGCGGCCTGGTCTGGAACCCGGCCGACCGGGCTGCGGCGCCCCGCCGGGCCGGTGACCCGGCCAGCCTGCGGGCCGAGGTCGAGGCCTCACTGCGCCGCCTGAAGGCGGAGCGGATCGACCTATACCAGATGCACTGGCCCGCGCAGGACGGCACCCCGGTGGAGGAGTACTGGCAGGTCTTCCAGGACCTCAAGCGCGACGGCAAGATCCGCGCGGCCGGACTGTCCAACCACGACATCTGGCAGCTGGAGACGGCCGAGGAAATCGGCACCGTGGACGCCATCCAGCCGCCGTTCAGCCTGATCCACCGTGACGCTGCCGATGACGTGCTGCTGTGGGCCCGCGAGCACGAGACCGGGGCGATCGTCTACAGCCCGATGGCCTCGGGCCTGCTGTCCGGGGCGTTCACCGCCGAGCGCGCGGCCCGGCTGCCCACCGGAGACTGGCGGGCCAGCCACCCCGACTTTACCGGGTCGGCCCTCCCGGCCAACCTGGCCCTGGCCGATGCCCTGCGCCCGGTCGCCGCAGGCCACGGCGTCACCCCGGGGGCCGTGGCCGTCGCCTGGACCCTCGCGTTCCCGGGCGTGACCGGGGCCATCGTGGGCGCTCGGCGGCCCGGGCAGGTCGACGGCTGGCTGCCTGCGGCGACCCTGGAACTCAAGGAAGACGACCTCGCCGACATCGCCGCATCCATCCACGCCATCGGCGCCGGCACCGGTCCAGCAGCACCGCTGGCCAGCCGGCAGGTGAGATGACCACCGCCCGGCCCCGCACCTCGGGCATCACACCGACCGCAAGCCACCAGCGGATAAAGATTGGATCGAGACGATGAGCAGACATGTGGATGCCGCCGTGCTGGGCACCGGCATAATGGGCTCGGCAATGGCCCGTAACCTGATCGCAGCGGGGCTGCGGACGACGGTGTGGGACCGGTCAGAACACGTCACCGTGCCGCTGGCCGCCGGGGGAGCGGTGGTAGCGGCGACTCCCCAGCAGGCGGTCCGGGATGCCCGGGTGGTGATCACCATGCTGCCCGCCGCCGACGCCGTGGAGTCGGTCATGTTCGCCGGCGGGGCAGCGCAGGCGCTGGCCCGCGGCGCGGTATGGGCACAGATGGGCACGATCGGGGTCGCCGCCACCACCGGGATCGCCGGCCGTCTTGGCCGGCTGCGGCCCGACGTGCTGTTCGCAGACGCCCCGGTCTCAGGCAGCAAGGGCCCGGCCGAGGCCGGTCAGCTGCTTATCCTGGCCTCCGGCCCGCCCGCCGCGAAAGCAGCAGCGGACCCGGTGTTCTCGGTGATCGGCCGCAAGACCGTCTGGCTGGGCCAGGCTGGCCAGGGCAGCCGGATGAAGCTGGCCGTCAACGCCTACATGTCGGTGCTGATCGAGGGCGTGGCCGAGGCGCTGGAACTGGCCAGCCGGATGGGCCTTGACCCTGCCGCGCTGGCGGACGCCATCGAAGGCGGGCCGCTGGACGCACCGATCGCCGACGCCAAGCTGCACAAGATGCAAACCGGCGATTTCGCGCCGGAGTTCCCGCTGGAGTGGGCCCTCAAGGACGTCGACCTGGCGATCGCCGACGCCGGGGGGCTGCCACTGCTCGGGGCGCTGTCCCGGCAGTGGACAGTGGCGGTCAAGGCGGGGCATGGCCGGGAAGATGTCAGCGCCGCCCGCCTGGCCCTGGACCGAGGAACCATCGCTTAAGATCACGCGCGTGCCTTGCCCGGCTGCAGCCTTGTCTGCCAGCCTGAATGATTCCGCGAGGTCAGGGCTCGGCAGAACCACCAGCCCGGGCCGCTGTCCGAGGCGGCCGGCGCGAAAGGAGCGGCACCTATGCCTAACGAGCGAGCAGGCGACCCTGGCAACCGGGCAAGCACGATCGCTGACCTCGCGGGGGGCGCGGGTCCCGGCTCGGTCGATGGCCGCCACCTGCTGCTGGTCGGCGCGGGGCCCGGCCTTGGAGTGGCCGTGGCGCGTCGCTTCGCCGTGGGCGGCTACCGGGTAACTCTGGTGGCGCGCAGCACGGACGGCCTGCGCGACCTCGCGAGCACCTTGGCTGATACCGGTGCCGAGATCAACACCATCGCGGCCGATGCCAGCGATCCCGATGGCCTGGGCGCCCGGATGAGGGAGCTCTATGCCGGAGATGGCGCACCGGGTGTCATCGTCTATAACGCCGTCATGGGAGCTCCAGACCGGCTGCTGAACGCAACTGCCGCCCACCTGCAGGCGGCGTATGCGGTAGATGTCATCGGCGCCATCGTCGTCGCGCAGGCGGCCGCCCCGGCAATGCGGGCGGCCGGCTTGGGGACCATCCTCGTGACCGGGGGCGGGTTCGCCGACCACCCGATCCCGGCCCTGGCGACGGTTTCCCTCGGCAAGGCGGCTCTGCGGTCGGCCGCGACAATGCTCGGCGCTGACCTGGAACCGGACGGTATCAGGGTGGCCACACTGACCATCGCAGGGCAGATAGCTGCAGGCACGTCCTTTGGCCCCGAACGCATTGCCGAACGCTACTGGGAGGTTGTCCGCACCGACGGTCCATGGCAGGCAGAATTCCGATTCACCGGCGAGTAAGCGACGTACGGATGCGGTAAGGGACGCCTGGGTTCGAGAGTGCATGGGGTTGGGTTCCTTGGAGTGGTTCTGGTGGATCATTCCGAAGGGCAGTCTGAGGGCAAACCGGCGTCAGCGAACGCCCCTACCGGGAGTCCCACCAAGATCACGGCGACACGCCGCGCCCTCAACCCGTCAGGAACCGCCCGCTGCCTCGCGTCTCAGACACTCACTTAGCGTCGTTTTTCTTGTTCCAGATCTGATGGGTAAGGCCGCTAGGCGAGGTAACCGACTCGACGGTGAAGCGGTCTTCGAGGCCACTTGTTCCCTCCCAGAAGGAAACGCCGCGCCCGAGGGTGATCGGCACGACCACCAGGTGCATGAAGTCGACCAGGTCGGCCTGAAGGAACTGGCGCACCGTTGAGGGTCCTCCGCCGATATGGACGTCGCGAGCGCCCGCAGCTTCCTGGGCTAGGCGAAACACCTCGTGCGGTGGCCCATCCACGAAGTGGAAGCTCGTCCCGTTCGTAAAGTCTATGGTCGGGTGCGGGTGGTGGCTCATCACGAACACCGGTGTCTGGAACGGTGGCTCGTCGCCCCACCAGCCCCGCCACCCGTCATCCGGCCAGTCGCCAACGTGGGGGCCGAACTTGCGAAGTCCCATGATCTCGGCGCCGATGCCCTGGGCCCACATGCTGGTCAGGGCGCGGTCCACGGTGATGGGGGCATCCACTTTGTCGACCCCACGGATAACCCTGCCATCGAACCACGTGAAGAGTCGCTCGGCGCCACCGATCGGGGCGTCGAACGTCACCTACTCGCCGGCAGCGTAGCCGTCGAGGGAAATATTCATGTTGTGAACCCGGGTGCGGGGCATGGCGGCTCCTTCAGTGTTCGGATGGACCGAATAACAGATATTGACCGGCGGGGATGGCCGGACTCATCGCTCATCGCTGATAGACCGTGCTTCGATGGCCGAACCCCACCGGACAGCTCGCCGCGCGGGGCTGCTCGTCTTCGGTAGGCGAGTCAGAACGGCGGGTGATCCAGCCGGCGACGTCACGGACGGTGGGCGGGCGCGGAGGGCAGCGTTGCCTGGTGGGCTGTTGCCAGGCCTGCCCGCCATTGAACGACACTGCGGCGGGAGACAGGCATCGGCAGCAACTGGGCCAGTATCCGGTAGACGAACACGCCGACGATCGCGACCGCGAATGGCGCGCCGCTGACCCAAATGGTTAGCGGCAGCACCAGGGCCAGCACGCCGGCTCCGTCAACCAAACCTCAACAGTCGGGTAACCATAAGCCCAGGGCCGTCGTCCCAGCCCAGCAGCGAACGTAGCCTCCTGGCAGAGGGAGCTATGCTCATGCCCGGACTGCGAACGCCGTTCCTGCTGCGCCGCATTGCCTCGGCCTGGCCGCTGCTGGCCAGCCTGATGCTGACGGTCTTCATCGCCGCCGCGCTGCTGGCCGCGCTCGCCACCTTCAACGCCCAGGCGCTGCCGCAGGCCGCCCGCCGCCAGCTCGTGTCGTCCACGCAGACCGGTATGGCCGTCTCCGGGCCCGTCGACGCCACGGTCGCCAGGGCCGACATGCCCGCCGTCGGTGCCGCCATCCGCGGCGCATTCGGCGCGGTGCCCTACCGGCTGAACAGCGCGCTGTGGTCCGATCCGCTCGTGCTGCCCGGCGCGGCCGGCAGCCGGGTC
>DASYAV010000244.1:0-32037 GCA_036501145.1 Streptosporangiaceae bacterium | reverse complement strand
GACACGGCCCTGGCCACGATCACCGTGACCGGGTCAGCACGAACGAGCAAACCCGTCTCCTCCTCATCCCCGGCAGATAGCAACCCCTCGAAATGCCTTCCGTTCCCCCAGAACCTGAAACTGAACCCACGCTTTCCGCTGCCGCCGCCTGAGCCGGGGTCGAGGGTGTTTCACACACCAGAGAACGCCTGCACGTACTCGACCGGATTCACGAATGAGCGGAAACTTGATGGGGCGGCACTTGTAGGCCCCGGTCTGGCGGACCTGCTCTTCGGGCAGACGACATATACCAATTTCACGGGTCTCACCTACATTCAGGTCAGAGAGCCCGGTCAGCTTCAGTACCACGGACTGGCCGAGCTTCCCCCCGCTCGGGCCACGCTTCTGGGCTTCGGGTTCATGCCGGTCTCCGCGACGCTACAGGTAGCAGAGATCGGGACGGTGAGCGCAGACTTCATAACGTGCATCCCCGGACACAAACCGTGTCCGAATTCTCCCGCGAACTTCGCGCTGTTTTACGCACGTGTTTCACTCACCGTCTCTGACGTAGATGTAAACGGCGTACCGCTGAATGTCGGCCCTCATTGCCAGACTCCCCCCTTCAATCTCGAACTCGAGGGCCTGCCACCGTCATATAACGTTGCCTCGCAATACGGTGTGCTGACCGGCACGGTCACGGTTCCATCGTTTACGGGCTGCGGTGTCGGCGAGAACCTCGACTCGATATTCACCGCATCGGTGTCGGGCCCAGGTAACTACGTCAAGGTCAACCAGGCCCCGTTCTGCACTCCGGTCGATGGCGGCGGATGCCCGCCGGTCAAACCGCCCCCGAAGCACTGAATAGCCGCCGACGGCGCTTGATTCATTCACTAGGAGGAACTACATGTTCAGAGCAATCAGCAGTTCCGGCATCCGCCGGGCCGCGGCCGTATCGGCGGCTGGCGTGCTCGCCATCTCCGGGGTTCTGGCCAGCGGCGTGACGTCAGCCTCGGCCGACACGACGGCCACCATCAAGTACCCGGTGAACGGCACGACCCACCTGGCGGTGCCCAACGCCAACCTCACGCTCGGCCCGGGCAAGCTCGTCTCGACCGCCGACCTCAATACGGACACGCTCACCGCCACCCTCACCCTGCCCCCCGCCACCGGCTCGTTGAACGAACTGGGCGTGGTTCCGGTCACCGCCACCGCCAAGCTCATCAACGACGGCCCGACCACCGGTACGATCAACGGGTCCACGGGCGCGGTCACCACCACGTCGAACATCATCATGCGGATCACCAACCTGACCGTGGCGGGCATCAACACACCCGTCGGCAACACCTGCCAGACCTCAACCCCGGTGAGCGTGACCGTGAACAGCCAGCCCGGCTTCAGCATCCTGAAGGGCGGCAACCTTGACGGGACGTACACCATCCCCAGTTTCGCTAACTGCGGGCTGGCGACCCTCCTGATCAACCTGACCCTGCCGGGGTCCGGCAACACCATCTCGCTGACCCTGGGCAAGGGCAAGTTCGTCAGCTGACCACCACGGTTCAGCCGACGGCAGTCAGCATGGATGTGCCCGGCAGGCGCGGCCTTCGATGCGCCGCGCCTGCGGGCTCTTGAATTCAGGGTCGCGAACGGCATGGAAGGTGCTTTCCGGACAAAAGTCTCGCTTGAATGTGTCATTTACGGACAGGAGCCTGGCTGGACCGTAACGTGTCGATACGTTCTCTTGACGACCAAGTCGCAGCTCGTTAATCTACTCACCAGTAGGGATCATGGAACGCGCGTTCAGCCTGGCGGTGGTTTCACACAGACTCTCCCTGCCGTGCGCGGGCGAGGGCAGCGGCAGGAATAGCTTCGCCGCAAAGAGCCGCCCGCTGACATGGTGGCGGCCGATGCCGGATGATGGACCGCAACATCGAGGCGGTGCCATGCGAGCGCTAGCGTCAGGGCAAACAGGCCTGGTAGGCGCCAGTGCCGTCAGGGATCCCGGGAGGCTTGATGGGCACTGAGGTGGTCGTCGAGGGACTGACCAAGTCCTTCGGCCGCCGGTTTGTGTGGCGTGACGTCACGCTCACCCTCCCGCCTGGCGAGGTGTCGGTGATGCTCGGCCCGTCCGGCACCGGCAAGACCGTCTTCCTCAAGACGCTCATCGGGCTGTTGCGTCCCGACCGCGGCCAGGTGCTGGTCGACGGCGTGGACACCGCGCACTGCTCCGAGCACGAGCTTTACCAGGTACGGAAGAAGTTCGGCGTGCTGTTCCAGGACGGCGCGCTGTTCGGCTCACAGAACCTCTACGACAACATCGCCTTCCCGCTGCGTGAGCACACCAAGAAGTCCGAGTCCGAGATCCGTTCCATCGTCGGCGAGAAGATGGAGATGGTCGGGCTGGCCGGGGAGGAACGCAAGGTCCCCGGCGAGATCTCCGGCGGCATGCGCAAGCGGGCCGGGCTGGCCCGCGCGCTGGTGCTGGACCCGCAGATCATCCTGTGCGACGAGCCGGACTCCGGGCTGGACCCGGTGCGCACCACCTACCTGTCCCAGTTGCTCATCGACCTGAACGCGCAGATCGACGCCACGATCCTCATCGTCACGCACAACATCCAGGTGGCCCGCACCGTGCCGGACAACATGGGCATGCTGTTCCGCGGCGACCTGATCATGTTCGGCCCGCGCGAGGTGCTGCTCACCAGCGAAGAGCCTGCGGTGGCCCAGTTCCTGGACGGGAGCCGGATCGGCCCGATCGGCATGTCCGAGGAGAAGGACACGGCCACGATCGCCGCCGAGCAGGCACAGCTCGACGCCGGCCATCACGGCGGCGGCGCGGGCTACGACGCCCGCCAGGTCGTGCCGCAACTCGAGCCCACGCCCGGGCTGCCGTTCCGGCAGGCGGTGCAGCGCAGGAAGGACCGGGTGATGAGCATCCTGCCCACGCTGTCACCCGATGCCCAGCGGGCGATCATGGCCAGCCTGACCACGGCCGACCTCGAGCGCTACCACCTGCGCGGATCGCAGCCGGGCGGCGCGGGCCGGCCGGTCGCGCAGACACAGCCGATGCAGCCGGCACCGGGCCAGCCGTCCGGCGGCGCTTCCGGCCAGCCGATGCCGGCGCCGATCACCGACGACGGACTCATTCCCGGCCTGCCCGGATCCGGCTCACACCCGGGCGACCAGGGGGACGCATCAGCCAGCCAGCCACCCTGGCCGCCGGCCACGCCGCCGCGTGAGCCTGGCGGAGGCCGCGGGTGACCGCCGACCAGCCGCTCGTTCCTGGACTCGACGTCCGGCCGAAGCCGGCCGAGAAAGACAAGCCGCCGCGCCGGGAGGTCCCTGGGCTCGGCGGGCTACGCCAGGTCGGACGGACCTTCGGCCTGGCGGCGACGATCATCCGGATGACGTTCCGGCGCCCGTTCCAGTGGCGGGAGCTCATCGAGCAGTTCTGGTTCATCGCGAGCGTGACGATCCTGCCGTCCGCGCTGGTGTCCATCCCGTTCGGCGCGGTGATCGCGCTGCAACTCGGCTCGCTGACCCAGCAACTGGGCGCCGAGTCCTTCACCGGGGCGGCCAGCGTGCTCGCCGTCATCCAGCAGGCCAGCCCGCTGATCGTGGCGCTGCTGATCGCCGGGGCCGGCGGCTCGGCCATCTGCGCCGACATCGGCGCCCGCACCATCCGCGAGGAAATGGACGCGATGGAGGTGATGGGCGTCTCGCCCATCCAGCGGCTGATCGTGCCCCGGGTGCTGGCCACGATGGGCGTCTCGCTCATGCTCAACGGCCTGGTTTCGGTGGTCGGCGTGCTCGGCGGCTACTTCTTCAACGTGTTCTTGCAGCACGGCACCCCCGGTGCCTACCTGTCCAGCTTCAACGCGCTGGCCCAGCTGCCCGACCTGTATATCGGCGAGATCAAGGCGCTGATCTTCGGGTTCATCGCTGGCGTCATCGCCGCCTACCGGGGCCTGAACCCCAGGCCCGGGCCGAAGGGCGTCGGGGACGCGGTCAACCAGGCGGTGGTCATCACCTTCCTGCTGCTGTTCTTCGTGAACCTTGTGCTGACCGCGATCTACCTCCAGGTCGTGCCGCCGAAGGGGGTCGGTTAGATGGCCGTCACCACCGAGCGCCCCAAGCGCACCGCGCTGACCCCCGGCACCTGGCCGGCCCGGCTCAAGGACGGCGCCGACCGGTCGCTGGGCTGGCTGGACATGCTGGGCGACCAGATGCTGTTCTACGTGCGCGCGCTGCTGTGGCTGCCGCGCGCGGTCCGGCGCTACCTCAAGGAGGTGCTCAGGCTCCTCGCCGAGGTGAGCTTCGGCAGCGGCGCGCTCGGCCTGATCGGCGGCACGGTCGGCGTGATGATCGGCCTGACGATCTTCACCGGGACGGTCGTCGGACTGCAAGGTTACGCCGCGCTGAACCAGATCGGCGCGTCGGCGTTCACCGGGTTCATCTCCGCCTACTTCAACACCAGGGAGATCGCCCCGCTGGTGGCGGGCCTGGCGCTGTCGGCCACGGTCGGCGCCGGCTTCACCGCCCAGCTCGGCTCGATGCGCATCAACGAGGAAGTCGACGCGCTGGAGGCCATGGGCGTGCCGAGCATGCCGTACCTGGTGACCACCCGGGTCATCGCCGGCTGGATCGCCATCGTCCCGCTGTACGCCATCGGGCTGGTCAGCTCCTACCTGGCCTCGCGTTTCGTGACCGTCGCGTTCAACGGGCAGTCGTCGGGCACCTACGACCACTACTTCGGCCTGTTCCTGTCGCCATTGGACGTGCTGTGGTCGTTCGTCAAGGTGCTGATCTTCAGCACGATGGTGATCCTCATCCACTGCTATTACGGCTACCGCGCCACCGGTGGGCCGGCCGGCGTCGGCGTGGCGGTCGGCCGCGCGGTGCGGACCGCGATCGTGGTGATCAACGTGGTGGACTTCTTCATGAGCCTGGCCATCTGGGGCGCCACGACGACTGTGCGGATCACCGGGTGAGGCCGCCGCGATGAATCCCTCGGCCAGCTGGCTGAAGACCAGGCACCGGCTCATCGGCGTCGTGTTCCTGCTTGTGCTCGGGCTGCTCATCTGGCTGTCGCTGGCGCTGTACAACCAGCAGTTCACCAGTGTGGACATGGTGACCCTGCACACCGACAGCACGGGCAACGAGATGCACCTGGACGCCCAGGTGATGGTGCGCGGCGTGCAGGTCGGCGAGGTGCGCTCGATCAGCGCGGACGGCAGCGGCGCGGTGATGAGCCTGGCCATCCAGCCGGACATGGTGAGCAGGCTGCCGGCCAACGTGACCGCCGAGATGATGCCCACCACCCTGTTCGGCGAGCGGTACGTGGACCTGATCCTGCCCAGCCACCCGGTGACGGCACGGCTGACCAGCGGCACCATCATCCACCAGGACTCCTCCCGGGACGCGATCGAGGTCGAGCAGGTGCTCAACAACCTCGAGCCGATGCTCACCGCGGTGCAGCCGCAGGATCTGGACGTCACCCTCACCGCGATCTCCACCGCGCTGCAGGGCCGGGGCGGCGAACTCGGCCACACCCTGGTCCAGCTCAACGCCTACCTGCGCAAGTTCAACCTGAACCTGCCCGCCCTGGACAAGGACATCACCGAACTCGTGCAGGTGGCCAGGACCTACACGCAGGCGGCGCCGTCCATCGTGCAGGCGCTGAACGACTTCACCGTCACCAGCGAGACGATCGTGGCCCAGCAGGAGAGCCTGGGCTCGCTGTACACCACGCTGACCCAGGCCACCCAGGACGTGAACACGTTCCTGGACCAGAACTCGGGCAACATCATCGGGCTGTCCAGCAACGGCCTGCCCAGCCTGCGCATCCTGGCGCGGTACTCCTCGGAGTTCCCCTGCGTCCTGCAGGACCTGCGCAGGTTCATCCCCGACATGAACAAGGCGCTCGGCGCGGGCACCGGCCAGCCCGGCCTGCACGCCACCGTCACCGTCCAGCAGCCCCAGACGAACGCGGCCGACCCGCTCGGCCAGTACACCGCCGGGCATGACACCCCGGCCTACCGAGACGACACCGGCCCGCACTGCTACCCGGTGCCGCTGGGCAACGTGCCGCTCAACGACGGCGCCAGCCGGCCGACGAACTTCGGCACCCAGCTGACCTCCTCCGGGGTGTCCACCCAGGGCGGCGGGGTCAGCCTGGCCAACTCCGCACAGGAGAACGAGTTCGTCAACGAGCTGTCCGGGGCCGCGCTCGGCGTGCGGCCCACCTCCCTGCCGGACTGGAGCAGCCTGCTCGTCGGCCCGGTGTACCGCGGGAGGGAGGTGCGGCTGCGGTGAGCCCGGCCCGCGAGCACTACCGGCGCAAGAGCGTCGCCGGACCGCTGATCAAGTCGATCATCTTCATCGCGGTGACCGCGCTCGCCACCGCGGTGCTGGGCCTGTCCATCGCATCCACCGGGGTCAGCAGCACGACCAGCTACAGCGCCCTGTTCCGGGACGTGACCAGCCTGGTCGTCGGCTCCGACGTGGACATCTCCGGGGTCCGGGTCGGCGAGGTGACGTCGATCACCGTCGCCGACCGCAACCTGGCACGGGTGGACTTCACCGTGCAGGCCGGGCGGCGGCTGCCCGCCTCGGTCACCGCCACGATCTACTACCTCAACCTGGTCGGGCAGCGTTACGTCCAGCTGGCCCAGGGTGCGGACGGCAGCGGCCCGGCGCTCAAACCGGGCTCCACCATCCCGGTCGCGCACACCACCCCCGCGCTCAACCTGACCGCCCTGTTCAACGGCTTCCAGCCGCTGTTCCAAGCACTGTCACCGGGGAACGTCAACCAGCTCGCCAGCGAGCTCGTCCAGGTGCTGCAGGGGCAGGGCGGGAACGTGCAGAGCCTGGTGGCCAACATCGGCTCACTCACCACCACCGTGGCCGCCAAGGACAAGGTGATCACCCAGCTGATCGGCAACCTGAACTCGGTGGTGACCACGATCAACTCCCACGGTGGCGCGCTGTCCAGCCTGGTCAAGACGCTGCAGCAGCTCGTCTCGGGGCTGGCGGCCGACCGGCAGCCGATCGGCAGCGCGGTCAGTGCGATCTCCCAGCTGACCACGGCCACGGCCGGGCTGCTGCAGGTCGGGCGGGCCCCGCTGCGGCAGGACGTCATCCAGCTCGGCCGGCTGTCGTCCAACCTGGCCGACGCCAGCCCCACGGTGAACTCGTTCCTGCGCAACCTGCCGGTCAAGATGACCGACATCGCCCGGCTGGCCTCCTACGGGTCGTGGCTCAACTTCTACATGTGCGACGCCGTGATTTCCGGGGTCAAGTCGTCCTACGGCGGCAAGCCCCCGACGGGCGTCGGGATCACGGCGGGGAGGTGCAAGGGATGAGCTGGTGGCGCAAGCCGATCACCGAGCGCAACCCGGTCCTCGTCGGCCTGGCCGGCATCGTCGTGCTGGTCCTGGTCGGGCTGCTCGCCTTCAATGCCAACAACCTGCCGCTGATCGGCGGCGGCACCACGTACTCCGCGCTGTTCACCGAGGACGCCGGGCTGGTGCCGGGCAACGAGGTGCGGGTCGCCGGGGTGACCGTCGGCAAGGTCACCGGCGTGCAGCTGGACGGCGACCGGGTGAAGGTGTCGTTCCGGGTCAAGGGCGTCTGGGTCGGCGACGCCAGCACGGTGGGCATCGAGATCAAGACGCTGCTCGGCGACAAGTACCTCTCCCTGGACCCGCTCGGCTCCGGCACGCAGAACCCAGGGCAGACCATCCCGGCCATCCGGACCACCTCGCCATTCGACGTGACGCAGGCGTTCCAGCAGCTGGGCACCACGTTCGGCCAGATCAACACCAAGCAGCTCGCGCAGAGCCTGGGGTCGATCTCCTCGGCGTTCCACAACACGCCGCCGTACGTGCACGCGGCGCTCACCGGGCTGTCCGACCTGTCACAGACGATCGCCGCCCAGGACACCAAACTGGCCAGCCTGCTGGCCGGGACGAAGGGCGTCACCGGCGACCTGGCCGCCGAGGACAGCGACTTCCGGCTGCTGCTGTCCGACGGCAACCTGCTGCTGTCCGAACTGCGCGCCCGCCAGCAGGCCATCGGCCAGCTGCTGAGCGGCACCGAGACGCTGGCCCGCCAGATCTCCGGGCTGGTCAACGACGACCGGGCCTACCTGCATCCCACGCTGAACGCGCTCAACCAGGTCACCACGGTGCTGGAGCAGAACCAGAAGAACCTCGCCAAGGCGCTGTCCCTGGCCGGCCCCTACTACCGGCTGCTCGGCAACGCGCTCGGCAATGGGCGCTGGTTCGACAGCTACCTGTGCGGCCTGGTGCCGAAGTCCTACGCGCCCAGCAAGGTGCCGTCCAGCGGCTGCCAGCCACCGGTCCCGGCGGGTGGTAAGTGATGCTGCAGTTCCTGCGCCGCCTCATTCCAGGCACCACCCGGTCCCGGATCGCCGCGCTGGCCGCGGTCGCGATCGTCATCGCCGGCGTCTCGGCCGGCCTGCTGCTCACCTCGGGCCCGCCCGGCACGCAGATCACCGCGTACTTCACCCAGGCCATCGGCGTGTACCCGGGTTCCACCGTCCGGATCCTGGGCGTCTCGGTCGGCAGCATCGACTCGGTGCAGCCGGACGGCAAGCAGGTCAAGGTGACCATGACGGTCAACGGTGGCGTGCCGGTCGCGGCCAACGCCGGCGCGCTGGTCGTCTCGGCCAGCGTCATCGCCGACCGGTACATCCAGCTCACCCCGCCGTACACGACCGGTGCCCAGATGGCCAGCGGCGCGGTCATCCCGGTCAGCCGCACCGCGGTGCCGGCCGAGGTGGACCAGCTCTACACCAGCCTGCAGAAGCTGGCCAGCGACCTCGGCCCGAACGGGGTGAACAAGAACGGCGCGCTGTCCGACGCGATCAACACCGGCGCGGCCAACCTGGCCGGCAACGGCGCGCAGTTCAACCGCATGATCACCGCGCTCGGCCAGGCGACCCGGACGCTGTCCGGATCCCGGGGCAACTTCTTCGCCACCGTCGGCAACCTGCAGAAGTTCACCACCATGCTGAACCAGGAGAACGGCCAGGTGAAGCTGGCCCAGCAGCAGCTGGCCCAGGTGTTCGGGTTCCTGTCCGGCGACCGGCAGTCGCTGGCCGGGGCGCTGAACCAGCTGGCCACCGCGCTCGGCGAGGTGAAGTCGTTCATCGGCAGCAACCGCACCCTGATCAAGTCCAACGTGACCAAGCTGGCCAGCATCACCAAGACCCTGGTCAGCGAGCGGTCGTCGCTGGCCCAGGCGATCGACGAGCTGCCGCTCGACGTGGACAACGTGCTCGGCGCCTACAACCCGGCCACGCACAGCCTGGACGGCCGCGGCAACCTGCGGGAGCTCGAGCCGGCCGGCACGTTCGGCACCACCGCGGCCAGCTCGCCGTCCGGCGGCGGCAACGTGTTCTGCCAGGCAGCCGGCACTTCGGGCAGCAGTCAGCAGAACCCGCTCGGCTCGATGTGCCGCCAGGAGCACCAGTCGGCGCAGGCCGGCGGGCAGCTCGCCCCGATCTCGGCCGGGCAGCAGGCATCGCTGCCACCCCTTCCGCTGCCGGCGGCCGGCACCGTTTACGGGTCAGCCGGAACCGCCCAGAAGGGACGGTGACCGGGATGCGGAAACGGGCAGTTCTCCGGGCCACGGCCACGGCCGCGGCCGCGGTAACGGCGCTCGCGGTGGCCGGCTGCGGCTCCGGCGGCTTCAACGGCATCTACAGCCTGCCGCTGCCCGGCGGGGCCAGCCTGGGCAGCCACCCGTACACGATCACCGCGGAGTTCGCCAACGTAAACGACCTGGTGCCGCAGTCGGCGGTGCGGGTCAACAACGTGGCCGTGGGCCGGGTGTCGAGCATCTACCTGCCACCGGGAAGCTGGACGGCGCACGTGACCATGGTCGTCAACGGCGACGTGCACTTGCCCGCCAACGCCGACGCCGAGCTGCAGCAGTCCAGCCTGCTCGGTGAGTGGTACGTCCAGCTGAGCCCGCCTCCCGGCGGTCTGGCCGAGGGACGGCTGGCCAACCACGCGCTGATCCCACTGTCCCGCACCACCGGCAACGCCACCGTCGAAGAGGTACTCGGCGCGCTGTCCCTGCTGCTCAACGGGGGTGGCGTCGCGCAGCTGCACACCATCACCACGCAGCTCAACGACGCGTTCACCGGCAACGAGCCGCAGCTGCGCTCGCTGCTGTCGCAGATCAGCAAGCTCGCCGCCAACCTCAACTCGCGGCGGGGTGACATCACCAACGCGATCACCGGGCTGAACCAGCTGTCCAAGCAGCTGCGGTCGCGCAACAAGCAGATCGGCAGCGTGCTGGACAACCTGGCCCCGGGCCTGCGGGTGATCAGCAACCAGCGCAGCCAGCTGGTGACGCTGCTGAACTCGCTGCACAAGCTGACCGGGGTGGCGGTCAGCACCATCAACAAGAGCCAGGACAACATGGTGGGCGAACTGCAGGCCCTGACGCCGATCCTGCGGAACCTGGCCGACGCCGGGCAGGCGCTGCCCGAGTCGCTCCAGGTGCTGCTCACCTACCCGTTCACCGACCAGGTGCTCAAGGACATCAAGGGCGACTACCTGAACATCTACCTGAAAGTGACGGCGGCGCCCGGCACCACGATCATCCCGCCGGTCACCCCCAAGAAGCAGGGTGGCGGCAGCGGCCAGACAGCCGAAACGCTGCCGCTGCCGGCCATCAACGCCAGCACCGGGCCGGCCGCCGCGGCCCCGGGCGGGCACGGGCAGGGAGGCGGGAGCTGATGCTCACCCTCGGCACGAAGGTCAGGCTGGTCGCGTTCGCGGTGCTGGCCGTGGTGGTGCTGGGCTTCACCGCGGTCAAGTACGCCGGCCTGGGCCGGTTCGTCGGGCTCGGCGGCTACTACACCGTCCGGATGAACCTGCCGAACGCGGGCGGGCTGTTCTCCAGCGCCGACGTCACCTACCGCGGCGTGTCGGTGGGCCGGGTGGGCTCTATCGGGCTGACCCCGACCGGCATCGTGGTCGACCTGCAGATCAGCAACTCGGCACCGAAGATCCCGGCCAACGTGCAGGCCACGGTGGCCGACCTGTCCGCGGTGGGTGAGGAGTACGTCAACCTGAGCCCGCGCACCGGGAGCGGCCCCTACCTCACCGCCGGCGCGGTGATCCGGCAGCCCGACACCCAGCTGCCACCCTCAATCACCAGCGTGCTCACCAGCGTCAACGGCCTGGTCTCCTCGGTGCCGCAGCAGTCGCTGCGGACGCTGGTGTCGCAGCTCGGCAGCGCCTTCTCCGGGCAGGGGCCGAACCTGCAGGTGCTGCTGGATAGCAGCAGCACGCTCACCCGGGCCGCGTCGGAAAGCCTGCCGCAGACCACCAAGCTGATCACCGACGGGAAGGCGGTGCTGGCCACCCAGGCCGCCGACAGCTCGGAGATCGAGTCGTTCGGGCAGAGCGCCGAGCAGCTGGCCAGCACGCTGGACAGCTCCAACTCCGACCTGCAGCGGCTGATCGGGAACACGCCGCAGGCGGCGATCCAGGTGGCCGGGCTGCTGCGGGACAACGACCTGGGCCTCGGCGCGGTGATCGCCAACCTGCTCACCACGTCCGACGTGACGCTGACCCGGCAGCCCGCACTGAAGGAGATGTTCTCCGCGCTGCCGGCCGCGGTCGCGGCCGGCTCCACGGTGATCAACTCGCACGGGGCGAACTTCGGCCTGGCGCTGACGTTCTTCACCCCGTACCCGTGCGTGACCGGGTACGGCGGCACCACGTACCGCAACGGGCTGAACCTGTCCAAGGCGCCGCCGCTGAACACCGGAGCCAGTTGCACGCTGCCGGCCAGCAGCAACGTGGACGTGCGCGGGCCCGCGCACGCGCCGTCCGGTGGCGGCGTACCGCCACCGGTGCCGAACGGCTCGGCGTCCGGCGCGGCGGGCACGACGGCTTCGGGTGGCGGCAGCACCGGTTCGATGGCGCTACCGTCAGAAGCTACGGACATGGCCCAACTGCTCGGGGTGGGTCCCTGAGCAGCATGAGTGTCGAAGATAGGTGGTAGCCACGCGCGCCTTCCTGCTGTCGAGGCCGCTGCTCGTCGTGTCGATCGGGCTGGTGGTCATCGCCGCCGTGTGCGCGGGCTGGTTCGGCTGGTCCTGGCACGAGTCGCCGTCGTCGGCATCGCCGTCGGCCGCGGGCTCCGGGGTGGTCGATCTGGCCCTGAAGCAGGGTGAGCAGGATGTCCAGGCGTTCAACACGCTGAGCTACAAGGACCTGGCCGGCGGGCTGAGCCGCTGGCAGGGAGCATCGACGGGTGTGCTGCGCCAGGAGACCACCCAGGGCTGGTCCGGGTTCGCCAAGCGGGTGAGCAAGGCCAAGACGGTCACCACGGCGGCGATCCTGGACGCCGCTCTCACCTCGCTGGACCAGCAGAAGCACACGGCCAGCATCATCGCGGCCGTGCAGATCACGGTGACGCCGGCCACGGGCTCGGCCGCCACCAAACGAAACCGGCTGCAGGGCACGCTGACCCAGACCGCGGCCGGCTGGAAGCTGAGCGGCCTGAGCGTGGTGCCGGTCGGCAGCACCTCGGGCACGTCGTCACCGTAACGGGAGACCGGAAGGGAGATCTGGGATGCCTCCGCCGCCACGGCGCCGCAGGCCGGTTCAGCCGGCCACTCGGGTCCGGCTTCCCCGCGCGGCGCGCCCGCGCGGGGGCCCGGCCAGTGAGGAGGCCCCGGAACTGGCCCAGCCGCAGCGGGCACCGGAGACCGAGGCCGGCCCGGCAACCGGCGAGGAGGCCGCGCGCGCCAGCGTGCTCACCGACGAGCCGGCCGGCGGGCCGGGGTCGGCCGGGGGTGCCGAGGACGCGGAACTGGCGGACGTCGACGGCGACGAGCAGTCAGCCGGGGCCACCGGCGAGGACGACGGCACCTGGGACGAGCACCACGAGGACGAGGCTGAGGCCGCCGGGGACGAGGACACCGGGGACGGGAAGGCCGGCGGCAAGGCGGCCGGGGAGCACATGCGTGAGCCGTTGCTGCTGCCGGTGTGCCTGGCCATCGTGGCGGTCGCGCTCGGCGGGCTGGCTGTCTGGTTCGGGCTGAAGTCCGGCGGCTCCGCCACCGGCACCGGGTTCGGCGCCGGAACCGGGAACGCCGCGGTCGCGGACCGTGCCGCCACCGCGGAGGTCACCCACCAGATCGACAACGCGGTGGACACGATCTTCTCCTACAACTACGCGGACACCGCCCGCACCGAGAATGCCGCGAAAGAGTTGCTGACCGGTGCGGCCAACGCCCAGTACGCCACCTTGTTCAAGGTGGTGCGGCAGCAGGCGCCCAGGGAGAAGCTGGTGCTGACCACGACCGTGACCAACAGCGGCGTGGAGATGCTGAACGGCGACACGGCCCGGCTGCTGATCTTCGCCAACCAGAAGGACACCGGCGCGGCCAAGGGGTCGACCACCGAGGCCGGCGCCATGTTCGCGGTGACCGCGGTGAAGCAGAACGGCCAGTGGAAGATCGAGAGCATCGACACGTTCAGCGCGCCGGGCTGACCGGGCGACGCAGGCCAGCCACCCACGCGGGCCTGGCGGCGCTCGCGACGGTCAGCCGCCGACGCCGACCTGGTCCATCGGGACGTGCAGCACGGCCCACGGGAACACCAGCAGCCACAGCAGCGCCATAACGCCGAGCACGAGCACCGCCATCGAGGCCGTCTTGACCCCGAGCCCGCCGGGCAGCCGCTGCCAGATCCATCCGTACATGTCGTTCCGCCTTCCCCGCGGCTTGTCAAAGGACTCCGTCAGCCGGCCGCGCCGGCGGTCTTGCCGATGGTGCTGGTGCGCGGCTGCGCGCTCACCAGCACCCCGGTGACGATCACCCGGTGCGTCCCGGTCCACGCCGGGTTGCAGGTGATCAGCGAGATCAGCCGGCGGGTGGGCTGCGCGCGAGGGTGCCCGGGCACCGCGTCGAGCACGCTGAGCTCGGTGGGCAGCACGGTCTGCTTGCCGATCACCCGGTAGGTGTAGTCGTTCGCCTGAGTCTGGACGTAGATGAGGTCACCGTTCTTCAGCGACGGCTCGCTCCAGAACGGGTTGCCCGCGGTGACCCGGTGCCCGGCGACGGCGAAGTTGCCGAGCTGGCCGGGCAGCTGGGTGCCCGGCACGTGCCCCGGGCTGACGTTCAGCTGGGCCAGCGCGGTGCCCTGGACGATGGTGAACTTCCAGCTCTTGCCGAACGCCGGGATCCTGATGAAGGCGAACGGCTGCCCGGTCACCAGGTGCAGCGCGTCAGGGCTGGGGTCGATCGTGCTGGAGGACCCGCCATGGTGTGACCACTCCTGGTTGAGCTGGTCGGACAGCGAGTGCTGGGCGTTGCTGGCCTGCCAGGCGGTGCCCCACAGCAGGTAGGCGATGAACAGCAGCAGGATGACCCCGGCGGTCAGGCAGAGCTCGCCGAACCCTCGGAAAACCGTTCGCACCATTGTGTTCGGACCCTCCCGGCCTTCCGGCCTCCCGGCGATTACATAGCGCACACAGATGATAGCGGTGAGTGAGACTACGCGGGCCGGATCGGTTCATCTCGCCCACCGTTATCCGTCTGCTACCACGGAGCGACTACGCTGGTCGCGAAACAGCCAGCAAGCGCCCCGGGCGCCGCTGACCGCCAGACGACAGCGCCGCCGGGCGCTGCCCACAGGAGACGACCGTGCCTAAGTCCAAAGTCCGCAAGAAGTCGGTCTACACTCCACCGGCCAGAACGGCGAAGGCCAAGTTCAGCCCGCGCTGGCTGGCACCGGCGATGCTCGCCGCGCTGATACTCGGCCTGGCCTGGATCGCGGTCTTCTACGTCACCGGCGGGACGATCCCGGGCATGTCGACACTGGGCGACTGGAACCTGGTGGTCGGCTTCGGCTTCATCATCCTTGGTGTGATCCTGTCCACCAAATGGCGCTAGGTGCGCCACCTGACGGCATCGCCCACCCTGGCCAGGCACCGCCGTTATTCATATCTGAACTGGAGACTCATTCAAAACACTTTCGAATAATAGGTGCCCAACTTGGGCGTTTTGAATGAGTCTAGTTAAAACACAAGCGTGTAAGTCAATCCACATATTCATTCACACCCTGTGGATAACTCGGCCGCGCGGGAGTGGCCAGCCTAGAAGCCGAGCTGCTGGTGCAGCTGGTGGGTGCGGGTCACGACGGCGAGCACCATCAGGCCGGCCAGCACGACCGCGGCCGCGGGCTGCAGCCAGGCCCGGTGCTCGCGCGGCGCGTAGGCGAAGGCGGCGGTCAGCAGCCCGCCGGTGAGCAGCCCGCCCACGTGCGCCTGCCAGGCGATCTGGGAGCGGAGCAGCAGGTCGAAGACCAGGTTGAGGGCGACGATGGTGACCAGCCAGCGGCTGTCCAGGCCGAGCCGGCGCGACACCACGAACCAGGCGCCGAGCAGGCCGAAGATGGCACCGGACGCGCCCAGCGCCTCCTGGCTCGTGGTGAGCCAGTAGAACAGGATCGATCCCCCGGCCGCGCTGGCCAGGTAGACGGTCAGGTAGCGGAGGTGGCCGAGCGTCTTCTCCAGCACGGGGCCGACGATGATCAGTGCCCACATGTTGAAGATGATGTCGAACGGGCCCAGGCCGCCCGCCCCGGGCGGCGGCAGGAACGCGGACGTGATGAGCCGGTACCACTGGCCGGTCGCCACCCCGACCAGCGGCCCGCCGGCGGTGAACCGCCCGACGCCGACCATCGCCATGTCGTTGGCGATGCCGGGGCGGGACCATTCGACGACGTACAGGATGATGTTGATGGCGACGAGCGCCCAGGTGACGGTGGCCGCGGCCGACGGCCGGCCGCCGAACACCCCCGCCGGCCGCCGGTTGCCCTGCTGACCGGCCCGGATGCACTCGACGCACTGCTGCCCCACCGCGGCGGAGCGCAGGCAGTCCGGGCACGCGGGCCGGCCACAGCGCACGCAGGACACATATGTCTCCCGGCCGGGGTGGCGGTAGCAGGTGGGTACGGCGGCCGGGCCGCCCCCCACCTCCCCTGCCCCCTCCACAGGACCGGGAGTGCTCATCGGCCTACTCCGCCTCGTCGATCTGGATCGACTCGATGACGACGTCCTCGGCGGGCCGGTCGCCGGAGTCGGTCTTCAGCTGGCTGATCTTGTCCACCACGTCGGCGCCCTCGATGACCTCACCGAAGATGGTGTGCCTGCGGTTGAGGTGCGGGGTGGGCACGGTGGTGATGAAAAACTGTGAGCCGTTCGTCCCGGGGCCGGCGTTCGCCATGGCCAGCAGGTACGGCCGGTCGAAGGACAGATCGGGGTGGAACTCGTCGGCGAACTTGTAGCCGGGGCCGCCACGGCCACTGCCCAGCGGGTCACCGCCCTGGATCATGAACCCCGGGATCACCCGGTGGAAGATGGTGCCGTCATAGAGCCGGTCCCGGGTGGTCGCGCCGGTTTCCGGGTTCGTCCACTCCCGCCCGCCCTGGGCCAGGTCGGTGAAGTTCCGCACCGTCTTCGGTGCGTGGTCAGGGAACAGGCGCAGTACGACGGTGCCTTGGTTGGTCCGCAGCGTCGCGGTTAGATTATTGGCCATCTTCGCATCCTTGCATGACCAGGTGGGTGCTTCGGCCGAACCACGGCATGGTTGAGCCCGCCCGCACGGGGAAGTGAGTTCTTCGGGATCACTCTCGGGAGGTAGTTGTGTCCCTCAGGACAACAAAGGAGCAAGCGCAGGCCCAGGCCAGCGCCGGGATCGACCGCGCCCGCCAGGCGGCCACCCAGGCGCGTATGCGGCGCCCCGCGGCGAAGGAGGCGGCCGCCGGTGCCGCGGCACGGCTGGCGCCGCTGGCCAGGAACGCTGGTACCGCAGCCACACAGGCGGGGGCAGCCGCCACACAGGGCGTGCATGACGCGAGCGAATGGGCGCGTCCCCGGATCACACAGAGCGTGCACGATGCGCGGGACTGGGCCACGCCGCGGATCGCCCAGGGCATGCACGACGCCCGCGAGTGGGCGGCGCCGCGGATCGAGCAGGCCGGGAACGTCATCTCCGACACGGTGGCGCCCAGGGTCACCGGCGTTATCTCGGAGACCGTCGCGCCCAAGGTCAACGACGTGATGACGGCCACCGCCCGGCGGATCGAGCCGGCCGGCCAGGCCGTCAAGCGCCGGCTGTGGCCGCGGGTGCTCGCCGGGCTCGCCGTGGCGTCCGCGCTCGGCAGCGTCATCGCCATCGCGCTGCGCAGGCGGTCCGCCCAGCTGACCGACGACATCATGGACGACGACGTGGCCGAGGCCCCGGCGAAGGCCCAGGAAGACAACGAAGAGGTCATCGTCGAGGCCGAGGTGGGCGCCAACGGCAGCGGGCCGACGCCCTGACCTGAGCAACGCACCGACGTCGCGCGCAGTCCCGGAGCGTGCCTGGCCGGGGCTGCGCGCGCTGCCTTTCTGCCGGGCTGGGCAGGTTAGGCCGGCTTGACGCTGATCAGGTAGTTGGACCAGGTGGACGCGGCCGACGTGGTGACCGGCTGATTGGTGACCACGTGCGTCATCGTCACGGTCAGGCCCTGAGTCAGCGGGCTGAGCAGCCTGAGCACCAGGGACAGCGGGCTCGATGGCGTCAGCGTCAGTGGGACGCCGAGCAGGTCGCCAGACAGCTTGGTGGCGTACAGCACGACGTTCCCGCTGAACGAGAGCAGCGACGTGCTCGTCGTGGCGATGCTGTGGTTCTGGTGGATGGTCAGCGTCGGGCTGCCGGTCAGGGTGACCGAGCGCAGGCTGAACTTCATCATCTGCACCGGGCCGCCGGAGGAGCGCGGCACCTCGGCCACCCCGTCGTAGGCGAGCCCGACGAGCTTGGCCGACCCGGCGGTGAGGACCGCGGGCACCGCCGAGGCCACCAGGCCGTGCGGGGCCTTGGTCCGCTTGATCTTCTTCCGGCTGACCTTGCCCTGGCCGCTCTTGCTCCCGCCGGGCTGGCCGGACCCGGTGGACCCGGTGGACGAGCCCGGCGCGGGGGTGGACGAGCCGGACGGCCGCGGCGACGGATTCCCGGGCGACGGGGTCGGTGACGGCGACGGGCACAAGATGACCAGGATGCAGCCGGACGGGGACCCGGACGTGTACGCGGCTTCCCGCGCGGGGGCGGCGTGCAGCGCGGGAGCGGCCAGCACGGCCAGTGCGAGCGGGGCGGCCACGATGCTCAGCGCCCGGTCACGGCCGCCGGGACGGAGTTTCCCCAGGACGAGGCCGAGCCCGCCGTTGTCGGCCCTGGGCCGCTCGTCGTCTGGTTGCGGTCCGGTGTGCTCGTCGCGCCCGGTCTGCTCGGTGCGCGCGGTCCGCCCTGGCCCCTGCGACCAGGCGAAGGCGAGCGCCCCGCCGATGATGCCGAGCAGCATCCCGATGAAGAACCCGCCGTAGTTGATCGTGTTGAAGGTGGCCAGGGCGAGCAGCACGGCGACGATCGAGTAGAACACCCGCTGCGCCGGGGTGAACCACAGCAGCAGCCCGCACAGCGCGAGCACCGCCGCGATCAGCGTGCCGAAGAAGCCGTTGACCCCGCCCAGGCCGACCCGCAGCGTCGGGCCGAGCGACACCACCGTCGTGGACAGGATCTCGACCCCGCCGAGCAGGATCAGCAGCCCGCCCCAGAACGGTCTGGTGCGCCGCCATGTCCGGAACGCCAGCCGGGCGCGCCTCAGCCCGGCTCCGCTGCTGGCGGGCGTGCTGGTGCTGTCTGCCGCGCTCAACGCTTTCCTCTCCGATGCCGGTCAGCCGGCGGGCCGCTCGGCCGGGTCACCGCCCGGCCAGGGCCGGGTCATTCCCCGCCGGGTGGCCGCTCAGCAGGCGGCGCCGCCGACCTGCAGGTGGAACCCGGGCAGCTTGAACGTGCCGGCCGTGGTGCTCCAGGCCACCTGGTGCACGTTGGTGATGGACACGCCGCTGGCCTGCTGGCCGAACGTGCCGACCTGCCCGGTGTCCCCGGCCTGGTCGAGCGTGCTCGCGTCCTGCCCGACGCTGATGTTCTTGAAGGTGGCGTTGCCGGACAGGTCGGTCGCCCCGACCACGAGGTTCTGCGCGGTCACCGGGGTGCTGCCGCCGCCGGCCGTGATGCGCAGCGTCACGCCGAGCACCTTCACGCTCTGGCACATGTGGGACAGCGTGGCGTTGCGGATGACCGAGACCGCGACCGGCGTGGACTTCCCGTCTTTCTCCTTGAACGTCGACCCGAACTGCTCGAAGCCGGTGCCGTTCAGCTTGCTCGCCGTGACGGTGAACTGCTGGCCGGACACCGCGAACGAAGCCGCCACCGCGCCCTTGGCGGTGAGCGAAACCAGCACGGCGGCCACGATGGCGGCGGGCAGCATGATGAGGCCGAACCGCCTCCAGCGGACCCGGCCGTACCGGGGTGACGTGCTCTCAGACATGGCCATAGCGGCTCCCAGCAAGATCCTGGTGGCGTGTGCGGCCACGCGGGGAAACGCGAACGCTGGCACCACACGTGGTGTTCAGTCTCACAAGTCAAGCTTCCGGTTACAGAACCGGTACTTTTAATGGTCCACCGCCTACTCACCGTAGCAGCATCGGAGGAGAGTAGTGACGGCTTACGGCGGAAGTTACCGTGACGTAGCCCACGCGGACTGTGACACATATCCCGCGAATCCGGGGAAAAGGGCCGGTCCCGGACACGCGGCACCGGCCCACCTCCGGCCCGCAGCGGGCCCGGCCACGGCCCCGCTGCGGGTGGCTGTCGGCTCCGGGTAGCACAATGCGGGTGTGCTGCTCAACGAGGTCGCGCGGGTCTCCGCCGAGGTGACCCGGGTATCCGGGCGGCGGGCCAAGATCGACCTGATCGCGGGCCTGCTGGCCCGGGCCGAGGGCGCCGAGGTGCCGCTGGTGGTGGCGTTCCTGTCCGGTGAGCTCCGGCAGCGGCAGATCGGGGTCGGTTACGCGGCGCTGTCCGATCTGATCGCCCCGCGCGCCGCCAGTGGCCCGGCACCGGAGGCGAGCCCGCCGGCCGCCGGGCCGGTGCTGACCGTGGCCGAGGCGGACGAGGTGTTCGCCGCGATCGGCCAGGTGGCCGGGCCGGGCTCGCAGGCCGAGCGGCGGCGGATGCTGGCCGGGCTGTTCGGCCGGGCGACCGAGGGTGAGCGCTCGTTCCTGGTCCAGCTCATCGCCGGCGAGCTGCGGCAGGGCGCGCTCGAGGGCGTGATGATCGAGGCGGTGGCGCAGGCGGCGGAGGTGCCGTCCCCGGAGGTGCGGCGGGCCCTGCTGGTCGGCGGCTCGCTGCAGGCCGTGGCCAGCGCGGCGCTGCGCGGTGAACTGGACCAGCCACCCGCCGGCCAGTCACCCGGCAACCAGCCACCCGGGCCGGACGGTAACCCGAGGGTGGACGCACTGACCGCGCTGCGTTCCTTCACGCTGCGGGTGGGCCGCCCGCTGCGGCCGATGCTGGCGGCCGCGGCGCCCAGCATCGAGGCGGCCATGCAGAAGGTCAGCCCGGCCGGCGTGGAGTGGAAGATCGACGGCATCCGGGTGCAGGTGCACAAGGACGACGGCCAGGTCACCGTGTTCACTCGCACGCTGGACGACATCACCGGCAGGGTGCCCGAGATCGTCGAGGCGGTCCGCTCGGTCCCGGCGCGGACCGCGGTGCTGGACGGCGAGGCGGTGGCGCTGTTCCCAGACGGGCGGCCGCGGCCGTTCCAGGTGACCGCCAGCCGGGCCGGCACCCAGGACGAGACGGCGGCCCGGCGCGGTGACGTGCCACTGGCCCCGTTCTTCTTCGACCTGCTGCACCTGGATGGCGCGGACCTGATCGACGCGCCGGCCCGCGACCGGCACGCCGCGCTGGCCCGGCTGCTGCCCGCCGGGCTGGTGATACCGCGCACGGTCACCGGCGACCCGGCGGCCGCCGAAACGTTCTTCGCCGACGCGGTGGCCCGCGGCCACGAGGGCGTGGTGCTGAAGTCACTGGACGCCCCGTACGCGACCGGCCGCCGGGGCAGCGAATGGATCAAGGTCAAGCCGCGGCACACCCTGGACCTGGTGGTGCTGGCCGCCGAATGGGGACACGGGCGGCGCCGCGGCTGGCTGTCCAACCTGCACCTGGGCGCCCGCGACCCGGCCACCGGCGGCCTGGTCATGCTGGGCAAGACGTTCAAGGGCCTGACCGACAAGATGCTGGCCTGGCAGACCGAGCGGCTGCTGGAACTGGCCGGCCCGGAGCAGCCCGCACCGCCCGGCGACCGGCGGGAGGCGCGCGGCGTGCTGCGGGTGCGCCCCGAGCTGGTCGTGGAGATCGCGTTCGACGGGGTGCAGGTCAGCCGCAGGTACCCCGGCGGGCTGGCGCTGCGGTTCGCCAGGGTGATCCGCTACCGGACGGACAAGAAGGCCGCGGAGGCGGACACCATCGACGCGGTCCGCGCCGTCGCCCCGGTGATCGAGACCGACAACACCGCCCAGTCCCGCTGAACCCGGTACCGCCCGGCCACCGGCGACCCGGCCACCGGCGCCTCAGCCGCCCGACGCCGCCCGCAGCGACCAGGACCGCAGGTGGTGGTAGCCGCGCACGGTGGCCGGCCGCCTGGCCTGCAGCCGGTACCCGCGCTCCCCGTTCAGGGCCTCCGCGAGTTCCCGGTCCACCAGCACGGTCCCCGGCTTGGCCAGCGAGGTGAGCCGGGACGCGACGTTGACCGCCGGGCCGTAAACGTCGCCGAGCCTGGTCAGCACCCGGCCCTGGGCGATGCCCACCCGCAGCTGCGGCAGTCCGGGAGTGACCCGGCCCCAGCCGGACAGCTGCACGCCCATGTCCGCGGCTGCCCGCGCCGAATTCGCCACGAACAGCACCTCGTCGCCGAGCGACTTCACCACCCGGCCGCCGTGGTTGACGATCGTCTCGGCCGCGTTCTCCTCGAACGACTCCAGCAGCTTGGCCAGTTCGTCGATGTCGGTGTTCCGGACGGTGCTGGTGTAGCCGACGATGTCGGCGAAGCCGACGCACACCGTCGCCGTGGACAGCTGGTTGTCGGCGTCCGGCAGCAGGCGGCCCGCCGCGGCCGCCAGGTGCCGCCGCCAGGCGAAGACCTGCAGCTGCTCCACCACCGGCAGCAGCTCGTCGGGCAGTTCGGCGGCCAGCGCCGCCCGGGCCGCCTCGTCCGACCCGGCCTTCTCGGTGATCCGGGTCATCATCTCCCTGACCTGCCAGTCCGCCAGCCGGGACATAGTCTGCCCGATCGCCCGGACGTGCGGGATCTCGTCGTCGGGCTTGATCTTCCCGGAGGTGATCAGGGTCTCGAAGGAGCGCAGCGCCGCGATGTCCGCGTCGGTGAACACCCGGGCGTCCTCGTCCACGTCGGCGAAGCCCAGCGCCCGCCAGATGTGCCGTCCCCAGTCCGGGCTCACCCCGACCGCCGCGGCCACCTCGGTCCTGGTGTACCGGCGCGGCCCGCCGAGCAGCGCCGCCTCGATCAGCTCCGCGGCCGCGTCGGCCGAGATGGGCTCTGATGCTGGTGGCGGATCGGGCACCACCGCAGGCCCGGTGTGCTGCGCAGTCATCGCCGTCCTCTCCGACAGCTGGCGACAGCTAACAGCACAAAACTACCTGAGGGTGTTCAGCCCCCTCCGGCTGGCACCACCCGTCCCGCTAGCGAACCGTGTGCACGATGAGCACGTCGCACGGGGCGCGCCGGCTCACGTCCGCGGGCACCGAGCCGAGCAACCGCCCGGCCAGCGTGTTCAGCCCCCGGTTGCCGACCACCAGCAGGTCAGCGCGGTGCTGGTCGAGGGCGCCGAGCAGTGCCCTGACCGGTTCCCCCTCGGCGGCGACCTGCTCGACCTTGCTGGCTCCGTGCGCGGCGGCCCGGGCGGCCGCGGTGCGCAGCGTGTCCTCGGCCGGGGCGGAGCCGACCACCTGGTAGGCCTCCTCGCCCATGGCTTCGGCGGCGGCGGCCACCTCGCGCCGGCTGGCGGGCATGTACGCGCAGACGATCACGAGCGTGGCCGCGGAGTCGTGCGCCACTTCGGCGGCACGTTCCACCGCGCGGTAGGAGGAGTCCGAGCCGTCCGTGCCAACCACTACGGTCTGGTAAGTGCCCATTGCTCATCCCTCCGGACCCAGTGATCCGCTGTTCGCGACGAACCTACCTGAGAGTAGCCTCCAGGCGCTGACCGACATAGGGGGAGTGACATGCCCGCGGAACTGATGGACGGCGCCCGGCTGGCCAGGGAGAGCCTGAGCCGCACCGCGGCCCGGGCCGCGGAACTGGCCGAAACCACCGGGGTGCCGCCCTGCCTGGCGACGGTGCTGGTCGGGGACGACCCCGCCTCGGTCACGTACGTGCGGATGAAGGAGAACCGGTCCCGGAAGGCCGGCATCGCCTCCCGGCACGTCGAGCTGCCCGCCGACACGGCCACGGACGCCCTGGTGGACACGATCGCCGGGCTGTCCGCCGACCCCGGGGTGCACGGCATCCTGCTGCAGCACCCGGTGCCGGCGCACATCGACGAGCGCGCCGCCTTCGAGGCGATCGCGCCAGGCAAGGACGTGGACGGCGTGACCATGCACTCGTTCGCGGCCATGGGGTTCGGCCTGCCGGGCTTCGCCAGCGCCACCCCCGGCGCGATCATGCGGCTGCTCGCCGCCTACGACGTCCCGATCAGCGGTAGCCACGCGGTGGTGATCGGCCGCAGCCCGATCCTCGGCAAGCCGGCCGGCCTGCTGCTGCTCGCCGCCGACGCGACGGTCACCTACTGCCACTCCCGGACCCGGGGGCTGCCCGGGATCGCCGCCACCGCGGACATCGTCGTGGCCGCGGTGGGCCGGCCGGAGTTCATCCGCGGCGACTGGATCAAGCCGGGCGCGGTCGTGCTGGACGCGGGTTACAACCCCGGCAACGTCGGTGACGTCGCCTTCGGCGAGGCGGTGGACCGGGCCAGCCTGATCACACCCGTGCCCGGCGGCGTCGGGCCGCTGACCATCGCCACCCTGCTGGAGCAGACCGTCGACGCGGCGGCCACCCAGCTCGCAGCCCAGCGATGATTATTTGATGAACGGCTGCGCCCTCCACACAGCGCTCACCCCTCACCGGCCGCGTCCTGCTGGGTAACCAGGAACTGGTAGCCGTCGATCACCGCGTTGAAGGCCCGCACTCCCCAGGGCCGGTGGCTCAGCGGCGTCGTCACGACACCTGCCGCGGCGTGCCGTTCGTGGATCGCGGCGATGTCCTCGCCCTCCGGCAACCGGATATAGATGCTGACGCCCGCGCCGCGGTGCGCACGGGACGCGGCAGGCAGGAACTGTTCCTCGGCAACGCCGAGCATGACCTCCGCGTCGCCGAGCGCCACACAGGCCAGCGGGTCCCCCGAGTCGCGGGGCGTGGCGAACACCAGCCGCCAGCCCAGCCGCCCCGTATAGAGATCCGCGGTCTCGTAAGGATCGTCGCAGGCGAGGATGACCGACAACATGAGCCGACGTTAACCGCCGGTCCGCTCCCGGGGCTTGTGCCGTGGGCCGCCGGTGGGTCCGGGCAGGCCGGGCTCAGCAGGGCGGAGTGGCCCGGAACGGCACCGGGCGGCCGCCGATGAACGGGCCGCGCACGCCGCCGAGCGTGATCCCGTCCCTGGCCCGGTACACCAGCACCCAGGCGCGCCGGTCCTGGGCGCCAAACGGCAGGTTCGTCGCGACGATCGTGAGGTCGCCCTTGCTGTCGGCGATGCCTTGTGCCGCGTCGTCCGGGGTCACGAACTGGCCGCCGCAGGTGCCGTCCAGCAGGCTGTACCGGGCTCCCGGGGTGGCGTGCCGGCCGTACACGAAGAGCCAGGTCAGCGGCGGCGCACCCGGCCGCGGCCGGAGGGCGGCCGCCACCATCGAGAACGTTCCGTCAGCCGAGCCGGGGAAGGGGATCGCCGCGATGCCGGCCACGGCCGGCAGGCCCTCGCTACCGGTAGTGGCGCTGCGCTGCTGCTGGGCCGCCCGCTGCTGGGCGGCGCGCAGTTCGTGGATCGTGCTGTCCCGGTGCGCCAGCTGCACCGCCGTGTAGCCCAGCGCACCGAAGCACGCCAGCAGGAGCACCGCCAGCGCGACGGCGGTCACCGGGCGGCCGGGGCCGAGCCGGGGCCACCGCCCCTGCGGCCCCGAGGACAAGATCTCCGGTTGCCCGTCCATGCTCTGTCACCGCCCGCCCGGCCACATCCGGCCCGGCCTGCCTGCGCCCGACCCTACCCAGGGCTTACCCACCGGTGTTCACGGGCGGGTGACCGCAGGCGACCGATTCGCCCCGGTTGGCACCCTAACGGTAACTTCGATGTGACACAGAAAACGCGCGGCCAGCCTGGCGACGGCAGGATCGGGACTCCATCATCATGGCTCGATGGAAGCGCGCAAGCGCGTCACGGGGGACCCTGCTCGCGGCCGCTACATGCGCGGCCGTGCTCATCTCCGCCGTAGTATTCGCAGTTCGCGGGCAGCCCGCAGCGACAACTGGCTCGGCCTGCCATCACGTCCGCGGCCCGTTCGGGGTCACCAGCGGGCACATGGTTACCGGCAGCGGGCAGCGGTTCACCCCCTATGGGGTGAATCTCACCCTGCTGCGCAAGGTGAATGGCGGCTACCGCTCATCGGTAACCGCTCAGCAGGCCGAGGAACACGCCGCGGTGACCGGGTGGTGCGCGAACCTGGTGCGCATCTTCGCTGAGCAGGAAGAACTGATCGTGCACGGCCAGGTGAACCGGCCCTACCTGGCCGCCCTCGAAACCAGCATCAGCCGCGCGGAGGCCGGCGGCCTGGCCGTCGTCCTCACCCTGGATCAGGACGCCCTCTACGCTCCGCGGCTGCCGGTGCAGAGCACCCTGCTGGCGTGGCAGGCCCTGGCCTCCCGCTACGGCCATGACCCGCAGGTGATCTTCGACATTTTCAACGAGCCGAGCGGTAACTGGCCGCTCTGGCGGGACGGCGGGCGGTACGGCGGCCGCGTCTACTACGGCATGGAACGTGTCGCGCAACTGATCCGCGCCAACGGCGGCCACAACCTGCTGTGGGTTCAGGGCCATCATCGGGGCGGGAACCTGAGGGGCATTCCCCGCTGGCGCCTGTCGGGTGTCGGCCCGCTGGCCTACGACGAGCACCGACCTCCCGCCCCGCACACGGCCGCATCCTGGACACACTCGTTCGGGTTCCTCACGACCAGATACCACTATGCGGTTGTCGAGGGTGAGTGGGCCGACTACAGCCGCGCCGCCGCGGGATGGGCCTGCTGGTCCGACGCACCGGTCTCGGTGCACCAGTTCCTGGACTACCTGGCCCAGCACCAGATCGGGCTGGTCGCCTTCGACCTGTCCCGGCCGTGGCTGCTGCGGTCGGCCAGCCTCACCGACCCCAATCAGATCCGCGGCAACTGGGCGTGCGCGAACGGCCTGAACCAGGGGGCCGGCCGCCAGATCATGACCTGGTTTGCCCGCAGCAACCGGGGGCGTGCCTGACCGCCTGGCACGCTGGTACTGGACCGGTGGAGCTGCCCGGCGGCTCAGCCCAGTTTCCACTGCTCGCTGGCGCTGCCGTCGCAGCTGGCCACGTCGGCGGTGGTCTTGAGTGCGGTAGAGCCACCGGTCAGGCTCAGGCACAGCTTGGAGTTGGTGTTGAGGATGGTGCCGTCGGCCCGGACCGTCCAGGACTCGCTGGAACTGCCGTTGCAGCTGTACATGTCGGCGGTGCTGCCCGGCTGGGCCGAGCCACCGGTGACGCTGAGGCAGCTGCCCGAATTGGCGTTCATGATCGTGTGGCTGGCTGACTGGTAGACCCAGGACTCGCTGGGACTGCCGTTGCAGGTGTAGACGTCGGCGGTGGTGTAGTTGACCGCCGAGCCGCCGGTCGTGCTGAGGCACAGCCCGGCGCCGCCGCCGACGATCGTGGACGGCTTTCCTCCGCCGTTGGTCGCGAGCAGGCCGGCGCTATGCGCGGGCACGTTCACCGTGGCGCTCGTGCCGCTCACCGAGACGGCGGACGGTTTCGGGCTGAACGAGCCGTCGGCGCCGACCGCGGACCCGGCGATCGTCACCGACGTGGAGGTGAGCGACGATGCGGTGAGGGTGTAGCTCTTGGCGGATGTGGCCGGCGATGCCAGCGTCACCTTCGCGGTGATCGGCGCGCTGCCTTCGTTGTCGATGATCACGTTGTCGCCGATGCCCCAGGCGTAGACATCGGAGCCACCGGACACGGTTGCGGCGTGGTACGGGCCGGTGCCGGCCAGGTGCCATAGCAGCTGGCCGTAGTAGACGCCCTGCACACCGGTCGGGGTGAGGCCGGAGTAGGTGATCGGCGAGTAGGCGTCGGTGCCGCCGCCGTGGTAGTTGATGCCCCAGCCGCCGTGCGCGGCGATCTGCTGCTGGAAGGCGAGCGCCCACAGCGCAGCGGCCTCGACGTTGGACACACCGGCTGCCCCGCCGTTGTAGAAGGAGTTCCCCTCGGTCACCCGCCACGCGGGGATGTGGTTACTCTGCTGAGCCTGCTGCATGGTCGCCATCTGGCCGGGAACCGAGCCGGACGCGGTGGTGGAGGCCAGCATGGCGGCGACGGTGGCGCCGGACGCCGCACCCACGTAGTAGTGCAGCGCGAGCACCTTCAGGTTGGCTGTGCTCTCGGCGGACGCGAAGCTGGGGACCCAGTCGGTGCTCGGGTTGCCAGGGCCGTCGAAGACCGCGCCCGGCACGGCCGCCGCGATGGCCTTCTCATAGCTGGCGTAGGAGGACTCGTACTGGCTCTCGCTGTCGTAGAACATCGGCTCGTTGCCGATTTCAAAGGCCAGCAGGTTGCTGCCCAGCGTCTTGGCCGCGTCCGTCGCCTCGGATACGGCATTGGACACGGAGTTCGTCTTGAGGTTGATGCCGTAGATGACCTTCCAGCCGGTCGCCGTCAGGAACGCGGCCAGCTTGCTGACGTCACCGGGCGCGATCTGGCTCGATGATCCGCCTGCGCCGCTGGGGTTCCAGGTGGTCTCGTCCACCGTGTTGCCGCCCACCCGCAGCACGTTCGGGCCGAGCAACTTGAAGAGACTCACCAGCCTGGTGTTGCTCGTGCTGAAAAGGTCCTCGCCGACCATCTGCTTCTCGTAGCTGAAGCCGGCGAACTGGTTGCTGACGCCGGTGCTGGTGGCGGACGACACACCGACGGTCACCGTGGCCGCCGGCGCCTGAGAATGGGGTACGGCCAGCGCCTGCGCTCCCGCCGGGGTGGCCAGTGCCAGCACCATCGGCAGGACGGTCAGGCCGAGCCCGGTGACACGGCGTGAGCAGGCATGGGGCAGCTTCATGGATCGCTCCTCGCTTCCCAGCGACCCGCGTGTGCCCCAAGATCACAACAGCCACTAGGTATCTGTAAACACTCTTTACTGTGCGAGAGTAACCCATACCTTCCCGGGCGTACAGGAAATGGGCCGGCTCATGGATTGATTCCGTCGTATTGCAGTGCCCAGTACGGCGGACTGCTCACTGTGCCGTTCCACTGCGAGACGATCAAGGTGAGCGAGGTGGCGCTGGCGCTGCCCGGGTGGATATACCCGCCGTAGAGGGTGGGCAGTTCGGGCAACGGTGCGGACGGGTTGCCCGTGATCTGCAGCTTTGGCGCCGTCCACACCGCGTCCGGTGCCGGCGCGGTCCGGGTCTGGACGGCGTAGGCGGTGACGTCGAAGTAACTCATGCAGCAGACGCCGCCGATGAGCTTGGCGGAGAACTCGCCGATGTTGTTACCGGAGAGGATGACGGACGGCGCGGCCGAGGTGGTCCACTGCCACGCGCCATTCAGGTAGGCCCAGTTCTGCTGAGCGCCGAAGTTCCCAGCCCGGAAGTCGCCGGGCTGAATGCGGAACAGCTGGATGGTCCCGCCGTCGCCGTTGTTGCGGTGCGAGCCGTTCCACCGCTTGGAGAAGATGTACAGCCAGCCGTCCGGATCGATGCCGGCGAACGACCACATCATGTACAGCGACTGGTCGGTCCCCTGAGCCGATCCCGCCCAGTGGTACGGGTAGTCCTGCCAGGTCACGCCGTAGTCGTCGGAGTAGGCGATCCCGGCCATCAGCGAGCCGTCGCCGTTGGTGTTCCAGTTGTTGACCGACGTGTACTGCAGGTACGTCCGGCCGCCGAACTCGATGCAGTCGTTGGGTATCCGGGAGACCTCGAAGCCGTAGCCGTTGTCGGCATTGTGCTGGTAGTTGAACAGCTGGGCGGCCCGGCCTTCGCTGGGCATCGCACCGTTGAAGGAGATCGGCGTCGCGCCGGAGGAGTCGAAGCTGCCCTGCGTGAGCATCAGCGGCGAGCCGAGGTAGGTGCCGGTCTGGTTCAGGCCGGACCACGAGTCGCCGAACACGTAACCCCAGGTCCCGTCGTGTTCCCGGTAGTACGGGATGCCGAGGTCGCCGGAGCCCAGCCCCTGCGCACCGGCCGAGTCTCCCGGATTGTCGTCCAGTGGCGTGCCGCTCTGCCCCGCCAGGGCGGGTGGCGTGCGGAACGGATTCGCCGTCACCAGTCCCGCGCCCACGGCCGCGCCCAGGCCGGCCTTGAGCGCCGCGCGCCGGCTTACCGGGTGGTCTGACGCTGCTGACATGTCGCTCCTTAACCATGAGCCGCGAGTCAAGGTAACGATGTACCCAGAGTTGGGGCAGGTCAAGATCTCCGGGGCCGGGCTGTCGATTTCCTGGCTCGCCGTTCGTCTTAGTGCGTGACTATCTGGTAGTGACGAGGAGGAAGCGATGAAGTACATCATGCTGATGTATCAGGGCACCGCACAGGAGCGGCAGGCCACGCTGCCCGAGGAGGAGCAGAAGCAGGTCTACGCCGACTACCAGGGGCTCAATGAGATCCCGGGCGTTACTCCGGGGCTGCCGATGGGCCCACCCGAGCACGCGACCACCGTGCGGGTCGAAGGCGGCAGGACCATGACCACGGACGGCCCGTTCGTCGGGATGAAGGAGGCCGTCGGCGGCTGGTTCATCCTCGAGGCGGACGACCTCGACGCGGCCATCGAGGTGGCCGCCCGCGTCCCGGCGGCACGCTACGGCGGCGCCGTCGAGATCCGCCCTTCGGAGGTGTATTGGTAGGGACGCTCGACCAGGTCTTCCGCGAGGAGTGGAGCCGGGTCCTGGCCACCCTGATCGGCTTGCTGGGCGACTTCGACCTCGCCGAGGAGGCCGCCCAGGAGGCGTTCGCGATGGCCGCCGACCGCTGGCCACGCGACGGTGTCCCCGGTAGCCCGCGCGCCTGGCTGATGAGAACGGCCCGGAATCGGGCGACCGATCGAATCCGCCGCGACCGCATCCTCGCGGCCAAGTTCGGCCAGCTCGCCGCGGCCGACCGGGCCGGGGTGCCGATGGACGGGTTGCCCATGAAGACCACGACGTTCCCGGACGAGCGCCTGGAGCTCATCTTCACCTGCTGCCACCCGGCGCTCGCGGTCGAGGCGCAGGTCGCCCTCACCCTGCGCGCTGTCGGCGGGCTCAGCACCGACGAGATCGCCCGTGCCTTCCTGCTGCCGGACGCCACGATGGCGCAGCGGCTGGTGCGGGCCAAGCGAAAGATCAAAGCCGCCGGGATACCGTTCCGCGTGCCCCCGCCTCACCTGCTCCGGGAGCGTCTCGACGCCATCCTCGCTGTCATCTACCTGATCTTCAACGAGGGCTACGGAGGCCGCGACGAGCTGGCGGCGGAGGCGATCTGGCTGGGCCGCGCGCTGGCCGGGCTGCTTCCCGACAAGCCCGAGGTGCGCGGGCTGCTGGCGATGATGCTGCTGCACGACTCCCGACGGGATGCGCGGTTCCGCAAGGGTGAGCTCGTTCTGCTCGGTGACCAGGACCGGTCACGGTGGAACACCAGGCAGATCGCCGCGGGCCGCGCCGAACTGGACCGCGCGCTCGCTGTCGGCGGTCGCGGGCCCTACGTGCTGCAGGCTGCCATCGCTTCGCTGCACGCCGAGGTGCCGTGCGACTGGGCGGAGATCGCGGCGCTGTACGGCGAACTCGGCCGCCTGACCGGCTCGCCCGTCGTGGAACTCAACCGCGCCATCGCCATCGCCGAGACCGATGGCCCCGAGGCCGGCCTGCGCATCGTCGACCAGCTCGGTCTCGACGACTTCCGCTACCTGCATTCGACCCGGGCCGAACTCCTGCGGCGTCTGGGCCGGATCGGCGAGGCGTGCGACGCCTACCGGCGCGCGAGACAACTAACTGACGACGGCGCGGAACGCCGCTTCCTCGAACGCCGGCTAACCGAACTCGCAGGTACAACGGGCTCGGCCGCGGAATAAAATCACCGGCTGTGGACCATGCGGGACCGGTCGTCGAGGTGGTTGCCTACGACCCGGCGTGGCCCGGCCTGTTCGAGGCGGAGCGACGGATCCTGATCGAGGCCCTGCCCTACGCGGTGAGTGTCGAGCACCTCGGTTCCACCAGCGTCCCCGGTCTGGCGGCGAAGCCAACCATCGACATCGTCGTGGTGGTGCCGAGGATCGCGGACCTCACCGCCGACACCACCCCGGTAGAACGGCTGGGGTACGAGTTCCGCCGGGCCGTGTTCGCGGATGATCCGGATCACGAGTTCTTCGTCAAGGACACGGCCGGAAAGCGGACCCACCACCTGCACGTGTTCGACGCGGCGTCCCGGCTGCCGCAGGCGAATCGGGTATTCCGCGACTACCTGGCCACTCACCTCGATGCGGCGCGCCGGTACGCAGCAGCGAAAAGGCAGGCGGCCGCGGCCCATCCCGGCAGCCGGGCCCGCTACGGCAACGCAAAAGAACCGGTGATGCGCGAGTTGCTGGCCGAGGCGACCGGAAGAGCCAGCGCCACCGGACGGCTGACCTGACGGTCACGACGCCCGATGATCACCCGACACCCGTGTTGCGGTGGCGCCAAGGGGATTTGAACCCCCTGACCTCCTGATGCGATGAAGGAGCGGAGCCTCCCGCTCCCTGGCGGATGCTGGAAGTGACAAGCATCCGTCTCCACCAGGCAAGGGAGGCCCCAAGTGGAAGACTACGACGGCCGGCAGGTCGTGGGCATGGACCTGCACCGGCGC
>DASYAV010000243.1:0-11056 GCA_036501145.1 Streptosporangiaceae bacterium | reverse complement strand
CTTGCCCGTGGCCGCGTTGAGCGCGACAAGCGAATTCGTATACAGATCGTTGCCAGCCCTGGCAGCGCCGGACACTCGCGGCTCCGGGTTGGCGACTGCGACATAGAGCGTCCCGAGCTGGGGATCGACGGCCGGCGCCATCCAGATATCACCGCCGCCGAGCATCCAGGACGTGCCCTTCCAGCTGCTGTGGCCAGGCTGGCCCGGTCCTGCCGTCCCCGCGAAGCGCCAGGCAACGGTTCCGTTAGAGGCATGCAGCGCGTAAAGGTGGCCGCGCATGCCCGCGGCACCGCCGTTTTCCGTACCGACGTAGACAAGCCCCCTGAAGTAAAGCGTCCACGGCGTGGCTGATCCGTTGGCGGAGGTGTCCTGACCGGGTGTGCCCACCTGGGTCTGCCAGATCACCGCGCCTGTCTGCTGGTTCAGCGCCACCACGTGCTCGTGGCCCAGCGCCGCGAAGACCCGCCCGGCAGCGACCGCTACTCCTCGCTCGGTACCGGCGAATCCCGACTTGTACTCCCAGATCACCTTGCCCGTGGCGCCGTTTACGGCGAAGACGTCGCCCTGGCTGGTCTGAACGTACAGCCGCCCGTCAACCGCGACCGGCGTGCTCTCCTGAGCCGCGCCCGCCGCGCCGCCCTCGAGATGGTCAAGCCAGGCGCCGGCCAGGCTGTGCACGTTGCCCGGCGTGATCTGCGACAGGGACGAGTAACCCTGGTCGCCGATATCTCCCCCGGCCTCCGGCACATCGGCAGCAGTCGCGGCGCAACACACGCCCGGCTGCGCGGGCAGCTGGTGCTCACCGCGGGTCTGGGCCGCAGCGGACTGCGGACCGGCAGCGCCAGCCGCGAGCGTCAAACCGGCCGGAACGGCACATGCCAGAACCAGCACGCCAACCACGATCCGCGCAATCACCAGCGTATTATCCCACCCGACCGTCGGCTCGCCGGATAAAGATTCCATGTGCCGGTGACCGGCGCGCACCTGCCGGCCGTCACGGGTGCATCAGCCATGGCCTGTTCCCGTCTGGCTGCCGTCGGGCGGCGGGACAGCTGGTTCCTCGTCCCGGGCCGGCAGCCAGGCTGCGCGGTCGCCGGCGTCGGTGAGCAGTGCCAGGACTTCGCCGATGGTGCGTTCGCGGCTGCCGGGCATTGGCAGCGGCACGCGAAGCGGCAGGTGCGCCTGGACCTGGTAACGGTTACGGCGGCCGTCTTTCTGCTTCGCGACGTACCCGGCCCCGGTCAGGTCGGTGACGATGCCGTAGGCGGTCCGCTCGGTGATGCCCGCCCTGGCCGCGATGTCACGCAGCCGCACCCCGGGGTCATGGGCGATGCACAGTAGTACCCGCGCGTGGCTGGTCAGGAAGCTCCACTCTGCCATACCGCAAAATATCACAGATCTTTTCTAGAGATATATTGCTAGTATTTGGTTGCGAACGTAGCGTGGGGAACACGGGCCGTGTGCTTTTCCCGCACCCGGCCTGCTAGGGGGGCCGATGTCCATCCCAGTCCGGTATGCGGCGCAGATGGAGTTCTACGGTGGCCGGCATATCAGCCGGTGGCGGCCGCTGGTTCAGCGGCGGCTGGCCATACCGCAGCTGTTGACCGCTGGTGTCCTGCCGAGCCCGCAGCGGGTCCTGCTCCTAAGCAGCTTGCTGACCTCGGCGGCTTGAAGCAGGGTTCCCCCGAACTCGCCGCGGTCCCAGTGGCTGCGCGGGAGTTCTCGCTGGGCAGCCGGCGCAGGCGCCCGCCCGGTGAGGTTCCGATGGCCGGCCTGGGCGTGCCCAGGTCCCGGGCCTCTGCCCGCGCCGATCGCGGGCCGGCTCCCTGGATGTGGCATCCGGCACTGACAGGGGAAAGGGAGGAAACCATGGAACAGGACTATCCCATACAGATGCGGGCGAGCCTCGACGAGCCGTTGAGCCGCTGGTTGTGGCTGGTCAAGTGGCTGCTGGCAATCCCGCACTACATCGTGCTGTCCTTCTTGTGGATCGCGTTCACCGCCGTCACCGTCATCGCGTTCTTCGCGATCTTGTTCACTGGGCGCTACCCCCCAGCGCTGTTCGGCTTCAATCTGGGGGTGCTGCGCTGGTCGTGGCGGGTCGCCTACTACACCTACAGTGCGCTGGGCACCGACCGCTACCCGCCGTTCAGCCTGGATGAGGAGCCGGACTACCCCGCCACGCTGGACATCGCCTACCCGCAGCGGCTCTCTCGCGGCCTGGTCCTGGTCAAGTGGTGGCTGCTGGCGATCCCGCAGTACGCCATCGTCGCCGTGTTCGCCGGCGGTGCCGCCTACACCGCCACCGGGGGCTCGGGGCACGCCTGGCAGGCAGACGCCCTGTCCGGAGGCCTGATTGGGCTGGCCGTGTGCTTCGCGGCGATCGCGCTGCTGGTAGCGGGCCGCTACCCGCGGGGGCTGTATGACTTCGTCATCGGCATGAACCGCTGGGTGCTGCGGGTCGTCGCCTACGCCGCCTTGATGACCGACGCCTACCCGCCGTTCCGCCTCGACCAGGGCGGGACAGGCGCGCCCGCCGCCCCTACACCCGACGACCTCGCCCCCGCGTCAACCGCTCGAGTCCCGGCTCCGCCCGCACCGGTCAGCTGACGGACCCGCTCGCCGCTCCGGCCGTAACCAACATCACCATGCAGTGGGCACGCTCGCAGCCCCCGGGCGGGACCGCTAGATCGGCGGAGGGACGGCTATGAATGCAGCGACTGGCCCGGCGGACCGGGCTGCGGCGCCCGCCGGGAACAGCGGCCGGACCGCGCCGCCGCCGCTTCGGCCGCAGCGGATGCTGGCGATCGTGCAGGCCGGCTATGGCCCCGCCGGCATCCTGCACGCCGAGGAGATCGACCAGCCAGCGGCCGGGGAAGGGGAGGTGCTGGTCCGGGTCCGCGCCGCAGGCCTGGACCGGGGTACCTGGCATCTCATGGCAGGCCAGCCGTATCTGGTCCGCCTGGTCTCTGGCCTGCGCAAGCCGAAGAACCGGGTTCCCGGGCTCGATTTGGCCGGCACCGTCGTGGCCGCCGGTGCGGGCGTGACCAGGTTCAAGGCGGGTGATGAGGTGTTCGGCATCGGCCAGGGCTCCTTTGCCGAATACACGCGCGCCCGCGCCGACAAGCTCGCGCGCAAGCCAGCCAGCCTCACCTTCGGCCAGGCCGCGGCCGTCGCGGTCTCCGGGCTTACCGCCCTGCAGGGCCTGCGCGACGCCGGGCGCCTGCAGCCCGGCCAGCATGTGCTGATCGTCGGCGCCTCCGGAGGTGTCGGCACCTTCGCCGTGCAGATCGCCAAATCCCTCGGCGCGCAGGTCACCGGGGTGTGCAGCACCGCGAAGACCAGCCTGGTCGCCTCGATCGGCGCCGACCACGTCCTCGACTACACCCGCGACGACTTCACCGACGGCACTCAGCGCTACGACCTGATCCTGGACATCGCCGGGAATACGCCGCTGCCGCGGCTGCGGCGCGCCCTCACCCGCACCGGGACACTGGTCATCGCCGGCGGCGAGGACGCCGGCCGCTGGACCGGCATGGGCCGCCAGCTACACGCCCTGACGGCGTCACCGTTTGCCCGCCAGCGGCTGACCATGCTCGTCTCCCGGCAGCGCCGCGCCGACCTTGACCGGCTCGCCGAGCTGATCGAGGCCGGCCAGCTCACCCCGGTCATCGGCGCGACCTACCCGCTGCTGCAGGCACCCGACGCGATGCGCCACCTCCAAGCCGGGCACGCCCGCGGCAAGCTCGTCATCAAGGTGGCAGACGCCGGATGAGCCACCGCAAGCTATCTCTCCCAGAACAGAACCCGCCAGCCACCCCGTGATCGCGCAGGCCGAGAGCCGAAGGGCCCGCAGATGACCCAGCACACCGCCACGATGGACCGCCCGCTAGGCCTGCGGTCTTCGGAGCCTGGGAAACGCATCTGCGCCGGGCATCACTGCCCGTCCTGGGCGACTATCCCGGAAGGGTGATCATGCTATGAGAGGCGAGCATTCCAGGACGAGGACTTCGCCGTCCTGCACTCCGAAAAGGTTCAGGCGTGGCACACGGCGCCGGGCTCGGTTGACAGGCGCCGGCATCGCCGCGGCCCTGGTGTCCGTGCTCGTTCCAGCATTCGGGGCCGGCCCGGCCGGTGCCGCAGGCACCTCGGGCGCGGTGCCGGCCGTCGCCTGGCACCGGTGCCCCGCGGGCAGCGCGGGCGCGATGGTGGGCGGGTTCACGTGCGCGACCGTCGCGGCGCCGCTGAACTACCGGGATCCGTCCGGGCCGAAGATCAGGCTGGCCCTGGTGGAGCACCCGGCGACCGGGCCGGCCCGGCGCGGCGTGATCTTCTTCAACCCGGGGGGGCCCGGCGGGGCCGGCACGGTGCAGCTCCCGGCATTTATCGGGTTCTTCCCGAAGGCGCTGCTGCGCGAGTACGACATCGTGAGCTGGGACCCGCGAGGGTCCGGGGCGAGCACGGCGGTTCAGTGTTTCCCAAGCCAGACCGCGGAAAGCACGTTCCTCGGCAAGTACTCCTTCTTCCCCGTCGGCGGGCGCCAGCAGCGCGGTTACATCCGCCGGTGGCGCGAGTTCGGCAGGATCTGCGCCGCGCGGAACGGCGCGCTGCTCGAACACGTCTCGACCGCGGACTCCGCCCGCGACCTGAACCTGCTGCGCCAGGACCTCGGCCAGCGCAAGCTGAACTACCTGGGCATTTCCTACGGCACGTTCCTGGGCGCGACCTACGCGAACCTGTTCCCGCGCCGGGTGGGCAGGCTGGTACTGGACGGGAACGTCCCGCCCGAGGCCTGGACCAACGGCGGGCGGCCGGACCCCCGGCTGAGCACCTACCTGCGCATGGGCAGCGACAAGGCGGCCGCCAGGGCGCTCGGCGCGTTCCTGCGGATCTGCGGGCAGCGCAGCACCCGGGCCTGCGCGTTCTCGGCCGGCAGTCCCGCCGCGACGAGGGCTAAGTGGGATGCGCTCCTGGCCCGCCTCAAGAAGGCACCCATCACCCTGGGCGGCATCACCTACACCTACGCCGAGATTGTCACCGATGTCAGCTTCGGGCTCTCCTTCGTGCAGCCGTTCAGCACGCCCGTACCTGGCAACAGCGCCCCCGGCTGGTCCGGGGTTGCCCAGGGGCTCCAGCAGCTCTGGGCGGGCAGCGGCACAGCGGGCGCCCGCCCGGTCGCTCCGCTGGCCGGCGCCCAGCGGTACGGAGGGGCCGAGCAGGGTTACGCGGTCCAGTGCGACGAGGCGCCGAGCCCTCCCGCCAGTGCCTACGCCGGCCTGCAGCGCCTGGCGCTGCGCCGCAGCGGCGTGATCGCCCTGCCGGATCTGTGGGGTAATGACGAGCCCTGCGCCAGTTGGCCGGTGCGCGGGCAGGACGCCTACAGCGGCCCGTGGAATGCCCCCACGAGCCCCATCCTGGTGATCGGCAACACCACCGACCCGTTCCTCCCGCTCCGGGACGCCATGGCCATGACCCGCCAACTCGGCAACGCCCGGCTGCTCGTCGTCCACGGCTACGGCCACACCGCATTCCTCAACCCGAGCACCTGCGCCAGCACCTACATGACCGCCTACTTCCGCACCGGTGCCCTCCCGCCGAAGGGAACCGTATGCCACCAGAACCTCCCACCGTTCCCGCCCCCCGCCGGGTGACAAAGCCTGCGCCGTGGCAGGTCAGGCCCACCACGCTGACCTGAGACACGCCAGGCAGGCGCAGGCGCTGACCCTGGTCATTCGCGGGGTGCTCGTACATATCTGGGTGTACCGCGGGGTGACGCCGGGTGCTGCGCGCCGGGACGGTTGCGTCGGCCGGGATTGTTCAGCGCGCCGGACCAGGTGATGTGGTCGGCTCGGAGACGATGCATCGCTGGCAGTTAGTTATTGCTATCCAGCCAGGAGCGGCGTGCCTGGTCGAAGTGGCCTGTCTTGGCGGTGAGGTCGCGGGGGAGACAGTCTTCGGTGATGCGGCCGCCCACCATGACTAGCACGCGGTCGGCTATCTGGGCAGTGGACAGCCGGTGCGCGACGACGAGTGCCGTGCGGCCGCGCAGCACCGTGCGCAGGGCGGTCTGGATCGTTCGCTCGCTCGGTATGTCCAGGGCCGAGGTGGCCTCATCCAGGATGATCACTGACGGGTCAGCGAGGAACGCTCGGGACAGCGCGATGAGCTGGCGCTGGCCTGCCGAGAACTCGCCGCCTGCCTGGTGGAGTTCGTGCTGGTATCCGCCGGGAAGCTGGATGATGAAGTCGTGGGCCCCGGTGGCCTTGGCCGCGCGCTCGATGTCATCCTGGGTCGCGTCCGGCCGGCCGAGCGCGATGTTCCCGGCGATGCTCCTGGAGAACACGAACGCCTCCTGGGGCAGCATCACCAGGCTTCGGCGCAGTTCCTCAGTGGCCACGCACCTAAGGTCGACGCCGTCGAGCAGTACCCGGCCTTCGGCCGGGTCGTAGAACCTGGCCAGCAGCTTGGCCAGGGTGGACTTCCCCGCGCCGGTGGGGCCGACCACGGCGACGGTCTGGCCCGTTGGTATCTCAAGGTCGAAGGGTGGGAGCACCTGGTGCCCCGGGCGGTAGGAGAAGGAGACGTGCTCGAAGGTCACGCACCGGCCGGGCACCTCAGCCGACAGCGCGGGCAGCGGAGTCGGTTCGGCCGGCTCGGCCACGGTGGGCTGTGTGGCCAGCAGCACCGCGATGTTCTCCAGGGAAGCGGCAGCGGACTGGTAGGCGTCGAGAATTCCGCCGAGCTGCAGTGGCTCGTCGTACAAGGTCCGCAGGTACAGCACCGCACCGGCGAACGCCCCCAGGGCGAGCTGGCCCGAAGCGACTTGGTAGCCACCCCACAGAACCAGGGCGGCGATGGACACGTTCGCCGCCAGGCGCGAGTTGGTGACGTAGCGGGCCATCTCCAGCCCGGCCCGGATGTTCAGGTCCCTGTGGCGGCCGTTGGTCACGGCGAGCGTCGCGTCGTTGGCCTCTTCGCGGCGGTAGGCCTGGACGGTGCGGATGCCGCCGAGCATCTCCGCGATGCCCGTCAGCACCACGGCCGCCGCGGTCGAGCGCCCGTGGTAAACCTTGCGCACACGACGCCGGAAAGACCGCATGGTCAGGTACACCGGCCCCATGGTGACCAGGGCGGCCACGCCGAGCTGCCAGTCGAGCATCAGCAGGATGACCGAGATGTAGATCAGGGCAACGGCCGCGCTGACGATCTGATCCAGGCCGCTTTCCAGCAGTTCCCTGACGGCCTCGACGTCAGTGGTGGCGCGCGAGGTCAACTGCCCGGAGGAATGCCGTTCGTGGAAGTCGATGCTCTGCGACTGGATCTTCGAGAACAGCATCAGGCGCAGGCCGCAGAGCACGTTCTGGCTGATGCCGGCCGACAGCCGGAGGAACCAGTCCTGCAGCAAGCCGTTCGCGATCGCACAGGCCACATAGCCGACAGCGACGCTGATCAGCGGCGCCGCATCCTTGGCGCGCAGCGCCGGGACCGCGCTGTCGATCGTATAGGCCACCAGGACAGGGCCCGCCAGCGCCGTGGCCTGCTGGAGCAGGAGCACGACGGCGGTCAGCCCGACCCGGCGGATATCGGGCCGCACCAAGGACCAGAGCAGGCGGCGTGAGGCACCCTTCGGCGGGGCCGCCTCGAGCTCATCGGCGATCCCCTCGTTCAGCTCACCGGCTGGGCCCGGCGCTGCGGCCGTGGCGGCCAGCGACATCAGGTCTCACGCCCGCCGCTGGACATGACCGCGGACTCCACTGTGGTCATCAGGGTCACGTATTCGGGGCTGGTTTCCAGGAGCTTGTCGTGAGTGCCGATCGCGACGATCTGGCCACAGCCGAGCACCGCGACCCGGTCCGCGAGCTGGACTGTCGAGGGCCGGTGCGCGATGATCAGCGCGGTGGTCGTGGCCAGCACCTCGCGCAGCGCCTCCTGCACCTGGGCCTCGGTGTGGATGTCGAGTGCGGACAGCGGGTCGTCGAGCACTAGCAGCCGGGGTTTACGTATGACCGCCCGCGCCAGGGCTATCCGCTGCCGCTGGCCGCCGGACAGGGTCAGGCCGTTCTCGCTGAGCTGGGTCCGGGCGCCATCGGGGAGCTGGCTGACGAAGTCCTGTGCGTGGGCGATCTGCAGCGCCTCCTCCAGGGCCACCTGCCCGGCGTCAAGACCCATGAGCACGTTGTCCGCCGCGCTCGTGGAGAACAGGGTCGGCTGGTCGAAGGCCACGGCCACCGCCTCGCACAACTGCGCCGCGCTGAGCGTGGCGATGTCTACCCCGTCGAGGGTGATACGCCCCTTCACCGGGTTGTACACGCGCGCCACCAGCGCCGCGAGGGTTGTCTTTCCGCTCCCGGTGGTGCCGACCACGGCGAGGGTCTCGCCCCGGGCGATCCGCAGGCTGACGTCGCGCAGCACGGGCGGGTGCTCTGGTGCGGTGCCCGGATAACGGAACCACACCCCCTCGACGGCGAGCTCGGCGGGCTCCCTGGTGCGTGGATGCTGCGGCGCCCGGACCTTGTCCTGCGGCGCTTCCGGCTCGTCCTGCGGCGCTTCGGGCTCATCGAGCACCTCGAAGAACCGGGCCGCGGAGGCCGCGGCGTCGTGGGATGACGCCAGCAGCGAACCGGTTTCCGCCACGGAGGGACGCAGCGCGATGATCGTGGCGAGGAAGGCCACCAGCGATCCGGTGGAAAGGTGGCCGTGCGCGACCTGCACGGCCCCGATCGCCAGCGCGCAGGCGGTGGCCAGGTCGGGCAGCGTCATGATGACTGCCGAGTACGTGCCGAGCAGGGCCGCCTTGCCTATCTCGGCTTCACGCGAGGTGCGCACCTGCTGCCGGAAGCCCGCTATCTGTGCCCGGTCTTGCCGGAACCCCTTGATGACGCGGATGGCCAGGATGGATTCCCCCACGGTCGTGGTCAGGTCACCGGAGATGTCCTGGGCGGCCCGGGTCGCCGCCCCATACCTGGTCTCGAACCGCGTCGAGACGTAGATCAGCACCGGGACAGTGGCGAGCACGATGAGGCCGAGCAGCCACTGCTGGCTGATCAAGATGGCGCCGCCCGCCAGGATCGTCATGGAGTTGACCACGACGAACGTCATGGGCCCGGCCAGGAACGAGCGCACCACCTGGAGGTCGGTGGTGCCACGGGACAGAATCTGGCCTTTGGGCCAGCGGTCGTGAATATACATCGGGAGCCGCTGCACGTGCCGGTGGAAGTCCGCCCGCATCGTCGCTTCGATCAGGGCCAGCGGGCCCGCGGCGAGCCAGCGCCGGACGCCGAAGATTCCGGCCTCGGCGGCGCCGAGCACGAGCAACGCCAGCCCGCCGAGCAGCACACCGGCAGGCTGGCGGTGCGCGATCGGGCCATCCACGATCCACTTGAGCACGAGCGGCATGACCAGCGCCAGGCACGACGCGGCGGTGGCCAGCACGGTCGAGGCCGCCAGCCGGAGACGGTACGGCCGCGCATACGGCCACAGCCGGGTCAGTGAGCGCCGGGTCGACAGCTGAGGCTGAACGGCAGCCTCAGTCATCTGAGAAGGCGTCAAGTCCGGCCGCAGGGATCACACCCGGGCCACAGCAGTCCATAAAGAAGAACCGTGATTCCCCGCGCGTGTACAGCGCGCGGGTGACCAGGTCGGTCATGCCAAGTGACCTTCCGAGAGCTGCGCTCCCCGGTCAGGCCCGCAAGGACGCCCGGGCTGCGAGGCAGGAGCGCATGATCGACAGGGCCGACATCGCTACCACCTCCCCTTGCTCCAGGGCGTCCGCGATCAGTAAACCACACCCTCCAGCACACCATGGGTCCTGCGTTGCCCCCGGCCAGGCATCGGGTAGTCCAGCCATAACTCACTGTGCGTAATCTGGTGGAGGGGTCAGAGCCGATTTACCGTGGGGTTGTCGTTCATCGCTGGGACCTCGGTTGTCCCAGCGTCCGGGGTCCTAGCCAATCCCCGGAGGTGCCTGATGCCCACCACATCCCCTCGACTCCCTGGTTCCCCTCGTACCCGTGTTCAGCCCGGCAGATCGGCTGGCCCTAGCCGGGTTCCTGGCTGGCTACAGCGGCCTGACCCGCCACGCCTGCGAACTTGATTTGCGGCAGTTCGCCTCCTGGTGCCAGCAGCGCCAGCTGGCGCTGTTCGCCGCCCGCGGCGCCGACATCGAATGCTTCGCCCGCGACCTGGAAGTCCGAGGCCGCGCCCGGGCCACCATCACCCGCCGCTTGTGCACCATCGCCAGGCTCTACCGGTATGCCGTCGAAGAAGAACTCCTTGATCACTCCCCAGCCGCATACGTCCGCCGACCGCGGCTGGATTATGCATCCCACGCCGTCGGCTGGCCCGTAACGAGCTCGGCGGGCTGCTGGTGGCCGCCGGGCTCGGCCCACCAGCCGAGCACGCGCTCGTCTGTCTGCACGCGCTCAACGGACTGCGGGTATCGGAAGCCACCGGCGCCGACATCGAAGCCCTGGGCCTCGAACGTGGGCACCGGACGCTGGTGATCACCCGCAAGGGCGGCAAGGTGGTCACGATCCCGCTGGCGCCACGCACGGCCCGGGCGATCGACCTGGCTATCGGGGAGCGCAGCGAGGGACCGATCTTCCTCGCATCCGATGGACGGCGGCTGGACTGTCACGGCGCAGGGCGAATCGTCCGCCACCCGGCCCGCCGCGCCGGGATCACCAAACCCGTCGGACCGCGCACGCTGCGGCATGCGTTCATCACCGCAGCGCTGGATGCCGGGGTGCCGCTACGGGACGTGCAGGAGGCCGCCTCACATGCTGATCCGCGCTGAGGTGTTGTCAAGTACTCCACGGTCGCGCTAAACGATGATTATTCGCTTTGCGGGGTGGACCTGGGGGATGAGCGTGGTCGTTCAGATTTACCTGTGATGGGTGGCGGCGCGTGGGTGGCGCCGGGCTGGCCTTATACGGCAGCCGGGTCGCTGGGGTGGATCGCGTGCGCTGGCCCGGTTGCCCCGCTGGGCCGGGCTGCCCGGGTGAGCGGCCCGGGGACGGTGCGGTAAACCGGGTTCCTCCCGCTGGCGTCGACTGGG
>DASYAV010000242.1:0-12142 GCA_036501145.1 Streptosporangiaceae bacterium | reverse complement strand
TGGGGACGCCGCCGAGGTGCTGCCAAGCGAACTGGGCGGCCCGGGCGGCGATGTTCGAATCGCCGCTGCCGGTGATCAGCACCAGCCGGAGGTTGAGGATGTCCGGCGTGCTCAGCGCGGTCCGGGCGCGCTCTTCGACCTGCCAGGTCGTGTCGCGGATCAGCTGCGGGAGGCTGAACACCTGGTCGCGCAGGGCGGTGACGCTCATGTGGGCTCCGTACTCATCGAAGGTAGGGGGCTCTCGTGCACGGTGACCTGGGCGGCGCGGGCGGCCAGCGCCATCCGGGCGGGCGCGTCGGCCGGTGGCGGGACGCCGGCCTGGCCCAGCACGGTCGCGGCGGCGGCCGCAGCGATGGCGGCCGACGCGCCCGGGTCGTGGGTCTGGCACCAGGCGGCGAGGAAGGCGCCGCTGTAGCAGTTGCCGGCGCCGGTGGCGTCTTCCACCCGGCCGGCCGGTGCGGCACCCACCTCCAGGGTGCGGTCGCCGGTGGCGATCAGCGAACCAGCCGCGCCGCGGCGCAGCACGACGACGGCCGGGCCGGCCGCCCGCAGCCGGGCCAGGCAGCCGACCGGGTCGGCCACGCCGCACAGCGCGCGGGCCTCGGCGGCGTTGATGGACAGCACATCCACGTCCCGCATCCGGCGGGCCACGGCGCCGAACCGGTCCGGGCGGCAGCAGGCCGCGGATATCTCCCACAGCACCGCGGCCGGCCGGGCCCGGTGCAGCAGCTCGGGCCACTGCGGCTCGTCGTCGGCCGCGAAGAAGTAGACGCCCTGGATCTGCTGCCACCCAACCGGAATGTCCTTGACGGCTGGCGCCATCCCAGCGAAGTGATCATGCCCGTAGCTGGGTGTCTCCGTCCGGGAGCCGTCCGCGTGGTACACGACGCGGGACCGCGGAGTGTGCGGGCCGCGGGCCGCCAGGGCCGTGGTGTCGATGCCCGACGCGCGTAGCCAGGCTCGGTGCGCGGGCGCCAGATCGGCCCCGACGCCGCAGGTCAGGGCGGCAGCATGCGGCGCGCTGGCCAGGGACATGCCGAGCGCGGCGTATGTGCCGGCGCCGCCGAGTTGGCCGGTGATCCGGGTGCCGTCGGCGAGTTCGAGGTCGTCGATGATCAGGTGCGCGAAGGCGAGGTAGGCCGGGGCCGGGGTTGGGCCGTTCATGCGGAGGCTTCCCCGGTGATGGCCCGGACGGCGAACGCGTCGGCGAGCATGGTGCCGGTGTCCACGAGGAAGCCGGCCGCGCCGCTGCGGTAGCTGGGGTCGGTGGCCGTGGCGATCCGTTCGCCGTTAACGTCGAGCGTGATCCGGTTTCCGTGACAGGCGAGTTCGCAGGTGTACGGGGCGTCCTGACGGTAGGCGAACGCCGTCTCGGCCAGGACGTGGTGGGTGGCGTCGCGCTGCCTGATGAGGCGGACGCGGTTGCCGCCGTCGAAGATCGCGGCGTAGTAGCGGCGGTGCCCGGTGCTGCGGGCGACGAGCCCGGCGGCGCGGTGCAGGCTCAGGTAGAGCGTGGCCGAGACGGCGTAGTCGTCCCAGTCGGTGCAGCCGATGGTGGCCAGGCCGGGGCCGCGGGGGTGGGAGATGGAGAAGGTGCGGGCGGAGTCGGCTTCGAAGTTGGCGGCCGAGGACACCCAGGCGGTGAGCGCCTCGGGGTGGATGTCCCAGATGTCGGTGAGCAGGATGCCGTCCACGGTGAAGTGGCCGGGGGCGCCGCGCCAGTCGATGGCGGTGATGTGGACGTCGCCGTCGAACCGTTGCGCGGACTGGACGGCGAGGCCGAAGCGGATCAGCGGGCTGGCGGCGGTGGGTGGTACGCGCCAGGTGAGCTGTGTCGGCTGGCCGGTTAGCGGGAACGGGGGGCTGGCGGTGCGGTTGATCTCGCCTGCGCCGTCGCGGGCCAGGACGTAGAGACGGAGCGCCGGGGAGCCGGCCGTGGCGGTGGTGTGCGCGGTCAGCCGGATGAGCTGGCCCGGGTAGAGGGTGGGGCTGGCGATCGTGGAGAAGTTGTCCGCGCACTCGGCCGGGTCGGGGAAGACCGGGGTGGAGACGGCGGCCTCGATGCCAGGCCCGACGCCGGTGCAGCCGATGACGAGCGCGGCCGGTCCGCCGACGGTGCTGGCGTTGGCGTTGCTGACGCTGGCGGCCGGGTACGGCGGGCGTGCGTACGGGCAGGGTTGGAAGCCTTGGACCGAACCCCGGTATTGGAAGGTGAACCGCGGCTCGTGCGGATGGCTGGTGGCTCCCCGGAGCCGTTCGGTTCCGGGGAGCGGTTCGGGGGCCCGGAGCCGTTCGGCGGCGCGGACGATCGCGCGGGTTTCCCGCACGGCGTCGGTGACGCACGATCCGCCGTCGGCGGTGACCACGAGCATCCGGTCGGCGACCGGGGCGCGGAAGTCCACCTGGGCGGTGATCGCGTCGAGGCCGAGCCGGATCCCGTTGACGCAGCCGACGACGCCGGCGTTGCTGTCGGTGTCGAAGCCGGCCGACGCGGCGATCATGACGGACCGCTGGAAGTCGTCGCCGCCGAGCAGCAGCGCGGCCAGCGTCATGGCGTGGTTGGGGATGACGTGGCAGGGGCCGTCGAAGGCGTGGTAGCCGATCTTCTGGTCGATGTGCTCCCGCACAGCCCGCCAGTCGGTCTGGCCGTCACAGACGGCAGTGACGTCGTCGATGGCGGCGGCGAGCCGGTGGTCGCGGACGTGGTGGCGGCAGGCGTCGAGGAGGCGACCGAGGTCGGTGACGTCGAAGGCGAGGGCGCGGATCGCGGCGAGGAAGGCGGCCGCGTCGAGGGCGACGCCGTCGTGGCTGACCGACGCGGCGGCGCGGACGGCCGCGGCGGCCTGGTCCGGGTCGCCGGGGTAGGCCATGGCGATGGCGTCGGAGAAGATCTGGGCGCCGACCTGTTCGGGCAGCGTCGGCCCGTTGAGCTCGTATGATCCGCTGCGTGGCGGCTGGACGCCGTCGCGCAGCCGCAGGTAGGCGGTGTGCTCGGTGGACCGGCCGAGGCCGCCCCACCACAGGATCGTGCGGTTCTCGATGATGTAGTTCAGCCAGGTGTCGCCGGCCTGCTGGGGAGCTAGCGTGGCCGGGTATCCGTGGTCGGCGATGGCCCGTCCGAAGGCGAACGTGCCGGATACGTCGTCGTCGGCCACCACGAGCGGCTCGCCCAGCTGGTCGCTGACGTAGTAGCTGAGCTCGCCGAAGCGGGCCCGCAGCCGGTCGTAGGGCCATCCTTCGACCGGGCGGCCGAGGTAGACGCCGATGATCTTGCCGAGGACGCCGGCGTAGATCTTCTCGGCGTAGCCCGCCGGGAGGCCGGTCACGAGGCGCTCCCCCGGTCCGGGTCTTGGACTCGGTCCTGGACGCGGAAGCCGCGGGCCAGGATGGCGCCGGTGTCGACGAGGAACCCGGCCCCGCCGTCCCGGTAGCTGCCGTCGGTGGCCCGGGCCATTGGCCGGCCGTCGACGCGCATCTCGAGCTGGTGGCCGGTGACGGTGAACTCCAGGTCGTGCACCTCGTCGGTCTGGTAGCCGGCCTCGACGGCGGCGAGGATTTCTTCGGTGTCGTCGCGGCGTTTGATGATCCGGGCCTGGCCCTCGCTCAGCACGGCCGCGTAGTAGCGGCGGTGGCCGGTGGCGCGGGCGACCAGGCCGGCCGCGGCCTGCTGGTTGAAGGTGATGGCCGAGGAGACGGTGTAGTCGGCCCAGTCGTGCGTTCCGGTCGTGACGACGCCGCCCGGGCCGGGGTGGGAGATGGAGAACGTCGTCGTGTAGTCAGGCGCGAAGTTCCGGGCCGAGCTGACGAAGCTGCGCAGCCAGACCGTGTCGGTGGTCCACGGGGTCAGGTCCGGCGACAGCTCGTAGGCGGTGCCGAGTACGTAGTCGTCCGGTGCGCCGGGCCAGTCGATGGATTCGACGGTGACGCTGCCGTCGCACCGGGCCTGGGACCGCAACTCAAGGCCGAGCTGGCAGATCGGGCGGCCCTGGGTGGCGGGGACCCGCCAGTCGAGGTCGTTGGCGCCCGGGTGGAGCTGCTGGAGCGGGCCAGTGGCGGTGTGGACGACGCCGTCGTCGCCGTAGCTGCCGATGAAGAACGCCAGGGTCGGCGGGGGGCCGTCGCCCGCATGCACGCGGGCGCGGATCAGCTGGGTGGGGTACAGCGTGGGCGAGGCGACGACGTCGAAGTAGCTGGTGCCGCGGGCGCCGGTCGGCTCGGGCGGCGCGAACGTGGGGGTGGACACGGTGGCGGCGGCGCCGGCGGCCAGGTGTTCGTAGCAGATGGTCAGGCCGTCGCCGGATTCGTTGGCGATACGGGTCAGGGCCTGGCGGGGGCCGTCGCCGTGCTTGCGGAACCCCTGTGTGGAGCCGGGGTACTCGAAGCGGAAGCGCGGCATCGGGGTGGGCTTGGCGTGGCCGTAGATGCGGGCGCGGCTGTGCGCGAGGCGGCGGGTTTCGCGGACCGCGTCGCTGACGCAGTCGCCGCCGTCGGCGCTGACCGCGTAGAGCCGGTCCGCGACTGGGCCGCGCAGATCCGCCCCGGCATCGATTCCGGCCAAGCCCAGCCGGATGCCGTTAAGACAGCCCAGATTTCCGGTGTTGCTGTCGGTGTCCCAGCCGGCCGACGTGCAGATGCGCAGGCTGGCGTGGAAGTCGTCGCCGCCCAGCAGCAGCGCCATCAGCACCGCGGCGTGGTTGGTCGCGATCGGGCTGTTGCCCGGGTAGCGCGGGTAGCCGTGGTGTTCCTCGATCCAGTCCCGGGCATCCCGCCAGTGCGTGGCCGTGGCGCACACCGCGCGGACGTCGTCGACCAGGCTGGTCAGCCGCGCGTCGGCGGCCAGCGGCAGGCACCGGTCGATGAGCTCGGCGACGTCCGGGGTGGTGAAGGCGAGCGCCTCCATCGCGGCGAGGAACGCGGCCGCGGACGCGGCGAGGCCGTCGTGGCTGACCCGGGCGGCGTTGCGGGCCAGGTGCGCGGCGCGCTGCGGGTCGCTCGGGCAGATCAGCCCCCAGCCGTCGATGAAGATCTGCGCGCCGACGCCCTCGGCCATCGACCGGCCGTTGAGTTCGATCGAGCCGCTGCGCGGCGACTGGATGCCGTCCTTGAGGCGGAGGAACGCGGTGTGCTCGGTGGACCGGCACAGCCCGCCCCACCACAGCACGGTCTTGCCTTCGATCGTGTAGTTGAGCCAGGTCTGGCCCACCGCGGCCGGGCCGGCGGCTTCGATGCCGTCGTGGTCGGACGCGGCCCGGGCGTAGACGAACGTGCCGGAGATGTCGTCGTCGGGGACGATGAGGTGGGTGCCGAGCTCGCCGGCCACGTAGTGGTCGACCTCGCCGAACCGGTCCCGGAGATGCCGGTAGCTCCAGCCTTCGACCGGCCTGCCGTAGTAGACGCCGATGATCTTGCCGAGCACGCCGGCGTAGGTGCGCTCGCTGACGGCGTCCCCCGGCGCCTGCCGGGCCGGCGCGAGCTGCGGTGCGGTGGTCATCCCTTGACCGCGCCCGCGACCAGGCCATCGACGACGTACCGCTGGGTGATCACGAACACGATGACGATCGGCACGATGAGGATGACCGCGCCGGCCATCATGACGCCCTCGTTGGTGCTGAATGTGCCGTTCATCGTCAGGTAGCCGAGCGTCGCGGTGTAGTTGCCCTGCAGGAACGTCGAGCTGATGAGGAACTCGTTCCAGGCGTTCAGCCCGGCGATGATCGCGACGGTGATCAGCCCCGGCTTCACCACGGGCAGCATGACGCGGGTGATGACCTGGCGGGTGGAGGCGCCGTCCATCAGCGCCGCCTCTTCCATCTCCCGCGGCACGTTCAGGAAGAACGTGCGCATGAGGAAGATGGACAGCGGCATGTTGAGCGCGGCGATGACGACGCCGACGGCGAACACGTTGCCGAGCAGCCCGAGGTGGGCGAACGCGAAGTACAGCGGGAACAGGAACAGCTGGATCGGCACCGTCATCGACACCATGAAATAGATCATGATCGCCGGGCCGGCCCGCAGCTTCCGCCCGGCCAGCACGTACCCGGCCATGGACGAGCAGACCAGCACGACGACGACCGTGGTGCCGGCCAGCAGGATGCTGTTGACGAAGCCGTGCGCGAAGTGCCCGTAGTACCAGGCCTGGGAGAAGTTGCTCCAGGCGAAGATCTTCGGCAGGGACAGCGGGCTCGCGATGATCTGCGTGGACAGCTTCAGGCTGTTCAGCCCGACGAGGAGCAGCGGGAACAGCGCGGTGACGGCGAAGCCGATCAGCAGAGCATGACTGGCGACGCCCTTGGCACGTGCCGCGCGCACGGTCACTGGTCATAGTCCTTTCGGCTGAGCCAGACGAAGAGGAACGAGCAGAGCAGGCCGAAGCCGCTCATCACCAGCCCGACCGCGGCCGCCTTGCCGAACTCGAACGCGGAGAACGCGGCGGTGTAGGCGTACGTGCTGAGCATCTCGGTGGCGTGCGCCGGCCCGCCTTGGGTGAGCAGGTAGACGTAGTCGAAGGCCAGGAACGAGAAGATGATGATCATGATCCACATCAGCTTCAGCGTGGACCTGATCCTGGGCAGGTAGACGTACCGGTAGACCTGCCAGCCGCTGGCCCCCTCGACCAGCGCCGCCTCGACCAGGTCGATCGGGGTCTGCCGGAGCGCGGCCAGGTAGATGATGGTGAGGAACCCCCAGAAGTGCCACATGTCCACGCCCGCGACCGCGTACAGGGCGGTGTGCTGGCTGGCCAGCGGCGAGGGCAGGTTCAGGCCCTTGGAGTCGGCGTAGCCGATCAGCCCGGAGATCGGGTTGTAGATGATGTTCAGCCACAACACCGCGTTGGTGATCGGCGCGAGCACGTAGGGGATCAGGAAGATGACCTGGTAGATGGTCCGGGACCGTTTGCGCCGCAGCAGCAGCATCGCGGCGGCCAGGCCGATCGCCACCGGGATGGTGAGGAACAGCCCCATCCAGATGAACGTGTGCCGCAGCGCGCCGAGGAACACCGGGTCGGTGAAGATCTGCCGGAAGTTCGCCAGCCCGATGAATTTGGCGTGCAGGCCGATGCCGTCCCAGTTGGTGAAGGCCGCGACCCCGGTGAGCACCCCGGGCACCAGCACGATCAGGCCGGACAGCAGCAGCGCGGGCGCGAGCAGCAGCCAGTAGCGCGCGGTCCGCGGCCGACGCCAACGACCGGGCCGCGGCCGCCCCGGCGCGCTGTGGCCGGGGCGGGCCGCGGCCGCGACCGCGGACCCGGCAGGGGCTAGCCCGGTGTCCGACATGGAGGTCTACGCCTTGGGCTGCGGCGCGGGCGCGAGCAGGCCCTTGGATTTGTCGGTGTTGTACGCCGACTGCACGGTGCTCAGGAAGCTGGCCGGCGAGGAGTTCTTCAGCCACACGGTGTCAATGTTGGTCAGCGCGGTCTGCGTGGCCGGCGGGAAGAACGTGGAGATGTCCAGCCCGAAGTTGCCCGCGTTCACCGCCTTGTTCATCTGCTGGATCGCGGTGACGAATGTCCGGGAGAGGCCGCTGAACTCGGCCGGCTGCACGTCGGAGATCGACTTGAGCGGGACGGCCCAGTACCCCGGCCAGGTCTTCGTCATGGCGGTGAAGAACTTCTCGCTCATGATGTAGTTGATCACCTCGGCCGCGCCGTCCTTGTACTTGGAGTTGGCGTTGACCGACAGCGCGGCGGTGGTGCCGAGCGTCCAGATCGGTGCGCCCAGGCTGGTGTTGATGTTCGGGAAGCCGGTGAAGCCGAGGTCGTCGGTGTTGCCGGCCGAGTTGTTGAAGTAGTCCGAGGCGAACTGGAACGCCAGCGTGGGGCCGAGGAAGAACGGGGACTTGCCGGCCGCCAGCAGCTGCATGGCCTCCTCGAAGTTGAGGCTGCTGTACTTGTCGCCCGCCAGGTAACCCGACTGGTAGAAGGAGGCGGAGTTGGCCACGGCCTTCTGCAGCGCCGGTGCGGCCCACGGGGTCTTGCCGCGGAGCGCGTCGTAAACGGCGGTGGGCCCGGCGTCCTGGTTCAGGAAGATCGACGCATAGTCCAGGTTCACCGGCTTCCAGCCCTGGTCGCCGGTCACCGAGGCGTACATCCCCTTGGACAGCGCCTTCTTCATGATCGCGACGAGCTGGGCGAAGCTCGTCGGGACCGGCTCGCCCAGCTGCTGGAGCACCTTCTTGTTGTAGAAAATGCCGTAGGTGCTGGCCGAGTTGGGCAGGTCGTAGAGCTTGCCGCCAATCGTGCCCGACTGGTACATCGGGGCGAGCAGCTTGGACTTCCACCCGTACTTCTTCGCGTACGAGTTCATGTTGACGAGCTTGCCTTCGGCCGCGTAGGCCGCCGCGTACGACGGCCCGGAGGAGTAGACGACGTCCGGGCCCTTGTTCGCGGACAACGCCACCGAGACGTTGCTGTCCACGTTGTTGTTGTAGGTCACCGACAGCGAGTACTTGCTCTGCGACCGGTCGAACCCGTCCACCAGGACCTGCTGCATGGTCTGCTGCTGCTGCGGCGGCGCGCCCCAGAACCACAGCGTCAGGTTGATCCGGCCGGCCGTGCTCGGCCCGCCGGACGTTGCGCTGCCGCACGCGGTCAGGAGGGCGGTGCCTGCCGCCAGGGCGGCAACCAGCCACCGCCGCGTTGATCGGCTCATCTTGTGCCTCCCTGCAACCCCGTCCGGTAGTTGATACTGACGTTTATACGGCATAAGCTCTAGTTGTCAATACTTATAGAGGACTTGCTGTCTATATCTATAGAGGACGGGGCTGTTGTGTCCACCTACATCGACCGGACGTCGCCGCTGCCCGCGTGGGCGCAGGCGGCGCAACACCTGCGGCGGCAGATCGAGACCGGCCGGCTGAGCGGCGGCGAGCGGCTGCCGGCCGAGGCCGAGCTCGCGGGCACCTTCAAGCTGAGCCGGCTGACGATGCGGCGGGCGCTGGGCGAGCTGGCCGACGAGGGGCTGATCGAGCGGCGCCAGGGGGTCGGGACGTTCGTGGTGCCGCGCAAGGTGGCGGTGCAGCACGACCTGAGCCTGAGCTCGTCATGGCGGGACCGGTTTCTGGAGGAGGGGCACAAGTCCTCCTCCGAGCTTCTTGAGGCCCGGCTCGCCGGGCTGCCCGGCGACCTCGCGGGCCGGGTGGCGCCGGGTGAGGTTCCGGCCGAGGTCTACTTTCTCAAGCGGCTGCACCGGGTCGATTCGGAGCCGATCGGCGTCACCGAGTCCTGGGTCCCGGCGAACCTCGCGCCCGGGCTCGCCGACCGGCCACTGGAGGACGGCTCGCTGTCGGCGACGCTGCGCACCAGGTACGCCCGCACGGCGGCGAGCGCCGACAGCACGCTGGAGACGATCCTGGCCAGCGCGGCCGACGCCCAGCTGCTGGAGACCGTGCCCGACGTGCCGCTGTTCGCGGTGACCGCGGTGAACCGGCAGGAGGACGGCAACCTGCTGGAGCTGTCTTACACGCTGTGGGTCGGCGGCCGGGTCAGGTTCCGGTTCGTGCACGACCGCGGTGCCCCGCAGGGGTAGCCGCGAGCCAATGAGCGCGCGGCCCGGACTGCCGAAGCCGCCGCGACCGCGCACGCCGGCCTGCGGTGCGCCTTTCCCCCGCGCCCTGATGAAACCGCCTGGCCGGCCAGCTTGCTCAGCGCCCAGCAGATCATCACCAGGATCGGCGCGCCGCCGTTCCAGCCAGCCAACGGCTCCGGTTACCGGCGCCACGGAACCGCGAGGATCCTGGAATGGCTGGCCGGTTTCCCCGGCGGCAGCTGGCAGCAGCGGTGGAAGGCGACCGGCGCTGAGGCCCTGCCCAAGGAGCAGTGGCTGGACCTGCCGATGCGGTGGCGGCAGGCCACCGGCCGGTCTGTCGTGCCGCACAACCGGGACTGCTTTCAGACGGGCCTGCTCATGCTGGTCTGCGCGGACGTCATCCGCCCGGGGCTGGCCTGGATGGTCCGCAAGGCCTCGAACTGGATCGTCCCGGCGATGGCCGCCTGCCGTGACCCGCATGGCTATGCGGCGCTGCGGGACCTCATCGACGCCGACCCCGACGGGATAACCGCAGGCCAGGCACGTCTGGCACTGGGCCGCATCACCATGATCCTGGCGTGCAAGGGCGGCCTGGCCCGCGACGTCACGGTCGGGGACTACCTCCAGTTGCTCGATGCCATGCGCCAGACCGGCACCGGCGGCGCCGGGCGGCTGCTGGCCTACCGGCTGCTGCACGGCCTGGGGCACCTGGGGCCGGACGCGCCGGTGACCGGGCGGGCGTTCCTGCAGGCCGCCGGGCAACGCACCATCGAGGAACTGGTCGACCGCTACCAGGTGCAATGCCGCCCGGTCCGGGACCTGTTCGTGGATTACCTGCGGGAACGCCGGCCCGCCGTGGACTACGTCACCTTGTCCAAGCTCGCCGGGGATCTGGTCCGCCTGTTCTGGACCGACCTGGAACGCCACCATCCCGGGATCGACTCGATCAACCTGGCGCCCGAGATCGCTGACGCCTGGCGGCACCGCATCAGCTACCGGCCCAGCCCAGAAGGCAGCCTCGTGCCCCGCGCCGACGCGCGCAGCGTGATGATGACCGTCCGCGCCTTCTACCTCGACATCGCCCAGTGGGCGCTGGACGAGCCGCACCGCTGGGCGCAGTGGGCGGTGCCATGCCCGGTCAAGGAAACCCACCGCAACCGGGCCAAGCACGACAAGCTGGTCAAGTCCCGGATGGACCAGCGGACCCGGGAGCGTCTGCCGCACCTGCCCGCCCTGGCCCGCGCCCTCAGCCAGCACCGCCTGGCCAGCGCGGCCCTGCTCGAAGAAGCCCGCCGGGCCCGGCCCGGTGACATCTTCTCCAGCGGCGGCCAGGCCTTCCGCCGGCTGCCCACACCCACCGCCTACGCCGGCAGCATCTGGAGCTGCCCATCCGGCGGCGGGCCGCGCACCGACCTGACACGCCAGGAAAGTGAAGCCTTCTGGGCGTGGGCGTTCGTGGAAGTCCTCCGCCATACCGGCATCCGGTTCGAAGAACTCCGCGAGCTCAGCCACCACAGCATCGCCCAGTACCGGCTCCCCTCCACCGGCGAACTGGTCCCGCTGCTGCAGATCGCGCCGTCCAAAACCGGCGCCGAACGACTGCTGCTCGTCAGCCCCGAGCTCGCCGACGTCCTCAGCGCGATCGTCTGCTGCATCCGCGGCCGCACCGGCGCCATCGCGCTGGTGCCCAGCTACGACACCCACGAGAAGACCTGGAACCCGCCCATGCCGCTGCTCTTCCAGCGCGCCATCTCCGGCGAGCACCGGCCCATCAGCGACGGCTCGCTGCGCGAGATCCTCCAGCGGGCCCTGGCCGGCGCCGGCATCCGCGGCCACGACGGCCAGCCGCTGATCTTCACCCCCCATGATTTCCGCAGGATCTTCGTCACCGACGCGATCATCAACGGGCTGCCGCCGCACATCGCCCAGGTCATCTGCGGCCACCGCGACATCAACACCACCATGGGCTACAAGGCGATCTACCCCGCCGAAGCCATCGAAGCCCACCGCGGCTTCATCACCCGCCGCCGCCAGGCCCGCCCCAGCGAGGAATACCGGACACCGACCGAGGAGGAATGGGACCAGTTCCTCGCCCACTTCGAAAAACGCAAGCTGTCCATCGGCATATGCGCCCGCGCCTTCGGCACGCCCTGCATCCACGAGCACGCCTGCGTCAGATGCTCACTCCTGCGGCCAGACCCAGCCCAGCGCGCCCGGCTCGAGGAGATCCGCGCCAACCTGCACGACCGCATCGCCGAAGCCGAACGCGAAGGCTGGCCCGGCGAAGTCGAAGGCCTGAGCGCCAGCCTCGCCGGCGCCGACGGCAAACTCGCCCAGATCGATGCAGCCCTGCAACGGCAAGCCACGACAGTCCAGCTTGGCATGCCCGCATTCCCCGAGATCGTTCCGCACAGCGTCCCCGCAGATCACTGACCAGCAAACCGGACAACAAGACATAAATGCCTCAGTTCAGAGAACGTCGAAAACCTGGCAGGTCAACAAGGGCTGGGTCATCGCCGCGAACATCGCCGCCGACCTCACCGCCTGGGCCCGCCTCATCGGCCTGCACGACCAGCCTGGCCTGCGGGACGCCGAGCCGGACACGCTCCGCTACCGGA
>DASYAV010000241.1:0-19725 GCA_036501145.1 Streptosporangiaceae bacterium | reverse complement strand
CCCCTGGCCGATGCGGGACTGGGTAAGGCCGCCGTGCGGGCCATGGCCCGGGCGTTGCAGCTCCCGAGTGCCGACAAGCCCGCCGCACCCTGCCTGGCGTCGCGTATTCCGCACCATCAGGAGGTCTCGGCGGTCAAGCTCGCTCAGATCGAGGCGGCCGAGAAGGCGCTGCGGCTGCTGGGCTTCGCCGAGTCCAGGGTGCGTCATCACGGCGAGGTGGCCCGTATCGAGCTTCCCGCCGGCGAGCTCGTGCGAGCCGTCTCCGCCCCGGTGCGCGAGCAGATCCAAGCCGCTATTACCGCCGCTGGTTTCCGGTTCGCCGCCATCGATCTGGCCGGCATCCAGTCCGGCGCGTTCACGATGTCGTTGCTGCCGGTCACGCGTGAGTGAGCCCTGGCAGCCCGATGAGGCTATGACCGCGTTCATCGAACTGGACCATGACCGGGTGCGCCGCCGCGGCTACCCCGAGGCGGTGTACTGCGAGGGCAAGACGCCCGGCCAGGTCAGCGCCGTCGCCCGGGCCGTCAAGGCATCCGGCACGACGACGTTGTTCACCCGGGCCGGTCCCGAGCACACCAAGGCGGTCCGCAGGGTCCTGCCCGATGCCCGCCACGACGAGAACGCGCGCATGCTGGCCTGGCCGCCTGAGCCGCCGGCTCCGCGCGGCGGGCGGGTGCTGGTGGTCGCGGCGGGCACCGCCGACTTCGAGGTCGCGCGGGAAGCGCAGCTGACCGCCGTCTATCTCGGCCGTTCTGCCGATCTGGTCACCGACGTCGGCATTGCCGGGCTGCATCGCATCCTGGCCCGGCTCGACCAGCTGAGATCGGCCCGCGTCATCATCGTGGTCGCCGGGATGGACGGCGCACTGCCGGGCCTGGTCGCCGGCCTGGTCTCCGCGCCGGTGATCGCCGTGCCCACGTCGGTCGGCTACGGCGCGGCGCTAGGGGGCCTGGCGGCCCTGCTGACCATGCTCAATTCCTGTGCGCCCGGCGTGGCCGTGGTCAACATTGACAACGGCTACGGCGCCGGGCACCTGGCGGCCCAGATCGCGGCCCCGGCCTAGCTAAGCCAGCCTGCACTGAGCCTGCCTGCACTGGGTCTGCCTGCACTGGGTCTGCCTGCACTGGGCCAGCCTGGACGGGCCGGCCCGGCACGAAACCTTCACGCTCCGCGGCGGCCACGGCTTCCTCGAGCACCCGCCGGACCGGGACGGATCGTTCCGCCGCGACCTGCGCGGCGTCGTCGAACTCCGGTGTCGCATGGAGTACCTCGCCGCCACAATGCGCAACCTTGAGGCGAACCTGGCCACCCGCGACTGGCAACGGCACCCAGAACCGGTCGAGCGCAATCCTGGTGACAGCGACCTCACGGACCCCGATGGTGCTGGTCAGCTCGAAGATCAGCCGTCGTAGCACATCACGTCTGCTCACCGGGGTGAGCACGGCGAGCGTGTGAGCCGGGCGTCCCTTCTTCATCACGATCGGGACCAGCCAGGCATCAGCCGCGCCCGCGTCCAGCAGCGACGCCAGGACAGAGGGCCACACCCGCGGGTCCATGTCATCGACGTTGGTCTCCAGCACCGACATGACCACCGGATCACCCGGTTCTGCGGGCCGGCCGGTCTGGTCGCCCAGGACAACGCGCACGACGTTCGGATGCCCGGGAACATCCCTGGTGCCCGCCCCCACGCCGACCGCGCGCACCGACATGGCAGGCAAGTCGCGGGACTCCTCCGACAGGGCGGTGAGCAGCGCCATGCCGGTCGGAGTGGCTAGTTCCCCCTGGCCACCGGACAGCACGCGCCAGCCCGCCGACATCTCCAGCACCGCCGGCACGGGAACCGGAAGGTCACCGTGGGAGGCCGCGACCCGCCCAGAGCCCAGCGCAACGGCGCTGCAGGATATGGAGGTCACGCCCAGGCAGTCCAGCGCGGCGCACACGCCGACGACATCCCCGATCGAGTCCCAGCCTCCGGCCTCGTGGAAGTGCACCTCGTCAGCCGGCACCCCGTGCACACGCGCTTCGGCCTCGGCCAGCCGCTGGAACACGCGCAGAGCTCGTTCCCGCACCTCCGCCGTGAGATCCGCATGCTGAAGCAACACCTGGATGTCGCGCCAGCTGCGGCGCGCCTGATCCTTCATGACAGGCTGCACGTCCACCTTGATGGCGCGCATCTCCGCCCGCCGGACCACCGTGGACGTCAATCGGATCGATTCTGGCGCCACGGCGTCCACGGCGGCCTGCAGCGTCGCGAGGGGCGCGCCGGCGTCGACGAACGCGGCGAGCAACATATCGCCGGCCACCCCAGCCGTCGCGTCCACCCAGGCGTGCCTGCCTGCACCGGCTGATGTCATGAAGGCAACCCTAGGCGTAACGACCTGCACCGACCGCCGCCGGCGAGGTCACAGCGGCAGTCACCGGCGCTGTGTCTCGCTCTGCCTCTACAGACTGCCGCTCGCGCCGCCGGCCCGGTCAAACGAACAGCGGCTCGGCCGCCGTCCGCTCGGCCAGTGCGCTCATCGCCGCATCATCCGGCGCCCCGGTGAACCGGCTGGCCGCGTCGAGCACCTTCGGGAGCAGGTCCACGTCCCCCACGCTGTCCAGGAACACCCCAGGGCGGCCCAGCGCCCACCACACCGCAAGATCGATGTCGTCCTGCTGCTCGAGCGGCTCGTACCAGGTCGCCCGGGTATGCGGCCGGCCCGCCCAGGGACGCAGCGCAATCGACTTGATCGTCTGCACCGCGACCCGCCGCTCGCGGCAGGCCTCGTAGAGGGCGTCGAAGTTGCCGGCGTAATACGGATTCTGCATGGTGACGAAGTTGTACGGCAGCAGCACCGAGTCGAAGTCGAACCGCTCGAGGCTGCGCCTGTGCGTCGCGGCGATCTGGCTGCCGTGCCCGGTCACCCCGATCCACCGGATGAGGCCTTGCTCCCGGGCTTCAATGGCGGCCTCGAGAGCCCCTCCAGGACTCAGGGCGATGTCCCACTCGATCGGATCGGCCAGGGCGTGCAACTGCCACAGGTCGACATGGTCGACGCCCATCCGGTCCAAGGACCGGTGCAGTTCGTCGCGGGCCCCGGCCGCGGTACGCTCGTCACCCTTGGTGGCCAGGAAGAACCGGCCCGGTTCACGCTGCAGCCACTGCCGGATGCGCACCTCCGCATCGCCGTAGGACGAGGCCACGTCCAGGTGGTTCACCCCGTGGGCGAGCAGCACGTCCAGGGTCTCGTCCGCGACCCGCTGCGAGACCTGCGCGAGAGCCGCTCCGCCGAAAATCACCCGGCTGCTCTGGTGGCCGGTGCGGCCGAACTCTGCCTGTCCGATGGGCACGAGACCTCCCGAAGTGCCTAGAGCTGAACCTGAGGTACAGCGGATCACGGGCAGACAGGTCGGCGCAACCGCGCTGCTGCGAACCGTGTGCCTGCCGCGCCGCGATTGAGCGGCGGGGCTGCCTTCACTAAGGTCATCGAAAGGGGACGTGCATCGTAACCCACGGGAGGCTCACGCATGCCTGACACCGCGACCGTCCAGATCCCGGCGGCCGGCACCTACCGGCTCGATCCTGAAGCCTCCTCGATCAGCTTCGCTACCCGGCACATGTTTGGCCTGGCCGCAGTCACTGGCAGCTTCCGGCTGATCTCCGGGGAGATCACCATCACCGACCCCGTGACCTCCTCGGCCGCGTCGGCGGTGATTGACGCGGCCAGCTTCCATACCGGCAGCGCCGCCCGCGACAACGACGTCAAGTCCGCCAACTTCCTGCACGCCGGCGAGCACCCGCAGATCACCTTCACCTCCACCCAACTGGCCCGCGACGGTGACCCGTGGCTACTGCGCGGGCAGATCACCGCCCGCGGCAACAGCGCCCCGGCGGAACTGCTCATCACCGAGGCCCGCACCGATGACGATGGCCTGCTGATCAACGCCACGACCCGGATCGACCGGTACGCACACGGCCTCACCAAGAAGAAGGGCATGGCCGGCCGCTACCTGGACCTGACCATCACCGCCCGTGCCACCCGCAGCTGACCGCTAGCCATTCGCCGACTCACCAGCCGTTCACAGGGCTCTAGCGCGCGGATGCCCATGCCGATGTCCTTCCTGGCTGCCTCGGAGAATCGCCCGAGCCTGGCTGGTGACTTTGACCACGGAATCCCAGAGCAGTTTCGCGGGCTGGCCGGTGGCGATCATCCCGCCGCATAAATTGTTTTGTTCTGCTGCTCCCGTGATGATGGTTGTGCCCGGACGGCGGCCCGCGTCCGGGTCACCGGCCGTGACCTGGGCCGAGACGAGTTCCAGCGTCATGAAGAGGTTGTCCTCGCTGGGCTGGTAGCCGCCGAACGGGCCACACGAAACGAAACCCGCGCTCTCATACAGTGCCCGGGCCGCGGCGAAGGCCGCCGTGGTCCCGGTCTCCAGGCTCACCCTGCGGAAGCCCTGGGCGCGGGCGACCTCGAGCAGGTAGCTCAGCATGGCCCGCCCGATCCCGTGGCCGCGTGCCGTTTCGGCCGTGTGCATTGACTTGACCTCTGCATGGTGCGGGCCGAGCCGCTTGATCGCCCCGATGCCCAGCAGGCTGCCGTGGACGCGGATGCTGAACAAGGTGATCGCCGGATCGAGCAACCCGTCCACGTCCAGCGCGAAGCTATGCCCTGGTGGCGTCTGCGCGAGCGCGAGTTCCCGGTGCCGTTCCAGCAGTGCTCGTACGTCAGGGTTGCGCGGATCGTCGATGGCAATCCGACTGCCAGCAATCACGGCAGCAAGGTACCCGGCCCGTATTTCAGCGCTGTAACCCAATTCGCACTCGGCGCTGGTCCCCTCGGCTACTCCCGGGAAGCTGCTCATCACGCCGCGTGGCGCGAGGCCAGGTTCCAGCCGCGCATTGCCGCCGATCTCCTGGGGCTCGACCCTTGCCCTCGCGTACGCACAAGTCGGGCTGCTCCGTCGCTAATGCCCGGTCGAGCAGTCTTCCAGAAAAGACCGGGCACCCCGCGGGGGGCGCGGCGAGGCGGCGACGGGCATACTCGCTCGGGTGGAGGCGCTGATTCCGCGGGCCCGGGCGGAGGTGGCGCCGGGTGCGGTGCACGTGCCCGGCTGGCTGACCGTGGCCGAGCAGCAGCGGCTGGTGGCCGCGTGCCGGGAGTGGGCCCGCCTGCCGGCCGGGATGCGCGCCACCCGGCTGCCCGGCGGCGGGGTGATGTCGGTGCGCACGGTGTGCCTCGGCTGGCACTGGGTGCCCTACCGGTATTCGCGCATCGCAGAGGACTCCGACGGCGCCCCGGTCAAGCCGTTTCCCAGCTGGCTAGCCGACCTGGGCCGCCGTGCCGTGGCGGCGGCGTACCGCGACGATCAGGCGGCGGCCGCCTACCGCCCGGACGTCGCGCTGATCAACTACTACGAAGGTGCGGCCAGGATGGGCATGCACGCGGACAAGGACGAGCGTTCGCTGGCGCCGGTGGTCTCGCTGAGCCTGGGCGACAGCTGCGTGTTCCGGTTCGGCAACACCGGCAGCCGGGGCAGGCCGTGGGCGGATGTCCCGCTGGAGTCCGGGGATCTGTTCGTGTTCGGCGGGCCGTCCCGGCTCGCCTACCATGGCGTGCCCAAGACCCTGCCCGGCACCGGCGACCCGGCGGCCGGGCTGCCCAGCGGCCGGCTGAACATCACGCTGCGCGAGTCCGGGCTGGCCGGCCCGGATCCCGCCGCCGGGCAGGCCGGCCCGCGGGCCACCGGGTAGGGCCGGGTAAGCCCGGCAGGTCAGTGTGCGAGTGGCCGGGCGTGCAGCGTCACGGCGTAGCCAGCCCCGCTGTTGACCAGCCGGGACGGGCCGCCGCTGCCGTGCACCCGGGTCCGGCCCGGGGACAGCGGGCGGTCCTGCCAGCCATCCGCCGTGCCGGCCCGCTCGGTCACCGCCCCGGCGACCAGGCAGCTCACACCGCTGCCCGGCGCCGGCCCGGCGGCTTCGCCGCGGAACCCGGGCGGGAGCACCAGCAGCCAGGTCTCGCAGCCCGGCGTGGGCGCGGTGACCGGGATGCGCACCGGGTGCTGCGGGTCAAACCGGACGAGGTCCCACCAGCGCCCCGGATCGGCCACGAGGAAGCGCAGGCAGGCGGCCAGGTAGCCGACGGTCACCGGGTGGGCCAGACCCGCCGGGCCTGCGCCGCGGCACGGGCGGTCATCTTCGGCCAGGCGAGCCGGGTCGTCACCGCTCGGTGGGCGATCGCCTTCCGCGGCCCCGGCGGCCCCCGCCGGGCTGGTGGCCGGCTGGGAGCGGCTTGCCGGGCCGCGGTACGCACTCCCAGGCACCGCGGTGCCTGGTGCGGCGGTGCCTGGTGCGGCGGTGCCTGGCCCGGCGGCTCCGGTCACGAGGGCGGGCCAGGAGGTGGCCGGCGTGGCCAGCAGGGCGAGCTCAGGGGCGGCGGAGGTGTCGAGCTTCATCGGGAGTCCTTCGGCGGCGGGACACTCCGGTCCCGGGGCGGCAGTTGCGGCAGCTGAAGTCGTCAGCGACAACAACACGAAGGACAGCCGCGGGTGGCGGTGCCACCGGCCGGCCGGGCGCAGCGGGCGCGCAGCTGCCCGCGAGCACTATGTGGCTCGCGGCACAGGTGCGCTGTCTCCGCTGGCATGACAGGTAGCACACCGTACGACGCGGAGAGTTGTCAAGCCGGACCCGCCCGCGTGGCAGGTTCCTGCCAGGCCGGTAACGCGGGACCAGGCAGAGCAGCGCCCGGGCCGGCAGGGTGGCCCCTAGGTGTCAGCCCAGGCCGAGCTTGTCCAGCGCGCCGGCGATGGCGTCGCGGCCGATGCTGGGCGCCGACCAGGCGGCCGCCGCCAGCGCCCGCAGCCCGTCGATCCGGTCGCCGGAACCGGCCAGTTCGAGCCGCTGGCCATCGGCCCGGCGCGCGGCCCACCCGCCGCACCGGTAGCCGTCGCCGCCGGCGGTCACCGCGGGATGCGAGCTGATCAGCCCGGCCAGGTCCGCGGCGAGGTAGCTCGGCCGCAGGCCTGGCGGCGCCAGCAGTACGTCGGCCGGGTGGCTCACCCCGGTCAGCACGAGCAGGCTGTCCACACCGACCCGGCAGGCGCCCTCGATGTCGGTGTCCAGCCGGTCTCCGACGACGAGCGGCCGCCGCGCCCCGGTCCGCTGTACCGACTCGGCGTGCAGCGGCGGCTCCGGCTTGCCCGCGACCAGCGGCCGGACCCCGGTCGCGCTGGCGATGACCTGGATCATCGATCCGTTGCCAGGCTGGCGCCCGCGCGGCGTGGGCAGTGTCGGGTCCGCGTTGGTCGCGACGAACAGCGCCCCCGCCTGCACGGCCAGCGCGCCCTCGGTGAGGTGGGAGTAGTCCACGCCAGGCGCGTAGCCCTGCACGACCGCGGCCGGCTCCGCGGCGGCGACCGACACCGGGCGCAGGCCACGCTCGCGTACCGCGATGCGCAGCCCGCTGCCGCCGATGACGAGCACCGCCGACCCGGCGGGCAGCCGCTCGGCCAGCAGCCGGGCGGCAGCCTGCGCCGAGGTGACGATGTCGCCCGGGCTGGCCTGCACGCCGAGCCCGGTCAGCTGGGCGGCGATCGCGGACGGCGTGCGGAAGGCGTTGTTGGTGACGAAGGCCAGCCGCATCCCGCCGGCCGCCGCCTTGTCCAGCGCTTCGGCCGCGCCGGGGATGGCCGACCCGCCAAGGTAGACGACGCCGTCCAGGTCGAGCAGGGCGACGTCATAGTGCGAGCTGAGTGGTTCAGCGCAGTCCTTGAGCGCCGCGCCGTCCTTGAGCCCTTGCTGCTGCCCGGTCATGCGGTCTCCGTGCCCTGGCCCGGCTGGCCCTGCCGGGCGCGCAGCGTGGCCCGCACGTCGCGCAGTGCGGCCGAGTAGTGCGGCAGGTCGGGACGCATCGCGGCGGCGAGCGCCAGGTACTCGGCGGCCTGGCCGGGCTCGCCGGTGCGGGCCAGGGCCAGGCCCAGCCCGAAGTGCGCGTAGTCGTCGGCCGGGCTGGCCTCCACGATCAACCGGAAATTCTGTACGGCCAGCGAATACCATCCCGCGTCGAACTGCGCCCGGGCTAGTGCCTCGCGCACCATCCGCGAGTCGGGCTCGGCGGCCGAGGCGCGCTCGAGCAACTGGGCGGCGGCCGCGGGGCTCCGCTTGCGGAGCAGTTCGATCCCGCGCTGGTACCAGGCGTAGGCGTCGCCGGCGGGCTGCGCCGGGGCGGTGTCATCGGCGGGATTCTCCGGCGGAGGGGAATCTTGGCCACCGCGCGGACCTTCTGACATATGTGCAGACCTTTCCATCTGGCCGGGCATCCGCGCCGCGGGAGCCAGCCGCCCTGAGCCTCGAGCCGTTCCGCGCGGTCCGGTACAGCCCGGACCGGGTGAGTGGCATCGCCGAGGTGACCTCCCCACCGTACGACGTGATCGGCGCCGCGGCCGTCGCCAGGCTGCTGGCCGCGGACCCGTGCAACGTGGTACGGCTCATTCTTCCCCGCAGCGACCTCGGGCAGGCCGACGGCGGCTACGCCGAGGCCGCCACCACGCTGAAGGAGTGGCAGGCCGACGGCGTGCTCGTGCAGGACACCGAGCCGGCCCTGTACGCCTACGAGCAGCGCGGCGCCGGGGGCCAGGTGCTGCAGCGCGGGCTCATCGGCGGCCTGCGGCTGAGCCCGCCCGGCGAGGGCGTGGTGCTGCCGCACGAGGACGTGATGCCGGGGCCGGTGGCGGGCCGGCTAGCGCTGATGGCCGCGGTCCGGGCCAACCTGGAGCCGATCTTCCTGATGTACGACGGTGCGCCGGGCGCGGCGGTCCGGCTGGTGGACGAGGCGGCCGGCGGCCGGCCGCCGCTGCTCGACGTGGCCACCGAAGACGGGCTGAACCACCGGCTCTGGGCCATCACCGACCAGGCCGAGCTCGCCGCGATCGCCGCCGACCTGGCCCCGCGGCGCGCGGTCATCGCCGACGGGCACCACCGGTACGCGGCCTACCTGGAGCTGCAGAGCCGGATGCACGCCGAGGGGGCCGGCCCGGGCCCGTGGGACCAGGGCCTGGCCCTGCTGGTGGACTCCACCGAGTACCCGCCGCGGATCGACCCCATCCACCGGGTCATCCCCGGCCTGTCGCCCGCGGCCGCGGTGACGGCGGCCCGGCAGGCGTTCGGTGTCCGGCCGGTGGACGGCGGGCTGGCCGCCGGGCTGGACGCGCTCGCCGAAGCGGGCCGGCACGGCCCGGCGTTCCTGATCGGCGACGACCGGCAGCTGCACCTGCTCACCGAGCCGGACCCGGTGCAGGTGGCGGCGGCCATGCCGGCGGGCCGCACGGCGCACTGGCGCGGGCTGGCCGCGGCCATCGGCCAGCAGTTGCTCATCGGCCGGCTGTGGGGCATCCGCGACGACGAGCGGACGGTGCGGGTGGTGCACCACGACGCGGCCGCGGCGGTCCAGGCGGCCGCCGAGGCCGGCGGCACCGCGGTGCTCTGCAATCCGGTGCGCGCGGCGGACGTCGCCCAGGTGGCCGCGGACGGCGAGCGGGTACCGCGCAAGTCCACCTCGTTCGGCCCGAAGCCGCGCACCGGGCTGCTGATGCGGATCTTCGACCAGCCCTGACTGTCCACTGATCGGGCCGGGCTGAAGGCACCGCCGTTAAGAAGGAGAAAGCACGGTCCGCTTATAGATGAGCGGGTGCGCGGAGACCTGCCGGAAGTTCCGCGTGAAGTAGGACCGCAGCGCCGGCGTCCAGGCGATCCGCCGGTCGGCCGAGCCGGTCGTGTCGCTGGGTGCGTCGGACAGCCAGACGTACTGGGCATGCTGGAAGGCGCTGTTCCAGACCTGCCGCACCGCGGCGGTGCGCGCCGCGCCGGTGGCACCGTTACGGCCCTTGCTCAGGTCCAGGTCGGTGCCGAAGCCGTCCACCACCGCCGCGCAGCCCGGCGCGCTGGAGGTGAACCGGTTGGCCAGGATGGTGAGCGCGGCCTGGTCGGTCAGCACGCACGCACCCTTGGGAATCACCCGCCCGGCCGCGGCGGCCGGGCTGTACGCCTGCTGGGCCACCGACTCGGTGACCACCCCGGCGATGACCATCGCCAGGAAGGCACCGCCGATCACCCCGGCCACCGTCCGATCGAACCGCGGCCGCGGCGAGCGCCGCCGTGCCACCGGCCGCAGCGCCCGCACCAGCCTGGCCACCGGCAGCGCCACAGCGAGGGCGAGGAACGGGGTGAAGAACCCCGCGTAGTGGTAGTAGAAGTCGACAGGCCACAGGAACGCGATGACCAGAATCACCGCTGTGGCCAGGGCGAACCGGTCCAGCGGGGGCAGCAGCGAACCGGCCCGGCGCAACGGGCCGGGGGTCAGCCGCCACAGCCCGGCGTAGCAGGCCACCACCAGGCCCACGATCAGCACGGCCGCGGCGATCGCAAGGGCGGCGGGCACGTGCACGGTCGTGCTCTCCGAGGAGACGATGCCGCTCAGGTCGGCCAGCCGGGTCACCAGCGGCACCCGCGCGTCGTCCACCCGGACCAGTTGCGCCAGGACCACGCCCTTGACGAAGGACGAGGGCGCGCCGAACAGGAACGGCAGCACCGGCACGAGGAAGCCGGCCGCGACACCGCCGAGGTAGGCCAGGGCCCGGCCGGCGCGGGGCAGGCAGATGACCGCGATGACAACGACGGGGAAGATCGCCCACAGCTTGATCGCGCCGGCGAAGCCGAACGCCACGCCGCCCCAGGCCAGCCGCTTGCCGCTGGTGGTGAGCCGGTCGCCGTCGAACACCGCGAGCAGGCCGGCCACGCAGGCCAGCACCAGCCACGGCTCCTGCAGCACGGTGCGCGCGGCCAGGATCGAGTCCGGGTAGACGGCCATGACGCCGCAGCTGATGGCGACCGCGAGCACGCCCCGGTGCCGGACGAGCAGCCCGGTCAGCGGCACCGCCGCCGCGCCGGCGGCCGCGGTGAGCAGCCGCCCGATGCCCATCGCCCAGGCGGTGCCGGTCAGCTTGCCCAGCGCGGCCACCGGGGCCATCAGCAGCACCACACCTGGCGGCTGGACGAGCACGAAGTCACGGTAGGGCAGCACGCCGCCGACCAGCCGGATGGCCGCGCCGACGTAAACCCCGTCGTCGTACTCGGTCACCCCGAACAGGGCGCCGCCGAGGAACAGCTGGAGCAGCCGCAGGCCCAGCGCCACGGCAGTCGCCACGACGATCACCCACCCGGCCCGGCTGAGCCGGCGGCCAGGGCCGGTGGCAGGCGGCGCCTCCCTGGCGGCCGCCCACGGCAGTGGAATCCGGCTCAGGGCCGGCTGCTTCGCACCGCTCACTGGCCGGCCCGGGCCGTGCTGTGAACCGTCGATGCAGCATGCTCCTTGATGTACAGCCGGATGTACACGCCAGTAACGTACCAGTGGCGGGACAGGTGGAAGCCGAGTCCTTCGAGCAGCGGAACGTGCTTGATCGTCCCGCCGACGGCCCACACCCGGCGCACGCCGGCCAGCCGCTGGCGTATCACCGGGAGGGAGGCGTACGTGCCGCCCATCGTGCCGGACGCCGCCGCCGAGGCGCCCGCGGTGACGTCCCGCAGCCGCCGCAGCCCGTACGGGTAGGCGATCTCGAGTTCCCGCTCGTAATGGTTGGCGGTGATGTTGAACACCGCATCATCCCGGTGCCTGTAGTGGGCCACGGTCTGGTCGATCTCGCGGATGTCGAAGCCGTGCCCGTCGGAGCCGCGCTCGCTGCCCTGCAGGGGCAGCCCGACCGCCAGCACCGCGATCAGCCCGGCCACGGCGGCGACCCTGCCCAGCCAGGCCGGGCCGGCCACCTGGCTGAGCGCGGCCAGGGTGGCGCCCATCAGCAGGGCCAGGGCGGGAATGCAGAACGCGATGTACCGGTAGGTGTAGACCGGGTGGGCCAGCGAGCCGAGCAGCAGCACCGCCGGCGGCAGCACCAGCCAGGGCAGCGTAAGGGCCACCAGCGGCTCGGGCCAGTGTTCGGCCAGCCAGCCCCGGCTGACGATCGCCCCGGCGACGACCACGACGATGATGATCCCGGCCATGACGTAGAACAGCGGCCGGGAGCCGGCCACCCGCATCACGCTGAACACGTCCCGCAGCTTGACCGGCGGGATCCAGCCCACCTGGTGCATCTGCTGGTATCCGGTCACCGCCACCGGGCTCACGACGACCAGGGCGGCGACGACGGCCAGCAGCCAGCCGGACACCAGGCCCCGCCGGATCCCGGGATTGCGCCGGATCCGCGAGGCCAGCGCCAGCGCATGCGCGGGGATGATCAGCAAGGCAAACAGGTTGGCCAGCCCAAGAGCGAGCAGGGCCACCCCGTACCCGATCAGCCAGTGGCGCCGCCGCGGCCCTGACTCCAGCGCCCGGATGAAGAGGTAGCTGGCCACCACGGCCACCAGGGTCACCAGCGCGTAGTCCCGTGCGTCCTCCGCGAACCAGCTCACCGAGGGCAGGGCGGTGAACACCAGTCCCGCGGCCAGCCCGGCCAGCGGCGAGACCAGGCGCTGGCCGAGCAGCGTGATACCCCCCGCGGCCAGCGCCATCGCGACCGCCGACGGGAACCTGACGGCCAGCTCGCCGGTCCCGAACACCTGCGACCAGGCCCAGATCAGCGAGTAGTAGGTGCCATGCACCACATCGACCCGGCCCAGCAGGTGGACCAGTTGCGGGAACGTCCGGTGGATGGCCAGCAGCGTGGCATCCTCGTCCTCGGTGATCGATGGCCCCTGGATCCGGTAAAGGGTCACGCCGAGGGTCAGCACCGCCGGGATCAGCGCCAGCCACGCCGGGGACCAGCCACCCGGTGCCCTGGCCGGCACGTGTTCGGTCACCTCGGTCCGCGACGGGGGTGCCGCGGGCTCGGCTTCCTGACCCATGTACCTCAACCCCGATCCGGGCACTGTCTTCGCACGGCGGGCGCCTGACCGCACGGCACCCGGCCGGTAATTCAGCCAGGGTAATGCGGTCCGGCACGGCCGATGCCTGTCAGCAACGGTGCCCGATGTGCCACGGGCCTCAATACGGGAACGGCCCGGCGGTCATCTGTTGCCCTATTCTTGCGCACATGCACCGGTCAATCGGCTGTGTGCGTGCATCCAGGTATCAAGTTATGCGAAATCATTACCAGCCTGGCAGCCGTCACTGGCTGGCGGTCTCACCGCGGCGAGAATGCCGCCAGGGTAATCCCGGTCGGCCATGAACGCGCTGAGGAGGCGATGAGGGTAGCCCGGCGGCCGGTCGAGCCGTCCCAGGACACCTGGCGGCGCCGCCTGCACGCCGATGGTGTGGCGCGCTGGCTGGTTCCCGGCTGTTACCTGGTGGGCGCGGTCCTGCTGACCTGGCGGCTGTGGGTGGACCCGGCGAGTCGCGCGCAGCTGCTGGGAAACGGTGTCTCCGCCGACATCCGGCTGTTCTCCTGGTTTTTGCGCTACGACGCGACAGCGGTCGCACACGGGCATCTCCCGGCTCTGGTCACCACCGCGGTGAACGCACCAGAGGGCATCAACCTGATGTGGAATACCGCGCTGCTGCTGCCGGGGATAGTGCTGGCGCCGGTGACCTTGCTGGCCGGCCCGATGGTCACTCTCACCGTATTGCTGACACTGGGGTTCGCCGGCTCGGCGACCGCGCTGTTCCTGGTGCTGCGCCGCTGGGAGTGCGGTACCGGTTTCGCGGCCCTGGGCGGCGCGGTCTACGGGTTCTCGCCCGCGCTGGTGGATACCGGGGTAGGCCACTACCACCTGCAGTTCGCCGTGCTGCCGCCGCTGATCATCGACGCGCTGCTGAGGATCGTCACCGGCCGCGGCCGCACCGTCCGGACCGGCATCTGGCTCGGGCTGCTGGCCGCGGTGCAGATCTTCATCGGAGAAGAACTGCTGGTGGACACGGCCATAGCGGGCGTGCTGCTCGTCGTCGTGCTCGCGGCGAGCCGGCCGCGCAGCGTGCCAAGCCGGGCCGGGCCCGCGGCGGCCGGCCTGGGCACGGCCGTGGTGGCCGCCCTGGTGGTCAGCGGATACAGCCTGTGGGTGCAGTTCCGCGGCCGGCTCACCGAGCACGGCAGCCCATGGAGCACCGCCCACTTCAGGAACCATCCCGCTGATTTCGTGGTGCCGCCCGGCGGGATGCTCTTTCACAGCCAGGCCACTGCGGCGGCGCTGGCCGCCCGGCCGCCGCGCCTCGCGGAATACCTCGCCTACCTGGGCTGGCCGCTCCTGGTCGTCCTCGTGATCTGCGCGGTGTGGTTCTGGCGGGACATCCGGGTCCGCGCCGCGGCGGTCACCTGGGCGGTGCTGGAAGTGTTCAGCCTGGGCACCCACAACGCGCTGTTCGGAAGGTTCCGTTACCCGGCGGCCTGGCTGCCGTGGTCGGGGCTGCAGCATCTTCCGGTGCTCAGCCAGCTGCTGGTGGACCGCCTTTCCATCCTCGCCGACGGGGCGGCGGCCGCGGTGCTCGCCTTCTCCCTCGACCGGGCCTGGACGGCCATGCCGCACGCTCCGGCCTGGCGGCGCGGCCTGCCCGCGGCCGTGGCGGTCCTGGCGGTGCTGCCGATCGTCCCGCTGCCGCTGCGGGCCGGTGACATCACGCCAGTCCCCGCGGGCTGGCAGACGGCCTTCGCGCGGCTGCGGCTGGCACCGGGGGCCCGCGTGCTCATGCTTCCCGCCAACTCCGAGGCGATGGGCTGGCAGGCGGCCACCGGTCAGCCGATCTCGCTCATCGGCGGCTACTGCATCGCCCCTACGCCGAGCGGGCAGGCCAGGGGCTGCGCGACCGCCAAGACCGCGACCGGCAAGTACCTCGCGGCGCTGCAAGCGGGAGCAGCACAGGCCAAGGCACCCACCCGGGCGCGCATCGCCGCCGACTTCGGCTACTGGCGTCCCGCGGCCGTGGTCGCGGTCACCAGGCGCGGCTCGCGGCTAGCGGGGTTCCTGACCCGGATCCTGGGCCCGCCGGCGGTTGAGGCTGGCAGGGTGCTCGGCTGGCACGTGCGACACGGCCCGCTTCGGTTGCAGCACTAATCCCCACCGGATACAGTCGGTGCCGGTCGGGCTGTAGGCCCGTGCCTATGCGCGCTCCCTTAGCTCGTTCACGGAACGCAGTGCCATGACCACTGCCGGCCGCTGACTTTCCGGCCGTCTCGCAGAAAGCAACAAGGTGAGAGCAACCTCTATGCGGTCCACTGCAGACGGACCCAGCGGCACCGTGGCGGGACGCTGGGGCGGCCGGGCCTGGCTCACTCCGGTGAATGTCGCCATCGTGGCCACCACCGCGATCGCGCTGGCCCTGCGGCTGTACCAGCTGTCCGGGCCGGGGTACCTGCTCGGCGTCACCGAGTACGACGACGGTTCCTACTTCGGCAGCGCCATCCACCTCGTGAACGGCGTCCTGCCCTACCGCGACTTCGTGTTCGTGCAGCCGCCGGGCATCACCTTGCTGATGACCCCCATCGCCCTGCTGGCCAAGGGGATCGGCACCGCCAACGGGATGGCTGTCGCCCGGGTCCTCACCACGCTCGCCAGCGCCGGCGGCGTGCTGCTGGCCGGTTTGCTCGTGCGGCACCGCGGAACGGCCGCGACGATCATCGCCGGCGGCATCCTGGCCGTCTACCCGGATTCCATCTCGACCGCGCGCACCGTGCTGCTCGAACCGTGGCTGGCGCTGTTCTGCCTGGCCGGCGCGGTGGCGATGTTCAACAGGGACCGGATAACCGACAGCAGGCGGCGACTGATCCTCGGCGGCATCCTCTTCGGCTTCGCCGGCTCCATCGAGGCCTGGGCGATCGCCCCGGCGCTGGTCGTTCTCGCGCTGACCCTGCCCAGGGTCAGGCACCTGCTCACCGGCGTGGCCGGCATGGCCATCGGGTTCCTGATCCCCGTGGTGCCGTTCGCCGCGCTGGATCCGTCGAGCTTCTTCCGTGACCTGGTCGTCGCGCAGGCAGGGCCCAGGAAGGGAGCGATCTACGTCCCGGTCTGGTACCGCTTCAAGGAGATGACCGGGCTCAGCGACATCCAGGTCAGCCACGCCCTCGAAGCGGGGCTGGTCCTGCTCATCATCGTGGTCGTGGCCGCCGGGCTGGCGGCGCCCTGGATGCGCGACCGGCGCCCGCCGCCCGCCCTGGACTGGTTCCCCGCGGCGACGGCGGGCCTGATCGCGGCCGCCTTCATGCTGCCCGATGTCTTCTACTTCCACTTCGTCGCGTTCCTCGCGCCGTTCATCGCGCTGGCCGTGGGCCTGGCGCTGTCCCGGCTGCTGGACGCCGCCCGCCCGGTGATGGACCGGGGCGGCGTGGGACCCGCGCTGCGCTGGTGGGCCGGCGGGCTGGCGGCCGTGGTGATCCTGGTGTTCGGCTACTCCGAGGCCAGCGCGATCTACCGCGACCAGCACGGCCGCCTGGCCCTCGACGCCGCTGCCCGCGTGGACATCGTCCAGTACGCCAAGCGGGTGATCCCCCCCGGGACCTGCGTGCTCACCGACCAGGTCTCCTACACGATCGCCGCCGACCGTTTCGTCACCAGCGTGCCCGGCTGCTCGACGATGGACGACGGCACCGGCGCCGACCTCGCCCTGTCGCACGGCCTGAAGCCGAGCACGGGTGCGAACAAGGTGCCGGCCGTGGTGAACATGTGGCGTGATGCCTTCGAGCACGCGCAGTACGTGCTGCTGTCCGGCGGCAATATCAAGCGGGTGGCCTGGAATGCGTCGCTGCAGGCGTACTTCAACGACAACTTCCGGCTGATATACATGGTCCGCTCGGGCGACAAGCTGTACGTGCGCAACGGCGTCCACCCGCGCTGACACCCGTCTGGCACGATGGGCCGCATGAACCAGGCGACAACCGGCTCAGCCGCCGCTCCCGGCGCCCCGGACATCACCGACCTCGGCCACAACGTCTTCCAGATCGACACGAAGATGGCCGGCTACCACGGCATCACCGCCGGGTACCTGATCCGCGGCAGCCGTCCGTGCCTGGTCGAGACGGGCACCGCGCCGTCGGCGCCGGTGGTCCGGGCCGCCCTGGACACGCTGGGCGTCGGGCCCGCCGACCTGGCCACGATCGTGGTGACGCACATCCACCTGGATCACGCCGGCGGCACCGGCGACATGGCCGGGTTCTACCCGGATGCGGAGATCGTGGTACACGAGCGGGGCGCGCGGCACCTGGCCGATCCGTCCCGGCTGATGGCCAGCGCACGCCTGGTGTACGGGGACGCCCTGGAGCGCCTGTTCGGGACACTCTCGCCGACGCCGGCGAAAAGGATCCGGGCGGTCGACGAGCAGGGCAGCATCGACCTCGGCGACGGGCGGCGGCTGGACAGCCACTACGCACCGGGCCACGCCAAGCATCACGTGGGGCTGGTGGACTCGGCCAGCGGCGACCTGTACGTGGGTGACGCGGCCGGGGTGTACCTCCCGGAGACCGGCGACCTGCGGGCGGCCACGCCGCCGCCCGACTTCGACCTGGAGCAGGCGCTGGCGTCGCTGCGCATGTTCTCCGCGCTAGGCCCGCAGCGCCTGCTGTTCAGCCACTACGGGCCGGTGGACGTGGTCGAAGAGACGCTGCAGCGGTCCGCGGACGAAATCCTGGTCTGGGTCGAGGAGACCCGCCGGGCGCACGGCGCGGGCCAGGACCTCGACCACGCGGCCGCCATGGTGGCCGAGCGCACCCGGCACCGGTACGCCGCGCTGGGCGAGGACGCGGACCCGGCGGACACCGCGCGGATGAACCGGATCAGCGGCACCGAGGCCAACGTGGCCGGCATCATGCGCTGGCTGGACAAGTCCGGCCCGGAGGCGGACAAGGCCGGCGCCTGATCCGCTACGGCATGCCTGGCTCGGTGGCGGCTTCCGCGCCAGGATCGTCGTCGCCGGTCTCTTCCGCGCCGGGGTCCTGCAGGTCTTCGAAGGTGATGTCGTCGAGTTCCTCGTAGCGCAGCGCGGCACCGGTTTCCCCCTCCGGGTCGGCGGCCGCCGCGCGTGCGAACCAGTCACGAGCCTCATCCACCCGGTCCAGGTCGACCAGCGCGTCGGCGTAGGCGTAGAACAGCCGGGCCGACCACGGGTAGCTGCGGCTGCTAGTCAACTCTGGGACGCGCAGTGCGAGAAGCGCCGCTTTCGGCATGCCCTGATCCCGGCGGATACCGGATTCCACGATGGCGAGCTCGATCTGGGTGGCCCGGTCCAGGCCGTGCGCCTGCGGCTCGTGCACCAGGGCGAGCGCCCGGTCCAGCCGGCCGAGCGCACGCTCGCTGTCGGCCATCAGGGGCAGCCCGATGTTGCGGCCGGTGAGCCTGCGCGCCGCGCGCAGCTCGGCGATGGCCTCGGCCCAGTGCTCCGCCTGATACGCCGCGATGCCGGTGGCTTCGCGCACGATGCCAACCCGGGCGGCCAGGCGACGCGCCTCCTGGGCGTGCCGGTAGGCCAGCTCGGGGTCTTCGGCGAGCGCGGCCGCCACCAGATGGCGCGCGACGCTGCCGGCCAGGTCGCCCGGCAGGGTCTTCAGCTCGGCCCGGGCCTCCGGGTCGAGCATGTCGGCGGTGATTTCGTCGGGAACACGCAGCCGGGGCTCGGTGTCCCCGGGCCGCCCCGGCCTTCCGGTGTCCGCACGAGTGGCATCCGCACGCCCGGCGCCACGGTACGTCGTCCTGCCGCCGGTTCTGTCCGGCCGCTCCGAGCTACGGTACGTGGTCCCGGTGCGGGTAGTGCCGGGCCGCCCGGAGCCGCGGTACGTCGTCCCGGTGCGGGAAGCGCTGGTGCGGGAAGCGCTGGTGCCCCGTGCACGCTCGCGGGCTGCGCCGGCTCCCTGTGGCCGCTCACGCCTCGCGCCGCTGCCCTGCGGACGCTCGCGGGCTGCGCCGGCTCCCTGTGGCCGCTCACGCCTCGCGCCGCTGCCCTGCGGACGCTCCCGGGCTGCGCCGGTGCCTTGCGGGCGCACGCGTCTGGCACTCGGCCCCTGCGGGCGTTCCCCGGTGGAGCGTGACCGCCCGGTGCCTCTGGGGTCCTGCCGGGCCTGCCGCGCTGCGCCGCTACGCCCGCTGACCTCGGCCTTGCCGCCTTGCCCGGCACGCGGACCGCTGCGGGGTGTTTTGCCGCTCGTACCCGGCTCCTGGCCCGGCCGCGGGCGCTTGCCGCGAACTGGGCGTGCGCCCTGGCCGCCGGCAGTCCCGCCTCGCCGGCCGGTGGTCCCGCCTGGCCGAGGCCGCGGCGCCGCCGGCTTGCGGGCACGGTTCCCGCGCTGCTCACCAGGCACGAACATCCTCCAGCCGGTTCAGAAAACGAAGGCAACGCGTTGAGGGCCGCGCACCTGACGGTCGCGGCCCTCAACGGGAAGAAATGCCCGGCGGCGTCCTACTCTCCCACGCGGTCCCCCGCGCAGTACCATCGGCGCTGAAGGGCTTAACTTCCGGGTTCGGAATGGGACCGGGTGTTTCCCCTTCGCTATAACCACCGAGACTCTATGGAGATGTCACCAGGAGTTGAGATCCCGACCGCATCTCGGGAACCGCACAGTGGACGCGAAGCAAATGAAGTAGAAGCCAAGCCGCTCGGCCTATTAGTACCGGTCAGCTACACACGTTGCCGTGCTTCCACCTCCGGCCTATCAAAACCCAGTCGTCTAGCTGGGGGCCTTACCAGGTTAACCCTGAGGGAGTCCTCATCTTGAGGCGAGCTTCCCGCTTAGATGCTTTCAGCGGTTATCCCTTCCGAACGTAGCTAACCAGCCGTGCTCTTG
>DASYAV010000240.1:0-19279 GCA_036501145.1 Streptosporangiaceae bacterium | reverse complement strand
GCAAGGCCGGTTAGTTAGGGTTCGCTGCCGGGTGTCAAGGGGGTGGCGAGGATGGCGATGCCGAGGGTGGCTTTGTAGGTGGTGCGGTCGATCTTGCCGCGGGCGTTGTACCTGGACAGGGCGCGTTTGACGACGCGGGGGCTGACGCGCAGCCGCCTGGGGGGCATGAGGCTGGCCAGGACGCGGCGGCCGATGCGGCCGGCGAGGTCGATGACGCTGCTGGTGATGACGCCTGCGGCCTGGATGACCTGGTCGCGGGCGGCGTTGAGGGCGACGGTGAAGCTGGCGCGGTCGGGGTCGGTGCCCGGGGCTGTGGCGGTGGCGTCGGCGATGGCGGTGCGCAGGGCCTGGTAGGTGACCAGCAGGGCGTAGACCTCCTGCTCGATGCCCTCGGGGGTGCGGGCGCGCAGCACCCGGCCACCGAGGATGGTGGATTTGAGCTCGAGGTAGGCAGTCTCGATCTCCCATCGTTCGTGGTAGAGGACAGCCAGGTCGCCGGCGGGGGTAGCGGGCCGCGTCGGTCAAGGTGGTGATGAGCCGGCAGCCGTCGCAGGATCGCCCGGTGCTGGTGGTGATGGTGATCTCGGCGTCGATGACCCGGACCGGGACGCCGCCGAAGCGGGACAGCCAGGAGCCGTCGGGCAGGCGGCGCAAGACGGGCAGCTTGGGTGAGCTGTTCCCGGTGCGGACCCGGATCAGGAAACCGGCCCTGGTCGCCGCGATCTCCTTGGCCAGCCAGCCGGCGGCGAAGTTGCGGTCGGCCAGCAGCAGCATCCCGGCGTGCAGGCTGGCCAGCAGCGGCGGGGTGCAGGTGGTCTCGCCAATGGAGACAGGACGGAACACCGCGTCGATGACGGTGCGGGTGCCGCAGCTGACCAGGGCCAGCAGCCGCAGCATCGGGTAGCCGGAGTCCCCGTTGCGGCCGCCGCGCTGCTTAGCGTAGACAGCCAGGTTCGCCGCGCTGTCGGCCACGGACATGATCGTGCCGTCGATCGCGCAGACCAGCAGCCCCCGCCACCGCGCGCCCGCCGGGTCTGGGCCGCGCAGCAAGAAGAACAGCTCGCGCAGCGGCCCGGGCCCCAGGCGCCGGCGCGCCTGGGTCATCGCCGGCGCGGTCGGGTCCGCGACGTCCAGCCCGTCCAGCCCGGCCGTCAGCCGGTGCCAGACCTGCGTATAGCCCAGCTCAGCGAACAGGCACCCGGCCAGCAGCAGGTACACCACCACCCGGGCTGGCAGATCACGGACGCGGCGCTGGATACGGCAGGTGTGCTCCAGCACCGCGTCGACCATCTCGAACGGCACCTGCTGGGTCAGCTCACCCAGATGACCAGGGGCGAACCGCCCTCCGGCCACGGTTACCACACGGGTAATGACAGACTTATCCAACAGCGGGGCTCCTGGTCGCGAGGCTGTCTTTGGCGGACAAACCTCACTTACCGGAGCCTCGCTGCCGTTGCATCAACCGACACGCTTTGACAAGCGGGCAACCCGCCTAACTAACCGGCCTTGCCGCTAACTGTCGTCCCACGTGGTTACCCACTGCGGCGCATCCGCCGCCCATAACCCCGCTTCGGGTCGGCCGCGCTGGTCACTACTCCGGGTTGTTGTCGGCATCGCGGGTCACGATCTGAGCGGCTTCCCGGGCGAATTTGCCAGGCTCCCCATGACCCTTGTCCAGGAAGTCGGCAAGCAGCCATGTCGTCCAGCACCAAGCCTGCAGCTCGGCTCCACCGACCGGGCCGAGGGTCGCCCGCCACTGCCAGATGTCTTCTCCTGTCGCGGCAGCCGTCAGTACTCCTGCCATCGTCGGCACGAAGGGCTTAGCCGACTCGATCTTGCTAAGACGGGTAAGCACAGCGGGGACCATCACGTGCAGGTTGTCGCCTTCTGGCGGACGGATGGCTGACATGGCAGCGTAGATCAGCAAAGCGAAAGCCTGCGTAAGCGCCGAAGTGCCCCAGGCCTTCACCAGGTCGGCGATCTCAGCAGCCCGAACCACGGCCATCTCGTCACCGCGGCCTGTAGCCTCGATTATCGTCAGCGCGGAGAGAATTGCCCCTTCCTCAGCCTGCCCGATCATCACTCTCGACCTCTGCCATATGGGCTGACTGCGGCCAGGCGGTTACGCTGCCCTCGGCAACAATCATCGTCTGGCCCTCACTAGTGCGGACTGTGTACGCCACGCTTGGTCGGCCAACGCCCGTTTCCCACCTCTGAGGGAGGATCTCGTGGCTCCAATCTGGCCCGTGAACTTCGGTTATGACTCCCGATTGTGCTAGTGCTGCGGGCAGCTCTGCTGCCTGAGTATTCACCGCGACTTGTGTCCCAGGTGCATAGATACCGGGGTATTCCCTCGGTTCGCTAGGCGCGACCCAGGTCGGAACGTGTACTTCCTCAAATGCGGCGTTGGCCTCATGGTCGGGTAGGGCCAAACGCTGGAAAAGAGCACCACTTTTACGATGTGCTGCCTCAACTGTCCGTACGTAATCCCAACCGTGCTGATGATAATACCCGTGTAGTGCATCATTTGTACGCCACGCATCCAACCGCACCCAGCGCGCGCCTGCTTTGTCCGCTCGATCAATCACCCACCTCAGCAGCAAATCTCCCAAGCCGTGTCCGGCTTGAGGACGCGCAACAGCGGCTTTGCTTACATATACGGCTGGTTCTGTTAGCTCGGCTGGTGTCCAGAAGTCGCGATCTCCCAACCACGACACGGCAACAGTTGCTATAGCCTCGCTCGCGTCACGAACGAGGTACATCTCTCGCCGTTCAATTAGCGGCCTGATTCGATCCGGGCCGAACCCGTCTGGCCATTGATTGATGTTGCGAGAATGCAGCCATTCAGCGGCATTGTTAAGCAGGTCTAGGACGGTATCCAGGTCCTCTGTCCTCGCCGGAGCGATTGTCCTTGTGCTCATGCTGGCAGCTCGTAGATCAACTTAGTTCTGTCTCCTGGCCATATGGTTACGGTCACTTTGACTGGTCGCTCTTTGGTGTACCCGGTACGGGTCTGCACTATGACCGGGAACCCTGGGGGGATACGCAATCGGTGAGTCTCATTAGGGTTGGGCATCCGGGTCTCCACTTCGTCACTATAGCGAACCTGCGCGTATCCCAATTCGCGCATGAGTGCAATTGTGCCTTGCGGTACGTCTGCCGGGTGCATTATTGGCGTGCCTTCTGCAATATCCGCCGGATACCATGTGTCATTCAGATTATGCGGCTCCCCGTTAGAGAAACGGATGCGACGACGTACGACGACTGGCTGATCTATATCAAGATTTAGGCGTTTAGCGATGTCTGGCGGCGCTTGCTCGATCTCGACGGTGATGTGTTGAGTTCCGTCGCGCCCCAGGTCACGGTTGTCGGCGACCCACGCGTCCACACCCACGATTTGTCGCTCATCGGCACGATCCATCGACTCGCTTCGCGACGCGTAGTACTCCAGAGGCTCGCGACGCTGGACTCTCCGACCGCCCCGGCCCCGGCCCGCTGTAATGAGCCCCTCACCTGTGAGCGCGCTCAGGGCTAGCCGCACTGTGTTCCGGCTGACCTGATGCTGCGTAGCTAGGTCCGCCTCAGTGGGGAGTGGGCTCCCGGGAATGAGTCGGCCTGACCTGATCGCTTGGCGGAGATCCTCGGCCAGCTCGCGGTACAGCGGTTCGTCCCGCTCACTGCTCTGAGTCACGTGCATCCTCGCTTCTGTTCCAACAAATCCAACATATCCCTTGACCTGGGTCCGAAGGAAGACGCATGCTAGTTATTGTTGGTACAAAACCAACAGTAACTCTTTCGATGCATGTAAGCGACCCCGGCGGTGACGCGCCGGGGTCGCGGGATGGGTCGCTGACCTGAAAGGAGACACGACCCCATGACCATCATCGCCGATCATGTTCCCGAACCGGAGGTTCTGCTGCGTCCCGGTCAGGTCGCCACCATGTTTGGTGTCAGCGGAGAGACGCTCATCCGCTGGGCGAATGCAGGCCGAGTCACAGTGGTCCGCACCCTTGGCGGGCACCGCAGGTATCGCGAGTCGGAGATCCGGGCGCTGCTAGCGGGACAGCCGTCATGACAGCGGCGACCTCGGGGCTTGCGTCCACGCACGAAGTGCAGCTCAAGCACCTGCCGGTCAAAGCGGCCAGCGGACCAGACACTCGCGTCACCACTGATGGCGGAGCGACGTTGAGCCCGGCGGATTTGCTGACGGTGCTTTCGGCGCTGGCTGTGGCGGCTGGGGTGTACCGGCTGCGGGGTACGAGCCCGTGCCGGGAGTGTGTGTCGCTGGGTGCGTTGTGTGAGGCGCATGCGGGTGATCTGGAGGAGTTCCGGGCGTGCCGTGGTGTCGCGGTGCGGCTGGGTGATCTGACGCCGGCGGTTACGCTGCCTGGCCCGGCGGTGGCGGGTCCTGCCGGGGCGGGCCCGTTGCAGCGGTTGCGGCTGCTGCAGGAGCGGTACATGCGGCTGCTGTCGGTGTCGCGGGCGGCGGTGGCTGCCCGCCGTGACGGTGACGCGGATCCGGCGGGCTACGTCGCCGCCGAGCTGGAGGAGCGGGGCCAGGTCCCGCCGCTGGGGATGCACCCGGCCGAGCTGCTGGCCGCCACCGCGCAAACTGCGGTGCTGGCGGGGGTGATCTCGTGATCGCTGCACGGACCTTCCACAAGTCGTTCCCTGGTGAGGCGGCGTCGGTGTCGGCGGCCCGCCGGTATGCCGCCGCCGCGATGGGCGGCAGCCCGGCCGCGGATCTGGCCGTGCTGGCGGTCAGTGAGCTGGCGGGGAACGCGGTCCGGTGGACCCGCTCAGGCCAGCCCGGCGGCTGCTATGCGCTGCGGCTCGTGGTCACCCCGATGTCGCACGCTGCGGTGTTCGTGGCCGATCAGGGCCCGGTGGCGGGCCGGTCAGTGGCTCTCGGCTTGGAGGGGGGCCGGGGGCTGCGGATCGTGGCGGCGATTGCCCAGGCGTGGGGCGTGCTGCGGGCCGGGTGTTCTGCCTCGGCCGGGCCGGTGCACGGCGAGCCTATGGAGGCGGCCCGGGTGCTGGGCACGGCGGGCGGCCAGTGCGTGTGGTTCCGCACAGGCTGGCAGCAGCCCCTTGTAGCCGAGCCGGTGGCGGTCTCGCAGCAGGCCACCTACCAGCAGGTGCTGGCTCGGGCTGGGCGGCGGTGTGAGTGCGCCGGGGTGTGCGGGCACTCGCACGGCGGCCGGTGCCGCCGCGAGCACGCCAGCTCCCGGCCGCTGCACCTGGTGCCGGTCTGGCCGGCCGGGCCCGCGGCCGCGGCCAGCTTGCCCGCTGCGCTGCTGCTGGCGCTGTGCGGGCCCTGCCACACCGGTACCGACACTGCGGCTGGGCGCATCCCGGCCGCCACGGCCGAGTCCCTCTTCGACAGCAACATCCCGGTAGGAGCGCGTTGATCATGCACACTTTCAACCTCTTGTGGCAGGTGTTCGTGCACGCCGGCGTCCCCGCGCGGCTGGCGATCGCCGCCGTGGTGCTGCTGGCAGCCAACCGGCTGGCCTGGATCCCCGATGACGTGCACGAGTGGCTGTCGGACCGGTACCAGATGGTGGGCCTGTCGTGGCAGGTATGGCGGGCCCGGGTCTGCCGCCGCGAGATCGCACCGGGCGTGCACGTGCTGTGCCCCGATGGTGCCCACGGCATCGTCGTGGCTGTGCTGCGCTGCGGCTGGGGGCCGGTCTGCTGCCCGCTCGCCGCCCTGGTGTCCATCGAGCGGCTGGGAGAGGCTCCCCGGGTCGTCGAGCTGTCCCGTCTCCTGCCCATCGACGGTGAGCTCGTCGCCGAGCTGGACGAGCTGGACGAGATGGGCAGCCGGTGAGCGGGCGCTGGCGTGAGTCCGGCGCTGATGTCGTGGTGCCGCTGATCTTGACGGTGATCGCGTTCGGCGGGTCGTTCGACCACTGGGTCCACCTGGCCAATGCGCACGGTCAGCGGGGCCCGCTGGCGCCCGCCGTGGCCATCTGCGTCGACCTGGGCGCGTACATGTGCGCCCGGGAGCGGCAGCGGGATGCCCGGCTGGGCCGGGACCGGCGTGGCTGGACGTCCTTGCCGACGCTGGGCATGGTCGCCGCCGTCGCCTTGACCCTGGCGGGCAACGTCGCCTCGGCGCAGCCCACCTCGTGGGGTGTCATCGTGGCGCTGGTCCCCGGTGCGTTCCTGCTGATGGCGATCGCGCTCATGGAGCGCCGGGCGGCTGAGACCGCCCGGCGCAAGCGCGCCGCCGACGCCGAGGCCGACCGCCTGGCCGCCGCCGAGCGGGACCGTCAGGCCGGGCTGGCCGCCGAGCGGGACCGTCAGGCCGAGGCCGAACGGGAGGCCGGGGAAGGCCGCCGCCGTCAGGCCGAGCGTCAGGCCGAACTGGCCCGCCGTCAGGCCGAGATCGTCACCCCACCGTCAATGGCCGTCACCGCTGGCGGGCCGCCGCGGGCGCTTCCGGCGGGCCCGGCCGCACTGGCCGGGCAGCCGGGCCCGGGGGGCGAGGGCGCGGGCGGCACGGTGACCGCCACCGAAGTGATGCGGGCCTACTGGGACCGCGAAGTCGCCGCGGGGCGGGTGCCCACCGGCGCCGAGCTGCGCGACGTGGCCGGCCTGCCGGCCAGCTCCAGTCTCGGGCGGCAGAACCAGATCAAGTGGCGGGGCGAGCTGGAGGCCGGCCAGGACGCTCACGGCGAGCTGGCGGGAGCGCGGTCATGAGCGCCCGCAGCCCGGCACGGGCTCCCCAGGTCACCGGTCAGTGGCCGCGGCCCGGCAGGCAGGTCCTGCCCGCCGAGGTGGCGTGCGTCGCCGAGGTCCGGGGGCAAGGCCGCGCCGCGGGCGTCACGACGCCTGGGCGTCATGACGCCTGGACGCCTGGACGTCGAGACGCCCAGACGTCTGGCAAGGCCCGCGGGGCGGGGTCGACGGGGGTGTGCGTGGGCTCACGCACTCACGCACTCGCGCACACGCGAGGGCGGTGGTCCCGGTGAGGAACGCCGTGCAGAAGGCCACGGACCGGGCGGTGGTCTACCGCCGGGCCGTCGCCGAGCTGCGGGCCGCTGGCCGGGACCGGGATGCGCTGGCCGAGGCGCTGCGCTGGCTGCGGGCCGAGGCGGTGCACGCCGAGAAGCTGCGCCCGCAGGCGGCCCCCGAGCTGTACGGACGGCTGGAGGGCCAGGTCAGCGGCCTGGCGGAGTTCATCGCCGATCCCCCGGCCGGTCTCGCCGCCCAGCCTGTGGGCCTGGGGCCCCGGCAGGAACGCCGGGCGGCCCGCCACCGCCAGGCCCGCGCGCAGTTGCGGGCCGCCGGGCAGCACCGGCAGGCCCTGGCGGGCGCCGTGCTGTGGCTGGCCTCGGCGGCCGCGGCATCGGCGCGGGCCGACCCGGCCGGGTCGGCCCGCATGTACGGACAGCTCACCGATCGGATCACCGGGCTCGCCGCAGAGGTGCCCGGGTACCGCCCCGCCGGAAGGAGGCACTGAAATGGAACTGCCACACGTGAGCCTGGACCCCACGGCGGCACTGCCGCCACCGTCCAGCCAGCCGCCCCGTCACCCGGTGGCCAGCCTCCGGGCTGACGCCCCGGCTGACGGCCGGGGTGACGGCCACACTGACGCCCGCGCTGACGACCTGGGTGACGGCCGGGCTGACGGTCCGGCTGACGCCCGGGGTGACGGTGCGGCGGCTTCCGGGACGGTGCTGGTGTTCCGCCCGGCCGCGCCCGGCGGCACTGACGGCGGCCCCGCCGGTGGTGACCTCCCGGCCGTCGTGCTCGGGCCGCGCCGCTCGGTGTCCCGGCGGGCCTGGGTCATGCTGGCCCACTGGGCGTCGGGCGGGTGGCACTCGGCCTGTCGGACGGTGACCAACCCCCGCGGGCCCTACCACGCGCAGCCGGAGTCGCTGGCCGCGCACGACGCCTACCGCCGCTCGCGGGCATGGGTGCCACCCGGTCATGAGGGCCGGGTACTGGGCCCGCTAGGCGGCTTCTACCACCACACCTTCGCCCGGTTCGGCCTCGCCACCGGCTACCTGTGGGCCTGGCTGTGGGCCCGGCCCCTGCGCCTGTTCCTCGCCGTCGTCGTGATCGGCGGCATCTACCTCGGATTCCAGCTCGGCTGACCCTTGATCGGAGTACTGCGCCATGAACATCACTACTCTCGCCGCCGGGCAGCAGCTCGGCATCTCACCCGTCGAAGGTGTCGGCCTGGGCCTGGCCGGGGTCGCCCTGATCGGCGGCCTGGCCATCGCCATGCACCACCGGAAGAAAAGCCCGAAGATCGTCGGCTGGCTGTGCTTCCTGATCGGCATCCCGCTGGCCGGGCTGCTGTCAGGGGTGCTGGGCTACATCGCTGGCCTGTCGCTGTGGTCCATCCCGGTCCTGCTGATCGTGGTCGGCTACGTCGCGTTCGTGTTCATCCACGACGGCATCGGCAAGAAAGGCAAGCCGCACCGCTGGCTGCAGCCGATCTACGGCCTGTTCCTGCCCGCCCTGCTGCTGACCCTCGGCGGCGGCCTGGGCCACGGCGTCCACTCGGTGCTCGACCTGATCTCCCACGCCTCCAGCAGCGTGGTCAGCAGCACCACCGGGAAGTGACCCCATGGATCCGTTCAGCGCGCTGATCTTCAGCATGATCGTCGCCACGGTGATCATGCGGGCGGCCGGGCAGGCCGGGGCCGACCAGGCCCGGACCGAGCTGCGTCGCGCCCGGGCGGCGATCCGCCGGGATCTGCGGGCCCGCCGGTCAGCGGCGGCCCGGCGGATCATGACCCGGCTGGAGGCGGGCCGGGCGTCCGGCCCGGTGTACCCGATGTGGTGGGCGTGGGCCGCCGTGCGCAGCGCGGGCGCGCTGCGCCGGGCCGCCCGCCAGCGCCGCCGCCCCGCCGAGGCCGGCCGCCGCCCGCCAGGCCGCACGACCGGCCCGGCCGGCCGCATCCTCGGCGCGGCCTGGCGCGGCGGCGCCTACGCCTGGCGCGACATGCGTGACCAGTGGCGCACCCGCCAGCAGCAGGCCCGGGAACGCCCCCAGCCGCTGCAGGTGGGCATCTGCGAACGCTGCGGCGCCGCCGCCGCAGTGACCGCGCTGGCCGAGGCGCCCACCCGGTACGGCAGTCGCGCCCGGATGTGCGCTGGCTGCCGCGCCGAGGTCGCGGCCGAGCGCCGCGCCGACTCCGAGGCTGACGCCCAGCGCCGGGCCCGTGCCGAACAGCAGCCCGAAGACCTCACCCGGAGCCTGGAGGAGGCCAAAGAGGAGGCCCGCCGCGAGGCCAGCGGACAAGGCGGGCTGCCCGACGATGACTGGCGGGCCTGGTGGCCCGACGTCGCCGCCGCGGCGCTCCCGGCCGCACCGGCACCGCCGGTGGCGTCATGCGTGCGCTGCGGCGAGCCGCTGGGCGCGATGCACTGCCTCAACCGCGACTGCCCGCTGTGCCCGGAGCACCGCGGCGCGCTCGAGGACGGGACCGGGGAATGGCCACAGCAGTGGCGGCTGCCGGTCCGCTGCTGCCCCGACTGCCGGGGCCAGCTCATGCCGGGGACCTGGTGGGCGGTGAACGCCACCAACGCCGACGTGTGCCTGTTCTGCGCGACGGGCACCCGGGCCATCTACCCCGACGGCGCCTGCCGGGCCCGCCAGCCCGCCGAGATCGCCGCCGCCAGCACCCCGATCGATGACCAGGGCCGCGAGATCGAGGCCGCACCAGAGGGCTGGCGCCAGCTCGGCGCCGAAGCCGCCCGGATCGCGCTGGCGGCCATGCCATCCCACGACTCCCCGCCGGGCTCCCCGGCGGGACCGCAGGCGCCACCCGCCCCGCAGGCGGCGCCTGCACCATCAGCACCGACCCGAAAGGACAACCAGATGACCTGCGACGGCGAGATCCACACCCAGGCCGACTGGGGCAACCAGTCCGGCGCCATCCAGGAGCAGCTCACCACGATCACCGACAGCGCGGAGAACATGCTGCGCTGCCTGAACGCCCGCGAGGCCGGGCGGGAGCACATGACCCTGGCCGCGCAATGGGGCGACCAGGTCCGCGCCTGCGTCGATTTCGGCCAGACCGTGATCGACGGCGTCAACACCCGCCAGGACCCCTACGTCGGCGCCGTCCAGGCAGCCGGCGGCTCCCCCGAAGTGGCCCAGCCCGGCTACTACGACGAGATGTGACCCGGGGCGCTCCGCCACCGGTGGCGGAGCGCCCCCGGCCCCGGCGGCACCGCCGGGACCACCCCGCCAGAACCCCAACCCATCACCTACTGGAGGAGACATGACCACAGCAACCGGTGAGACCTACACCCACCGGTCCTGGCTGGACTGGGCCACAGGATGCCTGGACAGCCTGGTCACGCTGCGCGACAACCTGGACCGGATGTGCGCGCAGATCGCCGACGACGACGGCGACCAGGCGCAGATCGAGGCCATCCGGAGCTGGCAGGCGCAGCTCGGCGACACCATCGACGCCGGCCAGCAGATGGTCGAGCAAGTCAACGCCCGGCAGGTCCCGGTCGGCGAGGCCGTGGCCACCGCGGGCGGCAGCGAGAACACCCCGCACAAGCAGTACGCGGACGAAGCCCGGTCGATGTGACCTGCGCGCCGGGCCCGGCCCCTGGAAGGCGGCCGGGCCCGGCTCAGAGGCCACACCGCAGAACGCAGGAGGAGGGACGGCAGGCATGGCGTCACATCGGCGGCGCGGCTCCCAGAAGCCGGGCACCGCGGTATCGGTGCGGGACCTCGGCCCGGCCGAGCTGGCCCGGCTGGAGACGATGCTGCGGGAGACGGTGCTGCGGGAGATCCAGGCCCGCAAGGGGCCGGGTCAGGCGGTGCAGCAGTGGCAGCCGAACGGCCCGGCCGCTGCCGCCTACGCCAAGACGCACCGGGCGCCACTGCTGGCCGCCGCGTCGGTCGGCGGCGCGGACCTGGCGGTGCTCGCCGCGCACGTGGCCGGATGGCCAGGCGGCTACATCGCCATCGCGGCCGCCACGGCGGCCGCGGGCGGCCGGGCCGCGTGGACCCACCGCGGCAAGGCCAAGCGGCGCAAGCGGGCCCGCCGGTGGGCGGGCGCCGCGTGGGCCGCCGGGTCGGCGACCGCGGTGGCCGGGACCTGGGCCGGGATGGCCAGCGGGCCCGGCCAGCTCGTGATGCTCGGCGGCGGCCTGGCCCTGGCCGCGCCCTACCTGTGGCACAACCGGCAGCGCACCCGCGAAGACCACCCCCAAGACGAAGACCCGCAGCAGCCTGCCCCGCCGCCACCCACCGACCCGCGGATCGAGGCATTCCTTGACCGGTTCTGCCGCCGCGCCGGCCCGTGCAAAGGGGCCGAGCTGCACTCGGTGCGCGACATCCCGGACGGGTTCGCATTCGGCCTGACACTCGCCGAGGGCGTCGACGCGACAACCGCTGATGTGATCGCCCTCGGCCCGAAGATCGCCGCGCTGTACGACGTGCCCGCCGACCAGGTGTCCGTGGAGTACCCGCCCAGCCGGTCCGAACGCCGCGCGCTCATCTCCGTGCTGACCGTGGCCAACGCCTTCAGCCGGGAGGACCGCTGGGACGGCCGCTCCACCTATGACCCTGCCCGCGGCACGATCCGGATCGGCCGCTACGCCGACTCCACCCCCGCGCACTGGCTGCTGCACAAACCCGGCAGCGGCGCCGCCAGCGGCGTCATCGCGGGCGTCCAGGGCGCCGGGAAAACCGGAACGCTGCTGGTCATCGCCTGTGAGGCCGGGCAGGCCCGGCTGTGCGCTGTCTGCGGTGCCGCTGGCACCTGTGCCCGGTGTGAGATGCGGCGGATCGTGGCGCTGTGGATGGCCGACCCGCAGATGCAGCCCCTCTCGGTATTCCGCGGCCGGGCCGACCTGCTGGCCTGGGGGCCCTACGCCACCGTCCACATGATCATGATGATGCGGATGGGGATGCGGGCCAGGGCCGCACACTTCGGCAACCTGACCTGGCGTGACCATCTCGGCCGTGAGAACACCGGCGTGGGTTACTTTGACCCGGCGCCGGGCCGCCCGCTGATCAAAGGGATCGTGGACGAGTGGCCGCTGGTCATCGGCAATCCCGACCTGGCCAAGATCGTCATCCGGCCAGCCGGGGACGTGCTCCGGGAAGGCCGCAAGGTTGGTGAGGGCCTGGACCTCCTGACCCAGATGCCCGACCTCTCCCAGCTCGGCGACCGCGTGATCCGTGAACTGCTGAAGGCGTTCAACGCGCTGTCCCACCGGACCGACGGGCTGTCCAAGCACATGATGGGCATCCAGGGCGACACCACGAAACTGGCACCGGGTCTGCACGGCGTGGGCTACCTCAACGGCCCCGACGCCCGGCCCGGCGCGGTGATGCGCACCAAGCACCTGCCCGAATACCTCAAGCCCGGCGAGACCGGCATCGACGCCCGCGAACTGTCCGGCCGGATCGCCAGCGAGCCCATCGAGCTGGACGACGCCTTCGTCAACGCGGTCACGCCGCTCGGCTACACCGGCCCTGGCCAGGTCCTAGACGATGAACCGTTCCAGGAGGCGCTGGTCCTCATGGCCAAAGCTGCCCGTGCGGGCCGCCCCCTGGCCGTTGAGGACGCCCTGCGCCGTGTCGTCGCCGGTGACACCCGCCAGCCGCCAGCCGCCGGGCTTCCCGCCCCGGCGCCAGCCGCACCCACCACCGCGGCGCCTGCGCCCATCCCCGGGCCACTACCTGGCGACGTCGCCGTGCCGCTGCCTCTCCTGGCCCACGTGCTGGCCGAGCGCGGCGAGATGGACCTGTGGGACGTGTCCGCGGCCGCCGACATCGACGCCCTGGCCGCCGACACCGCCCTGCGGCTCCTGGTGGACGCCGGGCAGGCCGTCCAGGTCGCCCCCGGCCGGTACCGCACGACCATCACGCCGGCTTCTGCCCGGGTGCCCCAGCCCGCAGCCCCGGTACCGGCGGCCGGGCTGCCACCCGAGCCCGAACTGCTCTTGCTCGCCGCCGAGCTGGTCATCACCACCCGGTTCGGCTCTACCTCGATGCTGCAGCGCAAGCTGCGGACCGGGTTCGGCCACGCATGCCAGTTGATGGACCAGCTTGAGCACGCCGGCATTGTCGGCTCCGCCAGCGGCTCCCAGCCCCGCGACGTCCTCATACCCCCCAGCGGCCTGGACGCCGCGCTCGCCAGGCTCCACGCACTGGATCTCAGCCAATGACCGCCAGCCCATCCGTGAAAGGGACAGCCACCATGCCCCAGCCCAGCTATCTGGAGACCTGCGTCGGCTGCGGCGCCGAACCCGGGCACAGCCACCACCCAGAGTGTGATCATGCGCGCTGCCCGTCCTGCGGTGATCAGCTCATCGCCTGCAGCGACCACGTGAACGACACCCGCCCGGCGCTGTGGCCCGGCATCGACCAGCGAGCCGAGGTGTGCCAGGCGCTGGACTGGTGGACTACTCACCCGGGGATCGACCACCTGGTCGAGCACCACGAGAAGGTCCTGTTCGCCGAGGCGCTCGGGCAGATCACCTGGGATCCTGCCGCCCAGCGGTATGTGATCGGGCAGGTCAACGACGACGACCTCACCCAGGCGATGCTCCGGGCCGGGGGCCGCCGGTGACCGCCACACCCCTCTCCGCCGGTGATTCCGCCGGAATCACCGGCGGAGACCTGGAGGCGGTGCTGCTGCCCGCGGCCGCGCTGGCGCCGCACCCGGCCAACCCGCGGGAGGACCTGGGCGACCTGACCGAGCTGCAGGCCTCGATCGCCGAGCTCGGGCTGCTGGAACCACTGGTCGTGGTGACCACCGCGGCGCACCAGGCCGGCGGCTGGCCCGCCCCGGGCCCGGGCCCAACCCACGTGATCTTGGCCGGGCACCGGCGGCACGCGGCCGGCACCGGCGCCGGGCTCGCGAAGTTCGCCTGCGTGGTCCGGGACGACCTGGCCGGCGATGACGCGCTGGCGGTCATGCTGAGCGAGAATGACCCGGCCAAGCGGCACGGCCTGACCCCGCTGGCCGAGGCCCGGGCGTTCGCCGCGCTGCGGGACCGGGGCTGGTCCCAGCGGAAGATCGCGCAGCGGATGGGCTGCAAGCAGCCGCACGTGTCCAAGCGGCTGGCCCTGCTGCGGCTGCCCGCCGAGGCCGCCGGGGCCCTGGCCGCCGGGAAGATCACCGCGGCGGACGCCGCCGAGCTGGCCCGCCTGGACGGCCACCCCGACCGGGCTGTCCAGGCGCTGCGGGAGATCGGCACCACGTCGTGGCTGACCGCGGCCGCGGTGGTGACCCGGCACCTGCAGCAGCTCGAGCGGGCGGCCACCGCGGCCGCCACCAAGGCCGCGCTGGCCGCCGACGGCATCAAGGTGGTCGACCCGGGCGCGCTGGGCCCCTACGGGTTCGCCAAGCGCCTCGACCCCAGCAAGAGCGTGATCAAGGCGCACCGGGCCGCGGGCTGCCTGGCCGGGGCCGCCAGCTCCAGCGACGGCCGGCCCGAGTACTACTGCCGCAACCCGGACACGCACGAGGGCACCCCCGACGCGCTGCCCGGCTGGCGGGACTGGCACAACAGCGGCGGCGGCCAGGACGCCAAGCGCACCGCCGAGGACCGCGAACGCGCCCGGGCGGCCCGGGCCCGCCGCCAGGCCGCCGCCGAGCTGGCCGCCCGCCCGGTGAGCGCGGCCCAGGCGGCCGACCTGGTATCGCGGGCCCTGATCAGCCGGGGCGTTGACGCCGCGTGCCTCAAGACGGCGGTGGGCTGGCTGCGCGCGGCGGGGATCGGCCCGGCTGAGGGTGACGCCTACTCCTACGCCGATCAGGTCACTGGCGGCGGCGACCCGGCCGAGGTGCGTCGGCTGGCCGCCGCGATGGCGCTGGCCGCGGACGAGTCCGCTACCGGCGCCGAGTACGGCGGCCCGTGGGCCGGCCGCCAGGCCGCCTACATCGACCGGCTGATCGCCGAGGTGGGCTACCAGCCCACCGGGTGGGAGGCCCGCCGGCTGAAAGAAGCCCGGGCCCGGGCCGGGGCGCGGGACCGGCTGTCCTGCCCGGCCTGCGGCTGCCGGGCCAGCCAGCCCTGCCCAGGCAGCTACCCCCGGTGCGACGCCGAGCCTGGCCCGGGCGGCACCTGGCGCTACCGCTGCGCCAGCCACCCCGCCACCGCAGCCAGCGCCAGCACCCATGCGGGCGACGTGGGCGACGTGGAGGACGTGGACGGCGACGAGGTATATGACGCGCTGGAGGACCTGCTCATCGCCACCGACCCGTCCACCGCGGCCGGGACCCGCCTGGACGGCACGGCCGCCGAGGCGATCGAGGACTCCCGCCGGCGGTTCAGCGAGCTGTACGCCGGCCAGCCCGGCAACCAGGACCCCGGGCCGCTGCTGGCGGCCGCCCGCGAGCTGCTGGCGGCCGCCAGCCCGCACGAGGACACCTGGACCCCCGAGCTGCGCGACGCCTGCGCCCGCCTCGGCCGCCTCAGCCCGGCCGGGGAGGCCTGATGCTCGGCCGCACGCATGCCCTGTCCGGCGCGGCCGTGTTCACCGGGCTGGACGCCGGCCTGCTGCACCTGGGGCCGGTGCCGCTGCTGACCGGGGCCGTGCTGACCGCGGGCGCCGCCGTGCTGCCTGACCTCGATCACCCCGACGCCACCGTGTCCCGCACCTTCGGCTTCCTGACCCAGGCGCTGGCCTGGGCCGTCGGGAAAGCCAGCGGCGGGCACCGGCACGGCACCCACTCCGCCACCGGCGCCGCGGTGGCCACCGGCCTGGCCATGCTGGCCCGGGTTTTCGCGCACACCACCGCCGGGCTGGCCGTCCTGGCCCTGCTGGCCGCCCTCCTGCTGGCCGCCGCGCTGCGGGCGCTGCGGCTCGGCGGGCACAGCGGCGACCTGGCCGCCATCGCGGCCGCCGCCGCGATGGCCTGGACCGGCGCCGGGCTGAGGCTGCTGCCCTGGGCCGTGGCCCTCGGCACGGCCACCCACATCGCCGGGGACATGCTCACCACCGAAGGCTGCCCGCTGGCCTGGCCGCTCACCGCGCGGCACTACTGGCTGCTGCCCGGGCCGCTGCGCTTTGAGACCGGCCACCTCGCCGAACGGTGCGCCGTCTTCCCCGCCCTGCTGGCCACCCTGGCCTGCGCTGCCGTCCTGGCCCTCCACGGCCTGCGCCCGCCGCTGTGCTTGCGGCCAGGCCGCGACGGCCTGGCCGCGGGCCGCTGCAGCCTCATCCAGACCCAGCCCAGCCAGCCGCCACGCCCCCACACGGCCAGGAGGCCTCAATGAGCACCCGTCCTACCGCGGCCACGCTGGCCGAATACCAGCAGCTCAAGGCCGAGCAGACGGCCCGGATCGGCTTCCGGGACAACCTGATGTACGTCACGCTCGTGGCCATCGCGGGCACGCTGACTATCAGCCACAGCGCGCACAGCCGGGCCTACCTGCTGCTGGTCCCCCCGGTGACCTGCGTGCTCGGCTGGACCTACCTGGCCAACGACCACATGATCTCGGCCATCGGCCGGTACATCCGCGAGCACCCGGCCCTGCCCGGGGATGCGGTGGGAGACCGACCACCCGGCCGACCAGCGGCGCAGGTCCCGCAAGGTCATCCAGCTCGCCGTCGACCTGGCCGCGTTCACCGGGTCGGCGCTGGCAGCGCTGACCGCATTCTGGCTCGCGCCCGGCCCACCGCTGCTGATACTCGCCTCAGCCGCCGAGGCGCTCGCCACCGCAGTGCTGGCCTGGCAGTTCACCGCCTACGCCGACCTGCCAGCCCGGCGGCGGCCAGCCGGCGAACCCGTTACCGGGCCGGCGCGCCGGCTCACGATCGGTCACCGGGCCGGCGATGATGCTGTGCTGACCGGCCCATCAACGCTGATTTCGGGAGCCGCGACTAGCCCCAGAAATGCCGATGGGCCCCGCTAAGGGGGCCCGCTCAGACATTTACATACCCGCTCGCCCTGATCCGGCGAAAGTCCGCCAAAACTCGATCCGGATCCTGAAGCGAAAGCTCGAACCGTGGACACAGTAACACGTCACACGGCCAGAGCAGTATTGCCCTCACACGACACGCCCGGCGTGTCCGAGGAGGCTCTGGCCCCCCGCGCCCAGGCCCGTTCCCCGGGCCGACGGCGCTCCGCTGCGCGCTCGCGGACCGCCGCCGGGCAGCGTGGTGCGCTGCCGTCCCCGCCCCGCCTGACCAGGATGGCGATCGCGCGGGCGGTCCCGGCAGGATCGCGGCGGCCACCCCGCAAGCCCGGGTTTCAGCCCGCCTACCTGGCCGCGCTGGCCAAGGATCCGGAGCTGGCGGCCCTGCGCGGCGACTTCCGGCACAACGTCATGGAACTGGCCCGGATCTACGCCCGGCACGCCAACTGGCAGGACATGACCACCTGGCGGCCGCGCGATGAGATCTGCGCCGAGATCGGCAGCCCGCGCGACCGCAGCCGCCCGCTGTCGGTGACCGCCTACCGGGCCGCCCGCCGCTGGCTGCAAGAACACGGCTACCTCGGCCTGGTCGCAGGCGGCTGGACCTCCGCCCTGCGCGCGGCGGTCCTCGATGACGGGGACCAGCTCTGCCCGGTCTACGTGCTGACCATCCCTCGCATCCCGAAAACCAGACATATCCCCCCACCCCGGATTCCAGTCCCACCGGTAAATCGCGCCCTAACAACCTCACGGAGTGTGGTTGTTAAAGCCCCCACGCACACGCGAGGCCACCCCGGGGAAGATCAAGATCAAAACCAGAATGGACCGCGCTCCGCGCGGGCAGCCTGCCCCTGCCCGGCTGAGCTGGGTGCCATGAGCAAAATCCAAAAGCGCAGCGAGGCCAGGGCGACCGCCGCGATGATCTTGGAACGGTGCCGCCCGCTGCGGCCCCTGACCGCCGAGCACGTCGCCGCGGTGATCCGGCCCTGGACCGCGGCCGGGTGGGCATCCGGTGACGTGCTGTGGGCAGTCGGGCATCAGCCACCCGACTGGGCCGGGCGGTGCCGCCCGCACGGCTGGACCGACGACGTGCGCCACCCGGCCGCCTGGCTGCGCTGGCGGCTGTCCCGGTGGGCCAGCCCCGACGGCGCCCCGCTGCCCGCGCCCAGCCGCCGCGACGCGGCCGAACGCGCCCGGGTGCGGGCTGACCAGCACGCCCGCCACGCCCAGCGCCAGCAGGCCGCACAGGCCCGCGCGGCGGCCGGCGGGGACGTCGACGCCCGCGGCGCCGCGCGTGCCCGCCAGGCCCTGGCCCGCCGCGGCCTCCCCGCCCAGGCCGGCCTGCCGCGCACAAACGGCCGTTCTGGCCATCCAGCCAGCTCCGCGGCCCCGCTGGTTCCAGCCCCACCGCAGGACCGGGCTGGGCTGCGCCAGGCCCTGCTGGCCCGCCTGAACGCCACCGCGCTGGCCCGCGCCCAGCGGCACCGCGTCACGACCGCGGCCCGCCTGGCCGGGCCCGCCGCCGCCACCGCCGTCCGGGACCAGACCGCGCCCCTGATCGCCCGCGCCGACGCCCAGGCCGCCCGCCAGCAGCACGAGCACGCGGACCCAGGCACACCCGCCCGGCCGGACACGGATGCGGGCACACGCCCGGACGCGCCCGCAGGCGAGCACGCGTCATGAACGCGCGCATCATGACGTACCCGCGTTACGTCACGTAGCGTGCACACACACACCCGCCCGCGTGCCTGCCCGCCCGCGTGTGCGATACAGGTGTGTGCGGCGCACAGCGCACAGCGGGCGTGCCTGTATGTGTGCGCGCACAGCGCACACCCCTGTGCGCCACACCCGCACACCCACCCACCACGCACAACGCGACCGCACACCAGGCGCACATCAACAGCGCGTAACCGTCGCGCCATACAGGCCGGCAGGATCCGGGCCCCGCGGAATCGGGCCTCCGGTTAGCGCGCCGCTGCGCCCGACGCGTCGCGTCGGTCCGGTAGGTGGCCTGGATTTGCAGCCACGGGCAGAAGCAGGGACAACCACCGGGGCAAGGGCGCAGCCTCTATGTCAGCCGCGATCACGTACTGGCCTGCTGGCGTGATGGACCCTGGCCCGGCCAGGTACCCGCCGGCCTTCCGTCCCGGCCCCCGGACGTCGACGCCGGGAAGCCACCCGATCACCGACGCGAACCGGTCGGCGGGGCCGGTGCGAAAGTACAGGTGCAGCCCGCCGGACGGGGTCGCGACAGTGAACGTCGCGGGCCAGGCCGCCCCGTGCTCGCCGCACAGGCGGGCGAACGAGGCGACCCCGTCCGGCTTACCCTCGTGGCGGTCCAGGTCCAGCCCCACGATCGAGCTGGCCCGGCAGCCGACCCCGGTATTCGACCCGGCCGGCCACCCGGCGGCCA
>DASYAV010000239.1:0-35571 GCA_036501145.1 Streptosporangiaceae bacterium | reverse complement strand
CCTCAGTGGCGTACCCCTTGTTCCACGCCGCTCGGCGCAGCCGGTAGCCGAGGTCGATGTTGGTGAGATCGGTACCAGGGCCGGGACGGAAGTGAAACCAGCCCAGGAACTCCCCGCTGGCCGGTGACTCGGCCGCCCAGGTGCCGAGCCGGTCGAACCGCTGGTAGACGGCGAGATGGAACGGGATGACTTCGTCGCGCAGTTTCTCGCGGGAGGTAGCCCCGCCCCCGTTCAGGTAGCGCATCACCTCTGGGTCACTGTTCAGCTCAAGCAGGTTCTCGACGTCGTCTTCGGTGAACTGGCGCAGCGTCAGCCGCGGTGTTTCCAGGACGATGTGCATGTAAACCAGTATCCGGGTCTCTGCCACTGGCTGCCGTGCCGGGCCGCGTGCTACCGCAGCGCGCTGAGCAGAGGAAGTTCTCGCGCGTTGAACTCCGCAGAGTTCACGACCGACGAGACAAGCTGCGGGCGGGTTATCGTCCCGGCGTCGAGCTCCGCCACCGCATTCTGCTCACTTGCCGGATCTATGGTGCGGAACAACGTGCACTCATAGAGGTTCTCCACGAATTGAGTATTGCTCCACGTCGTCGGCTGATAGCCGTAAAAATCGGTGTAGGCGCCCTGAATGCTCAGCGTACCGTCCTTCAGTTCGTTGAGCCAGAATTCGTAACCGGAGGTGCCGACGACGGAGCGGCTGTAATGCAACACGCAGGTGTAGAGCATGGTCACGAACCCATGGAGCGACTTCGGCAGCGGGGGTACCGGGGACTTGACCGGTGTGCCGCTGCAGGAGTTGGCCACGTCGGGCGGGGTGGGAGCCGACTTGGTGATCTTGTTGAAGATGGAGGTCTGGGCCAGCGTGTTGTTTTGGTAGAGCTGCCACTTGACCAGGCCATATCCCTTGGCGTAGTAGTTCAGCTCGTAGTCGGTGCCCAGGCCCCACCGGTAGTCGTACTGCAGAACGATGACGTCCTGGTGACCAAGGTTGCCGCCGAGGCCGTAGTGCGGGTAATGCGCAATCAGGGTACTCACAAATGGCATGTAGCCGCCGCCGGCCAGGCTGCAGGAACTCGTGCCGACGTTGAAGTCAGTCCGCATGTTGCGGGCCAGCCGGATACTGTCACCGACGGCCATGTAGCGCTTCATCCAGCGGCCGTCGGAGAATGTGTAGCTCCCGTTCGCCGCGGTTCCATTACTATGGTCTTCCTTGAGGTAGATATACTTTGCGTCGTACGTGTACATCTCGTACGCATCGCTGTCCCACTTAACGTTATATATCTTGTTCCCTTTGACGGTCTGGCTATACGAATGGGTGCCAGCCAGCGCCTTGTGGTGCGTATTGATGAAGTAGCTCAGCGTGTCGATGTCACCCGGCCGTGGAGTGGCGGTGGCCGCAGTGGGAGACAGCGTGGCCGCAAGCGCGTCAACAGCACCCCCGGCATCGGCAATGCCTGAGGTGACCACCGCGGCGGCAACCACACCCGCGCCGAGCAGCGTGCAGAATCTCTTCACGAACTCACCCCTCGAAAATCGCGATGCCTGGCCCGGTTTCACGGCGAGGCCGCCTGCGCTGGGTCAGGCCTGCCGCATCGTGCGTCCGCACGCTGCCAAAGGCCCTGGGTGAGCATACGCAGCCGACAGACCCCCAGCCCCGCTGGGCCGGAGCGCCAGCGCAATTAAAGCGGTGCCGACCAGCCTGCGCAAGCGGCCCTCAGCGCACCTGCCGGCACGAGTGACGGCAGGTAAGATTTGAAGTAGTTCAGAACTCAGCCTAGTATTTCCATATGACCACGACTGAGGTTCCCTTCTCCGACCTAGTCCGCCACCCGGTCGACACCGTGGCCAAGCTTGAAGAGAGCCCCCGGCGGCGTATCCGTCTGGACCGGCGGGACGGCCGCGACCTGATCCTGGAGTCGGCCGAGCGCGCCGAGGCAGAGGACGAGGCGCTGGACATGGCCAGCCGCCTGTTCTTCTCCCTGGTGAAGAACGACGATGGCGCTCGCGCGCTACTTCTGGCGCTGCCTGACGTGTTCCCGTGGGTGCGGTTCCTGACCAGGGATGGTGTCCGCAATTTCCTCGTTGAACTTGTCGAGACGGTCCGGGCATGCAGCACCGTGGGCAATATGGCGGCGCTTGAGCCGGTCATCGCCGCCTGGCAGGCGACCGCCGAGATCCGTTCCGATCCCGAGCTGCTGAAGGCCGCCACCGCACAGCTGGACGGATCAGACTACGGCGCGGTCCCGGCCCCCAGGAACTGAAGGCTCAAGAGCCCTAAACGCCGGGATCGTGCAGCCCCTCCACCACTAAGTCAAGGTCAGCAACAGTGGCCGGGTCTGGTACCTGCCAGATGACGAGAAGCACGCGGTCTGGATCGTGCACGCGTCCATGGCTCACCCCAAAGCCACGGAGCCCCGCTCCGGGAAGCGGCGATAAGCGGCCTAACAGGCCTGGTGTCTGACCGTCCGCCGGATCCATGTGTAGGCGGCGCTGCGGTTGTTTTCCTCGATGTTGGTGTGGTCATCATTAGCCGGGAAGTGAGCGACAACGTGAAGGATCCGCTCGGCGAGCCAGCGGCCATGGGCCGGCGGACATCTGCTGTCAGCGAGGCCATGCCACAGGCTCACCGGGGCGGTGACGGCGCTCAGCTCAAAGCCCCACGGAGTGAGGAACGCGGTCCAGTCGTCCCACCAGCCCTCGTCTCCCCGGGTCCACCCGTCGCGGAAGCCGTCCGCGAGGTACTGGGCGACCTCCATTCCATGCGCCGGATCGGTACCCGCCCGATCACCCCACGACTTCAGCCATCCCTCGGGGCGCGACAGCCGACCGTACATCTCAGCCGCCTCGACCCGGAACTTCGCCCGCGCCGCGCCCCGGTCTTCGAAGAAGATCCGGATCTCCTCCTGGTACGAGTCGTCCATCCCGTCGAGGAAGTTCAGTCCAGGCTCGCCATACGGCCCGAGCGAGGCAAGCACGCATACCGCCTCGACGGCATCCGGCAATAGCGCTGCGGTCGCCAGGGCATACGGGCCGCCGCCGGAAAACCCCCACACGGCAAACCGGCTGATGCCCAGCTCAGTCACGATGGCCTGAACGTCAGGCGCGCAGTCGGCGATCGCCCGCCCGGGCATGGGCGTCGAGCCACCGTAGCTGGGCCGGTCGTAGCTGATCAGCCGGAGCACGTGATCGCGGGCTTCCCGCACAGCGGCTGGTTCCAGGTGCCGAGACCCGCCGCCGCAGTGCACCAGCACCGGGAATCCGCCGCGCGGCCCAGCATCCTCCACGGCCAGCACACGGCCATCGAACCTAACCATGAGCGGATCGAGATACATAGCCGAACCATGCGCGACCCGGACGAGGTACGCGAGATCTTCGCACGGCACGGCTGCGAACTGCTCGGCTGAGACTGCAGCGCTGGACTGGCGACTCCGGAGATGCCGTCGGCCCCCTCCCCACACGAGCGGGAAGGGGGCCGACGGGCTGGCGGAGGCTCGGGGATTTGAACCCCGGATGGGCAGGACCCAAACCGCATTAGCAGTGCGGCGCCATAGACCGGACTAGGCGAAGCCTCCAGGTACCAGACAGTGTGCCCCAGCGTACCGGGCGGCCGTGAGCACGCCAACCGGAACCGGCGGCAACCGGAACCGCGCCGCCCAGGGACACGGCAAAGTCGTGATTGAAGTTTTGACCTGCGGCGTCTGCAGATGATTCGTCCAACGCGCGCTGATCCGGCGGTAGGTCCGGAGGAGTCACGTCGCCGATGCGGGCGACTTGGTCAGTGCGGCGATGCACATGGTGAGCAGCCGCCGCATCTGATCTTGCTCGCCGGTATCCAGATTGGCCAGCATGTCTTGCTCGACGCGGCGAACCGCGGCGCTGGCCACCTCGAGCTGGCGGCGCCCGCGGGCGGTCAGCTCGGTCGGCAGGGCCCTGCCTACGGGTGCCTGTGCTGGGCGGACGACGAGTCCCTGGCGTTCGAGGGCCTGCAGGAGCACGTTCATCGACTGCCGGGTGACGAAGGTGCCGCGGGCAAGCTCGGAGTTGGACAGGCCTGGCCGCTGGGCGAGCAGCTCCAGACAGGCGTAGTGGGTGATCGTCATGCCGAGCGGCCGCAGCACGGCCTCCAGGGCAGAGTGCAGGGCGCTCGCGGCCGCCTTCAGCATGTACCCCAGCGATGTGTCCAGCTCGATCCCGGGCTCGCCTTGACTCATGTCAGTAGTCTGACATACATTGCGGTATGTCAGAAGACTGACATTCTACTGAGAGGCGAGGATCATGGCCGTCACGGGACCCGACTTCATTTCACTGCAGGTGCGCGACTTGGAGCGTTCCGCCGCTTTCTACGAGCGGTACCTGGGGCTGAAGCGCTCCGACGCGGGACCTCCGCACGCCGTCGTGTTCCGCACCAAGCCGATCGCGTTCGCCGTCCGCGACGTCGTCGCCGGCACCGACCTGGACGCGATCGCGCAGCCGGGCCAGGGAATGGCGCTGTGGCTGCACGCCCCCGACGCGCAGGACATCCACGACGCGCTCGCCGCCGCCGGCACCACGATCGTCTCAGCGCCCGTTGACGGGCCGTTCGGCCGCACTTTCACGTTCGCCGACCCCGACGGCTACCAGGTGACCCTCCACGACCGCGGCTGAGCCGGGCGTCCCGGTCTTCAGCGCGGCAGGCGCCCTGAGCGGGCTTCTTACAGCGGCAGGCCGGCCGCCATGACAGCGGCGTCGTGATCCTCACCTACCAGAACTCGGCAGGATGAGCTGGCCACCGGAACCGCGCCGTCAGCGCGCCTCCACCACCTCGTACTCGCCGTTGGCGTAGGCGTCGCGCATCCGGGTCTTGGCGAACTTGCCGACGCTGGTCTTGGGCACCTCGGTGATGAACGACCAGCGTTCGGGCAGCTGCCAGCGCGGGATCCGGGAACTGAGGAACTCACGCAGGTCGGCCGCGCTGGCCGAGCCGCCCGGCCGCAGCACGACCGCGGCCAGCGGGCGCTCGCCCCACCGGTCGTCGGCCACGCCGATGACCGCGGCCTCGGCCACGTCCGGGTGCGCCATCAGCAGGTTCTCCAGCTCCATCGACGAGATCCACTCGCCGCCGGACTTGATCACGTCCTTGGCCCGGTCGGTGAGCCGGATGAATCCTTCGGCATCCAGGGTGCCGACGTCACCGGTGCGCAGCCAGCCGTCGCGGAACTTGGCCGGGTCGTTGTCCTTGTAGTACGCCCCGGTGACCCACGGCCCGCGCACCTCGATCTCGCCGACCGCGACGCCGTCGTGCGGCAGCAGCGCACCGTCGTCGCCTGCCAGCCTGGCCTCGATGCCGACGCTCACCCGTCCCTGGCTGTCCCGGTAGTGCCAGGCCTTCTCGCCCTCGACGCCGGCCGGCGCGTGCGCCACGCTGGCCAGCGGTGAGGTTTCGGTCATCCCCCAGGCGTGCAGGATTCTGACTCCGAGCTCGGACTCGTAGGCCTCCTGCAGCGAGTGCGGGACGGCCGAGCCGCCACACGGCACCACGCGCAGCGAGGACAGGTCGCCGCCTTCGGCGCGCACGTGCCGCAGCACGTCGCTCCAGATCGTGGGCACCGCGCCGGCCACCGTGGCCCGCTCCGCCTCGATCAGCCGGACCAGCGGCGCGGCCTGCAGGAACCGGTCCGGCATGACCAGGTCGGCACCGGACATCAGCGCCGCGTAGGCCAGCCCCCATGCCATCGCGTGGAACATCGGCACGATGGGAAGCACCCGGTCGTTCTCGGACAGCCCGAACGTGCTGCCCATGCAGGCGCCCATCGAGTGCAGGAACGTGGACCGGTGGCTGTAGGCCACGCCCTTCGGGTTGCCGGTGGTGCCGCTGGTGTAGCACATGGCCGAGGCGGACCGTTCGTCAAGCTCCGGCCAGTCGAAGGTGGCCGGCTCGGCCACCAGCAGCTGTTCATAGTCGTGCACGCTGCGGCCGGCACCTTCGAGCGCTGCTGTGTCGGGCGCAGCCGTCTCGGAATAAACGGGTGTGACGAGGATGTGCCGCACGGTGGTGATGTCCGGCAGGACCTTGGCCAGCAGCGGGACCAGGGTGCCGTCCACGATGATCACGAAGTCTTCGGCGTGGTTGGCGATGTAGCTGAGCTGCCCGGCGTCGAGCCGCAGGTTGAGCGTATGCAGCACCGCGCCCATCGACGGCACGGCGAGGTAGGCCTCGAGGTGCTCGGCGTTGTTCCACATCAGCGTGGCCACCCGCTGGTCGCCGTCGACGCCGAGCCCGCGCAGCGCGCCGGCCAGCTGGGCGGCCCGCCGCCCCACCTCGGCGTAGGACCGCCGCCGGGTGCCGTTCCCGGTCGCCGTCACCACCTCGTGCCCGCCGTAGACCGTGCTGCCGTGCTGCATGATCCTGGCCACCGTCAGCGGCACGTCCATCATGGTGCTGCGCATCGAGCCCACCTTCCCGGGCGCGGGCCTGGGCCTCGGGCGGCCCGGCCTGGGCCGCTTCCGCACCCGCTGGCGGCGGGGAACGCACGGAAGCGCCTCTCCCTGGACGGGATACTGCCACGCGCGGCCGGAAACGTCACTCTGCCAGGGCGGCTGCCTGCCCGGCCGCCGGGCCAGGCTGCCCGGTCACCGGGCCGGGCTGCTCGGGCACCGGGCCGGGCTGCTCGGGCACGCCGAAATCGCCGAGCAGCTCGGCGTCGATGCGCAGCTTGGCCACCGCCCGCGACACCGTGCTCTTCACCGTGCCGAGGCTGACCCCGAGCACCCCGGCGATCTCCGCCTCGCTCATGTCCTCGTAATAGCGCAGCACCACGGCGGCGCGCATCCGGTCGGGCAGGCGGCGCAGCGCCCGGGACAGCGAGTCGTGCAGTTCGCTGCCGGCGGCGTGGTCGGCGACCGGCTGGTCGGGCAGCTCGTCGGTCGGGTACTCCTTGACCCGGCGCTGGCGCCACCAGGAGATGTGCGTGTTCACCATCGCACGCCTGACGTAGCCGTCGAGGGCGCCGTGGTCCTCGATCCGGCGCCAGGCCTGGTAGGTCTTGGCCAGGGCCGCCTGCAGCAGGTCCTCGGCGTCAGCCTGGTTGCCGGTGAGCAAGCAGGCGGTGCGCAGCAGCGCCGGACGGCGCTCGGTCACGTAGTCGCGAAAGCCAGGATCGTCCCCTTTGGCATCTTGCAACGCGCATGCGTCATTTCGCATCCTTGGTATCGCGTGATCGCCCCCGACGCTCACGCCACAACGGTACCCAGGTTTGGCGCGGCAGACGAGAGCGGACACGATTCGACGTGACCAGCTAGTGGATTTCGGCGGTGCGAGGAGCCGCTTTTAGGTATAACCACAAAGAGGTACATGTCTGACCACGGAGAGTTAACATCGGCGAACCCCTTGACGTAGAGCCCTGGATCTACACATCGTCGGATAGTTCATGCAATTTCATGGAGGGCAAGTGCGGAAGCGGCTGGGCGGCCTGACCGAGGGTGGCCCGACGGCGGCTGGAGCCGGTGGTAAGGCTGGCGCCAGGGGGGCGGCCGAGGGCGGCGGGGTGGGCGGCCCGCGTGTCCAGCCGGGCCGTCCGGACCGGTTCGCCAGGCGATGCCAGCTCAAGGTGGCGGTGTTCGGCCCGCACGGGCTGCGATCGCCGGGACCGGGGCAGCCCGGAGCGGGGCAGCCAGGGGCGGGGCAACTGGATGCGGGGCAACTGGATGCGGGGCAACTGGATGCGGCGGGGCGGGGGCAGCCGCTGCTGCGGGTGGTCACCGGCCAGGTGCTCGACGCCAGCCCGCAGGTCCTCGTCATCGGCACCAGCGAGGGGGAGGAACGGTTCGCGCTGGCCGCGGACGCCAGGGCATGGCGGGGCGAACGGACCGCGCCGGCCGCGATCAGGGCCGGTGATCAGGCCGTGGTGCGCAGGCACCGGTCCGGCCGCGAGGTGGCCGACCGCATCTGGGCCAACATCGGGCGGGTCACCGGCACCATCGTCCAGCGGCACGGCCGCACGCTGCTGGTGGCCCAGGCCGGGCCGTCCGAGGCCCAGGGCGGCGGCCACCAGGCGGTGATGATCGGCAAGCGGGCGGCCGGCCGGATCCAGGTGCGGTTCCCACGGCTGGAGCCCGGCTATCTGGTCGACCTCATCGGCATCCGGCACGACGGCTATCTGGAAGGACTCGTCCCGGCGACCTCGCAGCCCACCTACCGGGCCGATCACGTGCCGACACCGCCGCTGGTGAACGGGCACGTGCCCACGGCGATCAGCGGCGCGGCCATGTGGCACGAGCCCGGGGACGAGCCGGACGGCCTGACCGGGGCCGCCTATCCCGCGGTCGACCCGCAGAACGCCGACGACGCCGGGGCGGCCGGGTCCGGCTGCGTGAGCCTGCCCTACCTGTCGGTGGGCAGTGTGCTGCGGGTGCGCAACGACTGCACGGGCCTGTCCCGGGTGCTGCCCGTGCTCGGCCCGGCCGACACCGCCCGGCTGTTCTGCGACCGCAGCGTCAGCTGCGGCCCGTCGCCGCGCGGCCGGATCGTGGACCTGACCGTGACTAGTTTCGCCGAGCTCGGCGGCGAGCTTGACGAGGGCAACGTCAACGTGACCATCGAGATCGGGGCTTGACCTTGCTGGCAGCCATCAGGGAAGTGCAGATTCCGCTGCTCGCGGCGCTGCTGGTCGGCGCGTGCCTGGCCAAACTGGCCCGGGTGCTGCGGGCCCGGTCGGTCGAGGCCGGGATCGGCCCCACCGCACTGTTCCCGCTCCGGCTGCAGCGGCCGGTGGCGATGGCGATGTGCGCCGCCGAGATGTCGCTGGGCATCGGGCTCGTCGTGACGGCCGGGCGGCTGGGCGCTGGGACGCCCGCGACCGTCGTCCGCGGGCTCACCGCGCTGCTGTTCGTGACCGCCGTCGGCGGCCTGATCGAGCTGCGCCAGCACCGGCCGGACGTCGGCTGCGGCTGCTTCGGCGACCTGAGCACGGCGCCGGTGCGGCTGCGCACGGTGGCCAGGTCCGGGCTGCTCGCGCTGGCCGCGGCGGTCTCCATCGGCGCACCGCCGCTGCACCTGCCGCGCCCGGGCACCCCGCTCGCGCTGCGCCTCGGGCTGCTCGCGGCGGAACTGGCAGTGATCGCCGCGCTGTCGCCGGAGATCGGCGAGGCGCTGGTCCGGCTGGGCTATTCCGAGCCGTGTGAGCTGCGGGTGCTGCCGGCCGAGCGGACGCTCGCGGCGCTGCGTGGCAGCCGGACATGGCGGCGGCACGCCGGGGTGCTCAGCAGCGAGCAGCCGGTGGACGTGTGGCGCGAGCTGTGCTGGCGCTATCTGGTCTACCCGGGCCGGTACGGCGGCCGGGACGTCGAGGTGGTGTTCGCGGTGTACCTGCGCACCCGGCGGCCCGCGGTGCGCGCGGCGGTGGTGGACGCGGTGACCGGCGAGGTGCTGCCGCCGCTGCACCTGCTGCCCGCCCCGCCGTCCGGCGGCCAGCCGGCCCGGCCGCTGCCGCCGCACGCGGTCGGCCTGTGGCCCACGGTCACCCACCCGGCCACCGAGGCCGCCCGGCCGGCGGCCGGTGCCGGGCCGGCCGGGACGGCGGAGCCCGAGGCCACGCCGCCATTCCTCCCCGCGCCCACGGCCGTCGGCGACAACCCCCCGCCGGGCAGCCTCTACAGCCTTCTAGCCCTCTCTACCCCTGTCCCTAGACAGGGATATAACCGCGAAGACACCACCCGCGCCTCATGATCACGGGCACCTTTTAGCGCGACAGCACCAACAACTGACCGTACAAATGGGGTGGGTGCCGGGCCGGTGACCCACGGAGCCGGGGCCCGGGGCCGGGGCGCCGGGACGGGCCATTAGGTGGGCTGGGCGCGGAGGAACCGGCCGAAGTGCGGCACGGTGAACGCGATCACGCCGCGCTCGGAGCTGTAGATCAGCCCCTTCTTGATCAGCGCGTCGCGGGCCGGGGACACGCTGGACGGCTTGCGGCCGAGCTCGTCGGCCACCTGGGCGGTGGGCACCGGCTCGTCGCCGAGAACGGCCATGGCGTGCATGTACTCCCGTTCGGCCGGGGTGGCCCGCTCGTACCGGCTGCCGAAGAACCCGACGGCCAGCTCACCCTCGGCCAGCGGAGCCGCCACCGTGACGTCGTCCGCGGTCACCGGGCTGGCCGTGGCCATGTCCCAGGTCACCTTGCCGTAGGCCTGCACGAAGTAGGGGTAGCCGTCGGCCGCCTGGTAGAGCGCGTCCAGCGCGGTGGGCTTGAACTCGACACCCTCCCGCTCCGCCGGGGCGATCAGCGCCTGGTCGGCGGCCTGCCGGTCCAGCCGGTCGATCCGCACGTAGCTGAACAGCCGCTCCGAATAGCTCTTGCTGGCCGACAGCACCGACGGCAGGTGCGGCAGGCCGGCGCCGACCACGATCAGCGGCCCGCCGGTCTGTGACAGCTCATGGCAGGCCGCGCACAGCGCGGAAACGTCGGTGGCGGGCACGTCCTGCATCTCGTCCACGAACAGCGCGATGCCCACGCCGAGGTCGGTGGCCACCGACGCCGCGTCGGAGAACAGCTCGGTCAGGTCGATCTCCAGGTCGCCGGAGTCGGCCCGGCCGCGGACCGCGGGCACGTCGATGCCGAGCTGCATCGCGGCGGTGCCCTTGGGTGCCTTCGGGTCCCGGGCGGCGAACGCCTTGAGCACGCCGAGGAAGTGCTCGATCCGGTCCGGCGCGCGGTGCCGCGGGGCGAGCTCGCGCACCGCCATGTGCAGCGCCCCGGCCACCGGCCGCCGGATCGACTGTTCCGGCCTGGCCTCGATCTTCCCGGTGCCCCACAGCTGCTGGATGGCCATCGAGCGGAACGAGTTCAGCAGCACCGTCTTGCCCACACCGCGCAGCCCGGTGAGCACGATGCTGCGCTCCGGGCGGCCGCGGGCGACCCGCTCCAGCACCACCTTGAACTGGCTGATCTCCCGGTCCCGGCCGGCCAGCTCGGGTGGCCGCTGGCCGGCCCCGGGGGCGTAGGGGTTGCGCACCGGGTCCATTCATCGGACTCTATGACCCGATCTAGCGCCAGCCCTAGATTTGCGAAGAAAGCCCTACCGGCGTGTCGCGGCCGTCATTTCTTGTGATGAACGGCTGCCGCCTGGCCAGGGCGGGCTACGGCGCGGCCGTGCCGGTCAGCCGGCCGAAGACCTCCGCGTACCTGGCCTGGGTGGCCGCCACGATGTCCGCCGGAATCTCCGGCCCCGGCGCGGTGCGGTCCCAGTCCAGGGTGGCCGACCAGTCCCTGACGAACTGCTTGTCGAAGGAACGCTGCGGCCCGCCTGGGTGCCATTCGGCGGCCGGCCAGAACCGGGACGAGTCCGGGGTCAGCAGCTCGTCGCCCAGGGTGAGTGTGCCGTCCGGCGCGTAGCCGAACTCGAGCTTGGTGTCGGCGATGATGATGCCGCGGGTGAGCGCCAGCTCGTGGCCGCGGCGGTAGATCTCCAGGGTCAGCCTGCGCAGCTCGGCGGCGGTGCCGGGGCCGACCGCCGCGACCACGTCGTCGTAGGTCATGAACTCGTCGTGCTGGCCGGCCGGGGCCTTGGTGGTCGGGGTGAACACCGGCTCGGGCAGCCGTGAGCCGTCGGTTAGGCCGGGCGGCAGCGGCACGCCGGAGACGGTGCCGGTTTCCCGGTAGGACGCCAGCCCCAGGCCGGTCAGGTAGCCGCGGGCGATGCATTCCACCGGGAGCATCTCCAGCCGCTGGCACCTGATCGCCCGCCCGGCGAACTCCGCGGGCACGTCGGAGGCGGAGATCACGTGGTTGGCCGCGACGTCGGCGAGCTGGCCGAACCACCACAGCGACAGCGCGGTGAGGATGCTCCCCTTGCCGGGGATGGCGGTAGGCAGCACGACGTCGTAGACCGACACCCGGTCCGAGGCGACAAGGATCACGTCACTCCGGTCGGCGTAGACGTCCCTGACCTTTCCGGTGTGCAGGAGCTCCATGCCGTGACACGGTACTGTGGTCTCGCGCCGAAACAGTGGGGAAACTGACCTCTCCGTGCGTGTCGCCCGGATGATGGTCATGCGATAACCCCGGCATCACAATCTTGTCGCCAGCAGTCAAGGAGCCACGAATGCTGTCCCGTGCGCGGCGGTGCGCGATGATCCCGCATCCGGGCCCGGCGGCATGACCGACCGCCCAGTGGCCACCCGGGCCGGCGAAGACAGCGGCGAGCACCGCGCTGCCCCGCCGCCGCAGGCCAGCGCGGGGACGGCCGGGTCCTGGCGGGACTGGCGGAGCTGGACCGGCCGGTCGGCCGCACTGGCCCGGCAGAACTGGCTGGCCTGCCTGCTGATGGCCGCCGGGCTGGTGCTGCGGGTGCTGGCCCAGCTGGCCTACCGGCCCGCGCTGATCTACGTGGACACCACCAAGTACCTGTACGGCGCCTACCCCGGCTCGGATCCGCTCGGCTACAAGCTGCCGCTGAAGGTGCTCCTCGCCGTCGGCAACCTGGGCCTGGTCGCCGCGGTGCAGCATCTGCTCGGCCTGGCCATGGGCGCGGTGCTGTATATCCTGCTGCGCCGCCGCGGGGTCAACCGGTGGCTGGCGGCCATCGCGATGGCGCCGGTGCTGCTGGACGCCTACCAGCTGCAGATGGAACAGACGATCATGCCGGACGTCTGGTTCGAGGCGATGGTGGTGGCCGGGCTGGCGCTGCTGCTGTGGCGCCCGGTGCTGACCACGCCGTTCATCATCGCCGGGGGGCTGGTGCTCGGCGCGTCGGCGACCATGCGGCAGCTGGGCGAGGCGCTGATCTTCCCGGTCGTGCTGTTCGCTCTGGTGGCCGGCGGCGGGTGGCGCCGCACCCTCGTCCGGTCGGCCGCGCTGATCGCCGCCTTCGCGGTGCCGATCCTGCTCTACTCCGGTGTCTCCGACATCGAGACCGGGCACTTCTGGCTGGCCCGCGGGCAGACATCGCTCGGCAGGGAGGCCGCGGCGGCCGACTGCGCCACGCTCAAGGTGCCCGCGGACGTGCGGGCGCTGTGCCCGTCGCCCAGCGCCCAGGCCAAGGGGCCGGACTGGCTGGAGCACATCACTAAGCAGTCGCCGCTGTACACCGCGCCGCTGCCGCCCGGCGTGGGGCGGCGCAAGCTGTTCGCGCAGCTCGGTTCGGCGATCAGGCACCAGCAGCCGCTGCGGATCGCCGGCGCCATCGCCCGTGACGCGGTCCGGCTGTTCGCGCTGACCCGCCAGCCGGTCGAGTCGGTCACGCCGATCGCCCGCTGGCAGTTCCAGGACCACTACGCGGTCTACCCGCAGTGGACCAGCCTGCGCGGCGCAACCATCATGATCGGCCTGCAGAAGGCCGGCCAGCCGTTCCACTCCGTCCCGCTCAACCCGTCCTACGGCGGCAAGGCGCAGGTCAGCCGGCCGCTCGCGCAGTTCCTGCGCGCCTACCAGTTCCACGGCGGCTACACGCCGGGCCCGGTGTACCTGGTGGCGTCGCTGCTGGCGCTGGCCGGCTCGCTGCTGCTGCTGCGGTGGCGGCGGCTCGGCCAGCGGGCCCGCCAGGCCGCGCTGGCCTGCCTGCTGTTCACCGCGACCGCGGTGGTGGTCGTGCTCGGGCCGGACGTGTACGAGTTCTCCTGGCGGTACGAACTGCCCGCGGTGGTCGTGCTCGTGCCGGCCGGCGTGCTGGGGCTGTCCGTGCTGTGGACCTGGCGCCGGGAGCGCAAGCAGCCGGCGGCCGGTGCCGAGCCGGTCACCGACGCGCAGGCCTGACGGGTCAGCCGCGCCGGGCGGGCTCGTCCGTGGCGCCGGCCGGGATGTCCAGGCCGGCCGCGGCGAGCACCTCCTCGGTCGGCCGCGGCTTTGCCCGCAGCCCGGCGGCCAGGCCCCTGGCGAACGCGGACCGCAGCACCGCCCGGTCGCGGGACCCGGCGAACGTGCGGACCCAGCGGCGCAGTGTCGAGCCGCCGTACAGCGCCCGCTCCACCGGGCTGAGCGACGCGCCCGTCCGCAGCATCCAGATCTTGTTCCGGACCTCGTAGAAGAACCGCTCTCCCGGGTCGACGTTGGTCGACCCGAACGTGCGTGTCTTGTGCACCACGACGCTGGCCGGGCACAGCCAGCCGGTGTTGTGCCGCAGCAGCCGGGTGGTGAACTCGAAGTCGTCGTTCCACAGGAAGAAGTCCGCCTTGGGCAGCCCGCGCTCCCGGCATTGCGCGGCGTCCACCAGGATGGACACGAACGACGCGGACCGGATGGGTATGCATCCGGCGGCGGCCGCCGCGCTCCGCTCCGCGGCGGTGGCCAGCGGCTTGGCGCGCGGGGTGTTCATCGGGTGCTCGCGCCCGTCGGTCCACAGCACCCGGCTGGCGATCAGTGCCGGCGGCGGGCCGGGCGAGCCGGCCGGGCTGGGCGAGCCGGGCTGGCTGGGCTGGCTGGCGCGCGCCCGGGTCAGCTCGCGCAGCGCGTCGGGCCCGGACACCGTGTCGTCGTCCATCAGCCAGATCAGGTCGGCCCCGTCGGCCAGGGCCAGCGCCATGCCGTAGGCGAACCCGCCCGCGCCGCCGAGGTTGCGGCCCGTCTCGGCCAGCCGCACCGAGGGAAAGCCGCCGCGCACCGCGGCCGCGGTGCCGTCGTCGGAGGCGTTGTCCACCACGATCACCGTGTCCGCCGGGCGGCTCTGCGCCTGCACCGCCGCGAGCGCTTCGAGCAGCAGCTCCCGGCGGTTCCAGGTGACCACCACGGCGGCCACCCGCGGCGGGCCGGCACCCTGGGCGTCGCTCATCGGCTGCCTGCTCGGCGTGCCCGGGCGGTTTCCATCGTCCGCCAGGCCAGGATGCGCAGCCGGCGCACCGCCGGGTACCGGCTGCTGAGCTCGCGCACGGTCCGTTTGAGCTGCGGCGAGGACGCCACCCTGGACTCCAGCCGGGCGACCAGCCCGCGGGAGGGCTGGCTCCCCGGCGCCGGGTTGGCCCGGCGGTACTGGCTGGTCACCATCGTCGCCGCGGCCTGCACCGCGGCGTCCAGCACCTGCTCGGCAGGCTGTGCGCCGGGATCCCCGGCCGGCCCGGTGGCCGGGCGCGGCCGCAGCTCGTCGAGGTCACCGACGACGTCGTACTTGCTGCCGGCCAGGCCGGCGATGAGCAGCTCGGCCTGCTCGGCGGCCCAGCCGGTGCGGTCGGGCGGCAGGGCGAGCTTGCCGCCGGAGCGGTTCGGCGTGAACTGATGCGCGACCGTCTCCTTCACGTTCCCCATGTAGAACCAGTCCGGCACCTCTGCGGGCAGGGCCAGGTTCAGCTGCCGCAGGAACTCGATCTCGGGCAGCCCGAGGGAGGCGTTCGGCCGGGCCCGGGAGGTGTCCGCGCTGGCCGGATCGACACCGAGCAGCGAGGCGAACCGCTCCCACAGCAGCGTGCGGGACGCCCCGGCCGGCGGCATGATGATCACGTGCACCCGGTCGGCCGGCACGTGCCGCGACCAGATGTCGGCTATGGCCAGCGTGTCGTGCACCTTCCAGAACCACCACTGCCGCCGGTCGGCGTCCACCGACTCGGTGTCGATGACGTCGCCGAGCCAGTCCTGCCACTGCCGGGTGCTGCGGTGCTTCACCGTCTCCTGCCATTCGGCGGGCAGCAGCGAGCCCATGCCCCGGACGGTGAGCACGATGTGCACCTCGGCCGGCTGCAGCGACGCGACGGCTCGCCCGGCCTGGTCCTCCTCGGCGGCGGAGAACAGCTCGTGCGAGATGACCGCGGTGCCCGCCGCTCTGGCCTGGCTGGCCAGTATGTCCCACTCGCCGTTCCAGGATCCGGCCGGGTCGCTGGCCTTCTTCACGATGCCACGCAGATCCTGGCTGGCCCGGTAGTGGTCCTGCGGGTGGTGACCGGGCAGCACGACACCCCGGGCCGCCAGCTCGGCGCGGTTGCGCCACATGACCTGCTGCAGGAAGGTGGTGCCGGTCTTGGGCTCGCCAATGTGCAGATAGACCCGGGAACCGGCGGCGGCGCGGGATTCCATCGGGTACCTCGAGTTCTCTGCCGTAGGGCGTGTTTCCGGCCCGGAAAGTTCAGCCATCCTCCGCAGCCTGCCATCTCGGCTGCGGCGTTGCATGGTCCGCCGAACAGTCTTGCAGCATTAACATGAAAACGCGGCAGCGGGCGGTCCGGCCCGGCTACCGTCGGATGCGGCCAGCCGTGATGGTGCTTTCTATGCCGGAGAGACACCCTACGGCGGGCCTTCCCTCGCGCACCCGCCGCTATGGCAGTTACCCCAGACAGGAAGGCGCACCTGCATATGCATGAGGCCTTCTCGCTGCTGGTCCCGGTGTACCACGGCGACCGGGCCGACTATCTGCGCCGCGCGTTCCGCAGCGCAGTCGGCGACCAGACACTGCGCCCGGACCAGGTGATCATCGTTCGTGACGGCCCGGTGCAGCACGAGCTGGCCAGCTGCCTCGACGATCTGCGGGCGACCAGCCCGGTTCCGGTCACCTTCGTCCCGCTGGAGCGCAACGGCGGCCTCGGGCCCGCGCTGGACCGCGGGCTGGCCGCGAGCTGGTACGACGTGATCGCCCGGATGGACGCCGATGACGTGGCGATGCCGTACCGGTTCGAGGTGCAGCTGCCGCTGATCAGCGACGCGGACATCGTCGGCTCCGGCCTGCTGGAGTTCGTCAACGACACCGACAACATCGTGGGGCAGCGGGTTCCGCCGCTGGAGCCGGAGAAGATCAGCCGGTATGCGCGGATCCACGACCCGTTCAACCACCCGACCGTGGTGTACCGGCGCAGTGCCGTGCTGGCCGCCGGCGGCTACGGCGACATCCCGCTGATGGAGGACTATTCGCTGTTCGCCCGGATGCTGGCCGGCGGCGCGCGGGCGGTCAATGTGCCCGAGCCGCTGGTCTTCTACCGGGTCGGCGCGACGGCCTTCAAGCGCCGCGGCGGGATGCGGCTGCTGCGCTCGGAGCTGCTGCTGCAGCGCGAGTTCCGCCGCAGCGGGTTCACCTCGGCCGCCGAGTACCTGCGCAACGTCACCATCCGCGGCGGGTACCGGCTCGTCCCCTGGTGGTGCCGCCGCGCGGTGTACCGCCCGGTCGTCACCCGCTACACCGAGCGGCTCGATCAGGAGACCGCGCTGCGGGCGGGGCGCGACCCTGCCGAGGCCGAGCACGCCGGGCGGCCCGAGCAGGCGGGAAAGACCGGCGCCGGGTGCTGGCCGGACCCGCCAGCGCCACTGAACGCATGAACGCCGACCTGGTCGTCGTCGGCTCCGGTTTCTTCGGGCTGACCATCGCCGAGCGCTGCGCCACCGAGCTGGGGCTGCGGGTGCTGATCCTGGAGCGCCGGCACCACATCGGCGGGAACGCCTACAGCGAGCGGGAACCGCAGACCGGGATCGAGGTGCACCGGTACGGCGCGCACCTGTTCCACACCTCGAACACAAGGGTCTGGGAGTACGTCAACCGGTTCACCACCTTCACCGGCTACCAGCACCGGGTGTTCTCGGTTTACAAGGGCCGGGTCTACCCGCTGCCGATCAACCTGGCCACCATGTGCGAGTACTTCGGCAAGGTGCTCACCCCCGGCGAGGCGCGGGCGCTGATCGCCGAGCAGGCGGCCGAGGTGCCGCCGGGCCAGGTCGAGAACCTCGAGCAGCAGGCGGTGTCGCTGATCGGCCGGCCGCTATACGAGGCGTTCATCCGGGGGTACACGGCCAAGCAGTGGCAGACCGATCCGGCCGACCTGTCGCCGGAGATCATCACCCGGCTGCCGGTGCGGTACACGTTCAACAACCGCTACTTCTCCGACACGTTCGAGGGCCTGCCGACCGGCGGCTACACCGCCTGGCTGGAGAAGATGGCCGACCACCCGAACATCGAGGTCCGGCTGAACACCGACTTCGCCGCGCTGCGGGCCGACGTGCTGGGCAACGTGCCTGTGGTGTACACCGGCCCGCTCGATGAGTACTTCAGCTACCAGGCCGGCGACCTCAGCTGGCGCACCCTGGACTTCGAGATGCAGGTGCTGCCCACCGGGGACTTCCAGGGCACCCCGGTGATGAACTACGCCGACGAAGACGTCCCGTTCACCCGCATCCACGAGTTCCGCCACTTCCATCCCGAACGGGACTGGTACCCAGAGGACAAGACAGTGATCATGCGCGAGTACTCGCGGTTCGCCGGCCGCGGAGACGAGCCGTACTACCCGGTCAACCGGCCAGCGGACCGCGAACGGCTGCTGGCCTACCGGGAACTGGCCGGCCAGGAACAGGGCGTGCTGTTCGGCGGCCGCCTCGGCACCTACAAGTACCTGGACATGCACATGGCGATCGCATCGGCACTGAGCATGTACGACAACCGGCTGCGCCCCGCCTTCACCGAGGGCGCGCCACTGACCGGACGGGGGATGGCCAGTGACTGAGCAGAGCACCCCGGAGCGCACCATGCGCGTCCTGCAGCGTGTGGTCTTCCCGGGTGACGACCTCGACGTGGTGCCGCTGTACGTGGAGACCAATCCGGAGCGTGGTGCGGCCGAACTGGCCGCCGAGCTGCTGGCCGAATCGCTCGGTGAGGACCCGCGGTCGGCCGCGATCGCGCCCGCCGACAACGCGGCCGCCGGGGAGGCGCAGTCGAGCATCCGGTACGGCACCGCGCTGCCCACGCTGCCCGCCGGGGAAGTGGTGCCCCGGCAGACCGCGCTGATCAGCGCGGGCCGGCGCGTTTCGTTCGCCACCTACTTCAACGCGTTCCCGGCCAGCTACTGGCGCCGGTGGACCACGGTGGACGCGGTGACGCTGCGCATCCGGGTGGCCGGGGAGTGCACCGTCATCGTGTACCGGTCGACGGCCAAGGGCCACAGCTACCCGGTCGAGACGATCCGGTTCGAGACCGACCAGCCGGAGACGGTCGAGCGCACGTTCTCGCTGGCCCCGTTCATCGACGGCGGCTGGTACTGGTTCGACATAGTGGCGGGCACCCGGGACGCGACGCTGATCGAGGCGGAGTGGACGGCGATGGCCGAGCCCGCAGCCAGCCAGGGTCGGCTGAGCATCGGCTTCACCACGATCAACCGGCCCGAGTTCATCCTCGACCACATGCGCACCCTCAGCGACGCGGCGGACGTGCTTGATGTGGTCGACAAGGTCTACATCATCGACCAGGGCACCAGGCACGCGTCCGACTTCCCTGACTTCCCAGACGCGGCCAAGGGGATCGGCGACAAGCTGCAGATCATCGAGCAGCCAAATCTCGGCGGCTCCGGCGGGTACTCCCGGATGATGGACGAGACGGTGCGGGCCGGCCAGAGCGACTACGTGCTCATGTGCGACGACGACACCAGGCTTGAGCCCGAGTCGATCCTGCGCGCGGTCACCTTCTCCGACCTGACCCGGCGGCCGATGATCGTCGGCGGGCACATGTTCAGCCTGTTCAACCGCACCATCCTGCACGCGTACGCGGAAGGGATCATCCCTGGCACCTGGTGGTGGGGAGCGGCGGCGAACACCAAGGCGCGGCACGACTTCGCCCGCCGGAACCTGCGCAACACCCCGTGGCTGCACCGGCGCGCCGACGCCGACTACAACGGCTGGTGGATGTGCCTCATCCCCACCAAGGTCATCGCCGACGTGGGCTTGTCGCTGCCGATCTTCATCAAGTGGGACGACGCGGAGTACTCGGTGCGCGCCCGCGAGCACGGCTACCCGACGGTGTCCATGCCTGGCGTGGCCACCTGGCACGTCACCTGGCAGGACAAGACCGACTCGCTGGACTGGCAGGCGTACTACCACCTGCGCAACCGGATCATCACCGCGCTGCTGCACTCGCCGCGCAAGCGTGGCGGCCGGCTGCTCGCGGAAAGCGCGGAGCGGCAACTGCAGTCGCTGTTGTCCATGCAGTACTCGACGGCCACGCTGCGCATGATGGCGCTGGAGGACGTGCTGGCCGGCCCCGGTCAGCTGCACCGCGACCTGGCTGTCAAGCTGCCGCAGTTGCAGCAGACGCGCGGCAAGTACGACGACGCCCAGGCCGAGGCCGACCTCGAGGCCTTCCCGCCGGCCCGGCGGAGGGCGCCGGACAACCTGAAGGCTTCGACGACGCCGACGAACCGGCGGAACCTGCTGACCAAGGCCGCGCGGGGCACGGTCCGCCAGTTCCGGGCGCCGCGCAAGGGCGCCAGCCAGCGGCCGCAGATGGCGCTGCCGTTCCAGGACGCCGGCTGGTGGGTGCTGGCCAATCTGGACAGCGCCCTGGTGTCGGCGGCCGACGGCGCGACCGCCGCCTGGTACCGGCGGGACCGGAAGCTGTTCCGCTCGCTGAGCCGGCGCAACGCCGCCCTGCACGCCAAGCTGCTGCGCGAGTGGCCGCGGCTGGCCGCTGAGTACCGCGCGGCACTGACCGACATCACCTCGCCCGCGACGTGGGCCAAGTCGTTCCATCCGGACGGTGGTGAACCGCGGGAGCGGCCGTGAGCACAACCTCACCGGGACGTCCGGTGGCCGAACCACCGCCCGGGCCGGGCGGCAGCACCCAGCCGGCAGGCACCACCCGGCCCGGCGGGGCCGGCACGCCCACGCGCCCGGCGGGCCGCTGGCGGGGCCGCGCGATCCGGTACGCGCCGGTGCTGGCCGCCGCCGCGGTGATGACCGGATTCGGGCTGTGGGGGCTGGCCCGCGACGGTGCCATGGGCAACGACGAGGTGGTCAGCCGGTGGGCCGCGCTGCTTCCGCTGCCCAAGCTGATCCACGTGGTGCGGCGGGTGGACGCCGTGCACGGGCTGTACTACCTGCTGCTGCACTGCTGGATGGTGGTGGGTACCAGCCCGACCGCCATGCGGGTCCCGTCGGTGCTCAGCATGGCCGGCGCGGCGGCGCTGATCGTGGTCATCGGCAGGCGGCTGACCGGATCGGCCTGGGCCGGGCTGTTCGCCGGGCTTATCATGGCCATCACGCCGGACATCAGCTACTACGCGCAGACGGCACGCTCCTACGCGCTCGTGGTCACCTGCGTGCTGGCTGCGACGCTGGTGCTGCTGTACGCGCTGCGGGCGGAAGCGACCGGGGCGCCGCGCAGGCAGATCACCCGCTGGTGGCTGGGCTACGGCGTGCTGGTGCTGCTCGGCGGCTACCTGAACGAGATGTCGCTGCTCGCGCTGGCCGCGCACGCGGTCACCGTGCTGCTGGCCCGCTACGGGCGGCGGGTGCTGGCCCACTGGGCGGCCACCGCCGCCGCGGCCACGGTGCTGGTGATCCCGCTGCTGTACCTCAGCGTGCGCGAGGACAACGCGCTGCACTGGGTGAAACGGCCCGGGCTGGCTGACCTGTACACGCTCTACCACGACTACTTCGGCGCCACGTTCTGGGTGCCGCTGCTGCTGGCCGTGTGCGCCGCCATCGCCCTGCTGCCCGGCATGACGGGGGCACGGCAGGCGGCCGAGGCGGACCTCACCCCCGGCGCGCAAACCGGCGGCCAGCCCACTATCCCCTGGTGGCGCAGCGGCGGAGTCTCGCTCCCCTCGGTGGCCGCCCCGCTGCTGGTGCTGCCGGCCGCCCTGCTGCTCATCGAGTCGCTGGCCGGCCCGCCGCTGTACGTGGACAGGTACGTGCTCTACGGCGAGGCGGGCGCGGCCCTGCTGGCCGCCGCCGGGCTGTGCCGGATCGGCGGCTGGCTGGCGCGGGCCGCCCGCCGCCCGCAACTGCTGTGGGTGCCCGGCATCGCCATCTGCGTGCTCGCCCTGGTGCTGCAGATCACACCGCAGCAGCGGGTCCGCACCCCCGGCAGCCGGCTGTTCAACTTCGGCGGCCCGGCCTTCTACATCGGCGCGAACGCCCGCCCCGGCGACGGCGTGATGTTCTTCGCGTCCTTCTTCAGGAAGGCCGAACTGGGCTACCCGATGCAGTTCCGCGACACCCGCGACCTCGCGCTGGCCGTGCCGCCCTCGGTGGCCCGGCCGTTCAAGGGCATTGACAAGCCGTTCAGTGCCATCCGCCCGCTGATGCTGCAGCACTCCCGGATCTGGGTGATCGGCCGGCCGCCGTCGGCCAGCGCGCCAGCCGGGATCCTGCGCGAGGAAAGCGACGTGCTGCTGCAGAATTTCACCCGCACGGCCGCCCGCGGGTACCGTGGTATGTGGGTCACACTCTGGCAGCGGCGGTCTTGACAAATAGAGCTCGTTCAAGATTCCGCAAACTCGGCTAAAAAATAGGCCACGCGCTTTTATCAAACCCTCCGCATGGGCATTTATCAGCTTTTGGAGGTGACATGACCGCGCATTCGCGCCTTTCGCGCCGGGCGGTTATCGGCCTGACGGCGGCCGCGGTTCCGGTCGCGGCCGCGATCGCCAGGGAGTTCACCGGCCAGGGCCAGCCCGCCGCGGGCTCGCCCACCACGGCCGGCACCGGCCGGCCGCTCGTGCACCGCCAGGCGGTCAGCGAGAACTCCCGGCCCGGCGACCCGCACTGGGCGATCAGGCACCTCGGCCCGGCCGACGCGATGCTGGGCTATACCGGGCAGGCCAGCGTGCTGCCCGGTGAGCCGGTCACGCTGTACGCCTCGACCACCGCGCGCTCGTTCCGGGTGAACGCCTACCGGATGGGCTGGTACGGCGGCGACCGGGCGCGGCTGGTGTGGCGGTCCGGGACGGTGCGCGGGCGCCGGCAGCGCAAGGCCACGGTCACCACGCCGGCCAACACGGTGCAGACCGACTGGGGACCGTCGCTGACCATCCCGACGCACGACTGGCCGGAGGGCAGCTACCTGCTGCGGATGGACGCGGAGAACGGCGCGCAGCGCTATGTCCCGGTCACCGTCAGGTCGGCGTCCACCAGGGGGAAGGTCGTGATCAAGAACTGCGTGGCCACCTGGCAGGCCTACAACACGTGGGGCGGCTACGACCTGTACAACGGGCCCGGCGGGATAACCGACTACAGCAACCGCTCGCTGGCGGTCAGCCTGGACCGGCCCTACGACGCCAGCGGCGCCTACATGTTCCTGTATCACGAGCGGAAGCTCATCGAACTGGCCGAGCGGCTGGGCCTGCCGCTGGCCTACACCACCAGCATGGACATCGCCGCGGACCCGCACCTGCTGGACGGCGCGAGCGCGCTCTTCTCGCCCGGCCACGACGAATACTGGTCGCCGCCGGAACGGGCCAACGTCACGGCGGCCAGGAACGCCGGGGTGAACCTGGCCTTCCTGGGCGCGAACTGCATGTTCCGGCGGACCCGGCTGGCCAGCACCCGGCTCGGCGCGCGGCGGCAGGTCATCTGCTACAAGACCAGCTACCTGCAGGACCCGATGTACGGCAAGGACAATGCCCTGGTCACCAGCGACTGGCGGGAGCCGCCCAACCCGGACCCGGAGTCCTCGGTGACCGGCACGCTGTACGAGTCGAACCCGGCCAGCGCCGACTTCGTGGTGGCCAGCCCGCAGTCCTGGTTGTTCGCCGGCACCGGCGTGCAGCGCGGCACCAAGTTCACCGGCCTGGCCGGCATCGAATACGACCGGGTCAACCCGGGTTATCCGGTGCAGCGGCCGATCGAGGTGCTCTCCCACTCGCCGCTGACCTGCCGCGGCGTGCACAGTTACGCCGACTCCGCCTACTACACCCACCGCAGCGGCGCCGGGGTGTTCAACACCGGAACGATGCGCTGGGTGGCCTCCATGGCCCGGCCCTACCCGCCGTTCGGGCTGAACTCGCGCACCGCGAAGTTCGTCCGCGTGGTGACGAAGAACGTGCTGCGCGGCTTCGCCGACGGGCCGGCCACCGCGAAGCACCCGGCACACGACAACCTGGCCGCGATGCACGAGTGGCCCGGCGACCCGATCGCCGCCCAGCACAACCTCTGGCCGCCAGTGCGGCTCTGAGCGGCGGCGGCCGCGAACCGGAGGAAAGGCGGCCTGGTGGGTAGCGGGCAATCGGCCGAAGCCGGCCGAAGACCCCGCATCCGGTTGCTCGCCGTCGGGCAGTGGGCCCGGCTGCGCGACGGCGAGCTGCGCCGCCAGGCCAGGCTCTGGCTGCTCCTCTTCGGCGTATCGCTCGCCCTGTTCGTCGTCCGGTTGCTGGTCCCAGTGCCGGTCGGCGAGGCAGACGACAAGGACGGCCCGCGGCTGATGTGCGGACTGGGCGTCACCAAGGTCACCGGCCGCCACCCGACGTTCTTCCGGTACGCCTACTTCGAGTACGTACCGACCCCCGCGTGCGCCGGCCGCGCCCCCTATCCGACATCGGAGCTGGTCCCTGTGGAGCTGGCCAGGATGCTGACACCGGTGCTGGGGCTGAGCGGGACGATCAACCTGATCGCGCTCGGCCTGCTGAGGTGCGTGGCCGCCGCGGCCGCGATCGCCACCCTGGTCACCGGGCTGCGGATCCGGCTGTGGGCCCGGCTGCTGATCGCGGCCGCGGTCTGGCTGGTCGCGGCCGACGCGGCGTTCTTCGACGTTTTCGCCACCCCGCTCGAAGAGCCGGCTGCGCTGACCGGCCTGCTGCTGGTCGCCGCCGGGGCGACGTACCTCGGCGGGGCTGGCGCTCGACACGCCTCGGGCTCGTGGTGGCGGGCCTGGGTGGCTTCCTGGCGATCCTGTCCAAGGAGCAGTACCTGATCCTGGCCGCACCGATCTGCCTCACGCTGGTGCTGGCGAGCGGGGACCGCAGCCTGGGTCGCGGCCTCCGGCGGTACCGGAGCAGGCAGACCGGTGCGGCTTTGCTCGTCGCGGGGAGCCTGGCGCTGATGACCGCGGCCTACATGGTGTGGGACTACACCAGTCACTACGGCCGGCGGCTGCACATGGTCCAGGCCGTCGACCTGGTCTTCAATCGCATCGTGACGACCCGCGCCAATGCGCCCGCCGCGCTGCGCGCGCTCGGCCTGCCGCTCGCCTGGACGCGCTACGCCGGCACCTACTACTGGCCCCCCGCTCGGTCCGGAAGAGCCCGTTGTTCCACCGGTACGCGGGGCAGTTCAACGACGTCAACCTCGCGCACTACCTGCTGACGCATCCGGGCGGCGCGCTCAGCATCGGGCAGGTGGCGGCCATCCAGGCGCAGCGGCTGAGGATCACCACGCTGGGTGATTACCCCCTGTACGCAGGCCACCCGAAGGGCGCTGTCGAGTCACGAGTGGCGGTGCTCAGCTGGCTCGTGCACCAGCTTCCGGCCCATCTCGGGCTGTGGCTGTAGCTGTGGGTGGTGCTGGCCGTGCTGGCCATCGGAGCTCTGCGCTGGCCCCGCAAGCCGTGGCACCGCGATGGTGCGGTGCTGATGCTGTGCATGACCGGCTGCGCCTTCATGGCGTTCATCCCGCCCGCCTACTTCGCCGGGATCTCGACCACCAGGCACATGGTCGGGACGAACCTCGCTACCACCCTGTCCCTGATCATCGGGGTGGCGCTGGCCGCGTCGGTGATGCAGCAGGTGCTGACCCGCCCATCACGGGGAGAGCCCGTCAGCCCGGCAGGGCTAAGATGAGTGCCCTTCGGGGGTTGGCGGCTATTCGGCGTGTCGTAAGTGAATGTGTACGAACATGTGTTTGGCTTAGCGAGTGAAGCTGGCAGAGTAAGCCCCGGGTGGTGGTGCATGCGGGTGTCCAGTCACGATCAGCGGGCGGACCTGGATCGTCAGGTGGCCCGGCTGACTGAATGGGTCACCAGCAGGGGCCGGAGGTCGGTGGGTGCGCGCAACCTGGCTGTGTGAGCGGTCACCGAACGAAGAACGACACGCAGAGGGTGTGATGGCGCGGTTTGAGATCCCGTCTGGGTGGACGGTGCAGGCGTACCAGTTCGCCCTGGACCTCACCCCGGCCCAGGAACGGGTGCTGAACTCGCACGCGGGCGCCCGGTTGTTCGCGTTCAACGCCATGCTGGCGGTGGTGAAGGCGAACCTCGATCAGCGTGCAGCCGAGCGGTCCTACGGGATCGGCGAAGTAGATCTGACCCCGTGTCTGGGCTGGTCGATGCCGTCGCTGCGGGGGGAGTGGAACCAGCGTAAGCACGCAGTCGCGGTGCGGGATGACGGCACCCCGTGGTGGGAGGAGAACTCCCAGGAGGCGTACGCGTCTGGCTGCCAGTCCCTCGCCGATGCCCTGGGCAACTGGGCGTCGTCGCGCGAGGGTACCCGCAAGGGCCCGTGCATCGGCTTCCCACGGTTTAAGTCCAAGCGGACGGCGGCCCGGAAGTGCACCTTCACGACCGGCACGATCCGGGTTGAGCCCGACCGCAAGCATGTCACCCTGCCCCGGGTGGGCCGGATCAAGACCCACGAGTCCACCCGCAAGCTCGCCCGCCGCATCGAGAACGGCACTGCGAAGATCACCCGTGCCACCGTCCGGTCCGGGCGGGTCCACTGGCTGGTGTCGTTCACCTGCCTGGTGCAGCGGAGCATCGGGCGGCCGTCACACGCCAAGGCCGGTGCTGCGGTGGTCGGGCTCGACGCCGGGGTGAAAGACCTGATCGTGCTGGCCGCCCCGGACGGCACCCAGATCGCGCGCATCCCTGCCCCGGCGCAGTTGAAACAGGCTCGGCGGGCAATGCGGGCGCTGCAGCGCAAGGCCGCCCGACAGACCGGCCCGTGGGACACCGCCGCCCGGCGCACGCAGGAGCCATCCAAAAGCTGGGAACGCACCCAGGCAGACATCCGCAAGGCTCACGCGCGGGTCGCCAGCCTGCGCCTGGACCGGATGCACAAGCTCACCACCCAGCTTGCCCAGACACATTCGGTGATTGGTGTCGAGACCCTCGCAGTCAAAAACATGATGGCCTCCGGCGGTGCCCGCAAGCGCGGCCTCAACCGGGCCATCGCTGACGCGTCCCTCGGGCAGCTTCTGCGGCAGATCGACTACAAGGCCGCGTGGTACGGCGCGCAGGTCGTGAAGGCCGGCCGCTGGTACCCTTCGAGCAAGACCTGTTCCGGCTGCGGCACGGTGAAAGCCAAGCTGGCCCTCGCCGAACGGACGTATGTGTGCACCGACTGCGGACTGGTGATCGACCGGGACCACAACGCCGCCGTCAACCTGGCGAGGTACGCACTTGCAGCAACGGACCCGAGTGCCGGGTTCGGCACGGGCGGAGCCGACTGTAAGACGACCGCTCCGGCGGCGCTGGTGGCCATGAAACCCGAACCCGAACCGGAGCAGGACACGCCCTGCGCCGGCGGGAGCGCCCCGCCGGAAGGCGAGGTCGCCTGACATGGGAACGCACTCACGTTCACTAACATTTCAGGAAACGGCAATGACGTGACAGAACCAGCACGTGGCACGGGGCTGGCCACAGTATTCCGGTATGCCGGGGTGGCCGCCGCCTACCGGCACCGGCCGCCGTATCCGGTCCGGGTGTTCGACGCGCTGGACGGGCTCATCGTCGACAGCCCGCGGCACGTGCTGGATGTCGGGGCGGGTGAGGGAGCGCTAGCCCGGCCGCTGTCGGCGCGGGTTGACCGGGTCGACGCGGTGGAGATCTCCCAGGAGATGGCCGACGCCGGGCGTGGCCGCCCGGGCGGCGCCCGGCGGAACCTGCGGTGGATCGTCGGGCCCGCCGAGACCGCGCCGCTGGCCGGACCTTATGCCCTGGTCACCGCGGGTGCGAGCCTGCACTGGATGGACTGGCCGGTGACGCTGGGGCGGATCGGCGGGCAGCTGACCCCGCGCGGGATGCTGGCCATCGTCGATCAGTCCTACCACGACCTCGGGTGGCGGGATGAGCTGGTGGAGGTCATCGTCCGGCATTCCCGCAGCCCCGATTTCGACCCGGAGTTCTCGCTGCCTGACGAGCTGGAACGGCTGGGCCTGTTCGAGATTCACGGCCGCAGGGAAACCCTTCCCGTGGCGTTCCAGCAGACCGCCCGCGACTACACCGAGCAGTTCCACTCCACCGCCTCGCTGGCCAGGGAAGTGATGCCGCCGGACGAGGCGGAACGCTTCGACGCGGACATCATGGACGTGGTGCGGCGCTACGCCGCCGACGGCGTCCTGCGCATGGAGATCACCGCCACGGTGGTGTGGGGCCGCCCGGTCAGCTCGCCCGGGTGATGCCGCCCGGTGCGAGCGCGGCCGCCAGTTCGGCGTTGCGGCGCGCGAACCCGGCCCAGCCCGCCGGGCTGCCGGCCAGCCGCGGGCCGGCCCGGTCCCGGCCACACCGCCGCTGCGACCACTCCCGCAGCCGCCCGCCGCGCACCGCGAAGTGCACCAGCACCCCGCCGGCCCATCCGTACACGTCGGCATCGGCCGCGGCCATCGTGGTGACCCGCTGCGGGGAGGTCACCCAGTCCAGCGCCTGCCGTTCGGCGTGGATCCGGGCGGCCAGCTCGAAGGCGAGCGTCTCGGCCGCACCGTCGCGCAGCCGGTCCAGTTCGCGGCCGGCCCAGGCGACGGCGCCGGTCTGCCGGTCCAGCACGGCGGTGATGGCGCTGATGAGCGCGTCCCGGTCCGCGTCGCCGTGCCCGCGGGCCCGGGCCAGGTCGAGCCGGGCACCCCGCAGCCGGGTGCCGGCGTAGCCCAGCGGCAGGATCCGGTCCAGCCCGGCCACCGCCTGCCGCACCCGCAGCCCGCCCAGGTACGGGCCGAAGTACCGCAGCCGGCCGGCTGGCTGCCGCAGGTGCTCGACGGTGAGCCCCGGCCCGGCGGGCCGTCCGTCCAGCCTGATGTAGACCGTGCTCTCCTGGCCGCCCGGGGTGCGGTTCCAGGCCGGCATGGACGTCTCCAGCAGATTGCGCTCTAGCCACGCGGCCTCGTGCGGTGAGTCACAGCTGACCGCCTCGATCCGGGCCACCCTGGCCACCATCGGTGCCAGGTGGCTACGGTCGCGCAGATCCGACCAGTAGGAGCCGACCCGGCTGCGCAGCGCGGTGGCCCGGCCGATGTACAGCACCCGCCCGCCGCTATCGCGGAACCTGTACACCCCGGGTGTGCCAGGCAGCGACGTGACGGCGGCGGGCGCGCGCGGCGCCATCAGGTTCGGCTCCGCGGTGGCGAGGCTGCTGGCACGACGCCAGTATGCGCCGCCCGGCACCGGGCCGGGGCGGGAGTGGCTGGCACAATTCGGTACGTGCCTGGCCTCCTGCGCGGACCGTTCCGCGGCCTGCCGCGGGAGGTGGCCGTGCTCACCGCGATCTCGTTCACGGTGGCGCTGGGGTACGGGATCGTGGCCCCGGCCATCCCGGAGTTCGCCCGTGAGTTCGGTGTCAGCACCGCCGTGGCGGCCAGCGTGGTCAGCGCGTTCGCCCTGATGCGGGTGGTGGGTGCGCTGCCCGCCGGGCGTCTGGTGGACCGGTTCGGTGAGCACAGGGTCATGGCGGCCGGCATCGCGATCGTCGCGGTGAGCAGCGTGCTGGCCGGCGTGTCCGGGTCGTTCTGGCAGCTGATCGTGCTGCGCGGGGCCGGTGGCCTCGGCTCGGCGATGTTCACCGTGAGCGCGCAGACGCTGCTGCTGGTGAGCGTGCCCGCCGATCAGCGGGGCCGGGCCAGCGGCCTGTACAGCGGCGGCTTCCTGCTCGGTGGGATCAGCGGCCCGGCAGCCGGCGGCCTGGTGGCCGCATGGTCGCTCAGGTCACCGTTCATCATTTATGGCGTGCTGCTGATCGTGCCGGGGGTCATCGCCGCGGTGCGGCTGCCGGACGCCAGGGAAAAGCCGGTGGCGCTGGCCCGGCCGGCCCGGTCGCTGACCACGTTCGCCCGGGCGCTGCGCAGCCGCGCCTACCGGGCCGCCGCGGCCGCGACGTTCGCGGACGGTTTCGCGGCGATGGGTGTGCGCAGCGCGATCGTGCCGCTGTTCGTCCGGGCCGTGCTGCACCGGTCGGCCGTCTGGACCGGCATCGGCTTCCTGGCCTTCGCCGCGCTGAACGCGGTGGCGGTGCTGCCGGCCGGCCGGGCGGCGGACGTGCTCGGCCGGCGGCCGGTCGCGGTGACCGGGTGCGCGGCGACCGCCTGCGGCCTGCTGGTGCTCGCCTTCCTGCCCGGCCTGGGCGGGTTCCTCGCCGGGCTGGCGGTGGCCGGTTTCGGGTCCGGGCTGCTGGACGTCGCACCCGCGGCGATGATCGGCGACATGATCGCCGGGCCGGCCGGAACGCCCGAGTTCCAGGGCGGGACGCTGGTGGCCTCGTACCAGATGGCCGGCGACGGCGGCTCGGTGACCGGCCCGGTGGCCGCGGGCTACCTGGTCGACGTGGCCTCGTATTCCTCGGCGTTCGGGGTGGCGGCCGGGGTGCTCGGGGTGGCCGCGGTGCTCGGTGTGTTCGCACCGGAGACAAGAGCGAGCCCACGGACGGCACCGGCCGGCGCGGACGGCCACGGCGCGGGGGTGGCCGGACGGCGGCCCGCCCGGTGACTACGTGCCGGGGGTAACTTCCGCCGGCGGGCGGAATCGGCCGGGGCGACCTGCGGCACGGCCTCGGCTATCTTGCGGATGGCGGCCGAGGTTTCCCGGCCGAGTGCCTTGTCGTGGTCGACGATCATTCTGGCCGCTTCGACCTGGGCGTCGGTGACCACGACCCTGGCTTTGGGCATCAGCCGTCAGCCTCCTCCCAGTCTTCTTCTGATGGTACGAAATCTTCCTCGTCAGCGCTAACCTCCGTCGTGGCGACCACCTCCACATCCTCGCCGGCCTGCTCGATCGCAAGCACCGGCACCTCGAGGGCGGCGTCCAGCGCGGCGATGATGAACTCGACCTCGGCCGAGCCGAGCATGGCCGAGTCCCGCAGCGTTTTGAGTTCCTGGATGCCGAGCCTGGCCTTGCGCACGTCGTCGGATGCGGCCAGTTCCGCGGCCCAGCGGAGCATGGTCATGACCTCTCCGCGCCTGGACTCGTTCTCCTGTTCCCTGGTCGCGTACCGGGACAGCCCCTGGCCGCGGACGGTGAGGACGGCGGTGAGCACCGGCGAGCCGGCCGCGATGACCGCGACCGCCCAGATCGGGAGAGACGACACGCCTAGAACCTAGGGCACATTCCGCCGGCCTGGTGGCCGGTTAAGGCGTACCGCGGTGGCGGGTGTCAGCGGGAGGTGGCGTCCAGCCCGGCCACCTTGGTGCCGGCTTCGCCGAGGGCGGCGGCCATCATGTCCGCGGCCCGGCCGGCCGCGGTGAGGGCGTCGGCGACCTCGATGAGCACGCAGTCCGGGTCCCCGGTGGCGTCCCGCGTGAGCTGCCCCTCTTCGCCTTGGGTGACCAGGAACCGGGCCAGCTGCTCGCACAGCTGCGGCAGCTCGTGGCCCATCAGCGCCAGCCGGGCGACGACGTCGCGTGCCTCGTCCGGCCCGGCCAGCTCACCGGAGTCCGTCGTCAGGTGGTTCAGCGCGCGCACCGCCTCGACGGCCTGCGCGGCGATCTCCCGGATCGTCATCGTGGCCGCCAGCTCGTTCAGGTAGCCAGGCGCCGGCTCACGCCTGGCGCGGGCGAACGCGGCGGCTTCGGTGTCGTCGCCGGAGCCGTAGGGCTGAACCTTCTTCGGCATCTTTCTCCCGGGGTTGCTGGCGGTAGAAGTCGTGCGGCACCGTGGCAGCGTCCGCCTGAACGATACGCGCCCGAACCGTGTGCTGTCGCAACGCGGGTTGCTCCATGAGCGCCGGGCGGCCAGGCGTGGAACGCGGCCTCCGGCCGGGATATTTCGCCGCTGCCGGGATTCGCCGGGATGTCTGGCAGGGTGAGCGCATGCGCTTCGGGAACTGCACGTACGAGGAGATCGCCGCGCTCGCCGGGGACGGCGCCGTGGCGGTGCTGCCGCTCGGCTGCACCGAGCAGCAGGGGCCGCACCTGCCGGTGGACTTCGACACCTGGTTCGCCGAGGCACTGGTGACCGCGGCGGCGGACCAGGCGGAGGCGGGCGGCGGGGTGCGCGTGCTGGTCCTGCCGGTGCTGCCTGCCGGGCCGGCGCCAGAGCACCGCAGCTTCGGCGCCGGCTACCTGGACCTGCCGGTGCCCGTGCACGAGGCGCTGGTCCGCGCCGCGCTGGACTCGCTGTGCGCGCAGCGGTTCACCGTGACGGTGGTCTGGCGGGGCTGCGGCGGCCATGACCTGCGCGACGTGGTGGCCGGGTACAACGAAGCCGGGCACGGGATGCGGGTGCACCTGCCCGAACCCCCGTTCCAGTCGCTGTGGTCGGCGGCAGGCGGCCCAGCGGTGCCGGCCGGGCACGCGGACAGCTTCACCACGTCGATCATGCTGGCCCGCCGCCCGCACCTGGTCCGCGCGGACCGCATTCCCGGGCCGTCCCGCGAGCCCGACTGGTCCGATCCGGCTCTCGACTTCGGCGCCTACTCCGACAGCGGTGTGATCGGTGACGCACGGCACGCCAGCCGGGAACTCGGCATCCGGCTCTGGCAGAGCAGCGTCGACTGGCTCGCCGGGTTCATCACCAGCACCGCCGTCGGCTAGGCCATCTGGTCAGTCGCGGTCGCGATCCGACCTGGGTGCCGGGCACAGCGCGACGGCCTGCCGCACCTCGCTGCGGGCCACCGCCAGGAACTTCGCCCGGCTGGAGATCGCCATCTGGCCCATGGCCGTGGCCGCCTCACCCAGCAGGTTGGCCAGGTCCGCGTTCGCGTCCGCACCCTGGTAGGCCTGCTGCTCCAGGTTGCCCAGGGCTCTCGAATAAGACATGAACTCGCTGAATCCGGGCTGCCTCAGTGACGCCATCCCTGACGCCACCGGGGGCAGGTCGTCGCACACTTGCTCCGCGCCGTTAGCCACCAGCGACATCCGCACGCTCCGCGCCACCGCGGGCAGGCTCGCCCGGCCGCTTCCGCCGCAGCCAGCGGCGAGCACGGCGACGCTGGCCACGGTCGCGGCAACAGCTACCCGGGACACGGCAACCTCCTGCGGCACCTGCCGGTACGACGCCGGTACGACACGGCAGCGGGGACCCAGCTTCACGGTAAGCGGTTCCGCGCAGCGGTGACGCCTGCCGGGCGGCGGCATGACCAGAGTTTGACTTTGACCGCACTCAAAGTTTTAGCGTGGGGTCCGTGGCGACGACGGAACTGCTGAACTCCCTGATCGACCGGGCCGGCGCGGACGGGCTGCCGGACCTGACCGAACTGCTGGCGTCCCAGGTGGACGTGGCGGACGCACCGGCCTTCCCGCTGACCGTCGGTGAAGTGGCCGAACTGCTCGGGGTGTCCGGGCACACGCTGCGTTACTACGAGCGGATGGGCCTGGTCGATGTCGGGCGATCGACGTCCGGGCAGCGCCGTTACGACCGGGCCGCGCTGGGCCGGGTCATCTTCATCACCCGGCTGCGCTGGTCCGGGATGTCGATCCGGGACATCCGCGACTACATCCGGCTGGTCGAGGAGGGAGACAGCACCGTAGACCAGCGCCTGGCCCTGCTGCACCGGCACCGGGACAAGGTGTGCCACCAGATCGAGGGCCTGCGGTTCGCGCTCGCCGTCATCGACTACAAGATCGCCACGTACGGCGGGGACTGCTCCGGCTAGACATCCCGGGCGGGACCCGCCGGGCCCCGCGGAACCAACTCCGGCTGACGCCGGCACTTACCCAACCCACGAAGGAAGGTTCAGCCATGCCTGTAAACGGCTCCACCCTGCCCACCCGGCGGCTGCGCGGCCTGGAGGTCTCCGCACTGGGGCTGGGCTGCATGGGGATGAGCTTCGGCTACGGGGCGGGCGACGACGAGGAGTCGCTGGCCACCCTGCGGCAGGCCGTCGCCTCCGGGGTGACGATGCTCGACACCGCGGACATCTACGGCAACGGCCGCAACGAACGCCTGCTGGCGCAGGTCCTCCGCAGCCACCGCGACCAGGTGCGGATCGCGACGAAGTTCGGCATCGTGACCGACCCGGTCAGCAATGCGATCACCGGGCTGAACGGCTCGCCCGGCTACGCGGCGCGCGCGGTTGACGCGTCGTTGCGGCGGCTCGGCGTGGATGTCATCGACCTGTACTACCTGCACCGGGTGGACCCGGCGCTGCCGATCGAGGACACGGTGGGCGCGATGGCCGCCATGGTGGCGCAGGGCAAGGTCCGTTACCTCGGCCTGTCCGAGGCCTCCGCGGAGACGCTGCGCCGGGCGCAAGCCGTTCATCCAATAGCAGCCGTGCAGTCCGAATGGTCGATCTTCAGCCGGGATGTGGAGGACGAGGTCGTGCCGGCCGCCCGGGAGCTCGGCATCGGCATCGTGGCCTACAGCCCGCTGGGCCGGGGCCTGCTCACCGGGTCGGCCGCGGCCGCCCGGGATCTGGCCGACGGCGACTTCCGCCGCACGCTGCCGCGCTGGCAGGCGGAGAACCTGGCGGCCAACCTCGAGCTCGTGCAGCGCATCCGGACGGTGGCCGGTCAGGCCGGCGCCACCCCCGGACAGGTCGCGCTGGCCTGGCTGCTCGCCCAGGGAGACGACGTGGTGCCCATCCCCGGGACCAAGCACCGCGGCTATCTGGGCGAGAACCTGGCCGCGGCACGGGTCACCCTGACCCCGGGCCAGCTCGCCGAGCTGTCTGCGCTGCGGCCGGTGGGCGATCGCTACCCGGACATGGACTGGGTCAAGGGCGAGAGCGCGGTCGGCGTCTAGCCCGTGCTCGGGCCCGGCTCCTGGTAGAATGTGATCATCAGCAGGCCTTCCGGCCCGGGATCCGTACCCGGCTCCGGAAGGCTTTTTTGCGTTCCCGCTATCCCCGTGCGCGCGAAGGAGACCATCATGCCTGGCGTTTCCGTGCTCGAAGCCGTCCCCGCCGACCATCTGGTGCTGGAGCGGTTGTGGCTGATGTTCCGGCACGACATGTCCGAGTTCCGCGGCCAGCTGCCACGCCCGGACGGCTCGTTCCGCAGCGAGCGGCTGCGGGCGGCATTCGGGGATCCGGACTGGGCCCCCTACCTGCTGGTGCAGGGCGAAAGCCCGGCCGGCCTTGCCCTGGTCCGCGGCCTGCGGGCGCACACCCACGTGCTGAGCGGCTTCTTCGTGGTGCGCGGGGCGCGGCGATCCGGGATCGGCCTGCACGCGGCCCAGCAGGTGACGGCCAGGCACCCGGGGCACTGGGAAGTCGCCTTCCAGGACGAGAACGTGGCCGCTGTGCGCTTCTGGCGGCGGGTCGCCGCCGAGATCGCCGGCCCCGCCTGGACCGAGGAGCGCAGGCCGGTGCCCGGTCAGCCCGGCCTGCCGCCCGACGTGTGGATCTCGTTCGACGTGCCTGCTGACCAGGTGGGCCCCTCTGAGCAGCTGTCGTGAGGGGCGACGGCCTGGCTTAGCCTCCCGGTCAGGTGAGTTCGAGGGCTGAGGCTGCCGATAGAGTCTCCGCCGGGGAAGGAATGAGCCTTGAAGGGCCGGATATGCCATGACGGATGACGCTTACCTGCAGCCTGCCGTGGCTGCCGAGTTCACCAGCCTGGCCGATCTGCTCTCGGCCGCCACCGGCGCGCAGTGGGATACCTGGTCGCTATGTGCGGGCTGGCGGGTCAGGGAGGTGATCGCCCACCTGACCATGGCGGCGCGTTACTCCGAGCAGGAGTTCATGACCGAGCTGCAACGGTGCGGCCTTGACGTCACCCGGCTGTCCAACGAGATCGCGGGCCGGGATGCGAACCTGCCCACCAGCCAGCTCGTCGCCTGCCTGCGATCGGAGGTGATGCGGCAGTGGACGCCACCTGGCGGTGGCTATCGCCGTGCCCTCCGTCACGTGGTGATTCACGG
>DASYAV010000238.1:0-169394 GCA_036501145.1 Streptosporangiaceae bacterium | reverse complement strand
GGAATGGGGCGAACCTCCGATAATCTCTCCGGCGCGGGTCTCCCCGAAAGTGGATCAACGGAGTTACGCTCAGGGCAGATCTTCCACCTGGTTCTGCTGAGCCACCTGTGAATGTTAGGCAGGTCCGGATGATCAGCTGCGTGCCGGTCAAGACACCCCGGTACGGGCTTCGCCCGCGGCGGTCCGGTTCGGTCCGGACAAACATTCCGGCCGGCGCCGCCGAGACGCCCACCACTGCCACGCGCCTGCCCTCCACCGCGGCCTCGGTTCCGGCGGACGCGCGCATCCCCTTACAGGAGGAGTTCCTTGAGCATCAACGATCGCACCGACGCGGTACCCGATGCACCCGTGGCAGCCACGAGCCCCATAGCCGACCCCGCTCCGTTGGGGCTGGCCGCCTTCGCACTCACCACGTTCCTGCTATCCGCGGCGAATGCCGGCTGGATGACCCACGCCACCGGCAACGCGTGGCTTGGCTATGCATTCGCCTACGGCGGGTTGTGCCAGCTGCTGGCCGGGATGTGGGAATTCCGGAACGGGAACGTGTTCGGCGCCACGGCCTTTTCCACATACGGCGGCTTCTGGATCGGCCTTGGCTTGTGGGTGAAGCTCGTGGCCACCGCGGGGCCGACCCGGGGGCCGGCGGCGGTCATCTATGGGGCGGCGACCCTGAAGGACCAGGGCTGGATACTGCTGGCCTTCGCGATCTTCAATACCTACATGCTGTTGTGGAGCAGCGCCGTGAACAAGGCGGTTTTTGGGGTGTTCCTCACCCTTGAGGCCACCGAGATCCTCCTGTTCGCGGGCGCCTTCGCGGGCAACACGAACATCATCAAGGCCGGCGGGTACGTCGGTGTGCTCACCGCCCTGGTGGCCTGGTACACCTCATCCGCGGGCGTGTTCAACGGCATGCGCGGCCGGGCTGTGGTGCCGGTGGGCAAGCCGTTCATCAGCTGACAGCGGCTTGACGCGGATGGTCCCGGGACCGGGCGGTCCCGGGACCATCCGCGTCTAGGCTCGTCGGGATGGACCTTCAGGAGAAGCGGAAGCTGGACTCCGAGCGGCTGGCCGGGCAGCTGGCGAACGTGAAGGCGCGCACCCGGCCCTGGCGTTCGGTCATCGCGCTCGTGCTGGCCATCGCCGCCGCCGTCGTGTCCTACCTGCAGCATCTGACGAGCTTCACCGAGCCCGGGCAGGCCACAGCAAAGATCATCACGGCGGCCACGTCGGCCGCGTTCTGCGTGCTCGCCGTCGGCGCGACGCTCGGCCTGGCGGGCCGGGCCAGGGACGTGCTCGAGCCACGGGTGGGCTCATCGCATGCCGCGGTGGTCCGCTACACGATTCTGCTCGTCGGCTTCATCGCGACCTTCGTCATCACTTTGCAGCTGTTCCGGATCGCGATCGGCCAGGTGGTGCTGGGCGGCGCGCTGACCGCCGTACTGCTCGGCATAGCGGGCCAGCAGACCATGGCGAACCTGTTCGCCGGCATCGTGCTGCTGCTGTCCCGGCCGTTCAACGTCGGGGAACGGATACGGGTCAGATCAGGTGCCATGGGCGGCATCTTCGACGGCCTGGTCACCGAGATCGGCATCACCTATGTCCGGCTGGACACCGGTGACGGGGTCCTGGCGCTGCCGAACTCCCAGGTGCTCGCGGCCGCGGTGGGACCGCTGCCCCCCGCGGCGGCCAGCCGCCCCGGCCCGGCGGCCGCCGCTTACCCGCCGCCGGCGGCCAGCCAGCCACCGGGAACCGGCAGCCCGCAGCCACCCGCGTAAGTGTCCCGCGGGGCCCCCGTGGCGGCTTTCCCGCGGCGCTTTCCCGCGGGGGCCCCGCGGGTGCTAAGCGCCTTTCTTCGACTCGAACCCGGCCAGCACGTGCGCGGGGATACGGCCGCGGTCGCTGACGTCTATCCCGCTGTTCTTCGCCCAGGCCCGGATCTCGGCACTGCGCTGCCGGTTCGCCGCCGTCCGGCGCCTGCGCCGCGCCCCCCTGGCCGCCCCCCGGCGCGCGTGCTCGGCGTACTTTCCCACTACATCGCTGAACTTCGCGCTGTGCCTGGCGCACAGGTCAATCTCGTACTCCTGGCCATCGACGCCAAACGTGTGGCTGCGGTGCTCCCCCTCAGGAATCGCTTTGTCGTCATAGTCGCACGCGTATGTGACGGAAACTCTCTGCGCCACTTGCGGCCCCCCTTCTCTTGCCGCAAATATATCCCTCCTGCACGCAGCGTAACCGCCCGGAGCATAGGGCATCCCCGCTGGCCGAATGGTGCCAGCAGGCCAATGACCGGCGTCTGTGCAGAATGCGCGTCGGGCCCTGGGATGACCCAGGGCCCGACGGCACGATTGGCCGGTGCGGTGGTCGCCTCCTCGGCGAAGGGCGCAACGCGGCTCCAGCCAAACGGTATTCCGCGAAGGCAATAATTGCGGCCCGGGGCACTCAGCCGCACCGTCCGCCAGTCAGTAACCGCCGCGCGGCGGGCGGTATTCCCGCTCCCTGCGGCCGGCCCGGCCGGGGTGGTAGGCGAGCGACTCAGACGCCGAGTCCTGGGGACGGGCGTAGGCCGGGTAGCCGCCACCGTCCTCCGGCTCCTCCGGCTGGTCCGGCGCAGGCCGGTAGCCGCCGGCGCCGGGGCCCGCCTGGGCGGGCCCGGCCGGCCGCCCGGCGTGCCGGCTGTGGCTGCCACCCACCGCTACCGGGCTGAACGTCTCGGTCGGCGGCCCTGGCAGGAACCCCTGCTCCGCCTCGCCGCCGTAGTCGGCCTCCAGCGGATCGGCGCCCAGCTCATCGATCCCCGGCCCCGGGTAAGGCGGCTCGGCCCCGGCGTCATCGTCACCGGCAGGCTGGTAGTACGGGCGCCCGGGATCGGCGCCCGCCGGCTCGTCGTAGCCGTGCCGCCCACCCGCGTACCGCGGCGGCGGGCCACCGTATCCGGGCCCAGCCTCCTGGAACTCCCGCGGGTCATCCGGGTAGCCCTGCGGGCCGTCCGGATACCTCTGCGGGGAGTCCTCGTACCCGTGCGGGCCGTCCGGATACCCGGGCTGGTCGTCTTCATAGCCCGGGGCGAACCGCGCATACCCGGTTGCGTCCTGATAACTGTTCGGGCCGTCCTGGTAACCGGCCGGGCCGTCCTGGTAGCCGGCCGGGGGGCCGGAGTATCCGTGCGGGACGTCCTCGTACCCCGGGCCGTCCTGGTAGCCCTGCGCGCCGGCGAACTGCATCGCGGCGGTCGGCGGGCCGGGGTCGGCGGCGCCCGGTGGCAGCTGCTGGGACCCGCGGGCGGCGGCCGGGGGTGCCGCGGCGCCCCCGGGGCCCCGGCTGAGCGCGTCGATCATCCTGGGCAGTTCCGGGATCGGCAGCCGGAAGGTGCCGGTGCAGGTCCCGCCGTTCCAGATGCTGAATACCGCCACGCCAGTATCGCCGTACCAGCTCACCCGCATGGTGCGCGCGTTCCCGCGTACGTCGAAGAAGACCTCGCCAGCACGGGGCAGCGGGGCTGCGTCTGACGAAGACATGGTGCCCATGGTGACCCCCAACTACAGAGCTTGTCTAGCTGATCGCCGGCAACCGCCCAGCCCCGCGGGGTGAGCGGGCCGGGCGGCCCGGCGTGGACCAGGCCGGCGCATCGGGGCGCCCCGCGCCCGGCCTGGCGACACGCCGGGCGGGAATTTCCCGCCCTGGCTGCGCGCTGCCCGGCCCCGATGGCATGATTATGCGCCGGAGCACCGGCACGGACACGGATCGTGCCTCGTGCCGGAAGGCGGTCCCGCGTGTCTCGCCGTTCGGCCGCTGGGTATGGTACCGGCTCGCGGAATCTAGGCCTGCATTTGTGCGGGAACACCACGGCGGTATGGCGCGTTGCATCTTTGTGACGGGGCAAAGCCGCGAACCGCGAGGACTCGTTCGAGCACGAGCCGAGCGCTCCGGAGAGCTTACGGAAGACCCATTGAACTGGTTGAGGTGATCACGTCATGTCTGAGGCACGTCGGCACGCAGCTGTGCTCCCCCGCCCCAACTGGGGGTGGCAGGATGCTGCCGCATGCCGCGGTGAGGATCTCCTGCTGTTTTTTGGGCCGGACGGCGAGCGGCAGCCAGAGCGCGACCTGCGGGAGCGCAAGGCCAAGGCGGTTTGCGAGTCCTGCCCGGTACGGGTTGAGTGCCTCAACTACGCGGTCAGCCGGCCGGAGAAGTACGGCACCTGGGGCGGGCTGAACGAGGACGAGCGCGCGTCCGAGCGGCGCCGCAGGATGCGCAGGGCGAACGCGGCCTGAGGCCGCACCCCTGGGCGCGGGCAGCCCCGTCAGGCTCGGGCCCGCCGGAATGAACCCCGGCAGCATCAGCTCCCTGCGGCGTCATCTCCCAGCAGCGCCAGCACGTCATCATCGGTGAGCTGGCCGAACGACACGTACCACTCACCAACGGCGCGGAACGCCGCCGGGGTGGCCAGTGTGACCACGTCGTCGGCCTCCAGGCGCATGGCCGCGGCCGACGAGGGCGCCGCGACCGGCACGGCGAGCACCGTCCGCCGGGTGGGCCCGGCCCGCAGCGAGCGCAGCGCCGCCCGCGCGGTCACGCCGGTGGCCAGCCCGTCATCGACCACGATCACCTGCCGCCCCGCCACGTCCGGCGGCGGGCGTCCGCCCCGGTAGGCCACCACCCGGCGGTGCAGTTCGGCCCGCTCGCGGTCGGCCACCGCGGCCAGCGCCGGGCGGGTCAGGCCGAGCCGGCGCAGCAGGCGCTCGTCATAGACCGGCTCGGCACCCTCCGCGATTGCCCCCACGCCGAGTTCCGGCTGCCGCGGGTGGCCAATCTTCCTGGTCACCAGGACGTCCAGCGGTGCGCCCAGCAGGTCGGCGACCTCACGCGCGACCGGCACCCCGCCGCGGGGCAGCGCCAGCACAAGCGGCGGGCGCCCTTCGGCGGCCAGCTTCGGGTCCTGCTGCAGGCACGCCGCGAGCAGCCGCCCCGCTGCGCGGCGGTCCGCGAACCGGAGGGCGGAGATGTCAGGCACGTCAGCGACCACGTGGGCCAATCCCGCTGGCCCGTCACGAACCCCGTTGGCTCGTCACGAACTCCGCTGCCAAGCCTCTACCCACCGCGGCGAGCCGGTACCCACCGTGCCAGGCCGGTACCCACCGTGCCAGGCCGGCGTTCGTAGCAGAATGTCGGCATGATCTGCGCTCCCTGCAGGCGGCGCCGGCACGAGGAGTGTCCCGGCGGCACCTGGTGCGACTGCCAGCACCAGGAGCCACAGCAGCCGCCCGAGCCCACGGTTGGCTGGATCCGCCAGGGCTGACCGCGGCCGGGCAGGCCAGCACGGGACGCGCACACGCACCCCGGAATAGCCGCCGCGCCGGCTTGGTTGGCACCGGTATGGCGGCATCCACGGCAAGCTCCCACGCGCGTCCGCGGTCGCCGGAATTGTCCTGGACATCTGTCACGGGGCCGTGTGATGCTCTTGTTATGGGCACCGCGGATCCCCTGCTCGTCGGGCGCAGGCACGTCGATCTGCAGCGCGTCCGCAGTGCGATCTGTTGCCACGGCCGCTGACCACCCGCCCGTGAGGTAAGGCCGGGCGCGTGCGGTGAGCCAGACCGGCCCGGCAAGCGTGATCTTCCCGCCGCCGCTGCCGGCCCAGGGCCAGGCCGCGCGTGTCCCCAGACCCGGAAGGACGCGCCGCATGCCAGCACAGACCCAGGAACTCTCCACGAGGCCACGTGCGCCCCGTGACAGCCGGCCCCAGGCCCGGCGCCGTGGAGAGGGCCAGTGGGCACTCGGCTACCGCGAGCCGCTGAACAAGAACGAGGAAAGCAAGAAGAACGACGACGGGCTGAACGTCCGCCAGCGGATCATCGACATCTACGCCAGGCACGGCTTCGACTCCATCGACCCGGCCGACCTGCGTGGCCGGTTCCGCTGGTACGGCCTGTACACCCAGCGGCGGCCCGGCATCGACGGTGGCAGGACGGCGACGGTCGAGCCCGAGGACCTCGACGACCGCTACTTCATGCTGCGCATCCGGATCGACGGAGGCCAGCTCAGCGAGAGCCAGCTGCGGGTCATCGGCGAGGTGTCCCGCCGCTATGCGCGCGGCACGGCCGACATCACCGACCGGCAGAACATCCAGCTGCACTGGATACAGATCGAGGACGTCCCCGCGATCTGGGACGCGCTGGAGGCGGTCGGGCTGTCCACCACCGAGGCGTGCGGCGACACCCCGCGGGTGCTCCTCGGCTGCCCGGTGGCCGGCATCGACGCCGCTGAGATTCTCAACGCCAGCCCGGAGATCGCCCAGGTCACCGGACAGTATCTCGGCGATCCCGCGTTCTCCAACCTGCCCCGCAAGTTCAAGACATCGGTCAGCGGGTGCGCCGCCCAGTGTGCCGTTCACGAGATCAACGACGTCGCGTTCGTCGGCGTGCCCGGGCCCGACGGTGAGCCCGGCTATGACCTGTGGGTCGGTGGCGGCCTGTCCACCAACCCGAAGATCGGGGTGCGGCTCGGCGCGTTCGTCCGCCCCGGCCAGGTGGCCGAGGTGTGGGCTGCGGTCATCTCGGTGTTCCGCGACTACGGCTACCGGCGGCTGCGGCACCGGGCCCGGCTGAAGTTCCTGGTCGCCGACTGGGGCGCGGAAAAGTTCCGCGAGGTGCTGGAGAAGGAGTACCTGGGCTACGCGCTGCCGGACGGCCCGCCGCCCGGACCGCCGGCCGGCGGCCGCCGGGACCACGTCGGCGTGCATCCGCAGCAGGGCGGGCGGTACTACGTCGGCTTCGCGCCCCGGGTCGGCCGGCTGTCCGGGGACCAGCTCGGCGTGATCGCCGGCCTGGCCGCCAGGTACGGCAGTGGCCGGGTGAGCACCACCACCGAGCAGAAAATGATCATCCTGGACGTGCCCAGGGAGAACACCGCGGCGCTGTCGGCCGAACTGGGGCTGGCCGGGCTGCAGGTCTCCCCCAGCGTGTTCCGCCGGCACACCATGGCCTGCACCGGCATCGAGTTCTGCAAGCTGGCCATCGTCGAGACCAAGCAGCGGGCGTCCAGCCTGATTGACGAGCTGGAGCGGCGGCTGCCCGATTTCGACGTGCCGGTGACGATCAACGTGAACGGCTGCCCCAACTCCTGCGCCCGCATCCAGACCGCCGACATCGGGCTGAAGGGATCGCTGGTCACCAGGCCCGACGGGCAGCAGGTCGAGGGCTTCCAGGTTCACCTCGGCGGCGCGCTGGGCGGCGGCGATGCGTCCGGCTCCGGGTTCGGCCGGAAGGTGCGCGGGCTGAAGACCACCGCCGAGGATCTGCCGGACTTCGTCGAGCGGGTGCTGCGCCGGTTCCAGGCCGGCCGCAACCCTGACGAGACCTTCGCTGCCTGGGTGGCGCGGGCCGAGGAAGCGGACATTTCATGACCGAGCGTGCGGTCCCCTTCTACTGCCCGTACTGCGGCGATGAGGATCTGCGGCCCGACACTCAGGAAACTCACTGGCGATGTCACAGTTGCACCAGGACTTTCCAGATACGCTTTGCAGGCATCGGAGTTCTGCCGATCACGTCGGCGACGACCGGGAGGGACGACCCCGCATGACAGCATTCGCCCGGGGAGGCGACCCCTCGATACCCCTCGCAGTGCTGGCCGCACAGGCCGCTCAGGCGCTTGACGGTGCCGCCGCCGAGGAGATCGTGCAGTGGGCAGCCGACACCTTCGACGACCGGCTGTGCATCACCTCGTCAATGACCGATGCGGTGCTGGTCGATCTGGTTTCCAAGGTGCAGCCCGGCATCGATGTGATCTTCCTGGACACCGGCTATCACTTCGCCGAGACCATCGGCACCCGGGATGCGGTGGCCGCCGTCTACCCGGTCAACGTGGTCAACGTCACACCCGACCGCACGGTGGCCCAGCAGGACGCCGAGTTCGGCGAGCGGCTGTACAGCCGCGATCCCGATCTGTGCTGCAGCATGCGCAAGGTCCAGCCGCTCGAGCGTTCGCTGCGGCAGTACGACGCGTGGGTCACCGGTGTCCGCCGGGGCGAGACGGCCCGCCGCCGGGACGCCCGGGCGGTGGAGTGGGATCCCAGGCGGCAGATGGTCAAGGTGAACCCGATCGTCGACTGGAGCCAGGAGCAGGTGGACGACTACGTCGCCGAGCACGGCATCCTGGTCAACCCGCTGGTCTACGACGGCTACCCGTCCATCGGCTGCGCCACCTGCACCCGGCGGGTGGCTCCCGGTGCCGACCCGCGCAGCGGCCGCTGGGCGGGCACCGGCAAGAGCGAGTGCGGCCTGCACGAGTGACGCCTCTGGTCGCGGTGGCGCACGGAAGCCGCGACCCCCGGGCCGCCGCCACCGTCGAACGGCTGATGAGCCGGGTACGCGCGCACGCGGCTGCCCGCGGGCTGGCCGAACTGCCGGTGCACACGGCCTACCTGGGGCACGCCGCGCCGTCGCCGGTACAACTGCTCGGCGCGCTGCCCACGGGCCCGGTGGTGGTGCTCCCGCTGCTGCTGACCGCCGCCTACCACAGCCGGACCGACCTGCCCGCGATGCTGCGCGCCGCGGCCGCCCAGCGCGCCGGCCACCCGAAGCCGTGGCCCGGCCGCCCGGGCGGCGATCAGGAGATCCGCTACGGCGACCCGCTCGGCCCGCATCCCCTGCTCACCGCCGCGCTGGAACGCCGGCTGGCCGAGGTCGGCGTGCCCGCGGACCCCGGCACGTCGGTGGTGCTGGCCGCGGCCGGATCGAGCGACCCCGGTGCCCGGGCCACCATCACCCGGCTGGCCGCCCGGTGGCAGGCCGAGCGGGGCTGGCGCGATGTGCTGCCCAGCTACGCCAGCGCCGCCGGTCCCACGCCCGCGCAAGCGGTGGCCGCACTGCGCGCCACCGGCGCCCACCGGGTCGTGGTGGCCAGCTACCTGCTCGCCCCCGGCCGGTTCGCCGACCAGGTCCGCGACCAGTCGGTGGCGGCCGGGGCGGCGGCCGTTTCCGGAGTGCTCGGCGACGCACCGGAACTGGCCGACGTGGTGCTCACCAGATACGCCGCCGCGCTCGCCAGGCCCGTGCTGGCCGAGCCGCGCACGGCGTGATCGCGCCAGGCGCTTGCTGCCGGCGCAGCCGAATGCTCATTCAAAACGCGTTGAGATCACGTCCGCGGTTCGGCGGCGTTTTGAATAAGCATTCTCATTAAATATCCTCGGGATAACCTGGGCCGCATGACCGGACCACATGCCACTCATGAGGTGCTGAACCAGGTCCCGCCGCTCGCCGGGCACGACGTGGCCCACGATCCCGCGCTGCTCGAGGCGCTGGACCGGGAGGGCGCCGGTGCGGTTCTGGGCGAGCTGCACGAGCTCGGCATGCTGGCCGGCGCGGAGCAGACCCAGGACCAGGCCCGGCTGGCCAATGAGTTCCCGCCCCGGCTGCGCACCCATGACCGGTACGGGCACCGGATCGACGAGGTCGAATACCACCCGGCCTGGCACGCCCTGATGGCCACCGCGGTCGCCCACGGCGTGCACGCCGCCCCGTGGGCGGACGGCAAGCCGGGGGCGCACTTGGCCCGGGCCGCGAAGTTCTACGTGTGGGGCCAGGCCGAGGCCGGCCACTCCTGCCCGGTGTCGATGACGTACGCGGCAGTTCCGGCCCTCCGGCACACCCCGGAGCTGGCCCGCCGGTTCGAGCCGCTGCTCGGCTCCCGCAGCTACGACCCCGGGCTGCGGCCGCCCGACGGCAAGGCCGGGCTGCTGGCCGGCATGGCGATGACCGAGAAGCAGGGCGGCTCGGACGTGCGGGCCGGCACCACCCGGGCCGAGCCCGCGCCGTCGCTGGGCCCCGGCGCGCACCTGCTCACCGGGCACAAATGGTTCAACTCCGCGCCGATGTGCGACCTGTTCCTGGTCCTGGCCCAGTACTCGCCAGCACAGTACTCGCCAGCACAGGGGCCGGCCGGGCTCAGCTGCTTCCTGCTCCCCCGGGTGCTGCCCGACGGCACCCGCAACGCGATGCGCATCCAGCGGCTCAAGGACAAGCTCGGCAACCGCTCCAACGCCTCCGCCGAGGTCGAGTACGACCGGGCGGTGGCCTGGCAGCTGGGTGAGCCTGGCCGCGGCGTGCGCACGATCATCGACATGGTCACCGCCACCAGGCTGGACTGCGTGCTCGGCAGCGCCGCCGCGATGCGCCACGGCACGGTGGCCGCGGTCCACCACTGCCGCCACCGGCACGCGTTCGGCAAGAAGCTCATCGACCAGCCGCTGATGGCCGACGTGCTGGCCGACCTGGCCGTGGAGTCGGAGGCGGCCACCACGCTGGCGATCCGGCTGGCCGGGGCGGCTCAGCGGGCCATCGACGGCGACCCCGCCGAGGCGGCGCTGCTGCGCGCCGGGCTGCCCGCCGCCAAGTACTGGGTGTGCAAGCGGGCCGTGGCGCACGCCGCCGAAGCGCTGGAGTGCCACGGCGGCAACGGCTACGTGGAGGAGTCGGGGATGCCGCGGCTGTACCGCGAGGCGCCACTGAACTCGATCTGGGAGGGCTCGGGCAACGTCACCGCGCTCGACGTGCTGCGCGCCATGACCAGGGAACCCGAGGCCGTGCAGGCGCTGCTCACCGAGATCGGCCTGGCCGCCGGGGCCGACCCCCGGCTGGACAGCGCTATTGGCGAGGTCAGCGAGGCGCTGGCCGACCTGGCCACGATCGAGCCGCGCGCCCGCCGGGTCGCCGAGCGGGCCGTCCTGGCCCTGCAGGGCTCGCTGCTGGTCAGGTACGGCCATCCGGCGGTCGCCGAGGCGTTCTGCGCCTCCCGGCTTGGTGGCGACTGGGGCCACACGTTCGGCACGCTGCCGCCCGGCCTGGAGTTCGGCGCGATCATCGAGCGCGCCATCCCGGTGGCCGGCTGACCGCGGATGCACGTCGGCCACGGCAGCCCGTACCCGCTGGGCGCGACCTGGGACGGGACGGGAACGAACTTCGCGCTGTACTCGAGGGTGGCCGAGCGGGTCGACCTGTGCCTGTTCGGTGAGGCCGGCGACGCGGGGCCGGCCCCGGAAACACCGGTCACGCTGACCGAGACCGACGGGTTCGTCTGGCATGGCTACCTGCCCGGCGTCGGTCCCGGCCAGCGCTACGGCTACCGGGTGCACGGCCCCTACGAGCCGGCCAGCGGGCACCGGTGCAACCCGGCCAAGCTGCTGCTCGACCCGTACGGCAAGGCGGTGGCGGGCGAGGTCAGCTGGGATCCGGCGGTGTTCGGCCACCGGCAGGCCGATCCGTCACGGCCCAGCCTGGCCGACAGCGCCCCGTTCGTGCCGCGCAGCGTGGTGGCCGACACCGGGTTCGACTGGCGCGGCGACCGGCCGCCCGGCACCGCGCCGCAGGACACCGTCCTCTACGAGGCACACGTCCGGGGCCTGACCCTCCGCCACCCGGACATCCCGGCCGGGCTGCGCGGCAGCTACGCCGCGCTCGGCCACCCCGCGATCGTCGGGCACCTGCTGCGGCTGGGCGTCACCGCGGTCGAACTGCTGCCGGTGCACCAGCATGTCACCGAGCACGCGCTGGCCGGGCGCGGGCTCACCAACTACTGGGGGTACAACTCGATCGGGTTCTTCGCCCCGCACAACCGGTACTCCTCGTCCGGGCAGCGCGGCGGGCAGGTCGCCGAGTTCAAGTCGATGGTCCGCGCGCTGCACGAGGCAGGCATCGAGGTGCTCCTCGACGTCGTGTACAACCACACCGCCGAGGGTGACGAGTCCGGGCCCACGCTCAGCTTCCGCGGCGTCGACAACGCCGCCTACTACCGGCTGCAGCCCGGCGACCTGAGCCTGTACGGCGACGACACCGGATGCGGGAACACACTGAACGTCCGGCATCCGCGCTCCCTCCAGATGATCATGGATTCGCTGCGCTACTGGGTGACCGACATGCACGTGGACGGCTTCCGCTTCGACCTCGCACCCGCGCTGGCCCGCGAGCTGGGCCCGGTGGATCCGTGCGCGGCCTTCTACCGGATGGCCATGCAGGATCCCGTGCTGGCCGGCGTGAAGCTGATCGCCGAGCCGTGGGACGCCGGCCCGGGCGGCTACCAGCTGGGGAACTTCCCCGCGCCCTGGTCGGAGTGGAACGGGAAGTACCGCGACACGGTCCGGGACTTCACCCGCGGGCAGCCGGGCACGCTGCCCGGGCTCGCCTCCGGGCTGGCCGGGTCCAGCGAGATCTTCCAGCCCAGCGGCCGCCGGCCCGGCGCCTCGGTCAACTTCGTCACTTGCCATGACGGCTTCGCCTTGCAGGACCTGGTGAGCTACAACGGCAAGCACAACGGGGCCAACGGCGAGGGCAATCGCGACGGCAGCGACGATAACCGGTCGTGGAACTGCGGTGCCGAGGGTCCCAGCGATGACCCGGACATCACCGCACTACGTGAGCAGCAGAAACGCAACTTCATGGTCGCGCTGCTCTGCTCGCAGGGCGTCCCGATGCTGCTGGCCGGGGACGAGCTGGGGCACACCCAGGGCGGCAACAACAACGCCTACTGCCAGGACAACGAGACATCCTGGCTGGACTGGGAGCTGTCCGCCCGCCAGCGAGAATTCCTCGGCTTCGTCGGGTCCGCGGTCCGGCTGCGCCGCCAGCATCCGGTGTTCCGCCGCCGCGGTTTCCTGACCGGCAAGCCGCCGGCCGGCCGCGGCGACGGCCCGGGCGACGTCGTCTGGCTCACCCCCGCGGGCCAGGAGATCGACTGGGCCCGGCCCGCCGACGGCAGCATGGCGATGTTCCTGAACGGCGCCGCGCCCGCCGATCCGCTCGAGTACGGCGGGACGGTCACCGACGACAGCTTCATGCTGCTGTTCAACTCCCGCGGCGAGCCGGTCACCTTCGTGCTGCCCGGGGCCCGGTTCGGCGGCCCGTGGCAGCCCGTGCTGGACACCGCGGCCACGCCAGGACCCGGCGGCACTCCCCCGGTCCGCCCGGCCGACCTGCCCGCCGGGGCCAAGATCGACGTGGCCGGGCACGCCGTCCTGGTGCTGCGGGCACCGGCATAAAGGGATCTCTCACTCATATCCCCCACAGTGCGCTCATCTGCCACGCGGCATCATGCCCGGGTCTGATTGACTCTCATCGTGCGCCTGATCTTTCCGCCGGACGGCAGCCCGCCGGGCCAGCACGGCCCGGCCGACCTCAGCCGGCGCGACCTCGCAGAGATTTACGCCTACCCCGAGACGGACCGGGCCCCGGCCCAGGGCGGCCGGGCCTCGGTCCCGGGCGGCCGGGCTTGGGTGCGCGCCAACATGGTGACCAGCGCCGACGGCGCGGCCACGATCCGGGGACGCAGCCACGACCTGTCCGGGGACGCCGACCGCAGCCTGTTCGCCCTGCTCCGGACGTTGTCCGACGTAATCCTGGTGGGCGCGGGCACGGTCCGGGCCGAACGCTACGCCGCCGTCCGCCCGCACGAGCTGTGGCCCGGGCTGCGCGACGGCGACTCCGCCCCCGTGCCCGCGATCGCGGTGGTCACCCGGAGGGTGAGCCTGGACCTGTCGTCCCCGCTGCTCACCGCGGCGCTGCCCGGTGCGCAGACCATCATCATCACCACCGAGCAGGCGCCCGCCGAGCTGCGCGCCGAGGCGGCCAGGAACGCCGACGTCATCGTGGCCGGTGACGACACCGCCGACCTGGCGTTCGCGCTGGACGAGCTGGCCAAGCGCGGCTATCGCCGGGTCCTCGCCGAAGGCGGGCCGCAGCTGCTCGGCCAGCTCGCCGCGGCGGAACTGCTCGACGAGCTGTGCCTGACCATCAGCCCGCTGGTGGCCAGCGGCGCGGCCGGGCGGATCGCGGTGGGCTCGAGCGCGGTGCAGTCCGGCAAGCTCGCCCTGCAGCACGTGATCGAGGATCAGGGCTACCTGTTCTGCGACTACACCCGGCGCCGCCCGGCGATTGCGTAAGGGGAGGCATTCATGCCGCTGCACGGCAAGGTGAGCGAGGACGACCGGGAGGCCGAGCTCGACATCAACCCGGTCTACGTCCGCGAGGCCGGCCGCAAGATACCGCGCTACCGGATGCCGGACCGGGGCATGCTGCCCGACACCGCGCTGCAGGTGGTCCGCGACGAGCTGATCCTGGACGGCAACGCCCGGCTCAACCTGGCTACGTTCGTGACCACCTGGATGGAGCCGCAGGCCGCCCAGCTGATGGCCGAGTGCTTCGACAAGAACATGATCGACAAGGACGAGTACCCGCAGACGGCGGAACTCGAGCGGCGCTGCGTCAACATCCTCTCCGAGCTGTGGCACGCCCCGGCCGGCAGCCGCGCCCCGGGTTGCTCCACCACCGGCTCCAGCGAGGCCTGCATGCTCGGCGGCATGGCCCTGCTGTGGCGCTGGCGGGCCCGCCGCGGCGGCTCCTCGGGGGCAGCCCGGCCGAACCTGGTCATGGGCAGCAACGTGCAGGTGTGCTGGGAGAAGTTCTGCCGGTACTGGCAGGTGGAGCCGCGGCTGGTGCCGATGGCACCCGGCCGCTATCACCTCACCGGGCCCGAGGCGGCCGCCCGCTGCGACGAGAACACCATCGGGGTGGTCGCCGTGATGGGCTCCACCCAGGACGGCAGCTATGAGCCGGTGCAGCAGATCAGCGACGCGCTGGACCAGCTCCAGGCCGACCGGCAGCTCGACATCCCGGTCCACGTGGACGGCGCCTCCGGCGGTTTCGTCGCGCCGTTCCTGCAGCCGCATGTGCCGTGGGACTTCCGGGTGCCGCGGGTGCAGTCGATCAACGCCTCCGGGCACAAGTACGGGCTGGTCTACCCGGGAGTGGGCTGGGTGGTCTGGCGCGAGCCGGCCGCGCTGCCCGACGACCTCGTGTTCCGGGTGAACTACCTGGGCGGGGACATGCCGACGTTCGCGCTGAACTTCTCCCGCCCCGGCGCGCACGTGGCCGCGCAGTACTACAACTTCATCCGGCTCGGCTGCGACGGCTACCGCCGGGTCCAGCAGTCCTGCCAGGACGTCGCGCTGTACCTGTCCGGGGAGATCGCCAAGATCGGCCCCTTCGAGCTGATCACCGACGGCAGTGATCTCCCGGTGTTCGCCGTCCGGCTGCGCGGCGACGTCACCGGCTACTCGGTGTTCGACATTTCCGAACGGCTGCGCATGCGGGGCTGGCTCGTGCCCGCCTACACGTTCCCCGAGGACCTCACGGACGTCGCCGTGCTGCGCTTCGTGATCCGCAACGGCTTCAGCGCGGATCTGGCCGAGATCCTGGCCGGCGACATCAGGACTCAGGTCAAGGCGCTGGCATCGGCCGGCGCGGGACACGTGCCGCTCGCCCCGCCGCACACCCGCACCCCGTTCGCGCACTGACGCCCGAAGACGACCGGCGGGGTGCGGATCAGCCCAGGCCGAGGATCCGGCTGGCGTTCTCCCGCAGCACCCGGCTCGTCACGTCGGCCGGCAGATCCAGCCCGGCCAGCTCGTCCAGGCACCGCTCCGGCGTAATGAAGGGGAAGTCGCTGCCCCAGAGGAACTGCCCGGACAGCCGGCCGCTCAGCTCGCGGATCACCTCGGCCGGTATTCGCTTGGGCGACCAGCCGGATATGTCGATGTAGACGTTGGTCTTATGCAGCGCCATGGCGATCAGGTCCATCTGCCAGGGCCAGCCGAAGTGCGCGGCCACCACGGTGAGCCGGGGGTGGGCGGCCGCGACCGCGTCGAGCTTGAGCGGGTGCGCGTAGTCGATCCTGATGCCCTGGCCGCCGGGCTGCCGGGCGCCGATGCCGCTGGTGCCGGTGTGGAACAGGGCGAGCAGCCCATGCTGCTCGCAGGCGGCGAACAGCGGGTCGTAACGCGGGTCGTCAGGGGCGAAGGCCTGCAGCGACGGGTGGAACTTCACCCCGCGCAGGCCGAGCGCGGCGATGTTCGCCACCTCGGCGACGGCCGCGTCGCCCTTGTGCGGGTCGACCGAGCCGAGGCCGGTGAACACGTCGGGGTGGTCCTGGCAGGCGGCGGCGACCGTCTCGTTGGGCACCCGGGGCCGCCCGGTCGCCGTCTCGGCGTCCCAGGCCAGCAGCACCGCCATGATCTCTAGCCGACGGTACCGGTCGGCCAGCTGGCCCAGCGGCTGCCGCTGCACGGTGGACCGGAAGTACGCCTCCGCCGCTTCGACGTAGCCGGCCATGCTGCCATCCAGCCAGTCCGGGGTGGGCAGGTGCACGTGGAAGTCGACCGCTCGCAAAGGCACCGGCTCATCGTAGTGCCGCCCGCCGGCCGGGCCGGAAACCCGCTGGTGGCGCGCCGCGGGCGCCGGTTACCCTTGGGATATGGCCACCGCGGCATGTCGCCGGCGATTTACCCGGCCCTGGTCCCGATCGGGTGCACCAGGAGCCGTTGTCCGCCATGCCGTTTCCAGGCTGAGCCGCTGACCGGCTGCTGACGGAGGAGCCCGCGGGCCAGGGTCACCGACCCCGTCTTCCCTCGTCCGTGAAGGAGCCCGTCATGCCTGCCCTGCTGTCGGCCGAGCAACTCGGCCATGATCTGTCTGTCCGGGATCTCACCGACCCGGCATCCGGCCCGCACGCGATCCAGTTGATCGTGCGCCGCGCCGTCCGCGCCATCCGCGAACGCTGGCCGGACCGGCCACGCTGGCGGCGCGGCGACCGCATCGTGCCCGTCACCGACAACTACGACCTGCTCGGCTACGACCCCGCCGACGTCACCCGCGAGGCCAGGTACTCCCGGTACGTCGCCGCCGGGTGGATGCTGCGCAGCCACTCCACCGCGCTGATCCCCGGCGCGCTGCGCTGGCTGGCCGCGCTCCCCGGTGACGGCGCGCTGCTGGTCTGCCCCGGCCTGGTGTACCGGCGGGACGCGATCGACCGGCTGCACACCGGCACCCCGCATCAGCTCGACCTGTGGCGGCTGACCAGGAGGTCCCCGGCGCTCACCGACGGCGACCTGCAGGAGATGATCGCGGCGCTGCTCGGCGGGCTGCTTCCCGGCGCGCCCGGCCGGCTGGAGGAGCGCGTGCACCCCTACACGCTGGGCGGGCGGCAGATCGACGTGTACCACGATGGGGAGTGGGTGGAGATCGGCGAGGCCGGCCTGGCCCACCCGGACGTGCTGCGGCGGGCGGGCCTGGGCGGCGGCTGGACCGGGCTGGCCGTCGGCCTCGGGCTGGACCGGATCCTGATGCTGATGAAGGCGATCCCCGACATCCGGCTGCTGCGCTCCGCGGATCCGCGGGTCGCCACCCAGATGTGTGACCTGGACCCTTACCGTGCCGCGTCGACCATGCCGCCGGTCAGCAGGGACCTGTCGGTGGTCGTCGCGGCCGGTGACCTGGCCGAGGATCTGGGTGACCGGGTGCGTGACGCGCTCGGCGCCGACGCGGACAGCGTCGAGTCGGTCCAGATCTTGGCTCGCACGCCCTGCGCCGAACTGCCCTCCCCGGCGCTGGGCCGGCTCGGCGCGCGGCCGGACCAGGACAACCTGCTGGTGCGGGTGGTGCTGCGCCGCCTGGACCGTACGCTCACCGGCCCGGAGGCGAACCTGCTGCGGGACCGGGTCTACGCCGCCATCCACCATGGGTCGGTGCACCAGTGGAGCGTGGCGGGCAGTGGCTGGGACAATGAGGCCCGCGTGCCGGTGGCGCCACCCGACGGAATGGGAGACTGATGGCCTTTCAGCAGCACCCGCTGTTCGCGCGGTTCATGGCCTGGCGGGCCGCCAGGAACGAGCGCCTCGGCCAGGCTGAACTGCGCGACGAGTAGCTGGCCGGCCTGGCAGGCACGGTGCTCGAGGCCGGGGCCGGCAGCGGGGTGAGCTTCAGCCACTACCCGCCCACGGTCACCGAGGTTATCGCCGTCGAGCCCAGTGACTTCCTGCGCGAGCAGGCCGGCCGGGCCGCCGTCCAGGCCAGCGTGCCGGTCCGGGTGGTCGACGGCACCGCCGAGCGGCTGCCGGCCGCGGACGGGTCGGTGGACGCCGTGGTGGTTTCCGGGGTGCTGTGCTCGGTGACCGACCCGGCGGCCGTGCTGGCCGAGTTCCGCCGGGTGCTGCGCCCTGGCGGCGAACTGCGCTTCTACGAGCACGTCCAGTCCCGCCGCGGGCTTCTCGGCCGCTGGCAGGACGCGGCCGACGCCGTCTGGCCACGGCTGATGGGCGGCTGCCACCCCAACCGCGACACGCTCTCTGCCATCCGCGACTCCGGGTTCACCGTCGAGTCAGCCCGCGGCCTGCTCTTCCCGCCCGACGCCCGGTTCTCCGTGGTCGGTCCGCGGATACTTGGCGTGGCCCGTGCCCAGGGCCGTGGCGGCGGATAACCGTGCTCCGGTGCGGACGGCCAGGCCCTGGTCGGCAACGACAGCCCGTTCTCGCCCACGTTCAAGGCCACCGATCCCGGCGTGCCGCAGCGGGCCAAGAACCTGCCCCTGGCCAGGCAGCTGCTGGCCAGGGGCAGGGTGCCGCGCGGTGCCCAACCTGTTCCCTGAGGTGCCGCTCCAGCCGGTCAATGCCAAGACCGGGACGGGCTCATGGAACGCGGCCCGGTTCAGCGACCCCACCTTCGACACGCTGTCGAAGCAGTTCGTCGCCGCGGTCGACCTGTCCACCCAGCGGCGGATCGCTGGCCAGATTGAGCGGCTGCTGCCCGACGAGACCCCGATCGTCTATCCCTACTTCTATGACTACCTGACCGCCACGCAGAAGAACGTCACGGGTGTCTACCCCACGGCGATCGGCGAGCTGTTCCTCTGGAACGCCGCCAAGGCTTAGCGGTCGCCTGCCAGGCAGCCGGCGCGCAGTCCTTACGTCCCAGCGACGAGGTACCGACCCGCCGGGCGGGCGGCCACATACCGGCTGTCACGGACGATCGTCACCCCGCGGAGCAGGACATCACGCACCCGCCCGCGCAGTGCCTGGCCCGTGTAGACGCTGTCCCCCGTGCCGTCGGGGAATGTGCCCGCATCCAGGGTCGTATCGGCGCCAGGGTCCCAGATCACGAGGTCGGCATCGGCGCCGGGGGCGATGGCTCCCTTGCGCGGGTGCAGGCCGAAGGCCCGCGCGGGATTCGCCGAGGCCAGCTCGGCCAGGCGCATGGCCGGCAGCCCCCTGGCGAGCCCGCGCGACAGCAGCAGCGGCAGCCGCGGGCCAATCCCGGCGATCCCGTACCGGTAGCCGCGCCCATCCGGGGACAGCTCGCCGATCGTCTGCGACCGGGTCTGCGAATGATCCGAGCCGACCGTGTCCAGGGTCCGGTCGGCCAGCGCCGGCCAGAGCGAACTGGTATCCCCGGGTGACCGCAGCGGTGGGGCGACCAGGTAGCGCTCCGCGTCAGGGCGCTCGTAACGGCTGTCGTCGAGCAGCAGGTGATGCAGGCATACCTCGGCGTGCAGCGGCTGCCCGCGCCGCCGGGCGCGGCGGACGTGCTCGAGCGAACCGGAGCAGGACAGGTGCGTGAGGTAGCAGCAGGCACCGGTCAGGGCGGCGATCTCCAGCACGCGGGCGACCGCGGCGGCTTCCACCTCCGGCGGGCGGGTCTGCGTGAACAGCCGCGCTCCGGTGCGGCCCGCGGCGACCGCCGCGGTCACCAGGCCCTCGATGACCTCGCCCTCTTCGCAGTGCACCTGGACGACCTGCCCCAGCCGGGCGGCCACGGTCATCAGCTCGAACAGCCCGCGGGCCGACCACATGATGCCCAGCTCGGGATAGGCGAGGAACACCTTGACCCCGCGGGCCCCGGCCTCCCGGAGGGCCCCGAGTTCGGCCGCCGAAACGTGATCCGGCTTGTTGAGCATCGCGTGCAAGCCGACATCGACCGCAGCGTGCTGGCCGGATAGCTCGCTGCGACGGCGCAGCAGGCAGTCCACCGCCCCCTCACCAGGTTGCGGATTGGTGAATGACAGCACGGTGGTCGTCCCGCCGAGCGCGGCTGCCCTCGTCGCGGCCGCGACGTCGTCCATGATGTGGCAGTGCGGGTCCACCCCGCCCGGCAGGACGAGGCACCCGGAGGCGTCGAGCCGCCACACTTTTGCGCTGCCCCCGGCAAGGTCAGCGGTCGCACCGGGCTCGACCAGCGCCGCCACCCTGCCCTCTCGGATCAGCACGTCGGCACGCAGCGAGAGCCCGGGGGTGACCACGATGCCGCCGGTGACCGCGCCGCTGGCGGCGCGGGCCGCGTCCGCGCTCACCCCGCTTCGCCGCCGGCCGCGCCCGCCTCCGTGCGGCCGCGGGCAGCCGCAGGGAAGTCGAGGCGGCCGGTGCGGGCGCCGGCCGCGATCACCTCGGCGAGCTGGCCGGCCTCCGCCCCCTGGTCGCGCCGGAGCGCGCGGTTCACCGGCGGGAAGACCGACCGTACGCCCGCAGCCAGGCCGGCTAGGCCCGGGGCGGGCTCACGGCCCGTCACGAACAGCGCCTGGCTGGCCACCACGGCCAGGATGGCGAGCGCCCCATCGAGCGCGTCCGCGGCCTGCCGCTGCTTGCGGTGCGCCAGGGCAGTGGCCGTGCAGACATCATTCTGCGTATCGGCGACAACGGCCGGGGTGAGCGTGGGTGCTGCCGCCGCGCGCGCGGATTCCACGTAGCCGGTGACCGACCAGCCGAAGAGGTTCGTCGCGCCGCCCGGTGCGTCGTCCTGAAAACCAGCCGGGCTGAGCAGGGGAGGCAGCTGATAGGTGCTGCCGCGGTGAAACGCGGCGACCTGGCGCTCGGCCAGCAAGGCAAGTTCCGCCCAGGCCGACGACAGCGATTGCAGCACCGGGCACGCCATGGCGTTATGGAAGCCGCCGTTGGACACCACCCGCCCGAGCGGGTGAGCCGGATCCGGCGGCAGGTACACCGGGTTCACCGATACCGACCGCAGTGCGATGGCCGCAGCGCGCTCGGCACCGGCCACCGCCCGCCGCGCCTCGCCGAGCAGCCGCGGCACGACACGGAAGCTCACCGGCGCCTGGTGCGGCAGCCGCCCGGCAGCGTCCGTGCCGTCAAGGTGACCGCGGATCGAGGCGAGCGCCGCAGCCTGGTGCTCGTCCCCCCACAGGCCGCCGAACTCCTCGTCGTAGGCATCCAGCGGGGCGCGGAACGCGTCGATCGACAGCGCGAAGATCCGCTCGGCGTGGCGCAGCCGGTTCCGCGCCCGGATGGCCGCGTCGGCGAGGACGGCGCTGGAGTATGGGCTCCCGTTGATCAGCCCCATCCCCTCGCCCTCCTCGAGGTCGAGATCGGCGACCGCGCGCATGATCTGGAGCATCGGCAGCACCTCGCCTGGCCCTGCCTGGCCGTCCAGGGGAACGGGCGGCATCGGCGCCCGGAGCAGGCCGGCCACCCGTACCGCCACCTCCGGGCGCACCTTCGCGTGGCCTTCCACGAGGTCTGCCAGCCTGGCGAAGACCACTCCCCTGATGACTTCCTCGTCGTGCCATCCGCCGCCGAAACCGTGCGGGGACTCGGCCAGGGCTGCCCGGGCGTAGCCACGCTGGCGGCCGGCCGGGATCGGTGTCGACACCTCTACACCCGGCCTGGTCGTGACGCCGTATATGACCGCGGCGCGGTCGGAGTCGAGCAGCGCGGTGAACCCGGCGCGAGCGGCGGTCATGGCCTCGCGCGCCACCGGGCCGATAGTGACGTCTTCCGACTCGAGCGCCACCCGGCGGTAGCTGTCGAGGGTGAGGTCACTCCGCCGGTTGACCACGACCGTCATTGCTTGCTCCTGCCTGGGTCGTGGCCCGCAGATCTTCGGCGGCGCGGATCCGCGCCGCTCGCGCGCGGTCCGCGGAGTTCTCAGGTCTTGGCCGCGTTCCACAGGAAGAACTGGCTCTGCGCCGTCGGGTAGACACCGGTGACGTTCTTCTGCGTGGCGGTCAGGTAGTCATAGAAGTAGGCGAAGATGATCGGGGTCTCGTCGAGCAGCAGCCGCTCAATCTGGCCAGCGATCCGCCGCTGGGTGGACAGGTCGACCGCGGCGACGAACTGCTTCGACAGCGTGTCGAAGGTGGGGTCGCTGAACCGGGCCGCGTTCCATGAGCCCGTCCCGGTCTTGGTGTTGGGTGTCTGCAGCGGTGCCTCGAGATAGAGGTTGGGCACGCCGCGGGCGCCGTAGTCGACCAGGCTCATCTCCCCGTCCAGCCAGTCCGACTTCCCGAACACCGCCTGGCCGTAGTATTTCGTCGGCGTCTCCACGGTCAGCTCGATGTTCACCCCGATCGCCGCCGCCGACTGCTTGACGATCTGCGCGAAGTGCGGGATTTCCTGGGTGGTCTCGGTCAGCAGCGGGGTGGAAAAGCCGCGCGGCACCCCGCCCCTGGCCAGCAGCTGCCTGGCCAGCGCCAGGTTCTTGGCCCGCTGCGGCACGCCGGGATCGGTGGCCTTGAACGTGGGCGAGAACGGGCTGTCGTTGCCGACCAGGGCATACCCCTTGAACAGCGCGGCCACGATGGCCGGCCGGTCCAGCGTGTAGGCGATCGCCTGCCGCACGTACTTATTGCTGAACGGGGCCATGTCGGTGCGCATCGACAGCTCGCGGTGGGTAGCCGCCTTCAGCGAGATCACGTTGTAGCCGCCGCTCAGCAGCTGCGGGCTGGTGGCGACGGAGAACTGATCCATGCAGTCGATGCTCCCCGCCTGCAGCGCCGCGGTCATCGGCGCCTCCTGCGGGTAGAAGGTGAACTGGACCTCCTTGGGCTTGGCCGGGGTGCCCCAGTAGTGCGGGTTGCGCACGAAGTTGGCCCCCACGTTGGGTGTGTAGCTGGCCTTCATGAACCTGCCCGTCCCAGGGAAGACCTTCTGGTAGTCGCCGTAGTGGAACCCGTCCGGGACGATGATCATGTTGTAGTTGTCTTCGGAGACCGCGTCGACGAAGTTCCCGTCCGGCTGGTCGAGGTGGAAGGCGACCGTGCTGTCGTCGACCTTGACGACGCCGTCCGGGCTGAGCGTGCCGCCGAAGACCGACAGTGCGTTCGCCGAGTTCTTCGGGTCGGCCTGGGTCTTGAAGCTGTACACGACGTCGTCCACGGTCATCGGCCGGCCGTCGTTGAACTTCACCCCCTGCCGGATCTTGAACGTCCACACCGACGCGTCCGCGTTCGGGCGCCAGCTGGTGGCCAGCCACGGGTGGTAGTTGTTCTGGTGATCGGTGAACACGAGGAACTCACCGACATTACCGATGAGCTGAAGGCCACCCTGGTCGGCGATCGTGATCGGGTTGATGGCCGCGGCGGGCACCAGGATGCCCGCCTTGATGGTCGCGCCGGCCTGCCCGGCCCCGCCGTGGCCCGACGAGCTGGGAGCCGAGCTGCCGCAGGCCTCCAGGATGCCGCCGAGCAGCGGCAGCGACAGGCCGACCGCTGTGCCGCGGCGGATGAAGTCGCGCCGGGACAGATGGCCCGCGGCGAACTCGTCGATCACGTGCTCGGCGACGGGCCCGCGTCCCCGGCGCAGGCTGTCGAGGCGCCGGTGGTTGATCTTGACCTTGTGGTCGTGGGTGTCCATGACGTCCCTTCAGCAGTCCTTGTTCGGTGCCGAGATCCAGGCGGGCCGTTGCCGGCCCTGCAGCGGGCAGGTCACCGGCTCGCCAAGAAAACTACACCGCTGATTCACTTCGTGTCCGGTCCGACTTCGTGTCCGGTGTCGGCTGGCCCGCGGGCTGACTCACCGTCCAGCTCCTGCACTGCGCGCAGGTCGGCCAGCGGTATGTGGCAGCGGATGTGGTGCCCGGGCTCTGCCTCGGCAAGCGGAGGCTCCTTCGTCTCGCAGATACCGCTGGCCAGCCGGCGTGGGCAGCGGGTGTGGAACACGCAACCGGACGGCGGGTGCGCCGGGCTCGGTATCTCCCCGGTCAGCCGGATCGGTGCCCGGCGCACCCCGTCCAGGCTCGGCACCGCCGACAGCAGCGCCTCCGTGTACGGGTGGTGCGGCCCGGCGAACACGCGGCCCGCGTCGCCGTACTCCATTACCCGGCCGAGGTACAGCACCGCTATCCGGTCGGAGAGATAGCGGACCACGCCCAGGTCGTGCGAGATGAACAGGTAGGTCACGCGTTCCCGGCGCTGCAGGTCGGCGAGCAGGTTGAGGATGGCCGCCTGCACCGACACGTCCAGCGCCGAGGTGGGCTCGTCACAGACGAGCACCCGGGGCGCGCCGGCGAAGGCGCGGGCGATGGCCACCCGCTGCTTGAGCCCGCCGGACAGCTGGGCGGGACGCAGCGCCAGGTGGCGGTCCTCCATCCGCACCGAGCGGATGATCTCATGCAGCCGGTCCTCCCTGGCCTGGCCGGACAGGCCCGCCAGCTTGGTCAGCGCCTGGCCGATCAGCTGCCGCACGCTGTGCCGCCGGTTCAGCGCCGAGTCCGGATTCTGGAACACCATTTGCATCGCCCGCAGCTGGTCGCGGTCCCGGCTGGTCACGGTGGGTGCCAGCGGCCGGCCTTCCAGCGTGAGCTCGGAGTCCGCATCCGCGGGGGTGAGCCCGAGCAGCACCCTAGCCAGTGTGGTCTTGCCGCTGCCCGACTCCCCCACCAGGCCCAGCGTCTCGCCCGGCCGCAAATCCAGGTCGACGCCGGACAGCGCGAACACCTGCTCGCCCCGCCGGCCCGCGAAGGTCTTCGACACGCCGCGCAGCCGGACCACCGGCTCGGCCGCGGCGGCGGGCGGCACCGCAGGCGCCTCCTCAGGGGTCGACCTGGGCAGCCCAGGGGCGTTCTGGTGGAAGTGACAGCGCGAAGCGCGGCCCGCCACGCCGTCCGGCGGCATCGCGGCACCGGCTTGGCCGGCGGCCGCCGACACCGCGAGCGGGTACAGCGGCGGGGCCTCCTCCCGGCAGCGCGGCTGGACCAGCGCGCACCGTGGCGCGAAGGCGCACCCGCCGGGCACCTCGCCGGGTGCGGGCAGGAAGCCGGGGATGCTGTCCAGGCGGCCGTGGTCCTTGCGCTGGCCGCGGCGCGGGATGCAGCGCAGCAGGCCCACGGTGTACGGGTGCCGCGGGTCGTCGAAGACCTGCTGCGCCGGCCCCTGCTCTACCAGCTCACCGGCGTACATGACACCGACCCTGTCGCACATCTTGGCGATCACGGCGAGGTTGTGGCTGATGAACAGCACCGCCGTGTGGAACTCCTGGCGGAGCCCGGCCACCAGGTCGAGCACCTCGGCCTCGACGGTGGCGTCCAGTGCCGTGGTCGGCTCGTCGAGCACGAGCAGCGCGGGCTCGACGGCCAGGGCCATCGCGATGACGACACGCTGCTGCATCCCGCCGGACAGCTGGTGCGGGTAGGCGCGCAGGACCCGCCCAGGGTCGGAGATCTGCACGGTGCGCAGCGCCTGCTCGGCGCGTTCCAGCGCCTCGGACCTGCCCGCGCCGGCGATCTCGAACACCTCGGCCACCTGCCGCCCGACCCGGACCGACGGGTTCAGCGCCCGGCCCGGCTCCTGGTAGACCATGGACACCGTGCGGGCCCGCAGCTGGCGCAGCGACTCCCGGCTCAGGGCGGCCAGGTCCTGGCCGTTGACCGTGATCGACCCCGAGCTCAGCTTCCCGTTGCGAGCCAGGTACCGCGTGATCGCGAGAGCCATCGTCGTCTTGCCACAGCCGGACTCGCCGACCAGCCCGAACGACTCCTGCCGCCCGATCTGGAAGGAAACGCCGCGAACCGCCAGCCGGCCTCTGCCGCGCACCGTGTAGGTCACCTCGGCGTGGGCCACGTCCAGCACCGGCGCCAGGCCGGGCAGGGCCGCGTCCGGCGCGGAAACCTCGATGGTCACTGGATGAGCACCGCCTCTACCGAATCAGCCACCAGGTTGACCGCGACCACCAGCGACGCGATCGCCAGCGCCGGGAAGAGCGTCTCCCACCAGTACCCCGCCGCCAGGTACTGGTAGCTGGCCGCGATGTCGGCGCCCCAGTCCGGTGTCGGCGGCTGTATGCCGAAGCCGAGGAACGACAGGGTCGCTATCGCGAAGATCGCGTAGCCCAGGCGCACGGTGAACTCGACCAGGATCGGCCCCAGCACGTTCGGCAGGATCTCGACGAACATGATGTGCGCGGCGCTCTCGCCGCGCAGCCGGGCGGCGGCGACGTACTCCAGGTCCCGCTCCTGCAGCACGGCGGCGCGCACCGTCCGGGCGATGAGCAGGGCGAAAACGAAACCGATCACTACCACGAGCGTCGCCGTCGACGGGCCGACCGCCACCACGAACAGGAACGCCACGATCACGACGGGGAGCGCGAGCGTGGCGTCCACCACCCGCCCGATCACGTTGTCGATGATGCCGCGGAAGAAACCCTGAACCAGGCCGATGGCGGTGCCGACGGCGGTGCCGAGCAAGGTGGCCAGCGGCGCGATCACCAGGATGTCCCGGGCGCCGGTGATCACCCTGGAGAACACGTCGCGGCCCAGCGAGTCCGTGCCGAACCAGTGCGCGCCGGACGGAGCGGTGTTGAACAGCGTGAGGTCGCCCTTGACCGGATTGAACGGGCTGAACGTCGTGCCGAAGATGGCACACACGATCCAGAACAGCAGCAGCACGGCCCCGGCGGCGAACGCCTTCGAGCCGACGAGCTCGCGAAGCTGCTCGCGGCGGATCTGGCCGCCGGATAGCGCCTGGGGCCCCTGCGGGGCGATGAGCTGACTCAGCGCGTCCGTGCTAGGAACCGTCGCCATGGCTCCTCCTCAGCATCCGGCTGACCGCGCCGGTCCGTTAACAGGGCCGGCAATCCGGCCGCGGGTCACTATTCCGGCCTCTCTAGCCGGACGCGGGGATTGAGCAGCGTGTACAGCATGTCGGCGATCAGCGTCGCCAGCAGGTAGACGATGCCGATGGTCAGCACTCCCCCCTCGAGCATCGGGAAGTCTTTGTTGGACGCCGCGGTGAAGATCAGCCGCCCGATACCCGGGTAGTTGAACAGGGTCTCAACCACGACCAGGCCGCCGATCAGATACCCGGTCTGGGTCGCGATGACGGTGATCGTGGGCAGCAGTGAGTTGCGCAGCACATGCCGCCAGACCACCGTCCGGCGTGGCAGCCCCTTCAGCGTCGCGGTGCGGACGTAGTCCGAGTCCAGCGCCTCGGCCGTGCCGGCCCGCGCCATCCGCGCGATGTACCCAAACAGCACGAACACGATGGGGATCGCGGGCATGATCAGGTAGCGGAGCTGGGTGGGGAACGAGGATCCGGGGGGCGGGTTCGCGGGGTAGGGCAGCGCCTTCAGCCCGACCGCGAACACCACGATGAGCGCCACGCCGGAAACGAACTCCGGCACGGTCGACAGGGACAGGCCGAGCACGCTGATGATCCGGTCGATCACCCGCCCGCGGTTGAAGGCGGCAACCACGCCGCCGAGGATGCCCAGCGGCACCACCAGGACGAACGCCAGGGCAGCCAGCTTCAGCGAGCGCCCGAGCGCGGGCAGCAGGAACGTCTCCACCGGCTGCCGGTACTGGTAGGAGTCTCCCATGTTGCCGTGGACGAAGCCCGATATCCAGGTCCAGTACTGCGCGATCAGCGGCCGGTTCACCCCGAGCCGCTGATTGAGCGCCTGCACCGCGTGCTCGCTCGCGAACGCGCCGAGGATGGCCCGCCCCGGGTTACCAGGCAGGACCTGGCCGGCCAGGAAGACGATGAGGCTCAGCAGGACCAGCGTGAGCAGTGCGAGGCCGAGGCGCTTGGCTACGTACCGTAGCACGCCGCCCTCCTTCCGACGTTGCGCTCAGCGTAGCGTGGATCATGCCATTGCGGGAGGAACAGGGGCGCTGGGGACATTGTCGTGCCATACCCGTGATGCGATAGTGACACCGATGAGTGACGCTACGGCGGTAACGCTCCGCCGCGGGATCCATCTGCCGGGACACTCCGTGCCGCGTGCCGGGGTTGACGAGGGCGTCAGGCCGGCGGCGCGCTTCCTGCGGTCAGCGCCGGACGCGGACGCCTCGCGGGCCGGGCCGGGCGGCTGGGCCCTGGGCGGCGGGGTCGCCATCGCGGCGGCGGCCGAGAACGACCGGGTCGGCGCGGCGGCCGCGCTCAACGCCGTGGGCGGCGGGTGGCGGACGACCCGCCGCCACACCCCATGACCGGCACCGTTCTGGTGACCGGCGCGGCCTCCGGCATCGGCCTGGCCGTCACGGTCCGCTGCCTCGCCGCCGGACGCACGGTGGCCGCGCTCGACCGGGACGGCCCGGCGCTGCGCCGGGCCATGGCCGGGCTGGCCGCCGCAGACCGGGCACGGGCCATCGCCGTCGCGGTGGACGTGTCCGACCCCGGGCAGATCCAGGCGGCGGTCGGCGGGCTCGGCGGGCTCACCGCGGTGGTGAACTCGGCCGGCATCGGCGGGTACACCGGCGACGCAGGCCAGACCACGGTCGCGCAGTGGGACAGGACGCTGGCGGTCAATCTCTCCGGCGTGTTCCATGTCTGCCGCGCCGCGCTGCCGCTGCTGCGGGCGGCCGGCGGCGGCCGGATCGTCAACGTGAGCTCCCAGTTCGGGCTGGTCGGCGGCGCGGGCAGCCCCGCGTACGCCGCCGCCAAGGCAGGGGTGATCGGGCTGACCCGGGCCATGGCGGTCGATCACGCAGCGGAGGGCATCCTGGTCAACTGTGTATGCCCGGGACCGATCGACACACCCATGCTGCGCAGGTCGGCAGGTCACGGCGAGATCGCCAGGAGGGAGGCCGGGCGTACCGCCGGGCGGTCGCTGCTTGGCGGCCCGGGGCGCCCGGAGGACGTGGCAGGTGCGGTCGCTTTCCTTCTCGGCCCCGACGCCGGCCATATCACCGGCACGGTGCTGCCCGTCGATGGCGGGTGGACCGCGAGCTGACCGGCCGGGCCAGGCAGCCGGGCTGGGTCAGCAGGGCCGCGGCGGGGCCCACGGCCCTGGGCGCTCGCGCCGGAGTTGGCGCTGGTCAGGTGGCGGCAACCTCGACCGCCCGCCCGGTGTCCAGCGCCCGCTCGGCGGCTGCCACCACGGCCAGGGTGGCCGCGGCGTCCGGCGGCGGGCAGATAACGGCCGACGGATCGCGCTCGCGCACGGCTGTGAGGAACGTGCTTATCGACCGTTCCAGCGGGTGGGACCTGGCGCGCTGGCTGACCGGCTGTCCCCGGCTCGCCCCGCTGAGGGTGTACGCCGGGTCGAGGTCCAGCCGCAGCGTCGCTTCGGACGCGACCACATCCAGCGCGTACGTGCCGGGCTGGCCATCCGCGGTCCAGGCCACGACGATCGTGGCCAGCGCGCCGGAGGTGAGCTCGAGCAGGATCGTCACGGCGTCGTCGATGTCCCCGCCGCCGACGGTGCTCCGGGCCAGCCGCACCCGGCCCGCGGCGGCCTGCACGGACCCCACCTCGCCGGCCACGGTGCGGGCCAGATCGAGATGATGGCTGCCGCGCTCGAGCAGGTTGCCGCCGCCCGCCCGGCGGTCCAGGAACCAGGGACGGCTCCGCGTTGGCCCGATGCTCGCGCCGACGAGCAGGCCGATGTCCTGGCCGGCCAGCAGCTGGGACAGGTCGTCGAGCAGGTCGAGCGCGTGCCACTGGTAGCCGACCGCGCAGACCGCCCCGCTGCGCTGCGCCGCTGCCACGATCGCTGCGGCGTCCTCCGCGGTCCGGGCGATCGGCTTCTCCAGATAGACCGGCAGGCCCAGGTCGAGTGCGGTCACGGCCGGCTCGCGGTGCTCGAGCGGCGGAACGCAGACGAAAAGCGCCGTCAGATCCTCCCTGTCGAGCATGTCCCGCCAGTCGGAGTAGACCCGGGCCCCGGTGCCGCCGGCGAACGCCTCGGCTCTTTCCCTGTCGAGGTCGCACACCGCCACGAGGGGCGCGTCGGCCATGGCCGTGAGAACCCGGCGGTGCTCCGTGGCCATCCACCCGGTGCCCAGGATTCCAACGCGAAGCGGATCCATGTCACCTCCTGCTATCCCGGGCGCGCCTGGCACGCCGACCCAGGAACTGGGTTGCTACCGTCCGCATAGTAACGTCCGCCCCACCCGCTCCGCCGGCTGCGAACGGGCCGGGCGCGGCCAGCCTGCGAACCGCCCGGAAGGCGGGCGTGAAGATCGCCCTGGGCTCCGATGCCGGGCGCTGCTTGGCCAGCCTGCGCGGATCTGGCTGGCGCTGCGGTAAGGGGGCACGCCGGCCGCGGAAGCGCCCTGGGCGGGCTATCGGCGCGGCAGAGGCCGGCTCGTTACGGTATGGCCTGCCCGCGGATGGCCGCGATGAGTGCGAGAGTGGTGGCCGTCAGATGCCGGTGCCGCGGGTAGCACAGCGTGAGCTCGCGCGGGGTGAGCAGATCGCCTGGCGACAGCCAGGTGAGCGCCGGATCGACCGCCCGGCGCGCGGCCAGGTGCCCGAGGCACGCGTGGCCGAGCCCGGCCGCCACCAGCCGCTGAAGGGCCAGGTTGTCATCGGTGCGGTAGACGATCCGCGGCAGGATGCCCCGACGGCGGAGGGCACGCTCCACCGCGACCTGGCCCGGCCATCGCTTGGTCCAGGCCACCAGATCCAGCCCGTCCAGCACATCGAAACCTGGATGCTCCAGCCCAGCGATCTCGCTGCCCCGCCGGGTGAGGATCACCCACGGGTCGTTGAGCACCGGCACCGCCTCGATCCGGCCGTCCGGCTCGGGATTCATGGCAAACCCAAGATCAAGCCGGCCCTGACTGAGTGCCTCTGGCACGGCCCAGTCGTCGGTGTCGCTCAGCAGGACCTCCACACCCGGATGGTCCGCCCGGAACGCACGCAGCGCGGACGGCATGATCTCGGCCGCCGCCGTCTGCGAAACACCGACCCGGACGCGGACGCGCTGGCCGCGTTCGGCCGCCTCGGCGTCGGCGGCGATCGCCTCCACCTCGCCTAGCGCACGCCGCGCCCGGCGGCAGACCGCCTCGCCGGCCCGGGTCAGCCGCACCTGCGCCCGGCCGCCAGGGCGGTGGAACAGCGCCCAGCCGAGCGCGGCTTCGAGCGCCGACACCTGATGCGACAGTGCCGACTGGGTGTACCCGAGCTCGGCTGCGGCCCTCCGGAATGACCCGAGTTCCGCCACGGCCAGCACCGCCCGCAGCTCACGCAGGCCCATCCCGCTTTTGATCGATGTTATCGATCGTAGCTGGCCCATTTCTGCAATTTATCACCAGCATTGCTCATATTAGGCTGGCGGATGCGCGGGTCATGACGGCGCAGGACCGGCCAGGCGCGCAGGACCGAAGCGGGCCACGGGAGGGAATCGTGCGCGAGGCAGCCGCCGGCCGCCCGGGCCAGCCGCGGCTGGCGTCCGTCTTCCGGGGGGATGCGCGGCGGCACCAGCCGGACCGGGAGCCGTCCAGGACGCGGCTGCTGCGCTGCCTGCTTTACACCCTCACCCTGGCGGGTTCGGCGGCCCAGTTCGCGCTGGTGCCGATACTTCCTGCCTACACGCGCCGCTTCGGCCTGTCCGGCACCGAACAAGGCCTGCTGCTCGGTGCCGCCGGGTTCGCCATGCTGGTCGTCTCGCTGCCGGCCGGCACGCTGTCTGACCGGTTCGGCGCCAGGCGGCTCACGCTCGCGGCCGGTGGGCTGATCGCCGCGGCGTCCCTCGTCCAGGCGGAGGCGGGCTCCTTCCCGGTCCTGCTGGCGTCGCGGCTAGGGTTCGGCGCCGGCTACGCGGTGATCTGGACCGCCGGCCTGTCCTGGCTGGCTGAATCCGGCACCGGCGGGCCGGGCCTGGGCGGCTCCGTGGCCAGTTCGGGGGCCGGCGGCGTCGTCGGGCCCGCGCTGTCCGGGGTGCTCGTCACTTACCTGGGGCTGACGGTCCCCTTTCTCGCTGCGGCGGGCGTCTTCGCGCTGGTCACCGCAGCCCTGAGCCTGTTGCGGGCGCCGGCCCGGCCATCCCGGCCTACCGCGCGGGCAGCCGCGGGCTTCCGTGCCGCGGCAGGCGATCGCGGCACCCTCACCGCCGCGGCCGCGATCCTCACCGCCGGCCTCACGACCGGGGTGTCCGCTCTGCTGGTGCCGGACGAGTTGCACGCGGCGGGTGCGTCGCCGACCCGGATCGGCCTGGTCTTCGCCGCCGCGGGGATGCTGTTCGTGGCGGGGAGCACCGCGACCGTGGCAGCGGGGCGGCGCGCGGTGCGGCACCGCGTGGTCATCGCGAGCATGCTCGCCCTGGCCGTCGCGTTGTTGCCGGCCGCGCTGAGCTCGGCCCCTCTGGCGATCATCGCAATGCAGTGCGCGACCACGGCCGCGCGCTCGGTCATGTGGACGGTCGCCTACCCGCTGGCCGCGGCGGCGGCAGACGAGAGCGGAGCCGGGCTCGGGGTGATGATGGGAGTGCTCAACGGGATATGGTCGGGCACCGCCCTGCTCAGCCCGGTCATGGCCGGGTTCGCCGTGGAGCGGGTCAGCCCGCGGCTGGTGTTCGCACTGACCGCCGCGACGTGCCTGACCGTGCTGGGGGCCGCCCTCGCCCGTCATCTCCCCGGCGCCAGGGCATCGTGGGCAGAACGCAGCCGCCGGGTTCGCTTATCCGGCGGGGCTGACCGGCGGGAAGGCCGCGAGCCAGTACTCCGCCACGTCGATCCGGCGCATGAAGCTGACGCCGTCGCACTGCAGCGCGTACTCGATAAAGTCGCGCACCGCCGACGCACGCCCCGGCTGCCCGCTCCAGCGGGAGTGCACGCCGACCGACATCAGCCGGCCGCCGTGCCCGCGCCTGGCCTCGTCGAGCAGGTAGTCCAGTGCGAGCCGCAGATTGTCGCGGAAGTCGCGGGGCGAGCCGTAGCCAGGGAGCATCAGGTACCGGTTGTCATTGTGCACTTTCGAGTACGGCACGACGAGGAAGGGCTTGCCGAGGGCCGTCACGTAGTAGGGCAGCTCGTCGTTGGCGGAGTCCGAGTCGTACAGGAAGCCGCCTTCGGAGGCCAGCAGCTCCCGGGTGTGCACGGTCGGGAACGAGCGCACCATCCAGCCGCGCGGGCGCTGCCCGGTCGTCCGCTCCAGCGACGTGACCGCCGCGTGGATCTCGGCTCGCTCCTCCGCCCGCGTCATCCGGGCACCGGCCTCCGTGTCCGGGCCGTACCAGTGGTAGCCGTGGCCGAGGATGTCGTGTCCGCGGCTCCGCAGCCAGTCACACAGTGGCGGGTTGCGCTCCACGGCACGGGCGCAGGCGTTGAAGGTCACGTCGATCTGGTAGCGGTCGAACATGCGGCACAGCCGCCAGATCCCCACCCGGCTGCCGTACTCCATGTGCCCTTCGGTGCCGAGGTCGCGGATCTCCGGTGCGTACTGGTACGAGGACTCGCCCCACGTGTCGTTCACGCCGTCGGCGCCCAGTTCGTACTCGCCGCCCTCTTCGTAGTTGACGACCAGGTTGATGGCGATCAGGGAGTCGTCCGGCCAGCGGACATCCGGCGGATGCGGGCCGTAGCCAATGAAATCTCGCTTCGGGCCGGGTGGTGAGCCGGCGGAGGACGAGCTCATCGCTGGTCGCACCTCCCTGATGGAGCCAGCGGGCCGGGGCCCGGCGAGTCTACCGCCGTGGTGCCGGAGCAGGGCGCCGGGTATCGCGCCGGTCAGGCCGCCCGCCGTAGGCTGACGGAACGCCGGCGTACCTGAAGGGGTGGTGGTGTCCGCATGCGCACTCGTCCGGCCCAGGCCGCGGGAAGCCCGTCAGCAGGTGATGGCCTGGTCGGGCGGTGGGCTGCGGAGAATCCTCGGTCGGCTGCGCTGAGCACCAGGGCGCGGCGGCTGCTGCCCGGTGGGGTCACCCACGACGTGCGGCTGGCCGACCCGTTCCCGGTGGCCGTGGCCACGGCCGCGGGCGCCCGCAAGCGCGACCTGGACGGGCACGAGCTCATCTGCTACGTCATGGGCCACGGAGCCCTGCTCTTCGGCCACAGCCATCCGGCCGTCGTCGAGGTGGTCCGGGAGCAGGCGACCAGGTCGTTCCATCCCGGGGCGTGCCACGAACTCGAGGCCGACTGGGCCGAGATGGTCACCCGGCTGGTCCCGTCGGCCGAGCGTGTCCGCTTCACATCGAGCGGCACCGAGGCGTCGCTGCTGGCGCTGCGCCTGGCCAGGGCGGCCACCGGCCGGGGCAAGATCGTGAAGCTGGCCGGGCACTTCCACGGCTGGCACGATCAGGTCGCACTCGGCGCCGACGCACCGTTCGACCGGCCGGACACGGCCGGCCTGCCGCCGCAGGCGGCGGGCACGGTGGTCATCGCGGCCGACCCGCCCGCTCTCGCGGCGGCACTCGGTGGCGGGGATGTGGCCGCCGTCATACTCGAGCCGTCGGGGGCAGCCTGGGCGACGGTGCCGCTGCCCGCCGGGTTCCTGGCGCAGGCACGCCGCCTCGCCGACTCCGCCGGGACGGTGCTCATCTTCGATGAGGTCGTGACCGGCTTCCGCTGGGCGCCCGGGGGTGTGCAGCAGGCCGCCGGGGTCCACCCTGACCTGACCGTTCTCGGCAAGGTGCTGGCCGGCGGCATGCCGGGGGGCGCGGTGTGCGGCCGGGCGGACCTGATGGACCACATTGGCCGGGCCGGTCACGATCCGCGCGGCGTGGCGCATCCCGGCACGCACAACGCGCACCCGCTGTCTGCCGCGGCCGGCCTGGCGGCGTTGCGGCTGGCCGCTCCGGGACAGGCGCAGGCCCGCGCCGCTGGGGTCGCGGCCGCGCTGCGCGCCGAGCTCACCTCGGTGTTCGAGCGATGCGGCGTCGCGGGCCGCGCCTACGGGGAGAGTTCGACGTTTCACCTGCTGTTCGCCAGCGACCCGCCGGCGGATGAGCTCCGGCCGGCCGCGCTGAAGGCCGGGATACCGTCGCGGCTCTCACCGGCCCTGCACTGCGGCATGCTCAGCGAGGGGGTCCACCTCTTCCACGGGTCGGGGTTCCTGAGCACTGAGCACGGCGATCGTGAGGTGGAGCAGACCGTCCGCGCGTTCGCGGCGGTGTTGCCGCGGCTGCAAGCCGAGCGTCTGCTGTGACCAGCCTGACGGTCACTGGCGGCCGCGTGCTCGACCCGGGGCAGGGGATCGACGCCACGGCGAGCGTCCGGATCGACGACGCCGTCATCACCCGCGTCGCGGCGGACCCGGCAGAAACCGGCACAGTGCCCCCCGCAGCCAGGCCCGCAGCAGCCGGAAGCGTAATCGACGCGGCCGGCCTGATCGTGACGCCCGGGATGGTCGACCTGCACACCCACCTGTACCCGGGCGTGTCGCACTACGGCATCGAGCCCGACACGTACTGCCTGGGCCGGGGGGTGACGACCGCGGTCGACGCCGGCTCGTCGGGTGCCCAGACGTTCCCCGGCCTGCGCCGCTACGTCATTGCCGGGTCACAGACCCGGATCGTGGCCTTCCTGAACATAGCCGTGCAGGGCATGATCACGAACCTGGTCGGCGAACTTGAGGACCTGCGCTGGGCATCCCCGGCGCAGGCGACCGCCCGGGCCCGCGAGCATCCCGGCCTGATCATCGGGATCAAGGTCAGGCTGGGCCACCAGATGGTGGGCGAGGACCCGGCGCCCGCCTTGCGCCTGGCCACCGAGGCCGCCGACGCGCTCGGCCTGCCCCTCATGGTGCACGTGATCGACATGCGCCCCGGGCTGAGCTGGCTGCTGCCGCGGCTGCGGAGCGGTGATGTGGTCACCCACTGTTTCCACGGAAACGAGGGCGGCATACTCGACGAGCGCGGCCGGCTGGCGCCCGGCGTCATGCGGGCGCGCGAGCGCGGCGTGCTGTTCGACGTCGGTCACGGCGTGGGCAGCTTCGCCTACCGTGTGGCACGCGCCGCGATCAGCCAGGGCTTCGCGCCCGACACGATCTCCAGCGACCTGCACGCGCACAACGTCGACGGACCGGCCTATGACCAGGCAACCACTCTCTCGAAGCTGCTGCACGTCGGCATGGACCTCGCCGATGTCATCCGGGCCACCACCGCTACCCCGGCCGGGGTCATCCGGCGGGCGGGCCGCACCGGCCTGCTCGCGCCTGGCGCGGATGGCGACCTCTCGGTCTTCGAACTCCGCTCGGGGAGCTGGGTGCTGCCTGACGCGGCGGGCGCCACCGAGGTCGTCGAGCGCCTGCTGATCCCGCGGATGGTGATCCTGGCCGGTCAGGCCCGCAGCCTCCATTCACCGGTGGCCGCGCTCACCGGGCGCCGTCCGTCCACGGGTGGCTGACGGCCGCTGCCAGGCTAGGTGGTCCCGCCGTGCCGTCAGCCGGTGGGGGCTCGCCTGCCTGCCGGAGGGCCGGTGATGCCCATGGCCCCGCCGGCGCTGGACGCCACGCGGTGGCCGGCGGAGTAGGGCATGCCGCCTGGGCACCAGGGGTTGGCGGGCACGCCCGCGCACGGATTCGGCATGGTCGGCAGGCCGATCGGCAGCGCCTTGAGGTGCACTGTGCCGTTCGGCTTCGGGTACTTGGCGCCCGGCGGGCAGGCGGCCAGCCCGGTGTCGCACAGCACCTGCGGGAACAACTGCCCGCCGGCGTTCCCGGCCTTGGTGGTGACCCCGCAGGTGGCCTGCTTCTGCTCCAGGTTGGCGGGTGCGCTGCCGTCGGGGGCGTCGTTGCCCTGGTAGCAGTTCTGCGGCTCGCCGCCGAACAGCGTGATCTGCCCGTAGTCGGAGTTGCTCGGGTTGCCGAAGTAGCCGTTGTCGCTGAACGTGTTGTCCAGCAGCGCATCACCTTCCGGGTCGAGCACGCAGCCGAACCCGGGGACCTTGTGCCCGCCGGATCCGCTGCAGGTCTGGTGCAGGCTGGGCTTGCCCTGCTGGGCGTAGGGGATGAACAGGATGCCCCAGGCGCCGTTGTGGCTGATGGTGTTGTCCATCACCGTGTCGAAGCGGCCTCCGGAGATGGTCATCCCGGTGCCGACCGGGCCCGCGGCCGCGCTGCCCTCCGCGGGGGCGGTCGGGTTGTTGTTGTTGTGCAGGTAGTTGTGGATCAGCACCCAGCACGAGTTGGTGTGGGTGATCGGGCTGGTCCCGCCGTTCGGGCACTGGCCGTTCTGCGGCGCGGGCGGGTCGCCGACGACCTGCGTGTTGGTGTCCAGGCCGTCCTGGTTCTGGTCGAACTGCGAGTTCTCGATGACGACGGTCCCGCCGGAGTTGGTCCCGGAGTAGCCGAGCGCGTTGTTCTCCATCCACATGTGGTTCATGACCACGTCGCATCGCTGCTTGCAGGCGCCGACGTAGGTGCCGGAGTCGTTCATGTTGCTCGCGTACAGCTGGTTCCAGCCCGCCGGGCCGGCCGCGTTGCTGGAGAAGATGCCGTATTCGGCCGCGGTGGTCTCGTTGCCGAAGAACGTTGAGGTGGCGGTCAGGTAGCTGCCCCAGTAGCCGGTCTCGCCGATCTTGCCCGACTCATCGCCGCCGTTCCACCAGATCTCGTTGCCGGACGCCCCGGTGCCGGCCAGGAAGTTGCAGACGGTGAGGTTCTGGACGCGGACGTCGTTCGCTTTCCACACCACGATGCCGTTGCGGCCCTCCGGCACCCCGTTGGGCCCGGGCACGCCGTAGTTCTGTGCGCCCGGCGCGCGGCTGCAGGCCGGGGCGCCCGGGTTGGTGCCGTCGACGACGACCGAGTTGCGGTCCATGCCGCGCAGCGTCAGGCCGGACTTGGTGATGTACACCCCGCCCATCTGCCCGTCGGCGAAGCTGCCGTGCTGGCCGGCCTCGTCGGCGATCTCGTGATAGTCCCCGGGGCCGACCAGGATCCAGTCACCCGGCTTGGCCGCGTTCACCGCCGCCTGGATCGTGTGGTACTGGCCGGCCTTGCCGTTGAACTTCCCGACCAGCAGTACCTTCCCGCCGTACGCGGCCTGGGCGCTGTGCGTGGGCGTTAAGGCGGCCAGCATCCCGGCAGCGAGGAGCACCGCGCCGAACGTCGCCACCCGTCCCGTGACGCCGCGTTTGCCGATCCTCATGTCGGGTCCCCTCTCTGGCGGCAGCCGTCCTCCCGCACCCTACGCACGTTGATCAACCGACGCCAGGGCCCAGCGTCGTGGCCGCCGCGGCGCCTCCCGCGGCCGGTGGTAGCTTCCCCCCATGACTGCTTCGGCCGGGTCCGGTGCCGGTGCGGCGGCGGGCAACCTGGACGTCAGGTGGATCCACGGGTCGGCCGCGCCCAAGTACAACACCGATCCCGACATCCAGGTGCACGCCTACGACGAGGACACCTACGTGCTGCGCCAGAACATGGCGGTGCACTGGGAGGCCCCGTTCATGTTCCTGCTGTTCGGCCGCGACCGGGCCGTGCTGCTGGACACCGGGCCGACCGCGGACCTGAGTTCTTCCCGCTGCGGGCCACGGTGGATGCGGTCATCGAGCGGTGGACGGCCGCCCACCGGCACGCCGGCGACTACGGGCTGCTGGTGCTGCACACGCACCCGCACGGCGACCACACCGCCGCCGACGGCCAGTTCACCGGCCGCCCGCACACCCAGGTGGTGGGCGCGAAGCGGGACGCGGCGTGGCCGTTCTTCGGCTTCACCGCCGGGCAGGACGCGGTGACAGAACTCGATCTCGGCGGCCGCGTCATCGACTGCCTCGACACGCCGGGCCACCACGAGGCGGCGGTCACGTACTACGACCGCCGCACACAGATCCTGTTCACCGGGGACACCATCTGCCCCGGCCGGCTGTACGTGTCCGACTGGCCGGCCTTCGTCCGCACGATCGACCGTCTGGCGGACTGGTGCGGGGCGCATCCGGTGAGCCACGTGCTCGGCTGCCACATCGAGATGACGACCACGCCGGGGCAGGACTACCCGGTGGGCTGGGCCTACCAGCCGGACGAGCCGCCGCTGCAGCTCACGCCCGGCCACATCATGCAGATCCAGGACACACTCAGGGCACACGGGCTGAGCCCGGGCCGCTATGTACTCCCCGAGATGATCATCGATGCCCGCTGAGCGGGGCCGGCCCCGCCCGGATCCAGCGGGTCATCTCGGGAACCGCTCCGCGGCCAGCCGCCGTGCAGCGCTGGCGCCGAGGGTTCAACCGCCCTGGCGGAGCCGGCTGAGCGCCTCTTCGAGGATGGCCGCGCCGTCGGCGTCGCTGCGCCGCTCTTTCACGTAGGCGAGGTGCGTCTTGTACGGCTCGACACGTGGGGGCGCCGGCGGGTTCTGCTCGTCCTGGCCGGCCGGGAAGCCGCACCGCGGGCACTCCCAGATCTCGGGCACGGCGGCGTCGGTGGCGAAACTCGGCCGTGTCTCGTGCCGGTTCGCGCACCAGAATGACACCCACACGCGGGGAGCCGACTCGCCTCGTTCGGCCTCACCCATCGGGCCCGCGCCCACCCTGCTGCCGCGGATGGCGTTGCCACTGCTCACGGAATACCCCTTGTCTCTGGGTTTGTTTCCCGCCCCGTGCCTAACGCTGCCTCAAGCCTGTGCGGGGGCCGTGCTTGTGTTCTGCTGACTGGTGCCTGCTTACTGGCGCTCTGGTGTTACCGGTTGATGATCCCCAGGGCGACGATGCAGACGAACCAGACGACGCCTGTGAAGACCGTCAGCCTGTCCAGGTTCCGCTCGACCACGGACGAGGAGCCGAGCGAGGATGTGACGCCGCCGCCGAACAGGTCGGACAGGCCGCCGCCCTTGCCCTTGTGCAGCAGCACCAGCACGAGCATGAGAATGCTCGTGATGATCAGGACGATCGAGATTCCAATGCTCACTGCCGGGATAGTCCTCTCTGCACATGCTCACGATACCGGCAGATTCTGACGAATTCACCGGCATCCAGGCTTGCGCCACCGACGAGTGCACCGTCAACGTCCTGCTGATCCATGATCGCGGAGATGTTGGCCGCCTTAACTGATCCGCCATACAGGATACGCACGGCAGCCCCGGTTTCGCTGGATTGAAGCCCGGAAATCCGGTGCCGGATCGCCGCGCATACCTCCTGCGCGTCCTCGGGCGTGGCCACCTCGCCGGTGCCGATCGCCCATACCGGCTCGTAGGCGATGACCATGCTGGCCACCCGTTCCTCGGGCACCTTCGCCAGGCCGCCGTCGAGCTGGCTGCGGACAACGTCGAGATGCCGGCCTTCCTGGCGGGCTTCCAGGCTCTCCCCCACACACAGCACCGGTACGATGTCCGCACCGATCAGCGCCTTGATCTTCGCGTTGACCAGCGCGTCGTCCTCGCCATGATGCTGCCGGCGCTCGGAGTGCCCGGCCAGCACGTAGCTGCAGCCGAGCTTGGCCAGCATGGCCGCGGATATGTCCCCGGTGTAGGCGCCGTCGCGGTGCGGCGAGACGTCCTGCGCCCCGTAACGGATCCGCAGCTTGTCCCCGGCGACCAGTGTCTGCACGCTGCGCAGCGAGGTGAACGGCGGCAGCACCACGACCTCGGCCGCGTCGAAGTCCTTGCTCTTCAGCGCGAACGCCAGCTTCTGCACCAGCGCCAGGGCCTCGAAATGATTGCCGTTCATCTTCCAGTTCCCGGCAATCATCGGTGTCCGGGCCGGTGTCCCCGCTCGGCTGCTCACCGGCCGTCCTCCAGCGCGGTCAGCCCGGGCAGCGTGGTTCCCTCCAGGTACTCCAGGCTGGCACCGCCACCGGTCGAGATGTGACCGAAGGCGTCTTCGCCGAGGCCGAGCTGCCGGACCGCGGCCGCGGAGTCTCCCCCGCCCACCACGGTCAGCCCGGGCACCTCGCTGATCGCCTTCGCGACGGCCAGCGTCCCGGCCGCGAAGGCGGGAAACTCGAACACGCCCATCGGCCCGTTCCAGAACACGGTCTTCGCGTCGGCCAGTTTCTCCACGAACAGGGCCCGGGTGGCCGGCCCCATGTCCATGCCTTCCCGGTCGGCGGGGATCGCGTCGGCCGGCACCACCTCGTGGGCGGCGTCGGCGGCGAACTGCGTGGCCGCGACGATATCCACCGGCAGGACGATCTCCACGCCGCGGCTGGCCGCGTCCTGGAGCACCTTCGACACCTGCGGGATCTGGGCGCTCTCCAGCAGCGATTTGCCGACCTCGTGGCCCTGCGCGGCCAGGAAGGTGTACGACATCCCGCCACCGATGATCAGCCGGTCCACCTGGCTGAGCAGGTTGCCGATGACACCCAGCTTGTCCGATGGCTTGGCCCCGCCGAGCACCAGCACATAGGGCCGGGCCGGGTCCGTGGTCAGCCTGCGCAGCACCTCGACCTCGGCCAGCACGAGATCACCGGCGACGTGCGTCATCATCCGCGGGAGGTCGTACACGCTGGCATGCTTGCGGTGCACCGCGCCGAACCCGTCGCCGACGTAGAGCGGCTCGCCACTGGCCCCCTGCGGGCCCATCGCCGCGGCCGCCAGCGCGGCCAGCTTGCTGGCCAGGGCGGCTCTCTCCTGGTCGTCCTTGCTCGTCTCGGCGGGCTCGAAGCGCACGTTCTCCAGCAGCGCGACGTCACCGTCGCGCAGCGCGGCGGCCACCCCGGCCGCGGACGGGCCGGCCACGTCAGCGGCGAGTGCGACCGGCCGGCCGAGCAGCCGGGAAAGATGCCCGGCTACCGGCTCGAGCGACGGGCCGGCGCCAGCACGTTCGGGAAAATCCGCTCCCTTTGGCCTGCCGAGGTGCGCGACGACGATGACGCGGGCGCCGCGGTCGGCGAGCTTGGTGATCGTGGGCAGGCTGGCCCGGATCCGGCCGTCGTCGGTGATCCGGCTGCCATCCAGCGGCACGTTGAGGTCGGCGCGCAGCAGCACAGCACGCCCGCCGACATCCTCGGCGTCGATTCCCCTCATCTGTATCCCGTCAGTTTGTCGGTCCAGCGCCAGCCAGCGGGTCAGAGCCGGGAGCCGACGAGGGCGACCGCGTCGGCGAGCCGGCAGGAGTATCCCCACTCGTTGTCGTACCAGCCGAGCACCTTGACCTGGTCGCCCTCGGCCATGGTGAGGGAGGAGTCGAAGGTGCACGAGGCGGGTGAGCCGACGATGTCCGAGGACACGATCGGGTCGCTGGTGTAGTACAGGTAACCCTTGAGCGCGCCGTCGGCCGCGGCCTTGAACGCCGCGTTCACCTCGTCCTTGGTGACGTCCCGGCCGACCTGGGCGACCAGGTCGGTGATCGAGCCGTCAGGCACCGGCACCCGCAGCGAGATGCCGTCCATCTTGCCCTTCAGCTCGGGCAGCACCAGGGCCGTGGCCTTGGCCGCGCCGGTGGTGGTGGGGATGATGTTCAGCGCGGCCGCGCGCGCCCGGCGCAGGTCGCCGTGTATGCCGTCCTGCAGCACCTGGTCGCCTGTGTAGGCGTGCACGGTGGTCATCATGCCGCGGACGATGCCGAAGTTGTCCAGCAGCACCTTGGCCATCGGCGCCACGCAGTTGGTGGTGCAGGAGGCGTTCGAGATGATCTCGTGCCGCGCCGGATCGTAGGCGTCGTCGTTGACCCCCATCACGATCGTGATGTCCTCGCCCTTGGCCGGCGCCGAGATGACCACCTTCCTGGCGCCGCCGGCGATGTGCTTGCGCGCGCCCTCGGCGCTGGTGAACCGGCCGGTCGACTCGACCACGATGTCCACACCGAGGTCGCCCCACGGCAGGTTGGCCGGATCCCGCTCGGCCAGGATCTTGATCGGCTGCCCGCCGACGACGATCGCGTCGCCTTCGGCGCGCACGTCCTGCTTGAGGTTGCCGAGCACGCTGTCGTACTTGAGCAGGTGCGCCATCGTGGCCACATCGCCCAGGTCGTTGGCCGCGACGATCTCGATGCTGCGGCGGTCGCCGGCCTGGTCGTTGACGGCACGCCAGAAGTTCCGCCCGATCCGGCCGAATCCATTGATGCCCACGCGAATGGTCACAGCAGCGTTCTCCTAAAACTCCGTGCCCGTTGATTTGATCGGATACCTGGTGCCGCGTCATCGAGGCCGCAGTCCCCCCGGGCGGAAACCCTACCCGAAAGGCGCCGGCCGGCAGTCCCGCGGACCGGGCCGCTGGGTGAACCTGGCCTACATCAGCATGTCCGGGGTGAGGCCTGCCTCCGTGCTGGGCATGCCGAGTTCTTCGGCGCGCTTGTCCGCCATCGCCAGCAGCCGGCGGATCCGCCCGGCAATGGCGTCCTTGGTCATCGGCGGGTCGGCGATCTGGCCGAGCTCTTCCAGGCTGGCCTGCCGGTGCTCGATGCGCAGCCGGCCGGCGTCGGACAGGTGCGTGGGTGCTTCCGCGCCGAGGATCTCCAGTGCCCGTTCCACCCGGGCCCCGGCTGCCACTGCGGCGCGGGCGCTGCGCCGCAGGTTGGCGTCGTCGAAGTTGGCCAGCCGGTTGGCGGTGGCCCGCACCTCCCGGCGGACCCGCCGCTCCTCCCAGGCCAGCACGCTCTCGTGCGCGCCGAGCCGGGTCAGCAGTGCGCTGATCGCGTCCCCGTCCTTGACCACCACCCGGTCTACCCCCCGGACATCCCGCGCCTTGGCATGAATTTTCAGCCTGCGAGCCGCGCCCACCAGGGCCAGCGCCGCCTCCGGGCCGGGGCAGGTGATCTCCAGGGACATCGACCGGCCCGGCTCGGTCAGCGAACCGTGGGCCAGGAAGGCGGCCCGCCAGGCCGCTTCGCAGTCACAGTTGCCGCCCGACACCACCTGCCGGGGCAGTCCCCGTACCGGCCGCCCGTAACTGTCCACGATGCCGGTCTGCCGGGCCAGGCTGTCGCCGTCCTTCGGTACCCGCACGACGTACCGGTTGCCCTTGCGCAGCCCGCTCGGGGCGAGCACGATCAGCTCGGCGCGGTGCCCGAAGATCTCCGCGATGTCCTTGCGCAGCCTGCGGGCGGCCGCGCCGGTATCGAGTTCCGCCTCGATCACGATGTGCCCCCCGGACAGGTGCAGCCCCCCGGCGAACCTGAGCAGTGCGGACACCTCCGCCTTGCGGCAGCACGGTTTGACCACCTCGACCCGGCTGAGCTCGTCCTTCACTAGGCCGGTCATCGCCATCTGCGTCACTCCCCCTCGAAGATCTGAGCGTAGGCCCGTGCGAGGCGCGCCGGGTCGTGACGTGGCGATCCGTCCCCCATCGCCACGTCGGCGAACATCAGCTTGGCGCCGAGCAGCGCGGCCGCTTTCTCAAGGCTGGCCGCCGGGTGTCTTTCCGGCCGGGAAAATGCCGTGACCTGCGGGTCGGCGAGCACCACGTCGACGGTGAGCCCCGGTGCGTGGTCGGCCAGCACCTCCAGGTGGGCGCTCGGCGAAAACCCTTCGGTCTCCTTGTCCTGCGGCGACAGGTTGAGCACCACCACCCGGCGTGCCGCCGTGCCCAGCATCGCGGCGGCGAGGTCGGGCACCAGCAGGTGCGGCAGCACGCTGGTGAACCAGGAACCGGGGCCGAGCACCACCCAGTCCGCCTCACGCACCGCGGCGACAGCCTCGGGGCGCGCGGCCGGGGCGGGCGGCACGAGCGACACCGAGCGGATCAGCCCCGAAGTGGTGGCACAGGCGACCTGGCCGCGGACCGTGCTCAGCTCGTTGGGCCGGGCCGGGTCGGCGCCTTCCACCGTGGCGGTGATCTCGAGCGGCACGGCGGCCATCGGCAGCACGCGGCCATGCGCACCCAGCAGCCGGCCGACCCAGTCCAGCCCCGCGACGGTGTCGCCCAGCAGCTCCCACAGGGCCACGATGAGCAGGTTGCCCACCGCATGGCCGGCGAGTTCGCCCTGCCCGCCGAACCGGTGCTGCACCACCCGGCTCCAGGTGGTCCCCCATTCGTCGTCGCCGCACAGCGCGGCCAGCGCCATCCGCAGGTCACCGGGCGGCAGCACGCCGAGGTCCCGGCGCAGCCGCCCGCTGGACCCGCCGTCGTCGGCCACGGTGACCACGGCGGTCAGCATCCGGCTCACCCGGCGCAGCGCCGACAGCGACGCGAACAGCCCATGGCCGCCGCCGAGCGCGACCACCCGTGGCCCAGCCGCCTGGGGCCCAGCCTGAGGCTGAGTCCCGGCCGCCTGGGGCTGAGGCCCGGCCGGACTGCCGGCGCTCACTCGCGTCCCAGGTCGCGGTGCACCACCTGGACGGTGGCTCCCGTCTCGCCGAGCCTGGCCGCGACCTGCTCGGCGATGGCGACGCTGCGGTGCTTCCCGCCGGTGCAGCCGACGGCGAGGGTGAGGAACCGCTTGCCCTCACGCTCGAAGCCCGGCAGGGCGGCCTGCAGCGCCCCCATGAAGGCGTCGAGGAACTTCTTCGCACCGGGCTGGCTGAGCACGTAGTCGCGGACCGGCGGATCCTGCCCGGTGAGCGGGGCCAGCTCTTCGATCCAGTGCGGGTTGGGCAGGAACCGGCAGTCGGTCACGATGTCGGCGTCGACCGGCAGCCCGTACTTGTAACCGAAGGAGACCACGCTCACCCGCAGGGCGGCCGCACCGTCCTCACCGAAGAATCCCTGCATCCGGCTGCGCAGTTCGTGCACGTTCAGCGCCGAGGTGTCGAGCACCAGGTCGGCCTCGCCACGTACCCCGCGCAGCAGCTCCCGCTCGGCCGCGATGCCCTCGCTGACCGCACCCTCAGGCCGCAGCGGGTGCGGCCGGCGCACGCTGTCGAACCGGCGCACCAGCGTGTCATCGCTGGCTTCCAGGAAGACCACCCGGGGCGGCACACCACGGCCGGCCAGTTCGCCGAGCGCTGCGTTCAGGTCGGTGGTGAAAGCCCGGCTGCGCACATCGACGACGGCGGCGACCCTGGGCACCGCACCCGCGGACCTGGCCGCCAGCTCCACCATGGTGGGCAGCAGCCCCGGCGGCAGGTTGTCCACGACGAACCAGCCCATATCCTCCAGTGCCTTGGCCGCGGTGCTGCGGCCGGCCCCCGACATCCCCGTGACAATCACGATGGCGGGGGCGTCGGCCTCATAGAAGCTCTCGTCCCTCATCCGTCATCCCCCATTCGCCGCGTCTGGCCGCCCGCCGGTGCGGGCCGGCTCCGCCGCACCACGGCCCCGGGCGGCCGGGTCGCCCTGGCCGCCCGCGCCGCCGCTATGCAAGGCGGCGAGCACCGCCGTGGCCACGCCGGGCCCGATGCCTGGCAGTCCCGCGATCTCCTCGGCGCTGGCCGCGGCCACATTGCGCACCGAGCCGAAGTGACGCAGCAGCGTCGCCCGCCGGGCCGGGCCGAGCCCCGGCACCCCGTCCAGCTCACTGGCGGTCAGTGCCTTCGACCTCTTCGCCCGGTGGTAGGTAATCGCGAACCTGTGTGCCTCGTCGCGGACCCGCTGCAGCAGGTACAGGCCCTCGCTCGTGCGGGACAGGATAACCGGTGCGTCCTCCCCCGGCAGCCACACCTCCTCCAGCCGCTTGGCCAGCCCGCACACCGCCACGTCGTCGATGCCGAGCTCATCAAGGGCGCGCTGGGCGGCCGCCGCCTGCGAAGGACCGCCGTCCACCACGACCAGGTTGGGGGGGTAGGCGAACTTCTTCCGGCCCGCGCCGGCGGCCGGGTCGTCGCCATCCGCCGCGGCGCCGGGATTGCCGGCCTCGAGCGCGGCGCCGTCCTCGGCGTCGCCGAGCGTGTCCAGTTCACCGGTCTGCTCGCGTTCCGCCAGGTAGCGGCGGAACCTGCGGGTGATCACCTCGTGGATGGCGGCGACGTCGTCGGTGCCGTCCAGGCCGCGGATGCTGAACCGGCGGTACTCGCTCTTGCGGGCCAGCCCGTCCTCGAACACCACCATCGAAGCCACCACGTGGGTGCCCTGCAGGTTCGACACGTCGTAGCACTCGATCCGCAGCGGCGCATCGTCCAGGCCGAGCGCGTCCTGGATCTCGTTCATGGCCCGGCTGCGGGTGGTCAGGTCGCTGGCCCGCCGCGTCTTGTGCAGCGCCAGCGACTGGCCCGCGTTCCTGGCCACCGTCCCCAGCAGCGCCTTCTTGTCGCCGCGCCGCGGGACCCGCAGGTCCACCCGGCCGCCGCCGCGGGCGGCACGCAGCGCCAGCCATTCGCGCATCGCGTCAGCGCCCGGCGGCAGCACCGGCACCAGCACCTCCCGGGGCACGCCACCGCGGGCGGCGCCGCCGGCCAGCTCGCCGCCGGGCCGGGCTTCGCCGTAGACCTGGCCGAGGAAGTGCTCGACGAGCTCGGCCGGGGTGACGTCCTCGACCTTGTCGACCACCCAGCCGCGCTGGCCGCGCACCCGGCCGCCGCGCACGTAGAACACCTGCACCGCCGCCTCGAGCTGATCTTCGGCCAGTGCGATGACGTCGCAGTCGGTGCCGTCGCCGAGTACGACCGCCTGCTTCTCCAGCGCCCGCTGCAGCGCCTTGACGTCGTCCCGCAGCCGGGCCGCACGCTCGAACTCCTCGGCCGCGGCGGCCCCGCGCATCTGCCCCTCGAGGGCCTTGATGAACCGGCTGGTCTGGCCGGCCATGAAGTCGCAGAAGTCCTCGGCCAGCTCCCGGTGCTCATCCTCGCTCACCCGGCCCACGCACGGCGCCGAGCACTTGCCGATGTAGCCGAGCAGGCAGGGCCTGCCGATCTGGCCCGCCCGCTTGAACACGCCCGCTGAGCAGGTCCGCACCGGGAACACCCGCAGCAGCGTGTCCACGGTCTCCCGGATCGCCCAGGCGTGTGAGTAGGGCCCGAAGTACCGGGTGCCCCGCCGCTTCGCCCCGCGCATCACCATCACCCTGGGGTACTCCTCGTCCATGGTGACGGCGAGGAACGGGTAGCTCTTGTCGTCGCGGTACCTGACGTTGAATCTCGGGTTGAACTCCTTGATCCAGGAGTACTCGAGCTGCAGCGCCTCGACCTCGGTGCCGACGACCGTCCAGTCCACCTTGGCCGCCGTGCGGAGCATGCCCTGGGTACGCGGGTGCAGAGTGGCGTAATCGGCGAAGTAGGAATTCAGCCTGGAGCGCAGCGACTTCGCCTTGCCGACGTAGATGACTCGGCCGTGCTCGTCGCGGAATCTGTAGACACCCGGGGACTCGGGAATCGAGCCGGGGGCCGGGCGGTACCGATGCGGATCTGCCACGTTGCAACTCTATGCAGAGAAGGCGCTATGCAGAGAAGACACGGCCGCCGCGCTGCTCGCGGGCATCGTAGGCGGCGCGTGCCGCCTCGATCTCGTCCAGGTGGGCATGGGCCCAGCGGATCAGCGTGCCGGCCGCGTCGAGCAGGGTCCGGCCCATCGGGGTCAGGGCGTAGTCCACCCGCGGCGGCATCACCGGGTACATGGTCCTGGTCACGATGCCGTCCCGCTCCAGCCCGCGCAGCGTCACCGTGAGCATCCGCTGGCTGATGGCGTCGATGCCGCGCTTCAGGTCGGTGAACCGGCGCGCCCCGTCCCCCAGCGCGAAAATGACCTGGAGCGACCACTTGTCGCCGACCCGCCCCAGCACCTCGCTGGCCTGGCAGGGCCCCGCCGCCAGCACGGCAGCGTCAGCACAGCTGCCCGGTGCGGGGGAGTCGCCGCCGCTCATGGTTACCTCCAGGTGCCCAGGTCACTTGCGTGTGCCACCCTTGCGCGGGCCGGGCACAGCGACCAGGATAGGTTTAGTTCCTATACGGAACCAGGATACTATTCGTTACCTACATACTCCGCGTTACCCGCGGTGCAGCGAAGGAGAGATGATGACCGCCGAGACCATCCAGGTTCCGGGCTACGTGGCAGGTAAGTGGGCGCTCGATCCCGTGCACTCCCAGGTCGGGTTCACCGTCAAGCACATGATGGTCAGCAAGGTGCGGGGACACTTTAAGATCTTCGACGCCGAGATCGTCACCGCCGAAGATCCGCTGAAGTCGAGCTTCACCGCCCGGGTGGACCTGCGCTCCGTAGACACGGGCCAGGAGCAGCGCGACAACCACATCAGGTCGGCCGACTTCTTCGAGGTCGAGACCCACCCCGAGATGACCTACCGGTCCACCGGCATCCGGCTGGCCGCCGACGGCGAGGGCTTCATCGTGGACGGCGAGCTCACCCTCAGGGGTGTGACCCGCCAGGTCCCGTTCCAGCTTGAGGTCGAAGGCTTCGGCCCCGACCCGTTCGGCGGCACCAGGTCCGGCTTCACGCTGACCGGCGAGATCAACCGGACAGACTTCGGCGTCAGCTTCAACGGCCCCATCCCGGGCACCAGCGGTGGCGTCGTCGTCAGCGAGAAGGTCCAGATCCAGGTGGAGATCGAGGCCGTGCTGGAGAAGGAAGACCAGGAGGCCGTGCTGGAGAAGGAAGACCAGGAAGGTTAACCGGCCGGCTGGCCGGCCAGCTGGTGTTCCGCCGCTGGCCGGTCAGCCGTCGGGGAACGCCTCGCTGTCGGCGCCGGTCACATCACGGAACCGATCGCGGAAGCTGGCCTCCAGGTCGCTGCCCCACACGTAGCCGGACGGCACCCGCACCGCCTGGGCCAGCACGTCACGCAGTTCCCTGGCCCGCGCCCCGCCGCGGGCCAGCGGCACCGCGGCCAGCGCGTACATGTGGTCGAGCGCGCCGAATACCTCGTTGGCCAGCAGCGGCAGTGTGCTGTGGCAGACGGCGGCCTCCACGAAGCCTTCCCACCACGCCGATTCGGCCGCGGCGTCGTCGCTGCCGAACGCGCGGCGCAGCCGATCGCGCACCGCCGCCGCTATCACCGGATCCTCGTGCTCGAGCCCACCCTGCCATGCCTGTGCGGACTCCTCGTCGCGTTCACACAGCGGCAGCGTCCTGGCCAGCAGTTCGATGGCGAGCGGCGCGATCTCGGCGTCGCCGGAATCGGCCGCCTCGCTGAACGCGGCGATGGCCTGCTCCAGGCAGGCGATCCCGTCCGCTACCCGGTGGCCCGGATCGGCTCCAGGCTCGTCAAGGACCTGCATGTCGGGCGGTTCCGGGGCGGCTGCCTGCGGCTGCTGCGCCGCCTCGGACCCGACCTCACCCTCAGCGGTCATGACCGGAAGCGTAGAACCAATCCGCCTCTCCGGCCAGGAACCCGGGCACCCGGCCTGCCGCGATCTGCCGTTAGCGCGCCCAATACATCGTGCTCAGATATAATCCGGGCCTGGGTAGAGCCTGAGAGAGGTGGCTCCCTGATGAACCTCACGGCGCACCTGCCGACCCCGGTTCGGCTGCCCGCGCTGGCCGCACATCACAACAAGCGGGTTGTCTACGCGCTGTTCGTTTTCACCGCCAGCGCGGTGTCGATCGGGCTGATCACGGCCGTGGCGTACCTGTCTGGTCACCTTCTGGTCGTGCCGTCTCTTGGACCCACCGCGTTCCTGGTGTTCAACCGGTCGCAGTCGGCCGTGGCACGTCCCCGTAACATCCTGCTCGGCCATCTCATCGGAGCGGTAGCAGGATACGCCGCCCTCGTCGCCTTCGGGCTGCAGCACGCGCCGTCGGTGTCCGATGGCGGTGTCAGTTCGGCGCGGATCGGCGCCGCGGCGCTGTCGATCGCGCTCACCGCGGCGACGATGATCCTGCTGCGGGCAGAGCACGGCCCGGCCGGGGCCACCACACTGATCGTCAGTCTGGGCTTCCTGACGACACCCGCCGCTCTCGGGCTGCTCATGACGGGCGTGGTCAGCCTGGCCGCCCTCGGGGTGCTGATCGACCGCGCCGTGGGGTTGCGGATGCCGCTGTGGGCGGGGCCGGAGCGGGCACCTGCGGCGCGCCGTCTTGGACGGCTCGTCCCGTGGCCATCCGCACCATCGGCGGGAAAGGCTCAGCAGAACGGTCATGGCGTCAGCCACGCCCCGCCTGCTGCGGCGGCGAAGGCAGCCGGGCGCAGGTACCCGTCGTGGGTGATCGGGCCGGGCCAGGGCAGGCGGGTCCAGGTCGGTACCGAGACGTGCACGGTGAAGGTGCAGGACGCGCACAGCGCGGATGTCTATTCCGTGGTGGAAGTGGTCTTCGACCCGGCGCAGCCGTCGACTCTGCTGCACGCGCACTACGACTTCGCGGAGACGTACTACGTCCTTGAGGGTGAGATCCTGGCCGAGGTCGGCACGCAGCGGCAGAAGGTCCCGGCCGGCTCGACGATCTCGATGCCGGTCGGGGTCGCCCACCTGCTCTCCGCGGCGGGGCGGCGCCCGGCCCGCTGCCTGTGCATCACAAACCGCGCGCAGCACTCCGACCTCGAATATCTGCCCTGAGGCCGGCGGCTGAACCACGGTGGTTCCCGCAGCACCACCGTGGTTCCCGCGGCGGGGCCAGCCGTGCTGTGATGGGCGGCATGGGTGAACTGCGGTACCGGCACCCGGGCGACGCGACGGCGCCCGTGCCCAGTGCGCCGCGGCCCGGTGACACTGACCACCGCCGGGCTGCCCCCGACGCGGGGCGGCCCACCGACGACAGGGCCAGCGACGGGGTGGCCACCGGAGCCCGCACCGCCCAGGACAGGCCGGGCGGCTACGACGCGGACGCGCAGTTCAAGCGCGCCGTGCCGAAGCCCGAGGGCTACCTGCCCGGAGACACGATGGGCAGCGCGGCGGCGGTGGCGGCCGTGCGCAGGGTCGCCGACGCCTGGCGTGGCGCACGCAGTGACCCTGACGGCGTGTCCGACCTCCGTCGGCGCAGGAACCCAGCGGAGGCGCCATCGCTGCGGGAGGGCGCGGACAGCGACAGCCGCGATGTTCTGCGCACCGTGGTGGGCCGCCCGGACTTCGATGACCCACGCAATGATCACCGGCCAGACCGTTACGGGCAACCGCTCACCAGGCCGGACGGCAGCACGGTCCCCTGCCTCGACGGTCCCCCGCGCCGCGACCAGACCCGGCAAGGCTGGGCAGGCGACTGCGGCATCATCGCCGCACTCGGTGCGGTCGCGGCGTGCCAGCCGGAGGAGATCGCCCGCCGTATCCAGCCGCAGCAGGACGGGTCCTACCGGGTCCGGCTGAGCGAGACGGAGCGGCACGGCGGTGTCACCGAGCCCACCGGCCGTGACGTTGAGCTCACTGTCACACATGAGCTGCCGGTCTATGACCGCGATCCCAGCAAACCAGCCGGCGCCAAAACCGAAGACGGTGCATCTTGGTGCGCAGTGTTCGAGAAGGCGTTCGCTGGCCTCGACCAAACGTGGTCTCCAGAACGCTGGGGCTCCTGGGAGCGGGACTGGGCCGGGCTGTGCGCGGAGGACGGGGCCGGGAAGGTGGAGAACCCGCGGTCGGGACCGGACCCTAACGGGTACATCCGGCTGCATCAGGGCACGACGGCCTGGGAGAGAGCCGAGGCCCTCACCCAGCTCACCGGGCGGCCTGCAAAGGCACGTGAGTTTCCTTCCGGCCGCGACGAGTGGACGATCAACCGGCTCATCCGCACTCAGCTGGAGGACGGGAAGCCGGTCCTGGTCAGCTCGCGGCCCAAGGAGCACAGACGTGAGGTCCTCCCGCACGGCCTGAAGGCGAGTCATGCCTACGAGGTGACTGGCATTGAAAAGGGAAAAATCCATCTCCGGAACCCGTGGAACAAGGACCACCCTGAGGCGATGGAAACCGACGAGTTCGCGCGCAACATGAGCCCTTACTATTCGACTTTGATCTAAGGAGCTGCTGATGAGCGTCGGCGCGCAGGTCCATGTGGGCGATGGCGGCACATTCGACTGCGACGGACTCAGCCTCGGCGGATTCGACATGCTGCCGGCCGGTGACGGCGAGCTAGCCGAGGTCATTATCTCCGTATGGGAACATGACACCGACAGCGTCCACTTCAAGCTCCGCCTGGGCCAGAGCCTCGAGTTCGCCGGGCAGACGTGGCGGCTGGACGAGATCGACGACAAATCCCACCGCTGGTACGCAACCCTGACCCGGGTCGCCTGACCGGCGGCTGGCGGCGCCCGCAACCCCAGCCAGAGCAGAGGAGATATGTCGACAAGTGCCCTGCCGAACGACTACGACGCCGACCCGAGCCGGTTCCTCGCCTCGGAGCAGCACCCGCACGACGACGTGCACCCCTACGTCGCCGAGCGGTTCGCGGCAGCGGGCGTGCGCTCGGTGCTGGACGTGGGCGGGGGTAACGGGAAGCTGACCCGGCTGCTGCCTGGCCTCGGCATGCGCGGCCTGCTCATCGATCTGTCGCCGACGATGCTGGAACTGGCGCCGCACCCGTCGGCCCGGGCCGACGGCGCCCGGCTGCCGGCCGCCGACGCGTCGGTGGACGCGGTGGCCATGCTCTACACGCTGTACCACTACAGCGACCCGCTCGTGCCGATCCGCGAAGCGCGCCGGGTGCTGCGGCCCGGCGGGGTGTTCGCGGCCTGCGCGGCGAACCGGGATACCGACCCGGAACTGGCCGGCGTCATCCCGGAATGGGGCGCCGCGTCGACCTTCGACGGCGAGGACGCGCCGGCGATTGTCGCGTCGGTCTTCGGCGCTCCAGGGGACGCGGTGGATACCGACCGCTGGGATGGCCCCCTGGTCACACTGGCGTCACCGGCCGACGCCGTGGCCTGCCTGCGGGTGTACCGGCTCAGCGAGGCTGATGCCGCGGATGCCGCCGCCACGCTCGACCTGCCGCTGATCCTGACCAAACGCGGCTGCATCGTCTACGCGACCAAAGCACCGCAGGCGGGCTGACCTCGGCTCTGATGGCCGCGGCCTCCGCCGCGGCTGCTGCCCGCAGGCGGGAACGGAGCCGGCCCGGGTGATCATCTGGATGGGCGGCGGTTACGCTCTACCAAGGCCCGGCCAGTGAAGGGACTGCCCCTCATGACAGCGGATGAACCGACGACCGTTTCCCCGGATGGCGACCCGCCGGTCAAGATCGACACGACGGTCGCGCATCAGGCCAGGATCTACAACTACCTGCTGGGCGGGAAGGATAACTTCACGGTCGACCGTGAGGCCGCCGACCGGGCGATCGAGGCGTTCCCCGGGCTGGCCGTCTGGGCCAGGAACAACCGCGCATTTCTCGGCCGGGCGGTGCGTTACCTGATGGCCGAGGCCGGGGTTCAGCAGTTCCTGGATATCGGCACCGGGCTGCCCACCGCCAACAACACGCACGAGGTGGCGCAGCGTATCGAGCCGACGGCGCGGGTCTGCTACGTGGACAACGACCCGATCGTGCTGACGCACGCCCGGGCGCTGCTGACCAGCCACCCGGCCGGCGTGACCGACTACGTCCACGCGAACTTCCAGAACCCGGACCGGATCCTCGGTGAGGCCGCGTGCATGCTCGACTTCAGCCAGCCCATCGCGGTCATGCTGCTGGCCATCCTGCACGTCATACAGGCCTCTGAAGATCCGTCAAAGGACCCGTACCAGATTGTCAGCCGGATCATGGACGCGATGCCGGCGGGCAGCTTCCTGGTCATTTCGCACCCCGCCAGCGACATCAACCCGGAGCAGGCTGCGGAGATAGCCAGGCGGTTCAACCAGCGGCTGGGCTCGGTGCAGTCGGCTGGCCGGTCACAGGAGCAAGTCGCCAGGTTCTTCACCGGCCTGGATCTGGTACCACCCGGGATCGTGACCACGCCGCAGTGGCGGCCGGAGCCGGGTTCGCTGCCGCCGGACCCCGACCCCGCATACGCCGGGGTGGCGCGCAAGCCGTAGCGGCCACCCGGCGGCGGTTATCCGCGGGCTGACCGGGCGTACGCTTCGATGTCGCCGAGGTAACGCGCCCTGTCCGCCGCGTCCAGCCAGGCGATGTCAAAGGCATTGCGGGCCAGCTGCAGCATCTCCTGCTCGGTGAGCGCCGCCGCCTGCTGCACGGCGACCAGGTTCTCGGTCATGTACGCCCCGAAGTACGCCGGGTCATCGGAGTTCACCGTGGCCCGCAGCGACCGGTCGAGCATGGTCTTCAGCTCGCGCTCCTTCAGGCCGCCCGCCACCCACCGGTTGGAAACCGGGCACACGGTCAGGCCGGTTCCCTCGCGCCCCAGCCGGGCGGCGAGCGCGTCGTCTTCCAGGCAGTTGACGCCGTGGTCAATCCGCTCGACCCCGATGTCGTCCAGGCACTGCCAGATGTGCTGGACGGCATCGGCCTGATCGACGTCGCAGTGCATGGTGAGCCGGTAGCCCTCGTCGCGGGCGCGGCCGAAGACCTCCTTGAATTTCAGCGGCGGATTGTCCCGTTCGTCAGAGTCCAGGCCCACACCGATGATCCTGTCCTGGTACCGCAGGGACCGCTCGAGTGTTTCCGCCGCCGAGGACGCGGACATGTCGCGCAGGAAGCACATGATGAACTCCGCACGCAGGCCGAGGCCGTCGCGTGCCTCCAGCCGGGCGCGGTGCAGCCCGTCGATGACGGTGCCGAACTGGATCCCCCTGCTGGTATGCGCCTGGGGGTCGAAGAACACCTCGGCGTATACCACCCCCTGGGCGCGGGCCTTGCGGAAGTACGCCATGGCGAGGTCGTAGAAATCCCGCTCGGTCCGCAGCACCGACATGCCCTCGTAGTAGTCGGCCAGGAAGGACGCCAGGTCGTGGAAGCTGTACGCCGCCCTCATCTCGGCGGCTGAGCCGTGCCGGAGACCGGCACCGTTGCGCGACGCGAGCCCGAACTTGAGCTCAGGCTCCAGCGTGCCCTCGATGTGCACGTGCAGCTCCGCCTTGGGCAGCTGGCCGATGAACGACGGCATGCCGTCGTTCATCGCACCCTCCCGGTGGCGGGTGAGCCGGGGCCGGCCGAACCGGCCCCGGCTATGCTCCGCAACGTCACACGACGGTGAGCTGTTCGGCCGCCTCGCGGCGCACACCGCGCGCGGCGAGTGCCCAGTAGACGAGCGCGCCGACCACGATGCCGATCGCCCAGCTGAAGTCCCCGCCGGACAACCCAGGGAAGTGGTTCGAGATCGGCCCGACGTACGACGGGACGTCGAATGCCGCATTGATCCACATCAGCGCCGCTACCATGCCGACTACCTGGGCGATGACGGCCGGCCAGTGGATGCCGCCGCTGCGCCAGTACAGCCCGTCGCGGGCTGACCGCAGCGACAGGGAGTGATACTCCCGCCCGCGCAGCAGGTAGTCCGTCATCAGGATGCCGAACCAGGGCGCCAGCCACACCACGATGTAGAGCAGGAACCCGGAGAAGTCGGCGTAGAAGTTCCCATGGAACAGGATGATGCCGGTGACCACGGCGCACACCACCGTGTCCAGGATGACCGCGCCCCAGCGTTTGATCGGCAACCCGAGGGCCTGCAGCGTGACGCCGGAGGAGTACATGTCGATCGTGTTGATCGACAGCAGCTGGAAGATCGCGAAGATCAGGAACGGGGTCACGAACCAGCTCGGGAACGACTGCGGCACGCCGATCTGCGCGATGCCGACGGTCTTGCCGCCAATCGTGAACGCGAACACGCCGAGGATCTCGAGGATGACGGACGGGATGGCGCCACCCAGCGCCGCCGACCAGAACGTATTGCGCGACGGGGTACTCCGGGGCAGGTAACGCGAGTAGTCGTTACCGTTCTCGGTCCAGCCCAGGCCGCCGACCGAGATCAGCACCACCAGCGCCGTGGTCCACACCGCGAACGAGGCCGGCTTGGGGTGGAACGTGGACAGGTGCAGCCGCTGGAAGGTGAACGCCATCAGCACGGCGAAGAACACGATAAACACGTAGGCCAGGTAGCGGAGGATCTTGGTGATCGTCGCGTGCCCGAGCAGCGGCACGACCATCTGCACAGCCGCGGCCACGATGATCACGATGATCTTCTCCGGCCCGTTCAGCGCGGTGCCGTAGCGGGAGAACAGCAGGATGACGGTGGCGACGACGAAGAAGATGCCCTCGATCTCGAACCCGACCTGCGTCACCCAGTTGAACAGGGCCACCATGCGGTTGCCGTTCTGGCCGAACGGGGCGCGGCTGACCATGAAGGCGGTGGTCCCCGTCTTCGGTCCCTGCAGGCTGGCCAGCCCGAGGAACGCGTAAAACAGGTTGCCAATGACGATGGCGATGATCGCCTGCGTGACGGTCAGGCCGAACGTCATGATCAGCACGCCGTAGAACAAGAACTCAACGTTGAACACCGCGCCGGACCACAGCCAGAACAACCCCGACGGCCGCATCTTGCGTTCGGCGTCAGGAATCAGGTCGATCCCGCGCTGCTCGATCTTGAAGGCGGCGTACTCCTGCGGCCCCTCTTCAAGGACGGGCTGCCTGCCCGCGAAGGTATCCCCACTCATCTAGCCCTCCATAGTCCCCCGTCGTTGTAGTGTCTGACACACACGATCTTGCACATATCCGGCGAATATGGAGTTCCAGTTACCTACCTGGGACCTAATTTGTCAGGAACAGGGCCTTCCGTTCGTGATGTCACATGGGACCAGGATGAGGAACCCCACCAGCATGCCACGAGTGCCGCTGGAAAGCTGCAGGACAAGTGGCTGAAGTCCAGCGGCGCGTGGCGGGAGAGGCGGGAGAGGCTGTCACCGTGACCGCCGAGCACGCTGGAACAGCACTGCCCTCGGGTTTCGTGCCGCCGCTCGCGGAGCCCTACCATCCGCGGCGGGCGGCCGGCCTGGACCTGACCGGCCTGCGCCCGGGGCAGATGGTCATCCTGACCCACGGCGGGCAGGCCGATGCGCCGCCCCCCGCCCTCGGCGGCACGGGCAAGACCCAGCTGGCCGTCGAGTTCGCCTGGGCCCAGTGGAACGCCCGCGCCGTTGACCTGCTCGTCTGGGTGACCGCGGCCAGCCGGGAGACAATCCTCACTGGCTTCGCCAGCGCGGCGGACTCGGTCGGTGCGAGCGACCCTGGTGAGGACGCCGAGTCCGCCGCAGCGCGCTTCCTCGGCTGGCTGGCGAATACCCGCCGGCCGTGGTCGCTGGTCATCGACGACGTCGCGGATACGGCCGTCCTGGAGGACCTGTGGCCGTCGGGCCCGGCCGGCCAGATCGTCATCACCACCCGGCTACCCGGCGACGTGCTGGGCACCGCGGCCGCCCATGCCAGCATCATCCCGGTGGGCAGCTTCAGCGGCCGCGAGGCCCTCTCCTACCTCAGTTCCAGGCTCGTCGACTATCCCAGTCAGCGGGCCGAGAGCCTCGACCTGTGTGAGGATCTGAACGGCCTGCCGCTGGCTCTCGCCCAGGCGGCAGGCGTGATCAACGCGCGCCAGCAGGGCTGCCGCGAGTACCGCATGCGGCTGGCCGAGCGGTGCAAGGACCTGTCCGGCGCGTCGGTCGCGGGACTTCCCACGCAGGTCCTCGCGGCCTGGTCGCTGGCCGTTGAATGCGCGCAGGAGCTTCCGCCCAGCGGGCTGGCCTGGCCAGTCCTCGCGCTGACCGCCGTGCTCGGCACGCACGGAATCCCGGCCGCGGTGCTGACCAGCCCGGCCGCGTGCGGTTATGTCACCGGCCGCCCCGGGACCAGCGGCCGGGACGACCAGGATCTGGTCCGTGCCGCCGTCACCAGCCTGGCCCGGCTGGGCCTGGTCAGCATCGACCCCGCGAGCCCCGTCCCGATGGTGTGGATGCATCCCAGCGTCCAGGCGGTGGTGCGGGCGTACCTGCCGCGCTCGGACCTGGTCCTCACCGCCGCCGACGCGCTGGCCCAGGCGTGGCGGGACTCGGGCGGCATGCACCTGGACCAGGCCATGCGCGACTGCACAGCCGCGCTCCGCGCGGCCGACGGAGGGTTGCTGTGGCAGCCGGAACCTCATCCGGTGCTGTTCCGCGCCGGTGCGAGCCTGGGCGACAGCGGCCTCACCGGCTCTGCCGTCGTGTACTGGCAGTCGGTGGTCGCGACGAGCGCCCGGCTGCTCAGCAGCACCCACCCGAGTTCCCTGGCCGCCAGGGAAAGGCTGGCCGCGGCGTTTGAGGCCACCGGCCGGGCCGGTGATGGCGTGGCCATTCTGCAGGGCGTCGTCGGTGACAGGGAGCGGACCCAGGGCCCAGAGCACCCCGACACCATCGCGGCACGCGGCCGCCTGGCCCACGCCTGCCAGATGGCTGGACGGCTTGGCGACGCGGTAGCGCTCTACGAGAGCGCGGTCACCGGTCTTGACCGGCAGCTCGGCCGGGGGCATCCGGACACCCTGGCCGCACGGGGCAGCCTGGCGGCCGCTTACCAGCGGGCCGGGATGACCAAGGAGTCGCTCACCACCTGCAAGCTGCTGCTGACCGACACCGAACGGCAGCACGGCGCCGGGCATCCGGCCTCGCTGACCGCGCGGTCCGGTCTCGCCGAGGCCTATCTGAGCGCCCAGCGGCCCAAGGATGCGATCGAGCAGTACCGGCGCGTGCTGGCCGGGCAGCAGGATCTGCATGGCCGGCGCCATCAGGAGACGATCGCCGCCCGCGCCAGCCTGGCCTCCGCGCTGCGCCGCGCGGGGAAGCAGAAGGATGCGATCGCGCAGTACGAACAGGTTCTCGCCGACCGCGAGCAGGTCCTGGGCGCCGACAACCCGGACACCATCGCTGCCCGCGCCAACCTGGCCTTCGCCTACCGCAGCGTGGGGAACCTGCGCGAGGCGATCCCGGCCTATGAGCGCACGCTCGCCGACCGCGAGCGGCTGGCCGGGGCCGACCACAGGGACACGCGCACCGCGCGCACCAACCTCGCCGCCGCCTACCAGCAGGCCGGCCGGGTGACCGAGGCGATCCCGCAGCTCGAGCGGGTGCTCGCCGACAGCGAGCAGGCGGCCGGGCCGGGCGGCCTGGAGACGCTGACCAGCCGGGCCAGCCTCGCCTCAGCCTTCTACGCCGATGGCCGGCTGATGGAGGCCGTCACCATGCTGGAACGCACCCTCGCCGACTGTGAGGCCTACCTGAGCCCCGACCACCCGATGACGCGGACGGTGCGGGAGAACCTGGCCGCCGCCACCGGGACCTGACCGGCCCGCTCACTGCGCCGCGTCCTCGAACGCCGACGGCGGCGGGCAGGCGCACACCAGGTTCCGGTCGCCGTAGGCCTGATCGATCCGCCGCACCGGGGGCCAGTACTTGGCCTGCCGGTCGGTCCGCCCGGGGTAGGCCGCTTCCTCCCGCTGGTACTGGTGCTTCCAGTCGCCGGCGATGAGCATCTCCGCGGTGTGCGGGGCGTTCTTCAGCGGGTTGTCCTGCGGGTCGTACTCGCCCGCCGCCACCCTGCTGATCTCTTCCCTGATCGCGATCATCGCCTCGCAGAACCGGTCGAGCTCAGCCAGTTCCTCGCTCTCGGTCGGCTCGATCATCAGTGTCCCGGCGACCGGGAACGACATGGTGGGGGCGTGGAACCCGTAGTCGATCAGCCGCTTGGCCACGTCGTCCACGGTGATGCCGGTGTCCCGGGTGATCGGCCGCAGGTCGATCACGCACTCGTGCGCGACCAGGCCGCCCAGCCCGGTGTAGAGCACCGGGTAGTGCGGGTCCAGCCGGGCCGCGACATAGTTGGCGGCGAGGATCGCGGTCAGGGTGGCCCGGCGCAGCCCGTCGGCGCCCATCATCACGATGTAAGCCCAGGAGATCGGCAGGATGCCCGCCGACCCGAACGGCGCGGCGGCCACCGGCCCGACCGGCCCCGCGGCTCCCGCCGCGTCCGCGTCCTGGCCGATCACGGCGTGACCGGGCAGGAACGGGGCCAGGTGGGCGCGGACCGCGACCGGGCCGACACCCGGGCCGCCCCCGCCGTGCGGGATGCAGAACGTCTTGTGCAGGTTGAGGTGCGACACGTCCGCGCCGAACTTGGCCGGCCTGGCCAGCCCGACCAGCGCGTTGAGATTGGCCCCGTCGATGTAGACCTGCCCGCCGGCCGCGTGCACGGCCTCGCACACGTCGGTGATGTTCTCCTCGAACACCCCGCTGGTGGACGGGTAGGTGAGCATGATCGCCGACACCCGGCCGGCGTGTGACTCCAGCTTGGTGTGCAGGTCCCCCAGGTCGACCGCCCCGTCGGCACCGCACTTGACCACGCTCACCCGCAGCCCGGCCAGCACCGCACTGGCCGCGTTGGTGCCGTGCGCCGACTCCGGGATCAGGCACGTGTCGCGTTCCGGCTGCCCGCTGACGGCGTGGTAGGCGCGGATCGCCAGCAGGCCGGCCAGCTCACCCTGGGATCCCGCGTTGGGCTGCACGGACACCGCGTCATAGCCGGTGAGCTCGGCCAGCAGCCGCTCCAGGCTGCCGATCAGCTCGGCGTAGCCCCGGGCCTGGCTGGCCGGGGCGAACGGGTGCAGGCTGGCGAACTCCGGCCAGCTGATCGGCTCCATCTCGGCCGCCGCATTCAGCTTCATCGTGCACGAGCCGAGCGGGATCATCGACCGGTCCAGCGCGATGTCGAAGTTGACCAGGCGGCGCAGGTACCGCAGCATCCCGGTCTCCGTCCGGTGCTCGCTGAATACCGGGTGTGTCAGGAACTGCGATGTGCGGATCAGCCTTGACGGCAAGCGGTCGCCGCCGGCGGTCAGCGTGACCGTCCCGCTCGCATCCTGGATGAGCGCTGCCACAACCTCCGCGAGCTGAGCCTGCGTGGTGGTCTCGTCCACGCTGATCTGGAACGTGTCGGCATCGGTCAGGTAGAGGTTGTAGCCGGCCGCCTCGGCCCGCCGTACCGCGTCGGCGGCGCCGCCGGGCCAGCGCACCCGCAGCGTGTCGAAGAAACCGCTGGCCGGCGCGTCCACCCCGTGGCCGCGCAGGGTGGCCGACAGCGTGGCCGCGTGGTGGTGCACCCGCCGGGCGATCCCGGCCAGCCCGTCAGGGCCGTGGTAGGCGGCGTACATGGCCGCGGTGACCGCGAGCAGCACCTGCGCGGTGCAGATGTTGCTCGTCGCCTTCTCCCGCCGGATGTGCTGTTCCCTGGCCTGCAGGGCGAGCCGGTAGGCGGGCCTGCCGTCGGCGTCCATGGACACGCCGACCAGGCGGCCGGGCAGCTGCCGCTTGAGCCCGTCGCGGACCGCGATATAACCGGCGTGCGGCCCGCCGTACCCCATCGGCACGCCGAACCGCTGGGTGCTGCCGACGGCTATGTCGGCGCCCATCTCACCCGGTGGGCGGATCAGCGTCATCGCGAGCAGATCGGCCGCTACCGCCGCCTGGGCCCCGCACTGGTGCGCGGCCTCGATGGCCGGAGCGAGGTCCCGCACGGCGCCGCTGGCGCCGGGATACTGCAGCAGCACACCGAACAGCCCGCCGTCCGGCAGGGCGGCGATCGCTTCTGCCGTCACCTCGGCGATGACCAGGCGGATGCCGAGCGGCTCGGCGCGGGTGCGCAGCACGGCCAGCGTCTGCGGCAGGCAGTCGGCATCGGCCAGGAAGATGCTGCCCTTGGCCGACGCCCGCCTGGCCAGCGTCATCGCCTCGGCGGCCGCGGTGGCCTCGTCCAGCATCGAGGCGCCCGCCACCGGCAGGCCGGTGAGGTCGGCGACCATCGTCTGGAAGTTCAGCAGCGCCTCCAGCCTGCCCTGTGAGATCTCCGGCTGGTACGGCGTGTAGGCGGTGTACCAGCCCGGGTTCTCCAGCAGGTTGCGCCGGATCACCGCCGGGGTCAGCGTGCCGTAGTAGCCCAGGCCGATCATCGAGGTGAGCACCTGGTTCATGCCACCGAGCCGGCACAGTTCGGCCTGCGCCTCCGCCTCCGACAGCGCCGGCGGCAGGCTCAGCCCGCCGGCCGCGGCGATTTGCGGGGGCAGCGCGGCGCGGGCCAGCTCGTCGAGCGATCCGTGACCGATGGCGGCCAGCATCCGCTCCTGCTCGGCGGGCGAGGGCCCGATGTGACGCTCGCTGAAACTCATCCTGGGAACCTCCGGGCTGCTGCGGTCGTATGCCGCGCTGGGCGGCTGCCGGGTTCCCCCTCTGTCACCACCGCGAAGGTGATTCCAGAGCTGCCTGTCCCGTCCGGTCCTTTGAGCCTGAGAGGTTCCGGGGAGGTTGCCCCTTCGGCGTCCCTGGCTGGCTGCCTGGGATCTCTCCCGGACGAGGTCGTCGGCTATCCGCCGAGCTTACCCGAGCCGGCCACGGCCCGGCGGCGCGGCGCACACCGCCGCAGGGTGTCTTTCCGGCGCAGAAAACGGCTGCCCGCCAGGCCGGGCTGGCCGGCAGCGCGGGCGCGGTGAGGACGGCCAGGCAGCCGACGACGAGCCCGATGCCGGCCCAGCCGAGCACCGGCAGCCGCTCGCCGACGACCAGCACCGCCAGCACGGCCGCGACCGCGGGCTCGAGCAGCGACAGCGTCGTCGCCGTGCTCGCCGGCACCCGGGTGAGCCCCCAGCCGAACAGCGTGTACCCGGCGAACATCGGCAGCACGGCCATGTACGCCCCGACGCCCAGGTTCGCCCACGAATCACCGAACGGTGCCCCGGTGGCCAGCAGCACGGGCAGGAGCAGCAGCCCACCGAGACCGAAGATGCCGCCCATCGCGGCGCGGCGGCCCACCCCGCGGCGCATCAGCCGGTGCGCGGCCCACGAGTAGAGGGCGTAGGTCAGCCCAGCGACCAGCCCCAGGCCGACCCCGAGCACGGTGGCCCGGGTGGTGCCCGCACCGGTGTGCGTCCGGGCGCCTTCGGCCAGGCACAGCAGCACGATGCCGGCCATACCCAGGACGGCAGCGGCCACCGAGCGGGCCGGCAGCCGCTGCCGGTCCACGGTCCGCTCGATCAGGGCGGCGGCGAGCGGCGCCGAGCCGATGGACACCACCGTGCCGGCCGCGACCCCGGCCAGCCGCATCGAGGTGTAGAACGCCAGCGGGTACACCGCCACGGCTGCGGCCCCGGCCGCCAGCACGCCGCGGTTCGCCCGCAGCCCGGCCCGCTCGCCGGCGATCCGGGGGGCGGCGGTCAGCGCCTGCAGCAGGCCGCCCAGGCCCATCGCGGCGGCCCCGATGGCCAGCGGGCCGACGGCCGGGGCGAAGGTGGCCGCGGTGCCCGTGGTGCCCCACAGCACCGAGGCCGCGAGCACGCACAGTGCACCCGCGCCCGCGCCCGCGTTACCGCGCGGGCGCGTGACCGGCCGGCTCACGGTGCCTCCCGGTTCGCTGCTCCGCCTGCCGCGCACGCGTCGCTCACGGTGCCCCGGTTCGTTTCTCCGCCTGCGCCGGTCACAGCCGGCCCAGCAGGCCGGCCGCGATGGTGCGGGCCTGCCGCAGCCGGGCGACGTCCCCTTCGAGCCCGGCCCGCACCATCGCGCCTTCCAGGATGAACGCCAGGTGCCCGGCGGCGGCGCGGGCCCGCTGTGGCGCGCCCGGCAGCAGTTCGAGCAGGTGCTCCGCGAGCAGGTCCTCGACCTCCTCCTTGTGCCGCCGCACGACGGCCCGGCCCGCATCGCCGACGGGCAGTTCGGCGGCGGCGTTGAGCAGGCCGCATCCGCGGAATCCGGGCGCCGGGGGCAGTTCCGCATGATCGGTGTACGCGTCGAACACGGCGAGCACCCGCTCGGCCGGCCCAGCCGCCGCCGACAGCCGCCGCCGGTACAGGCCCAGCCACTCCTGATGCCGTTCTTCCAGGTAGGCATGCACCAGGTCGGCCTTGGAGGAGAAGTTGTTGTACAGGCTCATCTTGGCCACGCCCGCCTCGGACGTGATCGTGTCGATCCCGGTCGCGGTGAGGCCGTCGGCGTAGAACCGCCGCGCCGCCGCCGCGAGCAGCCGCTCCCGGGCCGGCCGGTCCCGGCCGGCCCGGGCACGCTCATCCCCCACCCGGTACCTCCTGCACATGACTAGGTAGGTCAGTCTATCTAGTCATTCCGGCAGCCGCCAGAGGACGAGCGCGAGAATCAGCAGGACGCCGCCGGCCATGGGCGCCTGGGCGAGGGCGGCCGCGGCTCCCCACGTGTCGGCGGCCCGGCCGGCCAGCGCGGCCGCCAGGGCCGAGCCAGCCGCAGTGGCGGAGTTGTTCCAGGTGAACGCCTGAGTCAGGGCCGCGGGATGGACGGCCTTCTCGGTGCGGAGATTCAGCAGCACCAGCGTGGGCGGCACCGCCGCCTCCGTCAGCACCGCGGCCACGCCCAGCCAGAACACCGACGGCGCCCAGGGAAGCAGCAGCCCGGTACCGGTGAGCCAGCCAGTGACGATGATCAGCTGGCGGCGCGCCGGGGCGCGGTGCCGGCGCAGCCCGTAGAGCCAGCCGGCCAGCAGCCCGCTGAGGCCGGCGGCGGCGATGATCAGCGCGGCCGCGCCGGGCACTCCGTGGCCGATGGCATAGGCGCTCACCGCCACGCTCATCGTGCCGAAGTAGAGCCCGATGGCCAGGGCGAGCAGGGTCACCAGGAGGAATTCCGGCCGCAGCAGCGTCCCCTTGGCGCCGGCGCGTTCGGCGTGCTCGCGCGCGGGCCGGGGCGCGGTACGGCGCTGGGCGGCCAGCGCCGCTCCCCCGCCGAGGATCAGCGCCGCGGCGATGGCGCTGGCCAGCGTGGTGTCACCGGCCGCGCCGAGCGCGCTGACCAGGACCGGCCCGAGGAGGTAGGCGGTGGCGTTGGCCAGCGATTCCAGGGAGAAGGCGGCGGGCAGCTCAGCCGCCCGCCCGGTGCGCAGCAGGTACGCCCAGCGGGCGGCGGACAGCGCGCCGAACTGAGGCACGGCGGCGCCGGCGCAGGTGGCGGCGGCGATCGCGACGGCCGGAGTGGCGGACACCAGCACACCGGCGATGGCGGCGCCGTGTGCGAGCAGGGAGAACGGCAGCACCCGGGTCTGGCCATAGCAGTCGGTCAGGCGGGCCACGTGCGGCCCGATCAGTGCCTCGGCGACGGCGAAGCCGGCCGTGGCCAGGCCGGCCGTGCCGTAGGAGCCGGTGCGGGCGTGCAGCAGCCAGATCAGGCCGAGGCCGGTCATCGCGACACCGACCCGGGCGACCGCCGCGGTGAAGAAGAAGGCGGCGGCACCGGAAGTGCGCAGCAGGGGACGGTAGCCGGAAGAGGCGGAGGGCATGGCGTGTCTCTCGTCGCCGCCCGGCGGCGCGGGCCACCCGGGGCCGCCGGTGCCTAAGTGATGCAGAAGGTGCGACCCGTGGCCCACGAGAGACGTCCAGAATCGCAGCGGAACGGGACACGCGTCCCCGCCACCGCCCCGTCACCGCGCGGAAGTGAACCTCAAGCCCAGGCCAAGGCGGACCCAGGCGACTACAAGAACGCTATCAGTCCGGCGAAACCGCGGCAGCGGGTCAGCCCGTCCGGCGCGCGCGGCGGACGGCGAGCTCGTCGCCCGCCTGGCCACCCGCGGTGGGCTCGCCGTCCTCGGCGCGGATGCCGGGCAGTTCGGCGAGGCTGCCCTCCACCTCGTGCCAGACCCGGCCGAGCGCGATCCCGAAGACGCCCTGGCCGCCCTGCAGCAGATCCACGACCTCGTCGGTGGACGTGCACTCGTACACGCTGGCGCCGTCGCTCATCAGCGTGACCTGCGCCAGGTCGTGCGTGCCGCGCTCGCGCAGGTGCTGCACCGCGGTGCGGATCTGCTGCAGCGAAATGCCCGTCTCGAGCAGCCGCTTCACGACCTTGAGCACCAGGATGTCGCGGAAGCTGTACAACCGCTGGGAGCCGGATCCCTGTGCCGCGCGCACGCTCGGCTGCACCAGCCCGGTGCGCGCCCAGTAGTCCAGCTGGCGGTAGGTGATTCCGGCCGCGGTGCAGGCCATCGGGCCGCGGTAGCCGGTGTTCTCGTCCCCGGCCGGGCCTTCGGAAAGCTCCTGATCACCGAACAGCAGGCCCTGTTCCCCTGCCTGGCTGGCCGCAGTGTGCCAGGCGCGGTCACCCGACGTCCCGCTGTCACCATTTGCTGCCGTCACACCCACCTCCGACGGGCTGTCCCAGGACGTGTCCTGGTGCCCGTATCGCACGCTAGGCCGACGGGCATCACCCGTCAACGATCCCCCTCGGCGCGTCGCTTACTGTGCGCCAAAATGCGACGAACCGCTACATCAAGTGGAGCGCCCGAAGTCCTCTGGGGTGATCGTATCGAGGAACTCGCGGAACTTCTCGACCTCGTCTTCCTGCTCGTCAGGGATCGGCACGCCCGCCTCGTCGAGTATCTCCTCGCTGGCGAAGATTTCCGCCCCGGTCCGGAGCGCGAGCGCGATCGAGTCCGACGGCCGGGCGCTGACTTCCTTCCCGTTGGAGAAGACCAGGTCGGCGAAGTAGATGCCATCCCGCAGCGCGGTGATCTTGACCGTGCGCAGCTGCACGCCGAGCGCCTCGAGCACGTCGCGCAGCAGGTCATGCGTCAGCGGCCGCGGCGGGACCATGCCCTGCTGGGCAAACGCGATCGCGGTTGCCTCGACTGCGCCGATCCAAATCGGCAGGTACCTTTCGCCCTGCATCTCCTTCAGCAGGACGATGGGCTGGTTCGTTGGCATCTCGACCCGGACGCCGACGACCTCCATCTGCCTCACGGCGGCTCCTCCGCGCTTGGTCAACCCTCGGCCCTGATCGGGGGCACTCCCTTTGTCAAAGTACACCCGCTATCGCGCCGGAGCGGACCTCGGGCCGCTCTCACCTGTCCAGTACCCGCCCAGGCCGGCGGCGCTAACCCGGGGCCCGAGCCGCCCCTAGGCCAGCCCGGCCTCGCCCAGTTCGGCCTCCAGCAGGGCGGCGTGCAGCCGCATGGACAGCGCCGCGATGTCCCGCGCCGTCTGGCCTGCCCGTTCCACCGCGCCCGGGCTGCGCTGCCGCAGCACCGGCGCGACCACCTGCTCGATCAGCGAAGTTTCGCGCTCAGCTGAAGCCTTGACCGCCCGCAGGTGCCGGGGCTGCACACCGAACCTGGCCAGCTCCGCGGCCAGCCTGGCCACGCTCAGCGCCTCCTGGCCGTACTGCCTGCCCCGGCGGCGGATCAGCCCGAACTCCTCGAGCTCGTCCAGCGAGCCCGCCTCGATCCCGGCCGCCGCCAGCAGTTCCGCCCGGGTCAGCATGGCGCCGTCGCGGGCCGGCCGGGCCAGTTCGGCGGCGCCGTCCGGCGAGTCCAGCTTCTCCCTGATCACCCGCAGTGGCAGGTAGTGGTCCCGCTGTGCGGTGAGGATGTACCGCAGCCGCTCCACGTCCCGCCGGCTGAACCGGCGGTACCCGGACTGCGAACGGGCAGGCTCGATCAGCCCCTCCGACTCCAGGAACCGGATCTTCGAGATACGGATGTCCGGGAACTCGCCGGTGAGCTGGGCAAGCACCTCGCCGATGCCGTAATAAGCCCGGGCAGGCTGAGCGCTCATGCCGTGTCCGCCGCACCCCCGCCATCGAGGCCATCACGCGGCGGGCGGGTGAGGAAGATCAGCCGGAACTTGCCCACCTGGACCTCGTCGCCGCCGTTCAGCCCGGCTTCCTCGATGCGCTCGCGGTTGACGTAGGTGCCATTCAGGCTGCCGACGTCACGCACCGTGAACGACTCGCCCTGCCGGTAGAACTCGGCGTGCCGGCGGGACACGGTGACGTCATCGAGGAAGATGTCGCTCTCCGGATGGCGCCCCGCTGTGGTCAGGTCGCTGTCCAGCAGGAACCTGCTGCCCGCGTTCGGCCCGCGGCGGACCACGAGCAGGGCGGTGCCGGGCGGCAGCGCCTCGACCGCGGCCGCATCGGCGGCCGGCTCGTCGGCGGCGACGTCGGTTTCGGCCGGCGCGGCCTCCGGCCCGCCGAGCGAGATCGTCGAGGTGGATTCGCCAGGCCGTTCGCCGCTGGCGGCACGCCCCAGCGGGCTGCCGCAATGTGAGCAGAAGCGGGCGCCCTCGGCATTGGGGCGGCCGCACCTGCTGCAGTGGACGCTCGGCATTACTTCGCCCGGCCTCCCATCCATCGGCCATGCGGTCGGGGCGGGACTCCGGCCGGTTTGGCTGGCCCGCGGCGTGAACTCAGGTGACGGCGTCAACGCTACCCGGGCCGCGGCTCGGCGGTCCACGCGCCACGCGAGACCGCGGCGCCAACGCCGGCGGGGCGCGCCGCCCGGGGAACTGGCCATCGCAAGATTCTTCCACGTGACACCGCCCCGCCGGGTGGCCATGACGGTCCCGGTCCAGCCGTGCACTCAGGGTTATTCAGCGGGCGGCGGCCCGACCCACCACCCCGCCCCACTCGTCCAGCAGCGACTGCGCCGCGTCGTCGTCGTCGCCCTCGGCCCACAGGTGGGTGAGCGGGCCGGACGGGTCGGGCAGCACCAGCACCCAGCCGCGTCCCTCCTCGGTCACCCGGACCCCGTCGGTGGTGTCCAGCGGGCGGTCCCCGGCCTGCTCCACCACCGCGCGCATCACCCCGCCCTTGGCCTCCCACGGGGTGGGCACCGACAGCCGGAGCAGGTGTGCCTCCGGGATCCTGGCGTCGATCTGGCTGAGCGTCAGCCGGGCCCGGGCCACCAGGCCGAGCAGCCGGGTGAAGGCCGCGATGCCGTCGACCGCGGGTGAGAACTCGGGCACGATGAACCCGCCGCGCCCGTCGGCGGCCAGGATCACGTCGCCGGCCGCGGCGGCTTCGGTCAGCGCGTCCAGCGAGGTGGCGGTCCAGTCCACCCGCACGCCGTGGTGGCGGCACACCTGCTCGGCCACCCGGGTGGTGGTCACCGGCAGCGCGACCCGGCCGGTCTTCCGCTCCGCGGCCACCAGGTCGAGCACCACCAGCAGCGCGCGGTCGTCGCTGACCACCTGCCCCTTGTCGTCGAGCAGCGCGATCCGCTCCCCCACCGGGTCGAACCGCACGCCGAACGCGGCCCGCGACGACGACACCAGATCGCTGACCCGCTGCAGCCCGGCCCGGGCCTGGGCCAGCGTCTCCGTCGGGGAGATCTCGTCCAGCCGGTTGTTCACGGTGAGCACGTCCACGCCGATCAGGCCCAGCAGCCCGGGCAGCACCAGCGACGCGGTGCCGCCGGCGGTGTCCGCCACCAGCTTGAGCCCGCCCGGCGCGTCGGCCGGCCCGGCTTCACGGACGTCGGCCATGTTCACGCAGCGCAGCAGTTCCCTGGTGTAGGACTCGATGATCCGCGGCGGGTAGGACAGCTCGGCGATCTCGCCGGGGAAGGCACGGCGGAACTCCTGCCGTGAGAACACCCGCTCCAGCCTGCGCCGCGCCGCCGGGGACAGGTCGGTGCCGTGCTCGTCCAGGAAGACCAGGTCGATGGACTGCGAGTCACCCGGCGCGGTGCGGATCGCGATGCCGCCGCTGTAGCCGCCGCGCCCGGTCTCGAACCTGGCCACCGGCAGCGGCTGCGCCTCCAGGTCCACCACGTTGATCGCGCTGGCGTTGAGCGCGGCCTGTACCGCGCGCTTGAAGGTCCGGCCCGCCCGGGAGGCGTCCCGGGACGTGGTGACGGTCGAGCCCTTCTTCAGCGTGCTGGCGTAGGCGCTGGCCAGCCGCACGCACAGCTCGGGGGTGATCTCCACGTTGATCAGCCCGGAGACGCCGCGGCGGCCGAACAGCGTGGCCTGGCCGCGGGACTCCCAGATCACGCTGGTGTTCACCACCGCGCCGGCCTCGATGGTCTTGAACGGGTAGACCTTCACCCCGGCGGACAGGTAAGCCTCGGGCTCGATCATGCACTCGTCCCCGATGACGGCGTCCTCTTCGATCCGCGCCCCGGCCATGACGTCGGTCTTCTTGCCGATGACACAGCCGCGCAGGTTCGCCCCCTGGCCGATGTAGACGTTGGCGTGCACCACGGCGCGGTGCAGGAACGCGCCCTCCTTCACCACCACGTTGCTGCCGACCACGGTGTACTCGCGCAGCGTCGCGCCGCCCTCGATCTTGGAGTACTCGCCGATGACCAGCGGCCCGGTCAGCACCGCCTCGGGATCCACCTCGGCGCCGTCGGCGACCCACACGCCCGGGGACACCTCGAAGCCGTCGATGTCGGCCAGCACCCGGCCCGCCATCACGTCCGCCTGGGCTTTCAGGTAGGCCTCGTGGGTGCCGATGTCCTCCCAGTAGCCGTCACCCACCCAGCCGTACAGCGGGGCGCCGCGCTCGAGCAGCCGGGGGAACACGTCGCCGGACCAGTCGACCATCTCACCGGCCGGCACCTCGGCCAGCACTTCGGGCTCCATCACGTAGACACCGGTGTTCACCGTGTCCGAGAACACCTGGCCCCAGGTGGGTTTCTCCAGGAAACGCTGGATGCGCCCGTCCTCGCCGGTGATCACGATGCCGAATTCCAGCGGATTGGGCACCCGGCTGAGCGCCACGGTCACCAGGGCACCGTTCAGCCGATGGAACTTCACCAGCTCGGACAGGTCGATGTCAGTGAGCGCGTCACCGGAGATGACGAGGAATGGCTCCTCGCGCAGCGCGTCGGCGGCGTTCCGCACGCTGCCGGCCGTGCCCAGCGGGCTTTCCTCGGTGGCGTACTGCAGGTTCAGCCCGAAGTCCTCACCGTCGCCGAAGTAGTTGCGCACCAGCGCGGCGAGGAACTGGACGGTGACCACGGTGTCGGTGAACCCGTGCCGTTTGAGCAGCCGGAGCACGTGCTCCATGATCGGCCGGTTGACCACCGGCAGCATCGGTTTGGGCTGGCTGGCGGTCATCGGCCGCAACCGGGTGCCCTCGCCCCCGGCCATCACGACGGCTTTCACCGGTGGCCCAGCTCCTTCCGCGCCGGCGGCACGCTCTGCACGGCCCGTCCCGTACCCCCGGTTCCGGACAGCAGGCCACGGGTCTGGGCCAGGTAAAGCCACCCGGAGATCCAGTACAGCGCGGTCCCCCAGATCGCGAACGCCCACCCGGTGACCCGTGCGATCTCCGCCGCGACGCCGCCGTGCGCGCCGAGGAACAGCAGCGGGAACGCGTACAGCAGGCACAGCGTGGCCGCCTTGCCGACGAAGCTGACCTGCAGCGCGGGGAAACCGCGGCGGCGCAGCACGGCCAGCGCCACTCCGACGATGAGCTCTCGCGCCGCGAGCAGCCCGACCAGCCACCACGGGATGATCCCGCGGACGGCCAGCCCGACCAGCGTGGCCGCGATGTACAGCCGGTCGGCGGCCGGGTCGAGCAGCTGGCCGAGCCTGCTCTGCTGGTTGAGCGCCCGGGCGATCTTGCCGTCCAGCCAGTCGGAGATCGCCGAGGCGATGAGCACGCCGACCGCCCAGGCGTCACCGGTGGCGGTCCTCGGGCCGAGCACCAGCCACAGGAAAACCGGCACGCCGAGCAGCCGGGCCGCGCTTATCCCGTTCGGGATGGTGGCGACCCTGTCCCCGGCGGCCGCCGGCTCGGTCATGTCAGGCACCCCGCGTCACCTTCGGCCACCTCCCACGCGCGACATTACCTTTCGCCGTGCCATCGGCCACCGGCCGCCCCGGGCGGGCCTGCCGCCCCGCGGCCCCGCAATGGCCGCGGCGCAGCGCGCGGGCTACGGTAGGGGCACAGAACGCGGGAGCCCGGCGAGACCGGGCTGAGAGGGCGGCTGAGGTGGCCGCCGACCGCCAGGACCTGATCCGGGTCATACCGGCGAAGGGAGTTGCGAACTGTGTCTGCACATCACACCGCCCCCGGGGTTTTCCGCAAGGCCTACCGGGCCGGCGCACGGCCGGGCATCCGGGTGCCGGTCCGCGAGGTGACGCTGACCACCGGGGACACCTTCTGTCTCTACGACACATCGGGGCCACCCGCCACGGGAGAGGAGCCGCTGCCGCACCTGCGGGCTGGCTGGATTGATGAACGGCTGTCGCGGGGCGGCAGCGTCACCCAGCGGGCCTGCGCGCGGCGCGGCGAAATCACCCCCGAGATGGAGTTCGCGGCCATCCGCGAGGGGGTGCCCGCCGAACTCGTCCGGGCCGAGCTGGCGGCCGGCCGGGCGGTGCTGCCGGCCAACCTGAACCATCCGGAGTCCGAGCCGATGGTGATCGGCAAGGCGTTCCTCGTCAAGATCAACGCGAACATCGGCACCTCGGCCGTGTCCTCCTCGGTCGCCGAGGAGGTGGAGAAGATGCGGTGGGCGACCCGGTGGGGCGCGGACACCGTGATGGACCTGTCCACCGGCGAACGGATCCACCAGACGCGGGAAGGCATCCTGCGCGGCTCACCCGTCCCGATCGGCACCGTTCCGATATACCAGGCCCTGGAAAAGGTAAACGGAAAGTCAAGTGAACTGTCCTGGGAGGTGTACAGGGACACCGTCATCGAGCAGTGCGAGCAGGGCGTGGACTACATGACCGTGCACGCCGGCGTGCTGCTGCGGTACGTGCCGCTGACCGCGCGGCGGCGCACCGGGATCGTGTCCCGCGGCGGGTCCATCATGGCCGCCTGGTGCCTGGCCCACCACGAGGAGAACTTCCTCTACACGCACTTCGCCGAGCTGTGCGGGATCCTGGCCCGCTACGACGTGACGTTCTCCCTCGGCGACGGGCTGCGCCCGGGCTGTGTGCACGACGCGAACGACGAGGCGCAGCTGGCCGAGCTGCGCACGCTCGGCGAGCTGGGCCGGGTCGCCGCCGCGCACGACTGCCAGGTGATGATCGAAGGCCCGGGGCACGTGCCGATGCACAAGATCGCCGAGAACGTGCGGCTGCAGCAGGAGCTGTGCGACGAAGCGCCGTTCTACACCCTCGGGCCGCTGGCCACCGATATCGCGCCCGGCTACGACCACATCACCTCGGCGATCGGCGCAGCCATGATCGGCTGGTACGGGACGGCGATGCTGTGCTACGTCACGCCGAAGGAGCACCTCGGGCTGCCGGACCGCGAGGACGTCAAGCAGGGCGTGATCGCCTACAAGATCGCCGCGCACGCGGCGGATCTGGCCAAGGGGCACCCGGGCGCCAAGGCATGGGACGACGCGCTGTCCGACGCGCGGTTCGAGTTCCGCTGGGAGGACCAGTTCAACCTGGCGCTCGACCCGGGCACGGCGCGGTCCTTCCACGACGCGACGCTGCCCGCGGCGCCGGCCAAGACCGCGCACTTCTGCTCGATGTGCGGCCCGCACTTCTGCGCCATGAAGATCACCCAGGACGTGCGGGACTACGCGGCCGCGCACGGCCTCGCCGAGCGGGACGCGCTGACGGCCGGACTGGAGGACAAAGCCGCCGAATTCACCCGCGAGGGCGAACGCATCTACCTCCCGGTGACGGAGCACTGACGCTTCCGCCGGGCCGGGCGCAAGTCGGTCGATGGGACATCGCCGGTGCCGAACTCGGCCCGGCGGTGCGGCCAGGGGCCGCGCGGGTCAGCCGGGCAGCGGGGCCGGGGCCGCCGCGGAGACCAGCGCCTCGAACAGGCCGTCCTGCGGCGGCTCGGCCCGCTCGGGGTGCCACTGCACGCCGATGGCCAGCCGGTGGCCCGGGTGCTCGATCGCCTCGATCAGGCCGCCCGGGTCCTGCGCGGTGACCAGCCAGCCCGGGCCGGCCGAGTCCAGCGCCTGGTGGTGGGCCGACCACACCTGCAGCTCGGTGCCCACCGCGGCGGCCGTCCGTGTCCCCGGGGTGACCCGCACGTCGTGCCGGACCGTGCCGTCCGGGCTGATGTGCGTGCCGGCCTCGTCGTCCAGGTGCTGGCACAGGCTGCCGCCGCCGAGCAGGCCGAGCAACTGCATCCCGTAGCAGATGCCCAGGACGGGCAGATCCCGCTCCAGCGCCGCGCTGGCCAGCGCCATGTCGGCGTCCTGCAGGGCGGTGGGGGTGAGCCTGGCCCGCGGGTGCACAGGGCCGAGCCCGAGCCGTTCAGTGTCCAGGTCCCGGCCGCCGGGGATGACCAGCGCGCCGGCCATGCCCAGCAGGTCGTCCACCAGCGCGGGCGAGTCCACGCCGGGCGGCCGGACGAGCGGTATCCCGCCCGCCCGCAGCACCGCCTCGCTGTAACTGTCCGGCAGGTAACAGGCGCGCCGTTCAGCATCGGCCATCCCGGCGATAACAACAACGGGGCGGCGACTTGCGGTCGTATACACGGTTTAGTGCTATCACACCAGAATGCGCACGCGATCATGGAGGGGGCAGGTGGAGCCCTGCGCCCAGGCCAGCGCGCAGGGCTCCACGTGGTGCGGGCCGGCCCGGACTGTGGCCCGGGCCGGCCCGTGTTCTGCTCGCGGTCAGCCGAGGTTGACCGCGAAGATGTGCATGGCCGTGGTGTTCGATCCGATGCTGTTGCTCACGTCGGGGAACGTGATCGAGGCCACCGTCTTCGACGAGTTCACGGGCACCGTGGTCGCGAAGACGTACATGGTGATGGACTGCGACCCGCCGCTGATGGCGTTCCGGTACGGCATGGTGGCGACCGCGTCGTCACCGCCACCCGGCGCCGAGGCCCAGTCGTTGAACGACAGCGCCGCGGTGCTTGACGTGCCGTCGGTGTAGTTGATGATGATGTTGCCCTGCGACCCACCGTTGCTGGACGAACCCAGCAGGCCCAGCGTCGTGGCGCCCGAGGCCCCGTTCACCAGCATGGTCTGCCCGGCGGCCAGGATGTTGTCCTTGGCGCAGGCGGCCACGTTGGGCCAGGTGAAGGTGTGCCCGTCGGCAGTGACCGTGGCACCCGGGGTCAGGTTGTCCGCGGCCAGCGCGTCGGCTGAGTAGCTGAACCCGTCGCCGTCGTAGTTGGCGCAGGCCTGGTTGTTGTCCGGCGAGATGCCGGCGTTGTCGTAGTAGTCGGACGGGTTGGCTGTCGGCGTGATCTCCATAGCGGGCGTGTCGGACGACGCGCCGCTGTCGGTGACCACGGTCGCCGAGGCGAGCGTGCCGGGTGCCACCGCGAACTGGCCGTTGCTGCCACTGGGGGTGGGCACAGTGAAGGTGATGGCGGTGTCGCTCCAGCTGTCGATCTTGAACGTGCCCGCGTTGCCGGGCGCTCCCCAGTTGATCCCGTTGTCGGAGAACGCCACGTAGCCCGACCCCTGGGTGGCGCCGAAACCGTTGCCGCTGATCGTCACCGTCTGGCCCGCCGCGGCTGTGGCCGGGCTGAGCGAGGTGGCGACCGGCGGGCTCAGCGCCTTGGTGGACGTGCCGATCGAGAAGATGTGCAGCGCGCCCCCGGTGGCTCCGTTGGGCAGCGTCACACTCGTCAGCGTCTTGTTCGGATTGACCGGCAGCCCGGCGTAGAACACGTCGGTGCCGACCGTGTTCTTGCCGCCCGTGCAGCCCGCGCAGTTGCGGTAGGTCGTGCTGGCCGCGACCACGTTGCCGTACGACGGCTTCGAGCTGCCGGCGTTCAGCGTCCAGTCGCTCAGCCCCAGCCAGAACTGGGACGTGCTGCCGTCGGAGTAGTGCAGCGTCGCCATGCCCTGGGTTGGCCCGTTCGTGGCCGACCCGAGGAAGCCGAGCGTCTGGGTGCCGGCCGGGGCGTTGACCGTGACCTGCTGCCCGGCCGCGACCGTGTTGTCCGGGTAGCCCGGCGCCGGCAGCGGCCAGGTGAACTGCACGCCGCCCACCGTGGTGGTCTGGCCCGCGGTCAGCCCGGCGGCGGACAGCGCCTGCGCCGAGTAGCTGTTGCCGTCACCGTCGAAGTTCCCCAGGTTCACGTCGGAGTCGTTCGAGATGCCGGCGTCGCTGTAGGTGGCGAGAAGGCTGCCCGGCTGGGCGACCAGCACGGTGACGTTCACCGCGGGCAGCGAGGTGTGGCCGTCCTTGACCGTGACGGGCACGGTGTAGAACGTCTGCGTCGCGTTCGCGCTGGCCTTCACGGTGAGCGTTTCGGTGCCCTGCCCGCTCGGCGGGACGCTGATCTGCCCGCCGCCCGGCGTGACCGTGAGCCCGGCCGGTGCCGATGGGCTGGTCTGCACGAACTGGTGGCTGCTGGTCGCGTTCCTGGCCTGGATCTGCACCGTGGCGGTGCCGCCAGGGGCCACCGTCACCTGCTGGCTGGACGCGGCCGTGACGACCGGCCGCAGGCCCGCGCTGTAGGACGGCGGTGCGTCCTGCGGCGCGGTGCCCCAGCTGCTCGGGTGACTGCCCAGCGTCCAGTCCATCGTGGCGCCCTGGGACAGCGCGGAGAACGGCACGGACAGCTTCTGGTACGGGCGTCCGTTGATCTTCAGATTCTGCACGTAGTAGTCGCTGGACGAGGCGCCCGGCGCGTTGATCGTGATCGTCTTGCCGTTGTCCAGGCTGACCGAGGCGTGCGGGAAATGCGGGCTGCCGAACACGAGGTTGTCCGAGCCGGAGTTCTCCGGGTACATGCCGAGCATCTCCCAGATGAACGTCGAGCTGTTGGCGCCGAGGTCGTCGTTGTTGGGCAGGCCGCTGGGCCCGGGCGGGTACATCGTGCTGAGCATGGTGTTGACGGCCTTCTGGGCACCTGCCGGGTCCTGGGCGTAGTCACCCATGTACTGCTCGCCGAAGTCGAACTCGTTGCTCAGCTGGGCGAACATGCCGAAGCCGTTCGGCTGGGACAGGTACTGCCGGATCACCGGCGCGACCTTGGCGTTCCCGCCCATCAGTGAGAACAGCGCCGAGTAGTCGTTCGGCACGTTCCACAGGTACTCGTAGGCGTCGCCCTCGACGTAGTACAGCTCGTTGCTGTCGGAGTCGGTCGGGACGATGCCGGGCACGAACTGCCCGTTCTCGGTGCGCCCGTTGAGCAGGTTGTTGTTCGGGTCGAACTCGTTCTCCCAGTTGTTGGCCCGCTGCTCGAGCATGGTGGCGTCCTTGGTGTCACCCATGGCCGCGGCGAAGTGGGCCAGCGCGAGGTCTTCGGTGTCGTACTCGCCCAGCGTGGCCACCGTGCCGTGCGGGTTGCAGCACCCGTACGTGCCGTCCGCGGGCAGGTAGCCGTACTTGGCCTCGAGCGCCTCACCGGGCCGCACGTCGTTGACCGTGGTGGCCTGCTTGAGCATGTCGGCGAGCGCCTGGTGGGTGTTGAAGTTGTGCGCGCCGAACGCGTAGTAGTCGGAGATGATCGACTGCGCCGGGTCCCCGACCATGACGTAGTTGTTCAGGTTGAGGTAGCCCCACTGCTGCAGAAGCTGGTCCTGCTCGTAGTAGTTCACCAGCGACTGGGCCTGGTCGGAGGCCGCCTGCGGGTCGAGGATGGCCTGCAGCTGGGACAGCGAGTGGTAGATGTCCCAGCCGGAGTAGGTGCCGTACTGGTTCTGCTGCTGGCCACTGATCTTGGCCACCTTCATGTCCGCGCCCATGTACTGGCCGTTGATGTCGCTGCTGATGTTGGGCTGCATGAAGTCCTTGTAGAGCAGGCTGTAGAACTCCTGCGTCTGGGAGTACGTGCCGCCGGAGACCTGGATCTTGCCGAGCAGGTTGTCCCAGCTGTGCTGGGCGGCAGCCTTGACGCTGTCGAAGTTCCAGCCCGGGTTCTCGGTCAGGTTCTGCTGGGCGTTGGCGGTGCTCACGTAGGAGATCGCCACCTTGGCCTGGATCGTCTGGTTGCTGGTGGTGTCGAAGGTGAGGAAGACACCGGCCGGGTTGGCCTGCCCGGAGTTGGTGACTATCTGCGAGGCGGTGAACGGCTGGCTGAACACGATGTCGAAGTGCACCGTGTACTCCTGCGTCTGGCCGTCGTTCTTCGACTCGCCGCAGAAGTGGCCGCTGGTGTCGGTGCCGGTGACCTCGTTGTTGCCGACGATCTGGGCGCTGTCGCCGAAGTCGCCGTTCTGGCTGTCCATCAGCTTGACCAGGAAGTCGGCCGAGGTGGTGGAGGGGAAGGTGAACTGGCCCATGGAGGTGTGCGGAGTCGCGGTGAACTGCGAGGTGATCGTGTTGTTCGGGCCGTTGCTCTGCGCCGAGTAGTAGCCGGCCTGCGCCACCTCGCCGGTGTTGGTGAACGAGGTGGTGGCGTTGTTCACGTTGCCGCTGGGCAGCGCGCCGGTCATCGGCAGGATCGGCACGTCGCCCGCCGCGCCGCAGCCAGGCCCGGAGATGTGGGTCAGGCTGTACCCGGTGAGCTGGGTGTCGCCGTAGCTGTAGCCGCCGCCGGCGCTGCGGTTGGGCATCGTGTCCGGGCTCCACTGCGTCATGCCGAACGGCACGCTGGCGCCCGGGTAGGTGTTGCCGCCACCGGAGGTCCAGGTCCGGGTGTCCACGAGGGACGCGAGGTCACCCGGGTTCACCGCGTGGGTCATCTTGGTGTGGTTCGTGGCGCCCTTGGGCAGCTTGGCGTGCGGCACGGGGCGCGGGCAGTTGGCCAGCCGGCCGCTGGGCGTGATCGTGCAGGCGATGTGGTGGCTGGTGGCCTGCTTGCCGCCGATCGGGGCGGCGCTCGGCGCCGGCTGCGGGCTGGTGCCCGGGGCACGGCTGGGGCTGGACGACGGATGTGGGTTGGATGCTGACGATGTCGAGGGACTGGCGCTGGCCGACGGCTGGGAACTTGCCGCCGCGACCGGGCTGCCGGCCGCCATCCCGCCGGCCAGCAGGCCCACCGACGCCAGGACGGCTACGGCAGGCCAGCGGGCGACGCGTGACGCGAGCTTCCCCATCATTAAAAAGTCCTCCTCGGGCAGGATCCGGTACACCGTCCCGTCCCCCGGAGGCATCCGCCCGCTCCGGCACGCTGCTACAGACTGCTGCACTCTGCTGCACTGTGTTGGCAGCCACGGTGGGCTGACAACGTTGTCAGAACAGCGTTTATCGTCTCTCCGTACCTGTCGGGTGTCAATGGGTGGCTGGCAATGAGCTCATACATAACGGCGGTGCCAATCACCGCGGCCGGCTACTCCGCCGGGTGGATCCGGGTACTCCCGGCGCGGTACCGGAGGAGGCCCTCATACCGCCCCCGGTGCTGGCCGGAACGGCACGCCCGGCCGGCGACACGACCGGGCGCCGGCCGCGATGATCGGTATTGCTGGCGGATCTGGGAGAGGAGCCAGGCAATGGCTACGAACACAACGCACGACCGCGGGCAGGCCTCCGGGCTGCGCGCGTCCGATGCCGAACGGGACACCGTGGTGACCGAACTGGCCGAGCACCTCAAGGACGGCCGGCTGCGGCAGGACGAGTTCGACGTGCGGATGGGCCGGGCGGTGAACGCCCGCACCCGCGGCGAACTGGACGGGCTGCTCACCGACCTGCCCAGGCCGGTCCCGGCGCCGCTACCCGCCACGCCCCGGGCGCGTCTGCCGTTCCCGCTGGTGGCGGTCGCTATCTTCATCATGGGCATGATGCTGCTCGGCGGCATCAGCCGGGCGGCCGCCGCGGGCGGGCACCCGGTCTGGGCAATCTGGTGGGCGTGGTGGCTGATCCCGGTCGCCATCATCACCGCCCGGGCGCGGCTGCGAACCCGCCAGCCGCCGCAATGACGGGGACGCGGCGCGGGCGGACGGGGCATGGCAAGGGCACCGGCGCCCGGCGCCGGCCGGCCCCCGGACAGTGAGGCTTATTCGAAACTCCCTCCCGCCCGGTGACAGCGGGCGCTCAGCCGAGTTTCGAATAAGCCTCATCATGACAATCCAGAGATCGAGGTGAACGGTATGGCGGACGCCAGCACCGTGGCCAGGCCGGCCGCGGCACAGCAGATTCGCAGGCTTACCGGCCTGCGCCGGGCCAGCCTGGCCACGCTGGTGCTGCTGATCGTGCAGTTTAGCGTGGGCATCGGGGTCAACCTGTACGTCAGCCTGCCCACTGGCGGCGGCGCCAGCCAGGCGTTCAGCAACGGCGCCGGGCTGGCCCTGCACGTGGTACTTGGGCTGCTGCTCGTCGTGTCCGCGATCGGCCTGCTCGTGCAGGCCATCGTGGCCCGGCACTGGCCGGTCGTGGTGGCCGGGGCAGTGGGCCTGGTGGCCATGGTGGCCGCGGCCGGGCAGGGCTTCAGCTTCGTGCACGACGGCACGAACGCAGCCTCGATGGGCATGGCCGCGGCCGGCTGCGTGGCCCTGCTCTGCTATGCCGCCGTGCTGTACCTGGTCCGCCCGCCCGCCGGCCGAAGCTGACGGCGGTGCCCGGCGGCGGGCCGGGCTCCGCTGAACCCGGGCGGCCCGGCCGCACCGCTCACCGCTGGGCCGGCCCGCCGCCGGGCCCCGGCTGAGCTGGCCGGCCGGGCCACCTCGCTCACCCCAGGGCCGGCCGCCGCCGCCGCGGACCCGGCGGTAAGTTTTAGGCAGCCGGCAAGCCGGCAGGGGCGGAGGTGAGCAGCGGGATGAGTGTCGGGAACCTGGTGGCGAGCGGGCCGCTGATCCTGGCCATCCCGGTCGCCGCGGCCGCGGGCGCGATCACCTTCCTGTCCCCCTGCTGCCTGCCGCTCATCCCCGGCTACCTGTCCTACGTGACCGGCATGTCGGGCGCGGACGCGCAGCAGGCCGAGGCGGCCGGCGGTGGCGAGCCCGCGGGCCGCGCCCGCACGGTGGCCGGTGCGGCGCTCGTGGTGCTCGGCTTCTCCGCGCTGTTCGCCGCCTACGGAGCGGCCTTCGGCGGGCTTGGCAGCCTGCTGCAGAGCCATCAGCGCGGGCTGACCCAGGTCCTCGGCGCGGTGACGATCGTGCTCGGGCTGCTGTTCGCGGGCCTGTTCGACCGGTTCAGCCTGGCCGGGCGGATCATGCGGCCGTCGGTGCGGCCACGCGCCGGGCTGATCGGGGCACCGCTGCTCGGCGTGATGTTCGGGCTGGGCTGGACGCCGTGCACGGGGCCGACGCTGACCGCCGTGCTGACGCTGGCCTTCACGACCGGCACCGCGGACCGCGGCGCGTTCCTGGCGTTCGTCTACGGTCTCGGTCTCGGCGTGCCGTTCCTGATCGTGGCCCTGCTGTTCCAGCGCGGCATGCGGGGCTTCGGTTTCGCCCGCCGGCACGCCAGGGCTGTCATGCGGTTCGGCGGCGGGCTGCTGGTCGTGGTCGGCATCCTGCAGGTGAGCGGTGCCTGGACCACGGTGATGATCTGGCTGAAGGTCCACTGGGTGGGTAGCTACAACGCGCCGATCTGACGGCCAGCCATCCCGGCTCTGAAGGAATCCGGCCCGGCGGTGCTAAGGAATGCTTTCCGCACGTTCCTGATGCGCCGCGGCGGACACCGCCGCACGGTAGCGGGTGAACCCGGGCAGCACGGCGCAGACCACGGCCACCGCGGCCACGCACGCCAGCCCGCCCGAGCACAGGGAGATCCGCGGGGTGCTGACCGCGGCGACCGCTCCGGCCCGCAACTGGCCCGCGGACGGGCCGAGGCCGTAGCTCAGCAGTTCCACCCCGGCCAGCCGGCCACGCAGCGCGTCCGGGATCGTCTGGTTCCACAGTGTGTCCCGGAAGAGCCCGCTCACCATGTCCGCCGCCCCGGAGGCGGCCAGGCAGGCCAGCGCCACGCCCACGTCGGGGGCGAGGCCGAACCCGGCGATGGCCGCTCCCCAGGCCGCGGCGGCCACCGCGATGGCCACACCGTGCCGGCGCACCCGGGCGGTCCAGCCGCTCAGCGCCGAGACGAGCATCGCGCCGGCCGAACTGGCGGCGAACATCAGCCCTACCGACCATGTCGCGTGCAGCGCCGCCGCCATGAACGGATACAGCGAGGCCGGGTAGGCCAGCGTCATCGCGGCCAGGTCGGCGAGGTAGGAGCCGATCAGCTCCGGGCGGCGCCGCGCGTAGTGCAGCCCGGTCAGTACGCTCCGCAGCCCGGCCGGGCGCTCGCCGCCCACGGCCGCCGCCTTGGCCGGCACCGGCTGGAGCAGGCGCAGAAGGCCGAACGACACGGCGAACGACACGGTGTCCGCCGCGTAGACGGTCCACGGGCCCGCTCCGGCCGCCAGCACGCCGCCCAGCGCGGACCCGAGCAGCAGGCTGGCGTTGCCCGATAGCGACAGCAGCGCGGACGCCGCGGTGAGCTGGTCCCGGGCCACGATCCGCGGCACCGAGGCGTCCAGCGACGGCCGCTGCAGCGCGGCCAGCGCCATCATCGCGGCCGCGACCAGGTACACCGGCCAGAGCGCGGGATGCGGCAGCACCGCGTTGACCATGAGAATCACGGCGAAGACGCCGAGCCCGGCCTCGCACCAGCGGGCGAGCTGGCGCCGGTCGAAACGGTCCGCCAGTACACCCCCATACAGCCCGAACAGCACCAGTGGCACCAGTTCGGCCGCACCCAGCAGTCCCACCGCCAGCGCCGATCCGGTGAGCTGCTTGACCTGCACGAGCAGCGCCACCTCGGTGGCCTGGCTGCCGAGCAGGGTGATCGTGCGGCTGGCGAATAGCGCCCGGAAGTCAGCGGACATCTGCAGCGGGCTGACGTCGATGCGCAGCCGGCGGGCCCAGGACGCGGTCATGGCGATCTCCACAGGCAGGAAGGAAAGGCCGGTCTTAGGCCGCGAGGGACCGCCAGTGGGCGCCACGATGGGCGCAGGACCCGGCCAGCGGCTGCCGCGGGCGATGCGCCCGGGCGGCGCTGGCCGGCTTACCGGCTGGCCACCTCGCGGTGGCCCGCTGTCGCCCTGTGGCCTGTGGGTCGCATAGGCCCAGGCTAGTGGGCCTGCGCGCGTCGCCGGTACCGGTTATTTCCCGCCTGGCCGCCAGCTGGCCGTGCGGCTGCACGGCGCCGGACCAGGCCGGTCAGCCGGCCGGGCGCGGCGGCAGCGACGGCCGCCGCCTGGACGGGCGCCCCGTGGTGTCGGGTGCGGCGGCGGGGGGCCTGGCGTCCAGGGCCTCCAGCGCGACCTGGACGGCGGCCTCCAGCTGGCAGTCCCGCCCCGCGGCCCAGTCGTCGGGCGAGTTGAGCACCTCGACGTCGGGGTCCACGCCCCAGTTCTCCACGCCCCAGCCGTAACCCTCCAGCCAGAACGGGTACTTGGGCACGGTGATCGTCGTGCCGTCCACCAGTTCGTGCCCGCCTTCGATGCCGATCACGCCGCCCCAGGTGCGGGCGCCGACGACGGGGCCCAGGCGCAGCGCGCGGATGGCCGCGGTCACGATGTCGCCGTCGGAGCCGGCGAACTCGTCGGCCACGGTGACGACGGGACCGCGCGGGGCGTCCTCGGGGTAGGTGCTCGGCCGCAGGCCGCGCGGCACGTCCCAGCCGAGAACCCGGCGGGTCAGCTTCTCCACGACGAGTTCGGAGGTGTGCCCGCCGCGGTTGCCCCTGACGTCCACGATCAGCGCGCCGTGGGTCATCTCCAGCCGCAGGTCGCGGTGAAAGTGCGCCCAGCCCTCCCCCATCATGTCGGGCACGTGCAGGTAGCCGATCCTGCCGTCGCTGAGCTCGCGGACCAGTTGCCGGCGGCCGGCCACCCAGTCCTGGTAGCGCAGCCGCATCTCGTCGGCCAGCGGGATGGCGACGATGCGCCGGGGCTGGCCGCCGTCCGGCCCTGACAGGGTGAGCTCGACCGGCACGTCGGCCGCGCCGACCAGCAACGGGCCGGGCCCGGTGCGCGGATCTACCGGCTGGCCGTCCACCGCGGCCAGGGTCTCCCCCGGCCGGGCCAGCGATCCCGGGGAGCTGAGCGGGGAGCGTGCCCGCGGGTCGGAGGACTCGCCGGGCAGCACTCTGGTGATCCGCCATCTGCCGTCCGCGTCCGGCTCCAGGTCGGCGCCGAGCAGCCCCACCGGGCCGGCCTCGCCGGGAAGATCTTCGGCCGGTGCCGCCCGCACGTAGGCGTGTGAGGTGCCGAGCTCGCCGAAGATCTCCCAGAGCAGGTCGGCGAAGTCTTCGCTGCTGCTGATCCGGTCGAGCAGCGGCTGGTATTCGGCCAGCACGGCGTCCCAGTCCACGCCGGCCATGTCACCGTCCCAGTAGTCGTGCCGCATGAACCGGCCCGCCTCGCCGTAGGCGTGCCGCCACAGCTGCGCGGGGTCAGCCATGAACCGGGCCCGGGCCAGGTCAATGGTGACGGTCTCGTCCGCGTCGTCGCCGTCGTCCTTGCGCTCGGCCGACACCACCCGCAGGTCGCCGTGGTCGCTCACCACCAGCCAGCGGCCGTCGCCGCTGGCCTCGAACCAGTCGAGCTCGGCGACCAGGTCGGTGCAGCGCCGCTTGTCCAGGTCGAACCGCTGCAGCGAGGCCCGGGGCGGGCGCCCGCCGGGCACCGCGGAGCCTTCGCCGAGCGTTCCGGTGAGCGGTTCACGCAGCCAGGCCAGGCCGCCGCGCACCGCCCGCAGCGCGGAATACCTGGCCTCTGGCACCGGCACCGGCACGACCCGGGTGGTCAGCCCGTCGGTGTCCACCGTGACCGATACCGGCGCGGGCTCCTCGTCGCGGCCTCCGTCACCGCTGCCGTCGCGGCTGGCGGGCCGTCCGTCCGGCAGCGGGGCGAACGGCGAGGGGGTGTCCGCGGCGAGTGGCAGCAGGTACGGCCGGGCCCCGAAGGGGAACGACAGGTCGAACACCTGCGCGTCGTACACCGGGTCGAAGCTGCGCCGGGACAGGAAGGCCAGGTAGCGCCCGTCCGTGCTGAAGACCGGGTCGCTGTCGAAGAACCGCCCGTCGGTGGCGTCGACGAGCAGCCGGTCGGCCAGCCGGGCCAGCCGGATCCTGGTCAGCGGGCGCGGCCCGGGCTGGGCCCAGGCCAGCCAGGCCGAGTCGGGTGAGTAGGCCAGGCCGGCGATCGGGCCGTCCTGGGCGGCCGCCAGCGCGTCCACCTGACCGGAGGCCACATCCACCAGCAGCAGGCGGCCGTCCCGCGCGGCCACGGCCACCGACGTCCCGTCCGGTGCGGCGGCGATGCTGTCCGCCCAGCCGATCTGGCCGGCTGCCAGGCGGCGTGACGGCCCGGAGCCCCCGGCCGCGGGGGCGATCTCCAGCGCGTCGTCGCCGCCGGGGCCGCTGACCCACACGGCCTGCCCGGTCCGGCCGAGCACCCGGGGCAGCCGGGCCCGTGGTGTCACGGTCAATGCCCGGGCCGGCCCGTCGCGGTGGGTCAGCCAGTGCACGGTGCCGCGGACCTCGATCACGCTGGCCTGCCCGGTGTGGTCGCAGGACAGGTCGCCGAGGTGGTCTTCGGCGGAGACCAGCTGGGGGGTGCGCCGCAGCCCGGGCGACGCGAGCTTGACGTCGACCGGGTGAGCCGCGGCGGTCAGATCCTCCAGCAGCCAGATGGTTCCCGCGCACTGGTAGACGACGCGCCGCCCGTCGGTGCTCGCGTTGCGCGCATAGAACCCGTCGTGGTCGGTGTGCCGGCGCAGCCCGCCGCCGTCGAGATCGCAGGAGTACAGGTTGCCGGTTCCCTCGTGGTCGGAGAGGAACACCAGCCGCCCGGCCACGAGCATGGGGCTTTCCAGCTGCCCGCCCAGTTCGGCGGCGACCCGGGAGAACTGCGGCCCGTCCGCGGCCTCAGGCGTCCCAGCCTCCACCGCGCCCGGGGCCGCGTGCGGCCCGGCCTGGGGCCCGGGCGGGCCGGCGTGACCGTCCCTGGCCACCCAGAGCCGGCCCGCGGTGCCGCCCCGGTAGCGCTTCCAGAACGCCGGCTCGCGGGACATCCGCCCGGTGAGCAGCGCCACCTCGCCGGGTTCGATGGCGAGATCGGTGACCGGGCCGTACGGCAGCCGCCTGGGCGCACCGCCGTCCGGGGGCAGCGCGTGCGCCCAGGTGTAGTGCCGGAACGGCTGCCCGGCCGCGGTGATGGCGAGCACCTCGCCGCCGGGTGACCAGCCGCGCACCAGGGTGTGCGGGCTGCCCCAGAAGGTGAGCCTGCGGCCGGCCCCGCCGGCCACGTCAGCCGCGTACACCTCGGGCGGGCCGTCGCGCCGGCTCAGCCAGGCGACGGTGCCGCCGTCCCGGGCCAGCCGTGGCTGACCCGCCGCGGTGCCGTCCGCGGTCAGCCGCCAGGCCCGGCCGCCGGCCACCGGGGCCAGCCACACGTCGTCCTCGGCGACAAAGGTGAGCAGGTCACCCTGGAGATGGGGAAAGCGCAGGTACCCGTCCGAAGCCACCGCAACATCGTAGTGGTGGCCCGGGGCACACCGGGGCCGCCCCCGGGTCGGTGATCAGGCGGCTGCGGCGCTGACCAGTTCGGTGAAGATCCGCAGGTCCTCACCCTCCTCGGGGTGCCACTGCACACCCAGGCCGAACGGGTGGCCCTGCAGTTCGACCGCCTCCACGATCTGGTCATCGGCCCACGCCACCGCCAGCAGCCCGGTGCCGAGCCGCTGCACCGCCTGGTGATGGCGGGTGGGCACGGCGATGCTCGGGCCGAGAATCTGGCCGAGCCTGCTGCTCGCGCTCACCTGCACGTCGTGCACGGCCATCTTCACCGGGTCGGGTGCGTGCCGGTCGTGGCCGACCACGTCGGGCAGATGCTGGATGAGCGTGCCACCACGGACCACGTTGAACACATGCATGCCACGGCACAGCGCGAGGAACGGGCGCTCGGCATCGACCGCCGCACGGACCAGGGCCAGGTCGAAGGTGTCCCGCCTGCGGTCGGGCTGCGTCGTCTGCTCATGCCGGGTCGCCCCGTACAGCCTCGGGTCGAGATCCGGCCCGCAGGAGATGACCAGGCCGTCCAGGCCGGACACGAGCCGCGGCACGGAGTCGATGGGAACCGGCGGCAGGATGACAGGGATGCCGCCGGCCCGCTCCACGGTCCTGCTGTAGGTGACCGGTGAGATCACGGCCTCACGGACGAAGTCAGCCCACCTGGCCGGCTCCAGGTAGCCGGTGATGCCGATGAGTGGGCGGGACGTGCGTCCTTCTCCGTGAGCGGCCATACGCCCATCATGGTGCATAACGCCTAGCCGGGGGCGCCACCTCGCAGAATCCGCCGTACAACGCCCCGCCGCGGGCGGGTATCGTCGTCACCTCTGGCGCATGGCAGAGGGCCCGACAGTACCAGTCTTCCCGCCTTTTGACATCGGAACAAAAACATATCGGGCGGGTAAGCACAAGACCGCCGGCCGGGAATCTGCTGCCATGTCATCCAATGTCGTCACCGGTACCCGTGGCGCCCTTCCAGCGGAAAGCACGTTAACCTAAAGTCCTAAGTATTTTAGTAATCCGCGGAAATTATTTTTAATGAGTGTTGCACCGCAGGCTCCGCACGGATGACAACTGGTTGTGGTCCCCACCCTGCGGTGACAGACTCCAGATGTGGCAAGCAGGGAGGGACAGTCGCGTGCCGGGGCATCGCTCAACCCGGCTCTTGTCAAGGAATCTTTCGCGCACGTAGAGTCGGCCGCCGGTAAGGCGACGGCCTATTTCTACGGCCGCCTGTTCGCCTCCAACCCGGAGATGCGCGCGTTTTTCCCGCTGGCCATGGACAGGCAGCGGCATCGTTTTTTCCGGGCGCTGGCCAGGATCGTCTGGAGCCTCGATTCCCCGGACCAGCTAACCGCATATCTGCGCCAGCTCGGCCGCGACCACCGCCGGTTCGGTGTCACCGCCCGGCACTACCCCGAGTTCATGGAATCCGTGGCGGCCACGGTCCGTGAGTTCGCCGGCCCGGCCTGGTCTGATGAGGTGGCCGCGGCGTGGGACGCGGTGCTCGCCCTCGTCCGGGAGACGATGCTGGAGGCCGCGGACGCCGACGCGGAGCACGCGCCGTCGTGGTGGCTGGCCGAAGTGGTCGGACACCAGCGCCGAGCCGGTGACCTGGCGGTGCTGACCGTCCGGCCGGACCAGCCGCTGCATTACCTGCCCGGGCAGTACGTGAGCGTGCAGTCCGCCCGCTGGCCCAGGGAGTGGCGCAGCTACTCGATCGCGAACGCCCCCCGCCGGGACGGCACCCTCAGCCTGCACGTGCGTGCGGTGCCCGGCGGGCTCGTCAGCAACGCGCTGGTGCATCACACCGTGCCGGGCGACACGCTGCTGCTCGGGCCGGCGAAAGGCTCGATGACGCTGCCGGCCGGCACATCCGGGAGCGGGCTGTTCTGTGTGGCCGGCGGCACCGGGCTGGCCCCGATCAAGGCGCTGGCCGAGCAGGCCGCCACGGCGGGCGGGCCCGCCGTGGCGCTGCTGTTCGGTGCCCGCACCCGGGACGCCCTGTACGACCTGCGGGATCTGCGGCTGCTCGCGGATGCCTTTCCGGGGCTCGAACTGGTCACGGCGGTCTCCGATGAGCCCCTGGCCAGGCCGCCCGAGGCACCGGCCGACCTGCCCACCCTGGTCCGGGAGCGCCGGGACTGGGCGGACCGCGAGGTGTACGTCTGCGGGCCGCCCGCGATGCTGCGGCAGACCCAGCGGGTGCTGGCCGAGCTCGGCGTGCCGCCCGGCCGGGTGCACTACGACGAGCCCGACCCGCCCGATCCCCCCGATCAGGACGGTGAGCCGCCGGCCTAGGCAGATCCCCCAGGGGCTGGCCCGTCCTGAGCCGGGCCGTCCTGGGCTGGGCCTGCCTGGGCCGGCCCGTCCATGGGCTCGGCCTCGGGCGTCCCTTGCAGGTGCTCGCCGAAGAACGCGAGGATGCGCCGCCAGGCGTCGGCGGCCGCGTCCGGGTCGTGCCGCATGCCCATCACCTTGGTGAGCGCCCCGAGACGGCCCTCGTACTCGTTCATGAACGCGTGCGTGGCCCCGGGATAGACCTTGCTGTCACAGGGCACGCCGAGGTCGGTGAGCGTGCTCTCCAGCCGGGGCAGGTCGGTGCGGGAAATCCGGTCCTTGCCCGCATAGCTGGCCACCACCGGGCAGGCGCCCGCCAGCAGCCGCGCGGCATTCTTGGGCACCGGCCCGTAGTTGACCGCCGCGGCCGAGATGCCTGGCCGTGGTGCGCAGAGCAGCGCGAACCCGCCGCCCATGCAGAAGCCCACGACACCGATCTTCCCGGAGCAGCCGTCCTGCCCGGCCAGCCAGCGGGCCGCCGCGTCGATCTGCTCGAAAACCGGCCCGGTGCCTGACATCACCTGGCGGAACGCCGACCTGATGCACAGCGGCCAGGGTTTGCCGTGCCAGAAGTCCGGGGCGAGCGCCAGGTAGCCACCGGTCGCCAGCCGGTCCGCCTGACGGCGCAGATCCGGTGTCATGCCGAAGACGTCGTGCACCACCACGACGCCGGGGAAGCTCCCGGGCTGCGCGTCCTGCTGGAAGCCGGGCGGCCTGGCCAGGTAGCCGGGCGCCGCCGCGGCCGGGGCCTCGGTCACAGTCTCCGCCGCTTCCGCGCCCACGCGCCGGCGGTGACCGTGCCGCCGCCGGACAGTTCCGGCACCCCGGCCCGCGCAAACCCACCGATCCTGCCGAAGGCCAAGCTGATCTCCTCCTCGGTGCCTGGGCCAGTGCGAGCCCGATGGTGTTCCGCAGCCTGCGGATCTCTGCCGTCCAGATTATGCCGGCGGTCACCCGTCCGGTGCGAACCCTGGTGAGTGTGCAGTTGGCGCGGCGCGTGAACCGGTCGGTCAGGAACTGCTCAGATAGGCTCGCGGGCATGCCGGACACGCAGTACGAGGACCTGCTCCGCCACGTGCTCGATACGGGTGCCCGCAAAGAAGACCGCACCGGCACGGGCACCCGCTCGATCTTTGGCCACCAGTTGCGTTACCGGCTATCTGACGGCTTCCCGCTGATCACGACGAAGAAAGTACATTTCCGCTCGATCGCATATGAGCTGCTGTGGTTCCTGCGCGGCGACGCGAACGTCACGTGGCTGCGGGAGCATGGCGTCACGATCTGGGACGAGTGGGCCGCGCCGGACGGTGACCTCGGCCCGGTCTACGGCGTGCAGTGGCGGTCGTGGCCGACCCCGGACGGCGGGCACGTCGACCAGATCAGCGAGGTGCTGCGCATCCTGCGGGAGAACCCCGACTCCCGGCGGATCATCGTGTCCGCGTGGAATGTCGCCGACATACCGCGAATGGCGTTGCCGCCGTGCCACGCGTTTTTCCAGTTCTATGTGGCCGATGGCAAACTCTCCTGCCAGCTGTACCAGCGCAGCGCGGACCTGTTCCTCGGTGTGCCGTTCAACATCGCGAGCTATTCACTGCTCACGCACATGATCGCCGAACAGGCTCATCTCGGCGTCGGTGACTTTGTCTGGACCGGAGGCGACTGTCACATCTACGACAACCACGAGGACCAGGTGCGCACGCAGCTCGCACGCGAGCCGCGGCCGTTCCCCACGCTCAGCCTGAAGCCGGCGGACAGCCTGTTCGGCTACGCCTACGAGCACATCAGGCTCGATGGCTACGACCCGCACCCCGGCATCAGGGCGCCGGTGGCGGTGTGATCGGGCTCATCTGGGCGCAGTCGGCCAACGGGGTGATCGGCCGCGGCGGCACGCTGCCGTGGCACCTGCCGGAGGATCAGAGGCACTTCCGCTCGCTGACCACCGGGGCCACCGTGCTGATGGGCCGCCGCACATGGGAGTCGCTGCCGCCGCGGTTCCGGCCGCTGCCGGACCGGCGCAATCTCGTGCTGTCCCGCACGCCGCAAGAGGGCGCGGCGACGTTTCCCGACGTGGCGCAGGCGCTCGCCGCGGTGTCCGGGGACCTGTGGGTGATCGGCGGCGCGGCGGTGTACCGCGCAGCGCTCCCGCACGCGGACCAGATCGTGGTCACTGAGATCCGGGAGCATTTCGAAGGTGACACGCACGCGCCGGACGTAGGCCGCTCACCGGACTCCGTCGGGAGCTGGCAGCAGTCTTCGACCGGGCTGCACTACCGGTTCCTGACCTGGGAAACCAGCAAGCCGAAGTGCCCGGGTCTGCGATCGCAGACCCGGGCTCAAGGGATTGACGCACCTTAGGCGCGGCGACGGTGCTGGCAGAGGGTCAGGACGTTGGCGATGACCTGGTGCCCGGTGCGGCCGCCCGCGGTCAGGATCGACTCCGGGTGGAACTGCACCGCCCACCGGCCGGCCTCGGTGTTCTCGATCGCCATCGCCACGTCGGCCTCGGGCGGCCCGGCCTGGGCCTCGGGCCGCCGGGCCACACTGAGGGTGGCGGTCACCGCGAAACCTCCGCCGACATCGCCCACCGCCGCGTAGAGCGAGTGGTACCGGGCCGCGGTGAACTCCGCGGGCAGGCCGGCCAGCAGCCGGCCGCCGCCGTGCGCCCGGACAAGGCCCGGCTTGCCGTGCGCGGGCTCGGGCAGCAGCGACAGCTTGCCCCCGGCGTGCTCGGCCATGGCCTGCAGGCCAAGGCACACGCCGAAGGCGGGCAGCCGCCTGGCGTCCAGCTCGTCCAGCAGTTCGGCGCAGCCGAAGTCTGACGGCCGGCCCGGCCCGGGTGAGAGCACCACCAGATCCGGGGCCAGTTCATCGAGCCGCGCCGCGGCGAAGCCGGCCCGCAGGGTGGTCACCTCGGCCCCCTGCTGGCGGAAGTAGTCGCCGAGCGTGTGCACGAACGAGTCCTGGTGGTCCACCAGCAGCACCCGCAGCCCAGCCCCGGGCAGTGCCGCCCCGGACACTGCCGCCCCGGACGATGCGGCCCCGGACTGTGCGGCCCCGGACTGTGCGGCCCCGTGCTGGTCGGCCGGTTCGGTGGGCCCGGCCGTCTGAGCCCTCGCCTGAGCGGCCCGGTCGGCTTCGGCCAGGGTTTCCAGCAGGGCGCGCGCCTTGATCTGTGTCTCGCGCTGCTCGGCGGCCGGGTCGGAGTCGAACAGCAGGGTCGCGCCGGCCCGCACCGCGGCCAGCCCGCCGGTGATGTGCGCGGTGCGCAGGGTGAGCCCGGTGTTCATCGACCCGTCGAAACCGAGCGCGCCGACCGCGCCGCCGTACCAGCGCCGCGGCGATTCCTCGTGGTCCTCGATGAACTGCATGGCCCAGGTTTTGGGGGCACCGGTCACGGTGACCGCCCACATGTGGGTGAGGAACGCGTCGAGCGCGTCCAGGCCGGGCCGCAGCCGCCCCTCGACGTGGTCCACGGTGTGGATGACCCGGCTGTACATCTCGATCTGGCGGCGGCCGATCACCCGCACGCTGCCCGGCACGCAGACCCGCGACTTGTCGTTGCGGTCCACGTCGGTGCACATGGTCAGCTCGGACTCTTCCTTGGCCGAGTTGAGCAGGGTGCGGATGTTCTCCGCGTCGCCCAGCGTGTCCTCGCCGCGGGCGATCGTGCCGGAGATCGGGCAGGTCTCCACCCGGTCGCCGGTCACCCGCACGTACATCTCCGGCGAGGCACCGACCAGGTACTCCCCCGCACCCAGGTTGAACATGAACTCATACGGCGCCGGGTTGCGCTGCCGCAGCCGCTCGTAGAACTCGGCGGGTGATGCGCACCGGCCGTAGAACGTGTGGCCCGGCACCACCTCGAACAGATCACCGCGGGCGAACCGCTCCCTGGCCTGCGCCACCACGCTCATGTACCGGTCCGGGTCCGCCTGCGGCGGCAACTCGGCGGGACCCGGGCCCGGATCGGCCGGGCGGGTGCCCGGAGTGGCCCGGGGCAGGCCCACGGTCGACACGCCGGCCACCTCGAACTCGTAGCGGTACCTGGTGGCCGTCTCGCGCTTGCGGTCCAGCACGTAGATCTCGTCGGGCAGGTGCAGCACGAGGTCGCGCTGGTCGCCGGGGCGCGGCAGCCGGAGCCTGATCTCCTCAAACTGGAAGGAGAGGTCATAGCCGAACGCGCCGTACAGCCCGAGATGCGGGTCGGCCGCGGCGAACGCCGCGATGATCTCGCGCAACGCGGAGAAGACGGTGGGCCGTCGGCTGCGCTGCTCCTCGGTGAACCCGGCGCCGGGCTCGGGGATCACCACCTCCACCTGGCCGGGTGGCACGCCGTGGCCCGGGCGATCTGCCGCGCCGGGGCCTGCGGCAGCCGAATCCGCGGCGGCAGAACCCGCAACGGCAGAGCCCGCGGCGGCAGTGCCCGCGGCCCGGTGCAGCGCGGCGCCGATGACCGGCAGCAGCACCTGCCCGCGGGCGTTCAGCGCGGTGGCCACAATCCGGCGCCCGGCCGCGGTGATCTCCAGGCACGGATCGACGTAGGCGATGTGCCAGCGGCTGTACCGGCCGGGGTATTCCATGCCGGAGCTGAGCACGCCGCCGCGCCGCTCGTCGACCTGCCCGGCCAGGCCGGTGAGCAGGTCGGGATCGAACGGCCCGGCCGTCCGGGTCACCCCGACTCCGCCTGCGGTGACGAACCCCATCTCACCGTCGTCATCGGCTGATCCCTGGCGCTGTCCCGGATCCACGGTGGCTCCCCACATGTCGGGCCCGGCCAGGCCAGCGGCCGAAAAAAGCGACCGCCGCTGCCGGGCGATCGCTTCGGAATCTGCGCGTTGCGCGAACCAGCTACCGCCTAGCGGCGGCGCCACCACAGAAGGTCAGGGTTCACTCGCACGCGGCGAGCTTACCGGCTCCGCACCCCGCCGCGCCAGCACCCACCAGCCCGGGCACCCAGCACAGGCACCCAGCACGGGCACCCAGCACGGGCGCGGCATTATGGACGGCGTGACCACGACCCAGGAGATGTGGGCGGCCAGGCTGCACGGCACGGCCGACGTCAGGCTGCACCGGGAGCCGGTCCCGCAGGCCGGGGACGGGCTCAGCCTGGTCCGCGTCACCGCGGTCGGCCTGTGCGGCTCGGACCTGCACTGGTGGGACGAGGGCGGCATCGGCGACGCCCGGCTGGACCGGCCGCTGGTGCTCGGCCACGAGAGCGCGGGAGTGATCGCCGCCGGGCCGCGCCGTGGGCAGCGGGTGGCCATCGACCCGGCCATCCCGTGCGAGGTCTGCGCGCAGTGCCGCCGCGGGTACCGGAACCTGTGCCCGCAGGTGCGGTTCGCCGGGCACGGCGGCACGGACGGCGGTCTTCGTGAGTACGCGGCCTGGCCGACGCACCTGCTGCACCCGCTGCCGGACGGGCTGACCGATGCCGAGGGCGCGCTGCTGGAGCCGCTCGGGGTCGCCCTGCACGCGGTCGACCTCGGGCACGTCCGGCTGGCCAGCGGCGCCGCGGTGGTCGGCTGCGGCCCGATCGGTCTGATGATCATCCAGTTGCTGCTGCTGGCCGGCGTCAGCCGGGTGGTCGCGGCCGATCCGCTGCCGCACCGCGCGCGGGCGGCCGCCGCGCTCGGCGCCGAACTGGCCACGCCACCCGGGACCAGCGCCGGCCCGCCGGCGAGTCAGGCCGGGCTATCGCAGGCGCTGGCCGGGCACGGCGCGGGCGAGGCGACCGTGAGCACCGCGTTCGAGGTGGCCGGCACCGACGAGGCGGTGGCCACGGCGATCGCCGCCACCGAACCGGGCGGGCGGGTGGTGCTGGTCGGCATCCCGGACGGGGACCGGACCAGCTTCACCGCCTCGGCGGCCCGGCGCAAGGGCCTGACGTTCGCGATGTCGCGGCGGATGAACGAGACGTACCCGCGGGCCATCAAGCTGGCCGCCGCGCGCCGGGTCGATCTGGCCAGCCTGGTGACCCACCGGGAACCGCTGGAACGGACGCCGGCCGCGTTCGGCACGGCCGCCCGGCGGGAGGGACTCAAGGTTGTCGTGGAGCCAGGCCGGCCGGCCTGACCACGGTCAGCGGCCGCGCTCAGGGGCCCGATCAGGGCCCGCTCAGCGGCCGCGGTCAGCGGTCGTGCTCCGGGATGCCCCGCATCACCTTGACCATCTCGGCCGGCTGCAGCGCGGGCACCGGGAACGGGGTGATCTTGTCCCTGGCCGGGCACAGCCCGTCGACGATCAGGGTCAGGTACCTGAGCCAGATCTCCGGCCTGACGTCGGCGGCGTATTCCGCCGCCGTACCCAGCATGAGCTCGATGAACGGAAAGTCGGTGGGCGCGAGGTCGGCGCGCACCTTGCCGTCCCGCTGGGCCCGCTGGACCAGCGCGGTGACCACCGGCTGCATCTTGGCCTTGCCCCGCTCGACCCGGACCTTGCCGTAGCGGGCGAACATCAGGATCTCGCGCAGGCCGCGGTCTGAGGCCAGCAGGTTGCCCGCCTCGTGCAGGAACGTGACCAGGCCGTCCCAGGAGTCCGGGTTGGCCAGGCCCTGCTCACCCAGGCTCACCAGCGCGCCGATCCGCTCCTCGAACAGCGCCTCGGCCAGCGACTCCTTGTCGGGGAACCGGCGGTACACGGTGCCGACGCCCACCCCCGCCTGCCGCGCCACGTCGTCCAGGCTGGCCTGCAGGCCGCGGGTGGTGAACACCTCGGCCGCCGCACGCAGGATCCGCTGCCGGTTCAGCTCCGCGTCCCGGCGCAGCGGGCGGGTTCTGGGCAGCTCCTGGGAGTCGGTCATATTCCTCCTCGAAAACTACGACCGGAGGTTGCGTCTCCACTTAGCATACGGTAGCTTCTCAAGCGGAGCTACCACCTCCGGATAAGGGGACAGGATCATGAACGCAGTTAATCCGGCTCGCGGCCCGGCCACTGGTGGCGCTGCCACTGACGGTGCTGGCGGCCCGCAGCCGGACCCACGCCGGTGGCTCATCCTCGCTGTCATCGGCATCGCACAGCTGATGGTCGTGCTGGACATCACGATCGTGAACATAGCGCTGCCGTCGGCGCAGCGGGCGCTGGGCTTCAGCACCGTGGACCGGCAGTGGGTGGTGACCGCCTACGCGCTGGCCTTCGGCAGCCTGCTGCTGCTGGGCGGCCGGCTCGGCGACCTGATCGGCCGCAAGGTCACCTTCCTCACCGGGCTGATTGGCTTCGCGGTGGTGTCCGCGATCGGCGGGGCGTCGGTGAACTTCGCCATGCTGGTGACCGCGCGGGCCTGCCAGGGCGCGTTCGGCGCGCTGCTGGCCCCTGCCGCGCTGAGCCTGCTGACCACGACGTTCAGCGACCCCAAGGAGCGCGGCAAGGCGTTCGGCGTCTACGGCGCGATCGCCGGCGGCGGCGGCGCGGTCGGGCTGGTGCTGGGCGGGCTGCTCACCGAGTACCTGAACTGGCGCTGGTGCCTGTACGTGAACCTGTTCTTCGCCGGGATAGCCGCCGTGGGCGGGGCGCTGCTGCTGCGCCGCCAGCCCCGGGCGCAGCGCCGCCCCAGGCTGGACCTGTTCGGCGTGGTCACCGTCTCGGCCTCGATGTTCTGCCTGGTCTACGGGTTCTCCAACGCGGCCAGCCACAGCTGGCACGCGCCGTCCACCTACGGCTTCCTGGCCGCCGGTGTGGCGCTGCTCGCGGTGTTCGCGTTCTGGGAGACCCGGGCAGCCAACCCGCTGCTGCCGCCCCGGGTGGTGCTCGACCGCAACCGCGGTGGCGCCTACCTGTCCATCCTCGTAGTGGGGGCCGGCATGTTCGGCATCTTCCTGTTCCTCACCTACTACATGCAGCAGACGCTGCACTACTCCCCCGTGGTGGCCGGGGTGGCGGTGCTGCCGATGATCGGGACGATCGTGCTGTCCGCGAACGTGTCCAACATCGCGCTGCTCCCCCGGTTCGGGCCCCGGCCACTGGTGCCGGTGGGCATGGTGCTGGCCGCCGTGGCCATGGTGTGGCTCACCGGGATCGGCCCGCACTCCAGCTACACCGCGGCCATCCTCGGCCCGCTGCTGGTGGCCGGGCTGGGCTTCGGGCTCATCGTGGCGCCGTCGATGAACACCGGCACCTTCGGCGTGGCCCGGCAGGACGCCGGGGTCGCCTCGGCCACCCTGAACACCGGGCAGCAGATCGGCGGCTCGATCGGCACCTCGCTGCTGAACACGCTGGCCGCCAGCGCGACCACCAGCTACGTGGCCGCGAACATCGTCAAGCCGGGCAACCTGATCGCCGGCCACCCCGCACCGCAGCTGATCGGCCTGGCCCTGGTGCACGGCTACACGACGGCGTTCTGGTGGGCGGCGGGCATCTTCGCGGCCGGCGCGGTCATCTCCGGCACGCTGATGCGCTGGGGCCCGCTCACCCGGTGGCAGAAGGCACCCGGCGATGACACCGCCGAGGCCGGCGCGGCCAGCGCCGGGGTGACCAGCGCCGGGGCGGCCGGTGCCCGGGCGGCCGCCGCCGGGGTGACACCCGCCGGCGAACCCCCGCCGCCCGCCGTGCACATGTGACCGGCCCTGGCGGTGCCCGGCTACTCCCGGTGGGGTAGCCGGGCACCGCTGTTGTCGCCGGTCGGCGTGCGGCAGGTTACGGCGGCCGGCGGACGACACGACGGGCCGCGCTGACCACGATGGGCAGCATGGACCATCCAGACTCATTCAAAACTCGGCCGAACGCCCACTGTCACCAGGCCGGGAAGGGAGTTTTGAATAAGTCTGCTTCTGAATGGCTGCCTGGCCGCGCCGCGCCGGTGCCGTTGCTGTTCCTGGTCGCCGACACCGGCGGCGGGCACCGGGCGGCAGCCGGGGCGATCAGCACGGAACTCGCCCGCGCCTACCCGGGCCGGTTCGCGGTCACGTTCTGCGACCCGCTGGGCGGGCCGGCCAGCCGGGCGCCGCTGCGCTGGGTCACCGGGCTGTACGGGCCCTCGGTGCGGCTGGCTCCGTGGCTGTGGGGTGCGGCCTGGCACGCCACCGACTCGGGTCCGGCCATGCGGCTGCTGCGCCGGTCGCTGCTCGCGCTGGCCGACCGCCCGGTGGCCGATGCGGTGGCCCGGCACCGGCCCGCCGCCATCGTCTCACTGCACCCGCTCACCGGGCCCGCGGCCGCCGCGGCCCGCGCCCGGCTGGCCCCGGCCGCCCCGCTGATCACCGTGGTCACCGATCTGGTCACACCGCATGCCTCCTGGTCGGCATGCCTGGACGGCCCGGTCATCGTGCCGACCGCCGCCGCGCGGCGCCGACTGCGGGTCAGGCCCGGGCCCAGCGAGGAGGGCGGCGGAAGCGGGCATGGGGAGGAAGGTGTGGGGCGGGGGGCCATCGTGGCCGGGCTGCCGGTCGGCGCGGACTTCGCCTGCGGGCCCGCGAGCCCGGGCGAGCGGGCCGCGCTGCGGCACAAGCTCGGGCTGCCCGCCGGGCGCTTCACCGTCGTGCTCACCGGCGGCGGTGAGGGCTGCGGCGGGCTGGCCCGGCGGGCCAGGGCCCTGCTGCGCCGGTCCGGCGACGTGCAGGTGGTGGCGCTGTGCGGCCGGAACCTGCGGTTGCGGCGGCGGCTGGACCGGGTGGCCGCGCGCTGCGGCGGCCGGCTCACCGTGCGCGGCTTCACCTCCGACATGGCCAGCTGGCTGCGCTGTGCCGACGTGGTGGCGGGCAAGGCTGGCCCGGGCACGATCGCCGAGGCCACCTGCTGCGGCGCGCCGCTGCTGCTCACCTCGCAGCTGCCCGGGCAGGAACGCGGCAACGCGTCGTTCGTCGCCGCGGCGGGCGCGGGCCGTTACCTGCCCGGCGCGGGCCGGCTGGCCGCGGAGGTCGCCCGGCTGCGCGCCGACCCCGCCGCGCTCGCCGCGATGCGGGGCGCCTCCGCCCGGCTCGGCCAGCCGGCCGCGGCGAGCACCGTCGCCGCCCTGCTGGCCGGGCTGGCCGGTCCCCCGCAGCGGCCCCGGTCCGGCCGGCCGGACCGCCCGGCTCCCGCGACAGCGCCGCGGCCACTGGCGGGCACCAGCCATGGCTGACCGCGCAGTGCGGCACAGCCCGGGCCCAGGGCGGCCTGGCCTGGTGCCGGAGCTGCGGGTGGCCAGGACGCAGCAGCCGCTGACCGGCCGGTGGCGGCAGCTGCCGGTGGCGCCGCGGGGGGCGGCCAAGCTCGGCTTCAGCTTCCGGCCGCTGCAGGCCAGGGCGTTCGGCCTGGATCCGGACGAGACGCTGCGCACGCTGCTCGGCTACCCGTGCCAGCTGGTCAGGCTGGCCGCCTACTGGAACGAGATCGAGTCGGCGCCCGGCGTGTTCGACCCGACCGCGCTGGACCGGCAGATCGACGCGGCCGAGCAGGCCGGCAAGCAGATCATCGTCTGCCTGGGCGCGGTCAAGTCGTTCGGCTACCCGGAGTTCTTCGTGCCCGGCCACCAGCTGCGCGAGCCGCTGCCGGAAGGCACGCTGATCCGGCCGGAGCGGTGGCGGTCACTGCTGGACGCGGCGACTGCGTTCAGCACCCGGCTGATCACCAGGTACGCCGGGCGCGAGGCGATCATCGCCTGGCAGGTCGAGCACGAGGCCGTCGACCCGCTCGGCATGGAGCACTCCTGGCGCCTCGCGGAGGAGTTCGCCGCCGCCGAGGCGGCCGCGGTGCGGGCCGCCGACCCGGGGCGGCCGGTGCTGATGAACGGCTTCCTGCCGATGTCCCTGGCGGTCCGGCTGCAGCAGCGGTGGCGGACCAGGGACCAGGGCGACTCACTGGCCGTCGCGCAGCGGCTCGCCGACATCATCGGCGTCGACGTCTACCCGCGGCACGCGCTGGCCGCGGCCGGCCAGGCCGGCCTGTACCTGGACGGCAGCCGCAGCCGGCGGCCGCGGCGGGACCGGCAGCGGCTGCTGGACTGGGCCGCGGCCAACGGGCGCCAGGTCATGATCGCCGAGGGGCAGGCCGAGCCGTGGGAGGCGGTGACCACGCCGCCGGACCCGGGCCGCCGCGGCATGTACAGCTGCCTGCCCGAGCACGTGATCCAGAATTACAACGACTGCATGGCTCCCGGGCTGCTGGCCTACCTGTTCTGGGGCGCGGAATACTGGGTGCTCCGCCAGCGGACCGGCGACCCGCGCTACCTGGGCGCGTTCGGCCGGGTCCTGGCCGAGTCCGGATAACGCTCGCCTCCTCCGATGCTGCGGTCGTTGCCGTCGCGTGTCTTTCCGGCCAGGCAAATAAGCTCCGAGACGGCTGCGCCGCACTGGACGCCCCGCTCAGCGGGTCCGCTCGCGGTGGTTGAAGACCACCGCGCCGACGATCATGAAGGTGACGAACAGCCCGGCCAGGACGGCCGCATCCAGCGCCGGGCCGCCGGCGACGACCTGGCCGTAGCCGGGCGTGCCGGCGTAGAACACCGCGCGGGCCAGGTCCACGCCGTAGCGCATCGGCATCGCCCAGGCCAGCACGTTCAGCCAGCCGGGCAGGCCAGCCACCGGCACCAGCACGCCGCCGAGCACGTACTGCGGGATGATCAGGAACTGGAAGATCTGCATGGCCGACCGCTGCTGCGGCAGTACCGCGATCGTGGCCAGCCCGAACGCCCCGCCCACCAGGGCGCAGGCGAGGCCGGGCAGCAGCAGCGCGGCGAGCCGCGGTGCCGGCGCGCGCACGCCGAACGCCAGCGCGAACGCCACCACGGCGGCGCCCTGGCACAGCGCGACCGCGGTCTCCCCGGCGACCTTGCCGCCGACCAGGATCAGCCGCGGCACCGGCGTCACGAAGATCTCGCGGGAGAAGTCATTCTCCCGGTCCTCGACGATGGAGATCATCCCGGCCGCGGCGGACTGGAAGAGGGTGGCCGCCAGCACCCCGGTGAAGGCCAGGGTGACCGCGTTCAGCCCGGTCACCTTGCCCACCGTCGGCTGCAGTACGCTGCCGAGCCCGGCGATCAGCATGACGGGGAAGGCCAGGTTGACCGCGACCCTGGGCCGGTCCCTGATCAGCTTGATCACGTCGCGGTGGGCGATGGCCAGCAGCGCCCACAGCAGCTGCCGCATGGCATCTCCCCGGCCAGGAACGTAGCTGCCCGGCCCGCCCAGCCGCGCCCGTTCCCGCTGGCCGGCCGCCGCCGGAACGTTCACTGGTCCCCGCCACCGCGAGAAGCCAGCAGCCGCAGGTAGGCCTCTTCCAGCGTGGGCCCGGCGGGCCGCGGCGGGGGCGGGCCGGGGGCGCCGTGCCGGGCCTTCACCTCGGCCGGGCTGCCGCGCTCGATGATCTGCCCGCCGGCGATCACGCATACCGCGTCGGCCGCTTCGGCCTCCTCCAGGTAGTGCGTCGTGAAGAACACGGTGGTGCCGCGGGTGGCCCGCGACTCGCGCAGGTAGTCCCACAGGCTCCGCCTGCTCTGCGGGTCGAGGCCGGCGGTGGGCTCGTCGAGGAACAGCACCCGGGGCCGGTGCATCAGCGCGCGGACGATCTCCAGCCGCCGCCGGGTGCCGCCGGACAGCGCCCGGGACCGCTGGTGCAGCACCCCGTCGATGCCGAGCACCCCGGCCAGTTCGGCCACCTGCTGCCGGTAGGCGGCCGGCATCAGCCGGTGCAGCGGGCGCCACGGGTACATCCCGTACAGCACGGCGTGCAGCCGGATGTTCTCCTCGGCGGTCAGGTTGCCATCCAGCGACGGCTGCTGGAACACCACGCCGATCTCCCGCCGCACCCGGCCGGGTTCGGTGGCCAGGTCCCGGCCGGCGATCCGCACCCGGCCCGACGTCGGAGCCAGCGTGGTGGTCAGGATGGACAGCGTCGTCGTCTTGCCCGCCCCGTTGGGCCCGAGCAGGCAGAACAGCTGGCCGTCCGGCACACCGAAGGACACGCCGTCCACCGCGTTGCGCTGCGCACCGCGGTAGCGCTTGACCAGGCCGGCCACCTCGACCGCGGTCATGCCGCAGGGCGTCTGTCCGGCGAAGAAATTGCCGTCGGGCGTCTCTCCGGCGAAGAAATTGCCGTCGGGCGCCTGTCCGGCCAGGAAAGCCCGGCCCGCTGCCGCCACCGGCGGTACCGCTGGTCGGCCCCGCACCGGCGGACCAGCCAGGCCAGCGGCCCGATCACCGCACGTACCACCGCGGCCGGCAGGTACGGCGCCCTGACCTCGCCCTGGAAGTCGCGCATGAACAGCACGAGCTCGTGCGGGCGCGGCACCGACGGCAGCAGCCAGGACCGCCGCTGGGTCTCGGCGGCCATCGCCGCCGCGGTCTCCAGCAGCGCCTGCATGCCGAGCGCGGGCCTGGTCTCCACCAGCACGTGCACCGTCCGGCGGCCCGGATTGGCGAAGCTGTGCACCCGTCCGGGGCTGACCCGGACGGACTCGCCGGGCCGCAGGGTGCTGCGGCGGCCGCCGACCCGGAACCGCAGCACGCCGTCCACGACGGTGAACCGCTCCTCCTGCTGGGGGTGCGCGTGGCTGCTCGGCACCCGGCCACCGGGTGCCAGGAACAGCTCCCAGGCCAGCAGGTCCCCGCCGGTCTGTGCGGCCGTGGCCCGGATCACGATCCGCTCCCCGCTGACCGGGTTCTCTATCACCCGCTCGCCGGGCAGGACCGTACTTTCTTGGCCGGAAAGATGCCCCACGGCTTCGTTGTCTAGCACGCTGCCATCGTGCTCGCCGGACCCCGGTGAGCGCGTCCGCCGGGCGGACCGAGTCCGGATCGCCGTGCGGCGTAGCAGGCCGGCCGCGCGCTACGTCGTGCGGAGTACGCCGGTCAGGAGGGGCAGGGCGTGGACAGCACCGGCATGCGCCACACCGCCGCGGCCGAGGACATCAACTCGGCCGCCTCGCGCAGGCTCCGCGCCCCGCTGACCGTCCGGCCATCGAGAAAGTCGCGCACCATGGCGAGCACCGGCGGGTCACCGAGCAGGCCGCCGTGGAACGCGGGGACGAACAGCACGTTCGACGGCATGCTGCAGGCGGGCAGGGTGAGCGCGTCGGCCAGTGGCACCACCGCCAGCCAGCGCGCCGACGTCTGATGCGCGGCGATCCCGGCCCAGTACCGGGCGCCGACGCTGCTGACCGAGTCGATCAGCCGCTCCGCCCCGGCCGAGCCGAACGGCGACATCTCGCCCACCAGCCGGTTCAGCACGCCCAGCGCGTAGCCCGCCGCCATGCCCTGCCCCTGGCGCCCGTCGGCCGGGAAGCTGACCTGTCCCGGGGCCACGATGGGGCTGAGCAGGGCGATCGACCCGACCGGCACCCGCGGGTGCCTGGCCAGCATGGCGTAGACGCCGAGCGTCCCCTCGCTCTCCGCCACCAGATCCACCCGCTGGCCGGTCTGCTTGTGCAGCTGCCACACCTGGGCGGCGATCCGGTCGCCGAGTTCGCCGATCGGTATGTCGCTGGCCGATGGCCCCTGCGGCACAGGCTTGCCCGCGGCGTCCAGCCCCAGGTAGGAGAACTGCTGGACGAGCATGTCCGGCACCGCGTCCGCCAGGCCGTGCCCGGTGTGGCAGCACGAGGAGCCGAAGCCGCCGACCACCAGGACCGGCGCCTGGGGGCCATGGGCGGCCGGGGTGTAGGCCGTGCCGACGGCGCTGCCCGCCGCGGCCGCGAACCCGGCCGAGGCGGCGGACGCGGCGGCTATCCCGGCCGGCGGCGCGCCCGACGCCGCGTCAAAGATCAGCCGGGCCGCCCCGATCGCCACGGCGAATACCGCGACGGCCGTCACCGGCGCGACCGGCACCCAGGCGATGAGCCGGTGATGCCGCGCCCGGGCCGGCCTGGCGATGGCGGTGGTTAGGCCGTACCAGGCCCGGGCGTTGACCACCCCGGCCAGCCCGGCGACGGCGACCACACCGGCCGGGGCCAGCCGCGGCAGCATGATGCCCAGCACCGAGTACTCGACGAAGCAGGCCATCGCCCAGCCCGCGGCCCGCGCCGGGGGCAGCCGCCGCCACCAGCCCGGGATCACCCCTCCGTGGCTGAGCGGCAGCGCGACGAACAGCATGACCGGCAGCGCCGCCAGCAACGGCCAGGAGAACGGCAGCACCGCCACGCCGAACACCACCGTGACCACCGGGACCAGCAGCAGGCCGGCCAGCAGCGTGAACACCAGGCTCGCCGAGAACGTGCCGATCAGCCGCGGCGGCCGCGCCCCGCGCGGCCAGGCCAGCCTGACCAGCGCGGCGTCCAGCGCGGACCGGCCGAGCACCAGGATGGCCATCCAGGCGGCGAACTCGAGCCAGGACCGGTTATAACCGAACAGCCAGCGCAGGTCGTGGAACACGGCGAGCGGCGGGAGGGCGGTGACCTGCGGCGCGAGCGCCACGGCGGCCGGTGCGGCCAGTACCAGCAGGCCGGCCTCGGCCATCGCGACGCCGGCGGACAGGGCGATCAGGCCACGGTGGCCGAGGAATCTGTCCGGCCGGCCGCCGGGCGAAGACACCCGGCGCGGGTGCAGGCGATAGGCGAGCACGCCGATCCCGGCAACCAGGCGGCGAGGCTGCCAACCCACTGTTCCTGTGCTCACCATGACCCCGTTTCATGGCTTTTCGCGTGGGCACTGGCGGTCCCAGCGGTCCCACGCACACCTTACATTCCGGCCCTGTTCGGCTCCGATTCATTTACGCGCTGCGATGGACGTGTCACCGGCGCCCCGCGTCCAGGGGGCCGCGCGGAGTGCGGGGCGCAGCCGTCCAGGAAAATAGGCACCTGTCTGGTTAACCGGCGGACTGCTCACCGGATTCCGTGGGCTCGTCTCCTTCTGCGGCGGCGGCCGCGCGGCGGCGGATGTCCTCCAGGGCCTCGCTGAGCGCCTGCCAGACCTTGCTCAGGTCACCGCTGACCGGCAGGTCCCCGCCGATGGTGCCGGGCGGGGCGGCCTGGTCGCCGAGCGTCCGCACCGCGGCCTTGCCGATGCCGACGATGACCTCATCGGTGGCTTCGAGCGTGACGCGATCGTCGGTGACCTTGATCACCATCTGGCGGCGGCCGGCCTCGGCGGGCTCCTCGTCGCTGGTGCCGGCCACCTCGGCCTCCCGCAGCGCCTCCTTGGCCCGGTTCAGGTCGACGCCCAGCCCGGCGAGCACCCGTGCCGCCGCGGTGTTGGCGTCGGCCAGCGCGGCCAGCAGCAGGTGGTGCGAGCCGACCGGCCGCGCTCCGGCCAGCCGCTGGGCCTCGGTCAGGCTGGCGTCGGCGGCCGGCGTGGTGTGCACCTCGTCCGCCTCCCCGGCGGTGCCGCCCGGCTCAGCAGCCTCGCCGGAGCGCACCCGCACGTCGACCGGATCGAACTCTCCGGCGGCCGCCCGTGCCTGGCGGCGGAGCCAGCGGTGACCCTGCAGGGTGGTCGTCGCGGGCAGCACGTCGATCACGGCCATCCGGACCTTCAGCAGGTCGCCGGCGTGTTCCTTGAGCATCTGCGCGGCCACCCCGTCGCCCTCGCGGATCAGGCCGAGCAGGATGTGCTCGGTGCCGATGTACTTGTGGTGCAGCTGCAGCGCCTCGCGCAGCGACAGCTCCAGGACCTTCTTGGCCCGTGGGGTGAACGGTATGTGCCCGCTGGGCGCGCTGCTCCCGGTGCCGACCCGCTTCGCGACCTCCTCGCGCAGCTGGTCCAAGGTCGGCATCTCGAATTCGGCCATGGCCCGGGCGGCCACGCCCTGGCCCTCGTGCACCAGCGCGAGCAGCAGATGCTCGGTGCCGATGTAGTTGTGCTTGAGGAGGCGGGCTTCCTCCTGGGCTAGAACGACGACACGGCGGGCCCGGTTAGTGAATCGCTCAAACATGAGACCAGGGTGCAGCCATGCTTTGAACCCCGTCAATACCGTGTTAATAATATGGGCATGGTTGACGACATGCCGGACGACATGCCCTCCTGGGACGACCGGCTAGACGAGTGGGAGCTGGAGCTCGAGCTGACCGCGCGGCTCGCGGACTCGGACTGGGTGACGCTGGAGCGCGCCGCCGCCGACACCGGCGCGTCCCGGGCCGCGCTGCGCACCTGGTACCGCACCGGGCAGATCCCGTCCCGGCTGGTGGACGGCCCGCACGGGCCGCAGCGGCTGGTTCCGCTCAGCCTGGCCGCGGCCCGCGCGGAGGCGTCGCCGCGGCTGCGCCGCAGCACCGAGCGGCGGCTGGCCGACGCGGCGGAGATGGAGATCCTGCGGCACCGGATCGATCAGCTCGAACTGCGGCTGGCCGCGGTCGAGGGGCGGCTCGGCGGCTGACCACGGTCAGTGCGGGCCGTCGGGAACGTCGGGGACGTCGGCGGACGCTCCCGCGCTGGTCTCGAACCGGCGGGGGATGATCACGAGCACCACCGCCAGGGTGACCACCGCCACCCCGGCCAGCCCGGTGTACACGTCGTGCATGGCCGCCGTTATCGCCTGCCTGAGGTAGCGGGCCACCGCGGCCTCGGTCCCGCCGGGCCGGCTCAGCGCGGTGCTGACCGCGTTCACCTGATCCGGGAGCCTGCCGCGCAGCGCGGGCGGGGCCGACCGCAGCCGGTGCAGGATGGCCGTGTTGAACACGGCCCCGAAGACCGCCGCGCCCAGGCTCTGGCCCAGGTAGCGGCTGAACATGATGCCCCCGGTCACCACGCCGCGCTGGTCCCAGGCCACCGTGGACTGCGCGCCGACCACCGTGCACACCGACAGCAGGCCCAGCCCGAAGCCGAGCACGAACGTGCTGGCCACCGCGACCGCGGTCCCCTGTGGCCGCGGGGCCAGCGCGAAGCACAGCACGCCCACCAGGCAGACCGCCGCGCCGATCGCCGCGGTGTCCCGGAACCCGATCCGCAGGAACAGCCGCGCGGACTGCGAGGACGCGAGCGGCCAGCCGAAGCTCATCGTGGCCAGCACCGCCCCAGCCGCGATCGCGCCCAGGCCGAGGACCTCCTGCCCGTAGGTGGGCAGGAACGTGGTCGGCCCGATGACCAGCAGGCCGAGCCCGAGCGAACCGACGCTGGACCCGGCCAGCACCCGGCGGCTCCAGATCCAGGGCGGCATGATCGGCTCGGCGGCCCGCCGCTCCACCACGACCGCCGCGACGGCCGCCACCGCGGCGGCGGCGAACACCGCGATGCCCGGCGGCGACAGCCAGGCCCACGCCACGCCGCCCTGAAGCAGGCCGAACACCAGCCCGCCCGCCGCGGCCAGGATGAGCAGCGCCCCGGCCACGTCCACCCGGTGCCGCGTCCTGGTCACCCGCTCGTGCAGGTAACGGCCGATGAGGGTGAGCGAGACCGCCCCCACCGGCAGGTTGATGACGAAGATCCAGCGCCACGACGCGTACTGCGCCAGCAGCCCGCCGAGAGCCGGCCCGACCACCGCCGAGACACCCCACACGCTGGACAGGAAGCCTTGCACCCGGCCCCGTTCGGACAGGTCGTACAGGTCGCCGGCCAGCGTGTTGACGGTGGCCATGATCGCTCCCGCGCCGACCCCCTGCAGCCCGCGGAACGCGATCAGGCTGACCATGTTCCACGACAGCGCGCACAGCCCGGAGAAGGCCAGGAACACGATCGTCCCGGCGACCAGGATCGGCTTGCGGCCCCACTGGTCGGCCAGCTTCCCGTACATCGGGATGGTCACGGTCTGGGTCAGCAGGTAGGCCGAGAACACCCAGCTGAACAGCGAGAACCCGCCCAGGTCGCGGACCACCTGCGGGATCGCCGTGGCCACGATCGTGTTGTCCATGGCCGACAGCGCCATCGTGGCCATCAGCGCGGCCAGGATCGGCCCGCGGTGCAGCGCGCCAGGCCGTGCCGCGGTAGCCGCCGTTCGGGAGGTCATATAGCCACGAGCCTATATGAGCGCCGGAGGGGCATGCACACCACGCCGTGACGGCCAGGCGCGGGAGGATGGCCGCATGACCAGATTGCGCGCCACGACGGCTCACGTGATCCCGGAACGGAAGCCCATACGAGTGACGCCCGGGCAGCACGTCCGGGCCGGGCAGCACGACACCCAGTGGCCGGCGTTCGTGTTCGTCACCACCGACGACGGCGCCGGCTGGGTCCCGGAGCGCCTCCTGGACACCTCCCGCGAGCCAGCCGTCGTCGTCACCGGCTATGACACCACCGAGCTCGCCACCACTGCCGGAGAGGAACTGACCCTGATCAGCGCGGACAACCCAAGCAGCTGGGCCTGGGTCCGCAACGCGGCAGGGCGCGAGGGATGGGTGCCATTGAGCACCGTCGAGCCGATTCCCGGGGAATGACCGGGAATCCTTCGGCGCCGGGCGCCAGGCAGTTCCCGCAGGCCAGGAGCTAGCGGATGTCCAGGCCGGTGACGGCGCGGCCGATGAGCATGCGCTGGATTTCGCTGGTGCCCTCGAAGATGGTGAAGTTATGGGACGTAGAACCAGCCGGCCAGGAGCTACATTCGAATGTTGACTAGTGACCTCGGTGACCTTCGGTGATCACTGGCAGTCAGTTTCCATACATGAGCGATGCTTGATGCCAATGAACCGCGAGCCCTGAAGCTACCCCGCGTCTACAGGCTGACGCCGCCAGGAGGCCGCCAGTGATGACCGAGATATCTGCGACCACCCAGATCGCCGCCCCGCCGGAGCAGGTGTGGGCCGTGCTGACTGACCTGGCCAGCTACCCACAGTGGAATCCGCTGTTCCACGAGGCATCCGGCCATCTCACCCCCGGAAGCAGGGTCACGATCAAGAGCGTTCACCCGGTGAACGGCCGCATCATGACCGTCAAGGTCAAGGTGGTCGCCGCTGAGCCAGCCCGCGAACTGCGCTGGGTGTCGAGCCTGCCGGGAATCATGACCGGCGAGCACAGTTTCACCCTGACCCCGGCCAACGGCGGCACTCAGCTCACCCAGACCGAGATCTACCGCGGACTGCTCGCACGCTTCTCCGGCAAGACCATCAGCCGCACGCAGGCCAGTTTCCAGGCCCTCAACCAAGCCATCAAGCAGCGAGCCGAGAACCACCAGCAGGCCACACCGAACGAAAACATCTAGGCGTGTAAAGGATCAACTGAGGCCGATCCAGGCAGGTTCAAGTGGATCTAGGCAGTTCGACCGGAGCAGTGGGCTGTCCCGCTTGATGATTGACACCATCGTGGCCATCAGCGCGGCCAGGATCGGCCCGCGGCGCTGCGCCCCGCGCCCCGCGCCGCGCCGCCGTGGTGGTGGCCCGGGAGTTCATATAGCCACGAACCTATATAACCCGACGGGCGGGCTCACCTTGCGGTCGTGTTGCGGGAACATTCAGGCAGCTTCAAGACCGGCCGGTGTTGAGCAATCTCTCGGCGAGCTTCCAGGGTGTCCCGCATGGCCGTTGCAGCGCCGGCAGGCATCTTCGGACCGCAAGCACGGTCAATCTCCAGACAGGAGCTCAGTCAATGTCTTCCCGCAGGCGCACCAGGTGCATCATCGGCGCAGTCACGGCCATCGTGATCGCGGGCGGTTCTTACGGGATCACCAGTGCGGTCACCAGCGGAGGCTCATCCTCCGGCGGCGGCTCATCCGCGGCCAGCGGCGGATTCGCCGGCCATTCCGGATCCGGCGGCTCCAACGCCCGGTCCGGGCCGGCCCCAGGAGGGACAGCAGGCACCGTGAGCGGCACGTCCACGTCGGGCTTCACCGTCACGACGGCGGGGAACGCACAGATGACCATCATGGAGACTTCGTCTACGACGTATGAGAACGGGTCAAGCGCCATCTCGGCGAGCGCGGTGACGAAGGGCCAGCCCGTTCTCGTCCTAGGCACGACGGACAACACGACGATCACGGCCACGCAGGTCATCCTGCAGCCACCGGCCAGCAATCCCTCGACCGCGTCCGAGGTGATCACCTACCGGAAGGGCGCATCGGGCTCGAAGAAGAAGACCGGCCAGGTCCCGTCGGACTACACCCAGGGGCAGGGCACGATCGTCAGCGGAACGCAAGCCGGCCGGGCCACCGAAGCCGCGCTGACCGCCTACCCCGGGGGCATCGTCGACCGGGTGGTGAAGCTGGGCAACGGCGATTACGAAGTCCACAACATAGGCGTCAACTGGCCGCACCACATCTTCGTCAGCCAGGACTTCAAGGTCATCGGCGCCGACGACTAACCGGCCGCCCAGGGGATCTACCGGATGTCCAGCCCGGTGACCGCCCGCCCGATCAGCATCCGCTGGATCTCGGACGTTCCCTCGAAGATGGTGAAGATCTTGGCGTCCCTGTGCCAGCGCTCCACCGGGTACTCCCTGGTGTAGCCGTTGCCGCCGAGGATCTGGATGGCCTGCTCGGTCACCCGCACCGCGGTCTCCCCCGCGACCAGCTTGGACATCGAGCCCTCGGCGTGGGTGAACTTGCGGCCGTTGCGGGCCATCCAGGCGGCCCGCCAGGTCAGCAGGCGCGCCGCGTCCACCGCCGCCTGCATGTCGGCGAGCATGAACGCCACACCCTGGTTCTGCCCGATCGGCCGGCCGAACTGCACCCGGTTGCCGGCGTACTCGGCGGCGTACTCGACCGCTGCCCGGGCCACCCCGACGGCCATCGCGGCCACGCTGGGCCGGGACGCCTCGAACGTGCGCATCGCCGCCTGCTCGCCGCCGCGGCCGCCCTCGCGCACCCGGGCCAGCCGGGCGTCCAGTTTCTCCTTGCCGCCGACCAGGCAGCTGCCTGGCACCTTGACGTCGTCGAGCACCACCTCGGCGGTGTGCGAGGCCCGGATGCCGTGCTTGCGGAACTTCTGCCCCTGGGACAGTCCCGGCGTGCCCGGCGGCACGATGAAGCTCGCCTGGCCGCGGGTCTTGAGCTTCGGGTCCAACGACGCCACCACCACGTGCACGTCGGCGATCCCCCCGTTGGTGGCCCAGGTCTTGGTGCCGTTCAGCGTCCACTCATCGGTAGCCTCGCTGTATACAGCGCGGGTCCTGATCGCGCCCACGTCGCTGCCCGCGTCGGGCTCGGAGGAGCAGAACGCACCGAGCTTCAGATCCCCGGGACCGCCGAACATCTGCGGCACCCACTCGCCGATCTGCTCAGGGGTCCCGGTGCTGGACACCGAGACCGCGGCCAGCCCGCTGCCCACGATCGACAGCCCGATTCCCGCGTCTCCCCAGAACAGCTCCTCGAACGCGACCGGGATGCCCAGCCCGCTCGGCTCGAACCACTGGGTGGCGAAGAAGTCGAGCGAGTACAGCCCGATCTTGGCCGCCTGCTCGAGCACCGGCCAGGGAGTCTCCTCGCGCTCGTCCCACTCCGCGCCGGCCGGCCTGATCACGTCCGTGGCGAACTCGTGCACCCAGTCCCGCATCTCCCGGACGTCCGGGCTCAGGTCCAGGGAGAAGGGGGCGGCGCCGTCGTCGTCAGCGCTCATGCTGCTCTCCTCGGGGGTTTGTCCTGGCGGTTGTCCCGCGCGTGGGCCAGGTCGGGGCAGGCGTGGTCCCCGGCATTCCGGGCACTCCCCGGCTCGCAACGCCTATGTTACTGAACGGTAGCACGCCACACTGCGACCCGTCACGCCGCCGTGACAGCATGGGGCGGGCCCGCTGACAGGGAAAGGAGCCCCGCCTTGGACTATGCCGGTTACTCCAGTTTGCTCTTCGACCGCCGCGAGCACGGCGTGCTGGTGATCACGCTGAACCGCCCGGACACCTACAACGCGGCGGACGAGGTGATGCACGCCGAGCTGGCCAGGGTGTGGAAGGACGTGGACGCGGACGAGCAGACCCGGGTCGCCGTGGTGACCGGCGCGGGCAGGGCGTTCTCGGCCGGCGGCGACCTGGCCATGGTGGAGCGGATGGCCGGTGATTACGGCCGGGTCACCGGGATGCTGCACGAGATGAGCGACCTGGTCTACAACATGATCAACTGCGCGAAGCCGGTCGTCTCGGCGATCAACGGCGTCGCGGTGGGCGCCGGCCTGGTCGTGGCGCTGCTGGCCGACGTGAGCATCTGCGCCGAGGACGCCCGGCTGGGCGACGGGCACGTGAAGCTGGGCGTCGCCGCCGGCGACCACGCCGCCATCATCTGGCCGCTGCTGTGCGGCATGGCCCGGGCCCGCTACTACCTGCTCACCGGCGAGATGGTCACCGGCGCCGAGGCCGAGCGGATCGGCCTGGTCAGCAAGGCCGTCCCGCGGACGGAGGTGCTGGACGAGGCGCTGCGGGTGGCGGGCACCCTGGCCAACGGCGCCCAGATGGCGATCCAGCTGACCAAGCGCGCGCTGAACGGCTGGCTGCGCACCGCCGGGCCGGTCTTCGACCAGTCCGCCGCCTACGAGATGCTCACCTTCATGGGCGAGGACCTGCGGGAGGGCGTGTCGGCCATGCGTGCCAAGCGCCCGCCGCAGTTCCCCTCGGCCCAGTAGCCGCGGTGAGCCCCGGCCGGGCTCACCGCGGCCTGCGGGGATATCCCGTCAGTCAGGGCAGGGACTTGTTGGCGTCGATCTGGTCGTAGTCGGCGTTGCCCAGGGACCACTGCCACATGGCGGTGTGCGCGCTGCCTGACCCCTGTCCGCCGAAGAAGTCGGCGTAGAACGACGAACTCTCGGAGAAGTTGGCCGGGCACGGCGACGGCGACCCCGACCGCGACACCTGGGCGGTCCACTCCCACGTGCCCGGGATGCCGGTGTTGCCGCTCATGATGACGCCCCACTGGTAGTTGGTGGAGTACACGCCGGGCACCACGCCTTCGCTGGCGCTGTTGACGTAGTCGAAGAAGCCGTTGAAGACCTGCCGGTTGGCCGCGCCGCTGCTGCCCCAGCCGTAGCTGCCCGGCACCTCGATGTCCATCCACAGGATCTGGAACGGCATCCGGTGCGCACCGCCGGCATACCAGCGCTGCCAGTCGGCCAGCGCCCACTTGCCCTGCTGCTGCCCCCAGGCGTAGGCGGAGTCGCCGGTGCCGTCGGTGTCACCAGGGCCGAACATGAACCAGAAGCCGCCGGCGCCGACGCCCCGGCCGTAGCTGAAGTGATCGGCGTTGGCGTCGGCCGCGTCGGCCGAGTTCCACGCGCCGGTGTAACCAGGGCCGTAGCCGTCCGGGTTGGACGAGCTGACCAGGTCCGCACCGCCGATCTTGCCGATGTAGCCGCCGTAGGCGCGCCCGGACCCACACGACGGCTCCTGGTAGGGCGGCGAGCCGTTGGCCGGGCCGGGGCCGCCACTGTCCGCGCCGTACCAGAAGCCGGTGTCCTCGGCGAAGGCCGGCGCGGGCATGCCGGTGCCGGCCATCAGGACCAGCACGGTGAGCAGAGCCGTCAGGGCGGGCACCCGGGCACGGCGCCAGGTGCCGGTAGCGGGGAAGCTCATGACCGCCTCACTCCTTCCGCGCGCCGGCGCGGATCGGGGAGACGGAGATGCCGCCGTACGGGGCGAAGCGTGCGGGCACGGTGAACCGGCCCGGCACGCCGGGCAGTGCGGCGCGCAGCGCGGTCACGGCCGGCCCGGCGTGCCCGGTGGCGGGATTGAAGTCGCGATAGGTGATGAAGAACGACGCCTGCCCATCCGGGGCCAGCCGCACGGCCCGGTCCGGCAGGCCGGCGAACCAGGTGCCTCGGCCGTGGCTGAACACGGCCGGCTGCGGGACACCGTCCGCGCGGAGCAGGCCGAGCGACGGGTAGCCGCTGATCACGCAGGCCTTCGTGGCGTGGCTGGTGATGGCCACGGTCAGCGCGGTGGTGCCCACCCCGGTGTCCGTGCCGGCCAGTCTCAGGGTCAGGGCCCGGGCCTGGCAGGCAGGCCCGGCGCCCGGGGCGGGCGTGGTGCGGGCGAAGGCGGTGGCCGAGACCGCCGCCGCCACGGAGGCCGCGGCGGCGACCCCCGCCGCCAGCGCGGCGACCCGTCCTGCGGTGCGTTTGCTGATCCGCATGGAACCCTCCTGTACCGGTTGCTTGCGGGCACGGAGGTGCTGCGCCCCGGTACCCGGGGACGCCGCTGCGGCGCATCCCACCAGGAGCGTAACTAAAGTACGACCTCTCGGGAATACCTGTACTTAAGCTATTTTTGTGGACCTTTACCGGACCCCCGCCCGCCGCGGAGGCCGCCACGCTCAGCTCTTGCCGTGGCGTTCCAGGAACTCATACACGTCGGTCTCGTCCACCCCGGGGAAGCTGCCCGCGGGCAGCACCGACAGCACGTGCGAGTGTGCCCGCGCCGACGGCCAGGCGTTGCCCTCCCACCGGGCGGCGAGCTCGGCCGGCGGCCGCTGGCAGCAGTCCCCGTCCGGGCAGGCCGACCGCTTGCGCACCGTCGACTCCCGGCCGCGGAACCAGCGGGAGTGCTCATACGGCACGCCGAGGGTGACAGCGAAGCCGCGCTCCCGCCCCGGCTCCACGTGCGCGACGCAGAAGTAGGTGCCCGCCGTGGTGTCGGAGTACTGGTAGAGCGGGGAGAACCGGTCCTCGGCGGTGAACACCTGACGCCCGGACCACAGCCGGCACATCCGCTGCCCCTCGATGGCACCGGACGGGTCCACCGGGAAGATCAGCCCGTCGTTCTCATACGCCTTGTAGATGACCCCGCTCTCGTCGTTCTTGACGAAGTGGCACGGCACCCCCAGATGGTGTGTGGCCAGGTTGGTGAACCGGTGCGCCGCCATCTCGTAGGACACCGAGAAGACATCCCGCAGGTCCTCCACGGACAGGTCCCTGTCGTCCCTGGCCGCGCCGAGGAACGCGACTGCCGCCTGCTCGGGTACGAGCACGGCCGCGGCGAAGTAGTTCGCCTCCACCCGCTGGTGCAGGAAGTCGGCGAAGTCCTTCGGCTCGGAGTGGCCGAGCAGGAAGTGGCCGAGCGCCTGCAGCAGCACGGCCCGGGCCGAGTGCACCCCGACCGGCTCCTGCTTGACGTAGATCCGGTGGCTGCGCAGGTCGGTCAGCGAGCGCACCGAGCGGGGCAGATCCTGCACGTAGCGCACGCTGAACCCGTGGTGGCTGACCACGGACAGCAGCAGTCCCTGGGACAGCGCACCGCCGGAGTAGCCGGCCGCGGCGAGCGCGCCGGCCGCGGCCTGCTCGATCTCGGCGAAGTAGTTGCCGCGCTCACGCATCATCCGCCGCAGTTCCGCGTTGGCGGCCCGCGCCTCCTCGGGCGTGGCGGTCGGCTTGGACCGCTGCCTGCGCAGCTCGGCGTACAGCGCGGTGAGGTGCTCCAGGACGTCGTTCGGCACCCGGGCGGTCACCTTCAGGTGCGGCAGCCCCAGCGACCGGTAGACCGGGTCGCGCTGCGCCTCCTCGATAGCGATCTCCAGCTGGGCCCGGCGGCTCGGCGGATCCCGGCGCAGCAGTTCCTCCGACGGCACGCCGAGCGCCTGCGCCAGCGCGTTCAGCAGCGACAGCCGCGGCTCGCGGCGGCCGTTCTCCAGCATGGACAGCGCGGACGGGGCCCGGTTCACCTTGGCCCCCAGCTCGGCCAGGGTGAGCCCGCGGGCGCGGCGGAGGTGGCGCAGCCGCCGGCCGAAGGTCAGGCGATCCTGCTCTCGCGCTAGCGTGAATGACTGCGATTGTTCTCCATCGAACTCTGCCATGACTTCAGTATAAGTGAAGATCTGTCATTTTTCTCTGCCTCGGGACTGGATGACACGGCGGCGGCCGGGTGACATTGGACGGGTAACCACCCGGGGACGACTGTAGGAAGGCGGTAGACGGGTGATGGAGCGTCGCCTCGAGGAGAACGGGATGCCGTCCGCCAACGGCATACAGAACAGCAACGGCACCCGCCCGTGCACGATCGCCGACAAGGCCGCACGGCTGCGGCTGGAGTGGCAGGAGAACCCACGCTGGTCCGGTGCCGAGCGCAGTTACTCGGCCGAGGACGTGGTCCGGCTGCGCGGTTCGGTCACCGAAGAGCACACCCTGGCCCGGCGGGGCGCGGAGCGGCTGTGGGATCTGCTGCATTCCGGCGGGTACGTGAACGCGCTCGGCGCGCTCACCGGCAATCAGGCCGTCCAGCAGGTCCGCGCCGGGCTGCAGGCCATCTACTTGTCTGGCTGGCAGGTGGCCGCGGACGCCAACCTGGCTGGGCAGACCTACCCGGACCAGAGCCTGTACCCGGCCAACTCGGTGCCGGCCGTGGTGCGGCGGATCAACAACGCGCTGCTGCGCGCCGACCAGATCAACTGGGCCGAGTGCATCGACGACGGCAAGCCCCAGACCACCCACTGGCTGGCGCCCATCGTGGCCGACGCGGAGGCCGGCTTCGGCGGTGTGCTGAACGCGTTCGAGCTGATGAAGGGCATGATCGCAGCCGGGGCGGCCGGGGTGCACTGGGAAGACCAGCTCGCCTCGGAGAAGAAGTGCGGCCACCTCGGCGGCAAGGTGCTGATCCCGACCGGGCAGCACATCAAGACACTGAACGCGGCCCGGCTGGCCGCCGACGTGTGCCGGGTGCCCTCGCTCATCGTCGCCCGCACCGACGCCGACGCGGCCACCCTGATCACCACCGACGTGGACGAACGGGACCGGCAGTTCCTGACCGGCGAGCGCACCGGGGAGGGGTTCTTCCGGGTGCGCAACGGGATCGACCCGTGCATCGCCCGCGGGCTGGCCTACGCGCCGTACAGCGACCTGCTGTGGATGGAAACCTCCACGCCGGACCTGGACACCGCGCGCCGGTTCGCCGAGGCGATCAAGGACGTGTACCCGGACCAGATGCTGGCCTACAACTGCTCGCCGTCGTTCAACTGGCGCAAGCACCTGGACGACGAGACGATCGCCAAGTTCCAGCGCGAGCTCAGCGCGATGGGCTACACGTTCCAGTTCATCACGCTGGCCGGCTTCCACGCGCTCAACCACTCGATGTTCGACCTGGCCCGCGGGTACGCCGAGACCGGCATGCCGGCCTACGTGCAGCTGCAGGAGGCGGAGTTCGCCGCCGAGGCCGAGGGCTACACCGCGACGAGGCACCAGCGCGAGGTCGGCACCGGCTACTTCGACCTGGTCACCCAGGCGATCACGCCGCAGTCCTCGACGGTCGCGCTGGCCGGCTCCACCGAAGCGGCCCAGTTCGCCACCGCGCACTAGCAGCCCCTCAGCGGGCAATCCCTGGGCCGGCCCTGCCGTTCTGGCAGCGCCGGCCCAGTCATGTCCCCGGGCTGGTCATGGTGGTGCCACCGGCCGCGCGGCGCCGGTGAAGGTGGACACTTGAGCATTGCCCTCGCCCAGGTCCCTCCATGACTCCTGGTCGGGCGCCGCCCCGGTGCCGTTCTGGCTCGACCAGCCGGACCGCCCCGCTCCACGCCCGCCGCTGTCCGCGCCGGCCGGCACCGACCTGGCGGTGGTCGGCGGGGGCTTTAGCGGGCTGTGGACGGCACTGCTGGTCAAAGAGCGGGACCCTGGCCGCGACGTCGTGCTGATCGAGGCGGACCGGGTCGCATCCGCGGCCACCGGGCGTAACGGCGGCTTCTGCTCGGCCAGCCTCACTCACGGCGACGCCAACGGCCAGGCCCGGTTCCCGGCGGAGTTCGCCACGCTGGACCGGCTCGGGCGGCAGAACCTCGACGAGATCGAGGCCACCGTCGGCAAGTACGGCATCGCGTGCGGCTTCGAACGGACCGGGAACCTGTCGGTCGCGACCCAGCCCCACCAGGTGGAGCGGCTGGCGGCGGCCGGCGCGGACCTGCTCAGCCGCGACGAGGTGCGGGCGGAGGTCCACTCCCCCACCTACCTGGGCGGTGTGTGGGACCGCGACACCACCGCCATGGTCGACCCGGCCAGGCTGGCCTGGGGGCTGGCCGCGGCGGCCGAATCACTCGGCGTGCGGATCGCCGAAGGCACCGCGGTGGCGCGGATCGAGCGCGCCGGGGCCGGCTTCCGGCTGCGCACCAAGGGCGGCCCGGTAATCACCGCCCGGCAGGTGGCACTGGGCACCAACGCCTTCCCCCCACTGGTCAGGCGGCTGCGCCTGCACACCATCCCGGTCTACGACTACGTGCTGGTCACCGAGCCGCTGACGCCGGGGCAGCTGGAGTCCGTCGGCTGGCGCAACCGGCAGGGCGTCGACGACCTGGCCAACCAGTTCCACTACTACCGGCTCACCCCCGGCAACCGGATCCTGTGGGGCGGCTACGACGCCATCTACCACTTCGGCCGCAAGATCAAGCCCGCCTACGACCAGCGGCCCGCCACCTTCCAGCTGCTGGCCAGGCACTTCTTCCTGACATTCCCGCAGCTTGAGGGCATCAGGTTCAGTCACCGGTGGGGCGGAGCCATCGACACCTGCACCCGCTTCTGCGCGTACTACGGGACCCGCCACGGCGGCCAGGTGGCTTACGCGGCCGGCTACACCGGGCTCGGCGTCGGCGCGACCAGGTTCGGCGCCAACGTGATGCTCGACCTGCTCGCCGGGGAGCCGACCGAGCGCACGAAGCTGGCCATGGTCGGCAGCAAGCCCGTGCCGTTCCCGCCCGAGCCGCTGGCCTACGCCGCCATCCAGCTCACCCGCTGGTCGCTGGATCAGGCGGACCGCAACCGGGGCAAGCGGAACGCCTGGCTGCGCCTCCTGGACCGGCTCGGCCTGGGTTTCGACTCCTGACTGCCGCGCCGCCCGGCGCGTTGACAGGCCGCGGCAAGCCGCCCTATTGTCGCCGCGTGTTCGCATCCAGAACCTGTGTTCGGGATGCGGTGAGGCCCGGCACTGGGAGCGGTCATGGTCTTTCTCGATGAGCTGACCTGGCAGGGGCGGATCTACTCCCAACCTGGATGCCTTCACCGAGACCCGCTGGGTCACCGTCCGCGGCGACATCGCACCGTATCCGTTCTGAGCGCCCGGCGGCCGGTGTGCCGCCGGGCAGCGTTACGAAACGGCGCGAGGCGGCTCGCCGGGGGCGTCGCCGGCTGTCCGGATCTGCTTGCTCTCGTCGGCCAGGGCATCGACCGCGCCGGCCAGTTCGCGCAGCGCAGGCAGCGCGGCGCGCAGCGCCTCGCCGCTGGCCGCGGGCAGCGAACCGAGCGCCACCCGCAGCAGCTCCTCGTTCAGCGACTTCCAGCCGCTCACGGCGGCATCCCCAGCCTGGGTCAGCCGCAGCGAGGCCGTCCGGCGGTCGCTGTGCCCGGTGTCCCTGGTCACCAGCCCGGCCGCGCGCAGCCCGTTCACCAGCGTGGCCACCGAACTGGGCGCCAGCCGCAGCTGCCTGGCCAGCTGGCTGGGCCGTGCGCCGGGCCGCTCGGCCAGGCAGGACAGCAGCTCGTACTGGGCGACGGACAGCGCGGGGGGCAACTGGGCGGCACGAGCCGCCCGGCGCATGGCGCGGCGCAGCCGGGACACCACATCGGCCAGCTCGGCGCCGGCCGGGTCATGCCCCGGGTGGTCAGCCGAACGCACCTGGCCGCTCCCCTTCCTGCGCCGCGGCCCCGCCCGCCTCACCTGCCCCCTTCGTGGGGCCGCCCTCGGGCCTGGCGCCTGCCGTCCCGCGGCCGGCCAGCGCGGTGAACGCCGCGGCAACCGCGATGACTGCGAGCATAGCGAGCGCCGGCCGCGGATCCAGCCCCGCTGGACCCTGGTGGCCCGGGACAGGGCCGGACAGGTGCAGCGCGAGCGTGACGGCCGAGATGCCGAGGGCCGTGCCGATGCCCCGGGCCATGTTCACCAGCCCGCCGAGCACACCGGCCGAGCCCTGCGCGGACACGCTCATGATCACCGTGTTGTTGGCCGGGACGAACACGCCCAGGCCGAGCCCGGCCACGGCCAGCATCACGGCCAGCGAGCCGGTGGAGAACGGCAGGAAGATCAGCAGGACCAGGGCCGCGGCGCAGGCCAGGGCGCCGGCCACCCCGCGCTGCCAGTTGCCCCAGGACACCGGCAGCACCGACTCGGCGCCGAGCGCCGCCAGGCCGAAGCCCAGCGGCAGCGCGGAAAGGATCAGCCCCGCCCGGGCCTCGCCGCCGGCGCCGGACAGCACCTGGGGAACCAGCACCAGCGGCCCGAACAGCACCAGGTACCCGGCCAGCGCGCCGCCCAGCCCCAGGCCCAGCCGCGCCGAGCGCAGCAGCTGGGACGGGATCAGCGGGAACCGGGCGCGCAGCTGCCGCGCCGCGAATCCGGCCGCCGAACCCGCGGCCGCCGCGATCAGCAGCGCCACCGCCCAGCCCGGCATGCTCAGCCCGGAGGCGGCCGACACGGCCAGCAGCAGGGCGGTGGTCGCGGTGGCCAGCAGTGCGGTGCCGAGCCAGTCGAAGGAGTCGGTCCGGCTGAACTGCCGGGTGCGCGGCAGCAGGTACCGGGCGGCGATCACGGCGGCGATGCCGACCGGCACGTTGACCCAGTACACGTAGCGCCAGCCGACGCTGGCGGTGAGCAGCCCACCCAGGGTGGGGCCGAGCGCCAGCCCGATGGACTGGGCCGCGGCCTGGATGCCGAGCGCCCGGCGAGTGTTGCCCGCCGGTGCGCTCGTCGTCACCAGGGCCACGCTGTTGGACTGCAGCATGGCCGCCCCGGCCGCCTGGATGACCCGGAAGATCACCAGCAGGCTCAGCGAGGGGGCCAGCCCGCAGGCCGCCGAGGCCAGGGTGAACAGCACGAACCCGTAGGTGTACAGAAGCTTGCGGCCGACCGCGTCGGACAGCCTGCCGACCGGGGTGAGCAGCGCGACGAGCACCAGCAGGTAGGCCAGCGACACCCACTGCACACCGGCCAGCGGCGCACCGAACTGCCGCTCCATCGGGCGGAACGTCAGCGTGACGATGCTCGCGTCCAGCTGGCCCATGAACGCGCCGAAGCACACCACGGCCACCGCGAACCAGGGCGCGCGCGGGTTGCGCCTAATTCCCTCTGGTCTGGCCGGCTCGATCAAAATACTTCTGTTACCGAACATAATTGCTTTCATATTACTGAACGGCTCCGCCCCGGCCTGGCCCCCCTGGCCGCCGCCGGCGCTCTAGACTCGGGCGGAGATCGCGTGGGCCGCGAGGTGACGGTCGGGCGCGCCCCGGCGGATGACCGCCGGCAAAGCGCGGCCGGTTTGGTCACGGAAGTGTGGGACATGCCGGGCGCGGTGCTGGCCAGACCTGCCCTAACGCGCCAGACTCGTGCAGGAGGCTGAAGCGCGCCGCGGCGCGGAAGGGACGCCAATGCAAGAACTGCGCCTCGTCGCGGTGAGCGAGGACGGCAGCTACGCCGTGCTCGTAGTGCCCGGACGGGGTGGTCGCTTCTCGTTGCAGATCGACGACCGGCTCAGGGCGGTGGCGCGCGGGCAGTTCTCCCGGCTCGCCCAGTACGAGATCGAGGTGGAGAGTCCGTTGCGACCCAAGGAGATCCAGGAACGTATCCGTGCCGGAGAGACCGCGGACGAGATAGCCGATGCCGCCGGCGTTCCGATCGAACGGGTCAGATGGTTCGAGGGTCCTGTGCTGGCCGAGCGCGCCTACAAAGCACAGGAGGCACAGTCGGCGATGGTCCGCAGGCCCGGCGATTCGGGCCCCGGGCCGAGGCTGGGCGAGGTGGTCACCGAGCGGCTGACCGCGATCGGTACCAGCTCAGAGGACGCGCACTGGGACTCGGTCAAGCGCAGCGACGGGACCTGGCTGGTCCAGTTGCTGTTCAGCGCGGGCGGGCGGGCGAAGACCGCCGAGTGGGTCTACGATCCCCGGCGCAGGCATGCGACCCCGGACGGCGACGAGGCCGGCCGGCTGTCACTGCCCGAGGCCGATCTTCCCCCGGAGGTGCCCGGGGCTCGTGAGGCCACGGTGACGCCGCTGCAGCCACGGTTCGGCTCGGCGTCCGGCCAGGGCCGGGCCACCGGCGGCCCGGCTCCGCGACCTCCCCGGAGGAGCCCGGAGCCGGTGCCAGCCAGGCGGGCCGCGGAACCCCCGGCTCCCCCGGCGGCTGAGCCGCACCAGCCACAGCCCGTGCCGGCCGCGCCGGCCGCCCGGGCGGCCGGGGCACACTCTGAGCCTGACCCTGAAGAGTCCCGCCCGGCGCCGGCCGCCCAGCTGGGCCGGACGGCGGCTAAGTCATCGGCGCCGGCGGCAGAGCGGGCCGCGGGCACAGCGCGGGGCACCCGCCAGCAAACCGCGCAGCGCCAGCAAGCAGAACAGCGCCAGCAAGCAGAACGCCGCCCGCAGGCAGCGCCGCAGGAGCAGGCACAAGCACAAGCACAGCCGCAGCCACCCGCGCCAGAAGAGCCCGAGGAGGCGGCCGCGAGCCAGGCCGCCCAGCGGGCGCCAGCGGCGCAGGGCGGCCGCCGGGCCGCACGCGGCCGCCGCTCCTCGGTGCCGTCCTGGGACGAGATCATGTTCGGCAGTTCGCGCCCCCGCGACTGACCGGGCAGACCAGATCAGGGTCCGGCCCCGGTGTGATCCGGCCGTCGACGCCGACCGCCGGCATCACCTTTGTCGCAAATTGCCATTCTGTGCGCTTTGCCGGAATTCATCGGGCGTCCGGCGGTCCGCTTGATGCACACGGCCTGACGCATAGGATCGGCACCCGGAGCCAGAAAGACGTGGCACGAAAGGATACTGCCAGGCATGTACCGGTGGGCGCGGCGGTCCGGGCCGCACTTCCCAGGCCGCACAGACGCCCGACGGCACTGTCCCGGCCGGAGAGACGCCCCACGGCACCTTCCAGGCCAGAGAGACGCCCGACGGCCTGCGGCGTGCACGCTCGCCGCAGGGTGCCTGGCCCTGGCCTTGCTGACGGGGTGCGGGCTGGTCGGGGCGGCCACCACATTTCAGGGCACGTTCACGGTGACCAGCCCGGTGGTCGGCAGCAACTACATTATTCCGGCCCGGTACACCTGCCACGGAGCTGGCCAGAGCCCGCCTCTTCACTGGTCAGGCGCGCCGGCTGGCACCAAAAGCCTTGCTCTTGTCGTTGATGACTCCGCCGCGCCGATCACGCCGTATATCTACTGGATCGTGTTCGGCATCAACCCGGCGACCACCGACATCCAGCCGGGCCAGTTGCCACCCGGGGCCCGCCAGGCCCTCAACAGCGCTGGTCAGGCGGGCTACAACCCGCCCTGCCCACGGAATCACGATCACTCCTACAGGTTCACGGTTTATGCGCTCGGAGCAACCGTTTCACTGCCCAACGGAACGGACCTGAAGTCCGCCTGGACGGCAATCGCACGCACCGCGATTGCACGTGGCAGGCTCACAGTTAATGCCGAACCGTAATCACTCAGTCGCATAGCGTAAACAGGACAAAGTAAATTTTCCGCAACCTCATGACAAGGGTCGTGGCGGTACGCCAGAATCACGATTCGGGCGACGAGCCTTGGATGTATCAAAGGGTGCTGGCGACACGGGGGAAGGCCCGCGTCTATGGCCGCGTGTGCCTCGCCGGTGCCAACCAAGCGGCCATGGCCTGTTGGGTGGTGTAATGCTTCTCCTCGTGGTCGGCCTGGTAGTGCTCGTGCTTGTCATCGTCGTCGTGGTTTTCCTGAGTGTCAGGTCCATGCACGTCGAAGACGACGACGGCTTCGGTATGAGCACCGCCAGACGAGACACCGGCGGCCGGGATTCCGCCGAACGCGACAGCGGCGCACGCCGCATGGCGAACGGTGCGATGAACGGTGGCCGACGGTACGGCGAGGCGGCCCCGCCGCCCGCCGCCCGGCCCAGGGCCAGCCAGCCCGTGCCCCCGGCCCGGGCCAGCCAGCCGGTGCCCGCCCCGCGGCGCAGGCCGCCCGGCGATGCACAGCCCGAACCGCCCCGCCGGGGCCCTGGTGTGCGCCGGGGCGGCGGCCGGGATCGTGAAGAGCAGCGGGTGCCCGCGCTCCCCCGGCCACGCGGCAACGAGCACGACCAGGACGCCAGCGACTGGGGTGGCGTCTCCGACGAGCAGTACTGGGCCGAACTCTCCTCGGACAGGCCGCTGGCCACCACGGCCCGCTCGGCGCAGCCCGGGCACCCGGCCGATCGCGCTGCGTCCCCGCGGCGCCGCGGGGACGACGATACCCGGCAGTCCGGGAACCGGCAGTCCGGGGACACCGCGGCGTTCAGGGACCCGCGGTCCGGAGAGGGACCGTTCGGGGAGGCACAATTCGGCGAGGGCCCGTTCGGGGACGCACCGTTCGGAGAGGCACAGTTCGCAGACACGCCGTTCCGGAACGCGGCCGCCCCGGCGGACACGCCGTTCCGGAACGGGGCGGCCCCCGCGGGGACGACGGACACCAGCGACACCGACCCCGGCCGCGATGCCGGGCGCACGGACCGGGCCGCCGCCGGCCGCGACGGCTCCTGGGGGGCGGCGCAGCCGTCCGCCTCGGGCTGGGCGGCAGACGGGCCGGCGACCTCCTGGGGCGCCCAGGAGACACCAACGACGGCCTGGAGCGCCGCGGACTCCCCCACGACGGCATGGCAGGCACCGGAGCCGTCTACGGCCGACTGGCCCGCGGCGGGCGGATCCCGGCGGGAGTGGGACGCCGCCGACACGCCCGGGGCTTCCCTGGCCTCACGCGGCCCGGCTTGGGCCGGGGCGGACGAGGCGGCCGGCGACTGGCGTGCTGACGAGCCGTCAGCGGACCGGTGGGCGGCCAGCGACGACCCGGGCGGCCGGTCGTCCGCGGACACCGGGGACGCGCTGACCAGTGACGCGTTCTCGCCGCACGACGCACACGCAGCCGGGCGGGACCGGTACCACAGCGCACCCGCTCCCGACCGCGCCGAACCCGGCTGGCAGGACGCCGGCCCGGCGGACTACGACGAGCCCTACGGCGGTCGCCAGGGTTCCGGCGGCGGATACCGGCACGGCGAACTGGAGCCACTGCCCGAGCCGGCCGGCCACGGCAGTGAGTGGCACTCCGCCCCGGTCGCGTCCGGCGATGACTTCGCCGCCGGCCAGGACGGCCACGGCTGGGGCAACGCCGCCGGTTACGGCCACGACGGCTACCCGGACGCGGATCGGCGCGGCGGGTATGCCGACTCCAGCCAAGACTGGGAGCCGCACGGCACCGGCGCGGACTGGCCGGATGCCCAGACGGGCAACTGGGGCGACCAGGGCCAGCCGGGCTGGCAGGTGCAGGAGCCGGCCTTCGGCCAGAACGGCGGCTACCATCCGGACCAGGGGTTCGGCGAGCCCGGCGGCTATCACCAGGACCAGAGGTATGGGCAGCCCGGCGGCTACGGTGACCAGGACCACACCCGGCCGGGCTCACACCGCGGCCAGGACACCGGCCACGGCCCGGAATCGCACGACACGGCGCCTCCCGGCACCGCGGCCTACGATCTGCCCGCCTACGACACGGCGGGCAACGGCTACGGCGACCAGGCCGGCTACGACCAGCCGCCGCGCCACGGCTACGGCTCCCGGTAGGACCATGCGGTATTTCCCCCAGCCGGACAGACACCCCGCGGGAGCGGCCAGCGCACGGCGGCCGTGACCCGCTCCGCCCGGCGGCGTACCCGCGCCGCCGGGCATCCGCACGCCAGGGCTATTGACAACCCGGCCCGGGCAACATGGAGAATGGGCCGGTTGGATGGCCATTCAAAACCTCCTCGCGGCCAGCGTGTGCCAGCCGCCCAGCCTGGTTCTGGATAGGTCTCCGGATAGGGCAGGGATGATGAAACGCGACGCGCCGGATCACGCGCGCACATACCACTTGCACAGGCTCGCGACCGCGCTCGACGGCAAGGGGCTGGCGGCCAGCGTGAAGACGGCTTATCCCGCCGTTCTGCACGTTTTCATGCCAGGTGCCACGATGCTGGCGGAAAGCATCGACTGCGTGCCCGCGAACGACGCCGACGGGCGGCTGCGCTGGTATTACCGCTGGTCCTGGGGTGAGGTATTGCACGATACCGAAGACCCGTCCGGCGCCGCGGAAAAGGTCGCCGGCGTCCTGGCCGCACGCTGACCCCCACCTTTCTGATTTCCCGGTCATCTCTGCCCAATCGGCCACGCCAGGCATTGCCACGGTATTTCACCCGGCCGGTGCCTGGCCGGGTGGTGCCCGTGGGCACCCCGCAGGGCGGGTCTAGATCTCCAGGCTCGCGGCCAGGTCGTCGTCCACCACGAGGACCAGCTTGCCCTGGGTGTGCCCGGCCTCGATGTCCCGGTGCGCCTGTGCGGCGTTCTGCCAGTAGTAGCGCCGCGCGATGCTGACCGACAGCGATCCGTCGTCGAACCAGGGGGCCATCCTGATCAGCCGGGTCCCGCTCGGCTGGCCGTCATAGGGCCGCCAGCGGACCCGCTTCGTGGCCGGCCGCCCGGTATGCACCGGGGTGGCGACTATCGCGCCATCGGCGGCGGCCCTGGCCGCTCCTTCCAGGGTGGGCGCCGCGCAGGCCAGCACCCGCTGCGCGCCGCCGCCGGTCAGCTCGCGGACCTGGTCAGGCCAGTCCGGCCTGGTGTGGTCGATGACCACGGCCGCCCCCAGCTTGTGCACGAACTCGTGGTTCCGCGGGCTCGCGGTAGCCAGCACGGTCGCGCCCAGGGCGCGCGCGATCTGCACCGCGAGGTGCCCCAGGCCGCCCGCGGCCGCGGTGATCAGCACCTGGTCCCCCGGGCCGGCCGACAGCACGTCGGTCAGGCCCTGCTCGGCGGTGATCCCGTTCACCGGGACCGCCGCCGCTTGCACCATGGGCAGCCCCTCGGGGATGGGGGCGAGCTGTTCCGCCGGGCAGCTGACGTACTGCGCGTAGCACCCGGTCAGGGCCGGGTAGCCGTACACCGGCGCGCCGTCGGCGAAGCCGGCCTGCGCGCCGGTGTCCCCCTCGACCAGGCCGGCGAACTCGGCGCCCGGGATGTAGGGCAGGCTGCCGCCAAGGACGCCGCGGCGCAGGCTGGCGTCCCACGGGCCGACGCCGGCCGCGAGCACCCGGACGAGCACCTCGCCGGGACCGGGCTCGGGCAGCGGGGCCTCGGCGGGCTCCAGCACGTCCGGGTCCCCAAACCTGCTGACCATGATCGTCTGCATGGTTCAAGGCTAGATCGCGGGCTCCGCCGCTGGCTATGGGGCGCCGGCGGCCAGGTGGCGGTTCTGTAGGGTGATCGTGTCCGGTTTGTTCCCCGCCGGGCCGTCCGCACCCGGCCGGGGCGATGGCCCCAGCCGATGAGGAGCCGCCCTGATGCCTGCCGAGGGCCGGAAGCGGGCCCGCGATTTTGGCATCCCGTTCGGCGGCGCCCGCGGCCCGCTGAACGCGATCACCGACGTGCCCGGGCTGGAGGTCGGCTACACCACGCTGATCGAGGGTGACGGCCCACTGCGGGTCGGTCATGGGCCGGTGCGCACCGGGGTGACCGCGATCCTCCCCTACGGCCGCGACGGCGCGGGTGGCACGGCCGTGGCCGGGTGGCACTCGCTGAACGGCAACGGCGAGATGACCGGGACGGCGTGGATCGAAGAGAGCGGCGCGCTGTCCGTCCCGGTGCTGCTCACCAGCACGCACTCGGTCGGGCCGTGCCACCAGGGAACGATCCAGTGGTTCAATGGCCGTCGCCCGGACCTGGCCGGCCGGTGGCTGCTGCCGGTGGTCGCCGAGACATGGGACGGCTACCTCAACGACGCCAACGGCGGCCACGTGACGCCGGCCCACGCGCGGGCCGCGCTCGACGCGGCGTCGCCCGGCCTGCCCGCGGAGGGGGCGGCCGGTGGCGGCACCGGGATGACCTGCTACGGCTTCAAGGGTGGCTCGGGGACCGCGTCCCGGACGGTCGGCTATGCCGGTGACAGCTACACGGTTGGCGTGTTCGTGCAGGCGAACTTCGGGGCGCGCAGCGAGCTGACCGTGGCCGGTGTCCCGGTCGGCCAGCTGCTCGGCGACGACGACCCGCAGCATGAGCACCGCCAGGCCCCGCCGGGGACGGGCAGCATCATCGGGGTCGTAGCCACCGACGCCCCGCTGCTGCCCGGCCAGTGCAAGGCGCTCGCCCGCCGGGTGCCGTTCGGCCTGGCCCGCACCGGCACGACCGGCTCGCACTTCTCCGGCGACCTGTTCCTGGCCTTCTCCACGGCCGGTAACGGTGCGCTCGCCAGCACATTCCCGGCCGGCTCCGCAGGCCAGGAGTACCACAGCATCCGGTTCATCCCCTGGGGGGAGATCAACCCGCTGTACGCGGCTACCGTCCAGGCGGCCGAGGAGGCGGTGATCAACGCGCTCGTCGCCGGGCGCAGCATGACCGGCCAGGACGGCCACTGGGTCCCCGGATTGCCGTCCGCACAGGTCGCCGCCCTGGTCAGCCAGCATCGCGAGGAGGCATCCGGATGATCAGTTTCTTCGACACCGCCACGCTGCCCACCGCTGAGATGATGGCGGCCATCGCGGCCGCGCCGCTGGGCGACGACGTGTACGGCGAGGATCCCACCGTCAACGAACTGGAGGCCACCGCCGCCGGGATGCTGGGCAAGGAGGCGGCGGTGCTGATGCCCAGCGCCACGATGGCCAACCTGGCCGCGGTGATGTCCTGGACAAGGCCGGGGGACGAGATCGTGCTGGAAGCCGGGGCGCACGTGTTCTACTACGAGGCCGGCGGCCTGTCCGCGGTGGCCGGCTGCGTGCCGCTGCCGGTTCCCGGCGACCGCGGCGTGCTGCGGGCCGACGCGGTGCAGCGCCGGCTGCGCCACCCGGACATCCATTTCCCGCGCACCTCCCTGCTGTGCGTGGAGAACACGCACAACCGGGCGGGCGGCACGGTCACCCCGGTGGCGGTGATGAAGGAGCTGCGCGACGTGTGTGACCGGCACGGCCTCGCGCTGCATGTGGACGGCGCGCGGATCTTCAACGCCGCGGCCGCGCTCGGCGTGCCGGCCGCGGAACTGGCCAGCGGCGCCGACTCGGTCAGCTTCGCGCTGAGCAAGGGGCTCAGCGCACCGGTGGGCGCGCTGCTCACCGGCACCGCGGAGTTCACCGGCCGCGCCCGCCGGGCCCGCAAGATGCTCGGCGGCGGCATGCGGCAGGCCGGCGTCATCGCCGCGGCCGGCCTGGTGGCGCTGCGCACCGGCGTCGAGCGGCTGAGCGAGGACCACGAGCGGGCGCGGCAGATCGCCACCCGGCTGGCCGGGCTGCCCGGCCTGCAGGTTGACCCCGGCTCGGTCGAGACCAACATGGTGCTGGCAGGCGTGTCGGGCTGGGGCCTGTCCGCGGAGCAGATGGTCGCCGCGCTGGACGAGCGGGGCATCAAGGCGGCGCCCCGGCCGCCGGACACGGTCCGCTTCGTGACTCACCGCCAGATCGGCGACGCCGAGGTGGATGCCCTGGTAGACGCGCTGCACGATATCCAGCTGAACGCCCTGCGGAGAAATTGACCCGGGCGTCCGGGGCCGGACCCTGTAACCTGGGTGTGGGCCGAGAGGCGCTGCAACGGGCGATCAGCCCGCCACGCTCGGCCCCCGGCGTGCGAGCCCGGTCCACGGGCGAACGGCGATAACCAAGGGCGCCTCCCTGACGGGAGGTGCCAGGTGCGGGAACTTTCACAGCTTCTTGACCAGCGGATCGCGGTGCTGGACGGTGCCTGGGGCACGATGCTGCAGTCCGCGAACCTCGGTTCGGCCGCCTACCGGCTGCCCGGGCACGACCAGGACACCGCCGGCGACCCGGACCTGCTGAACCTCACCCGCCCGGACGTGGTCCTCGGCGTTCACCGCCAGTACATGGCGGCCGGCGCGGACATCGCCACCACCAACACGTTCACCGCGACCAGCTTCGGCCAGGCTGACTACGGGCTGCAGCACCGCGTCTACGAGATGAACCTGCGCGGCGCCCAGCTGGCCCGGCAGGCCGCCGACGAAGCCGACGGCGACCGGTACGTCGCGGGGTCGCTCGGCCCGCTGAACGTCACCTTGTCGCTCAGCCCGCGGGTGGACGACGCCGCTTACCGCGCCGTCACCTTCGACCAGGTGAAGGGCGCCTACGCGGAGCAGGTCGCCGCGCTGGCCGAAGGCGGCGTGGACCTGCTGCTGATCGAGACCATCTTTGACACGCTGAACGCGAAGGCCGCGATCAAGGCGGCGCAGGAGGTCGCCCCGGATCTTCCGCTCTGGATCTCGGTCACGATCGTCGACCTGAGCGGCCGCACCCTGTCCGGGCAGACGGTCGAGGCCTTCTGGAACTCCGTCCGGCACGCCAGCCCACTGGTGACCGGGGTGAACTGCTCGCTCGGCGGCAAGGAAATCCGGCCGCACATCGCCGAGCTGAGCCGGCTCGCGGGCAGCTACACGGCCTGCCATCCCAACGCCGGGCTGCCCAACGCCTTCGGCGGCTACGACCAGGAGCCCGAGGAAACGGCGCACTATCTGCACGAGTTCGCCGCCGAGGGCATGGTGAACATCGTCGGCGGCTGCTGCGGCACCACCCCCGCGCACATCGCCGCGATCGCCGGGGCTGTCCGGGAGCGGCCACGGCGCCCCGCAGCCGGGACGCGGGCCAGCGGCGTGACCCGGCTGTCCGGGCTGGAGCCGTTCACGATCACCGGCGACACCGGGTTCGCGATGATCGGCGAGCGGACCAACGTCACCGGTTCGGCGAAGTTCCGGCGGCTCATCGAGGCCGACGACTTCCAGGCCGCGGTGAACGTGGCCCTGGACCAGGTCCGGGGCGGCGCCAACCTGCTCGACGTGAACATGGACGCGGACCTGCTGGAGAGCGAGCAGGCGATAACCACGTTCCTGAACCTGATCGCGACCGAGCCGGAAGCCGCCCGCATCCCGGTGATGATCGACAGCTCGCGGTGGAGCGTGCTGGAGGCCGGGCTGAAGTGCGTGCAGGGCAGGGGCGTGGTCAACTCGATCAGCCTCAAGGAGGGTGCGGAGACCTTCCTCGCGCACGCCCGGGCGATCAGGAGCTACGGCGCCGGCGCGGTGGTCATGGCCTTCGACGAGCAGGGCCAGGCCGACACCGCGGCGCGGAAGGTGGAGATCTGCGGCCGGGCCTACGACCTGCTCACCGAGCAGGCCGGCTTCGCGCCGGAGGACATCATCTTCGATCCGAACGTGCTGGCCGTGGCCACCGGCATCGCCGAGCACAACGGCTACGCTATGGCGTTCCTCGAGGCGCTCCCGCTGCTCAAGGAACGCTGCCCTGGCGCGCTGACCAGCGGCGGCATCTCGAATCTGTCGTTCGCCTTCCGCGGCAACGAGACCGTCCGCCGGGCGATGCACGCGGCGTTCCTCTACCACGCGATCCGGGCCGGCCTGGACATGGGCATCGTCAACGCCGGCCAGCTTGACGTCTACGAGGACATCCCAGACCAGCTGAGAGAGCTGGTGGAGGACGTCTTGTTCGACCGGCGGCCGGACGCCACCGACCGCCTGGTCTCGTTCGCGGAGAACGTGAAGTCACCCGGCGGCACCAGGCGCGCCACACCGGACCTGTCCTGGCGGGACCAGCCGGTCGGGCCGCGGCTCACGCATGCCCTGGTGCACGGCATCGCCGACTACATCGAGGACGACACCGAGGAAGCCCGGCAGCAGGCAGACCGGCCGCTCGATGTCATCGAGGGCCCGCTGATGGACGGCATGAAGGTGGTCGGCGACCTGTTCGGGGCGGGGAAGATGTTCCTGCCGCAGGTGGTGAAGTCCGCCCGGGTGATGAAGCGGGCGGTCGCGTACCTGGAGCCGTACATGGAGGCGGACAAGGCGTCCGCCGGGGGGGCCGCACGGTCCCGGGGGCACGGCAAGGTGGTGCTCGCCACGGTGAAGGGTGACGTGCACGACATCGGCAAGAACATCGTCGGTGTGGTGCTCGGCTGCAATAACTACGAGGTCATCGACCTGGGCGTGATGGTGCCGGCGGCCACCATCCTGGACACCGCCGCGGCCGAGCACGCCGACATCGTCGGGCTGTCCGGGCTGATCACGCCGTCGCTGGACGAGATGGTGAATGTCGCGGGGGAAATGCAGCGCCGGGACTTGGCGACCCCGCTGCTGATCGGCGGGGCTACCACCTCGCGCCAGCACACCGCCGTGCGCATCGCCCCCGCCTACGACGGTTCGACGCTGCACGTGCTGGACGCCTCGCGGGTGGTGGGCGTGGTGCAGGACCTGCTCGCCCCGGACCGGGCCGCGGCACTGGACGAGGAGAACCGTGCCGAGCAGCAGCGGCTGCGCGAGCAGCACGAGGCCCGCCGCCGCCAGCCGATGCTGTCGCTGGACGCGGCCCGGGCCAACGGGGAACGGCTGGAGTTCGGGGACCGGGCCGATCCGGCGTTCACCGGTGTGCGCGTCCTGGAGCCCGCGCTGGCCGAGCTGCGCGAGCTGATCGACTGGCAGTTCTTCTTCCTCGCCTGGGAGCTCAAGGGCAAGTACCCGGCGATCCTGGAGAACGCGCAGGCCCGCGAGCTGTTCGACGACGCGAACGAGATGCTGGACGAGATCGTCGCCGGGCAGTGGCTCGCCGCGCGCGGTGGATACGGGTTCTGGCCCGCGCACGCCGAGGGCGACGACATCGTGCTGGACACCCTGCGGCTGCCGATGCTGCGGCAGCAGACCGTCAAGCCGGATGGCCGCCCGAACCGGTGCCTCGCCGACTATGTGGCGGCCGACTCAGACCATCTCGGCGCGTTCGCGGTCGCCATTCACGGCGCCGGCGAACTCGCCACGCGATACGAGCGGGAGAACGACGACTACACGGCGATCATGGTGAAGGCGCTCGCCGACCGGCTGGCCGAGGCGTTCGCCGAATACGCGCACCTGCACGCCCGCCGCGACTGGTACGAGCCGGACGCGGCCCCGTCGGCCGAGGACCTGCATGCCGAACGGTTCCGCGGCATCCGGCCCGCGTTCGGCTACCCGGCGGCTCCCGACCACAGCCTGAAGCAGGAGCTGTTCGGGATGCTCGGGGCCGGCGAGTTCGGCATGGCGCTCACCGAGTCGTTCGCCATGACGCCCGCGTCCAGCGTGTCCGGCCTGCTGTTCGCCCACCCCGCCGCCCGCTACTTCACCGTGGGCCGGCTCGCGCGGGACCAGGTGGCGGACTACGCCCGGCGGCACGGCGTCCCGGTCGATGAGGCCGAGCGCTGGCTGGGCCCCAACCTGGCCTACGAACCCGGCGGCGGGCGCTGACCTGGCGGGCCGCACACCCGGACCGGTACGGGCAGATCCGGAACAATGTGACACACTACTGCGCGTGACGGCACCTTCCTCGCCGGAGAGACGCCCTACGGCAGACCTTGTCATCGTGGGCGCGGGGATCGTCGGGGCGTCCTGCGCCTACGCCGCGGCCAGGGCCGGGCTGCACGCCGTGGTCATCGACCGGGCCGGCGTGGTGGCCGGTACCACCGGCGCGGGCGAGGGCAACATCCTGGTCTCGGACAAGGAACCCGGCCCCGAACTGGACCTGGCGCTGTGGTCGAACCAGATCTGGCGGGACTGGGGAGCGGAGATCGGCGCCGGCCTGATCGAGCTGGAGCCGAAGGGCGGCCTGGTCGTCGCGGCGGCCACCGGCGGCCTGGACGCGCTGAACGCCTTCGCCGCCAAGCAGGCAGCGGCCGGGGTGCGCGCCGAGCCCGTGCCGGCCGCCGCGCTGCACGGTTACGAGCCGGAACTGGCCGCCGGTCTCCCCGGCGGCGTCTACTATCCCGGGGACATGCAGGTGCAGCCGATGCTGGCCGCCGCGCACCTGCTCAGGGCCGCGCAGCGGCTGGGGGCGCAGCTGCGGCGGGACACCGAGTTCCTCGGCCTGGCCGTCCGGCACGGCCGGGTCACCGCGGCCAGGACCAGCGGCGGCGACATCGCCACCGGGCACGTGCTGAACGCCGCGGGGGTATGGGGCGGCGAGGTGGCGCGGCGGATGCGGGCCCCGGTCCCGGTGCTGCCGCGGCGGGGCTTCATCCTGGTCACCGAGCCAGTTCCGGCCTGGATCCGGCACAAGGTGTACACCGCCGACTACGTGGCCAACGTGGCGTCCAGCGAGGAGGCGCTGGAGACCTCCGCGGTCGTCGAGGGCACGAAGTCTGGCACCGTGCTGATCGGCGCCAGCCGGGAGCGGACCGGGTTCGACCGCACGCTGTCGGTCCCCGCGCTGCGCAGGCTCGCCGCCCAGGCCACCGCGCTGTTCCCGGTGCTCGGCCGGGTGCGGCTGATCCGCGCCTACTGCGGCTTCCGGCCCTACTGCCCCGACCACCTCCCGGTCATCGGCGCCGACCCGCGGGCCGAGGGTGTGCTGCACGCCTGCGGCCACGAGGGAGCCGGCATCGGCCTCGCCCCGGCCACCGGCACGATGATCGCGAACCTGCTGACCGGCGCGGCCAGCCCGGTCAGCGCGGACCCGTTCGGCCCGGCGAGGTTCGCCGCATGAGCCAGTTCAGCTTCGACGGCGAGCCGGTCGCGTTCACCGCCGGCCAGACGGTGGGCGCCGCGCTGACCGCGGCCGGCATCCGGTCCTGGCGGACCACCCGGCGCGCCGCCCGGCCGCGCGGCCTGTTCTGCGGGATCGGCATCTGCTTCGACTGCCTGGTTACCATCGACGGCACCCCCAACGAGCGGGCCTGCCTGGCCGAGGCGGCCGACGGCATGGCCGTCACCACCCAGCACGGGACGGGCTGGGAGCAGGGAGGCTCCGGGTGAGCTACGACGTGTGCGTGGTGGGCGCCGGGCCGGCCGGGCTGGCCGCCGCGGCGGTCGCCGCCCGGGGCGGGGCCGCGGTGGCGCTGATCGACGCCGCGCCGCGGCCCGGCGGGCAGTTCTGGCGGCACCGCGCGGCCGGCATCGCCGCCGACGCCGACCTGCACCACGACATCGAGCTGTTCACCCGGCTGCACCCGGCCAGGGCCCGCTACCTGCCCGGGCACCAGGTGTGGACGGTGAGCGCGGGCCCGGCCGGCGGCACGGTGCAGGCGGTGGGCCCCGGCCAGGCCGGGGTCACCATCGACGCGCAGTATCTGGTCCTCGCCCCCGGTGCCTACGACAGGCAGATCCCGTTCCCCGGCTGGGACCTGCCCGGCGTGATGACCGCCGGCGGCGTGCAGGCGCTGCTCAAGGGGCACGGGGTGCTGGCCGGCCCGCGTGTCCTGGTCGCCGGGACCGGGCCGTTCCTGCTCCCGGTGGCGGCCGGGCTGGCCGCCCGCGGCGGCACCGTCGTCGGGGTGCACGAAGCCAACTCCCCCGCGGGCTGGCTCCGCCAGCCGGCCGGCTGGCCCGGCGGCGCCGGCAAGCTGGCCGAAGCCGCCGGGTACGCGCGCACCCTGCTCCGCCACCGGGTGCCGGTGCGGCAGCGGTCCGCCCTGGTGTCCGCGGAGGGCCGGGACCACGTGGAGTCGGCGGTGGTCGCCCCGGTCGGGCCGGACGGCCGGATCAGGCTGGCCCGCGCCCGGCGGATCGAGACCGACGTGATCGCGGCCGGATGGGGCTTCACCCCGCAGCTCGAGCTGTTCCTGGCGGCAGGCTGTGACACCGCGCCGGACACCGACGGCTCGCTGGTCGTGCTGGCTGATCACGACCAGTTCACCAGCCAGCCGCGGGTGCTGGCGGCCGGGGAGGCCACCGGCGTCGGCGGCGCCACGCTGGCCGCGGTCGAGGGCGCGCTGGCCGGCTCGGCCGCCGCCGCGGCCGCGGGTCACCGGCCGCTGCGCCCGGAAGCGGTCACCCGGCTGCGCCAGCGGCGGGCCAGGCTCCGCGGCTTCGCCCGGGCCATGCACCGGGTGTACCCGGTGCCGGCCGGCTGGCTGGACACGACGGCCTGCAGCACGGTCGTGTGCCGGTGCGAGGAGGTCACCGCGGGCCAGCTCCGGGAGGCCACCGAGCTGGGCGCCGCGGACGTGCGCGCCGCCAAGCTGCTGTCCCGGGCCGGCATGGGCTGGTGCCAGGCCCGGGTGTGCGGCTACGCCGCCGCGTGCCTGGTCGCGCACTGGACCGGCAGGCCGTATGACCCGAGCGGGGTCGCCGGGCGCCCGCTGGCCGCCCCTGTGCCACTGCACACGCTGGCAGACCGGCCGGACGTGGGTTAGCCAGGCGCAGCCGTCCAGGCTGATCAAAAACTCGATGAATCCGCCTGGCCTGCGAGAATGCCACGTTCTGGCAGGCTGTGGTTAAGTCACGGTCAGGTCTCATTCGGGGACAAATTTCCCCTCGCGCCTTGTCAAGCCCGGCGGATCGGCCTAGTGTACGGTGCAATTTCACAGTGCAATACGACACTGTACAACCAGCCGGGGGAACAGCAGGAGCGCACGGCCGGTCGATCGGCGGGTGCGGATAACGCAGACACCGAGGAAAACCGGAGGTAACCACCCGGTGAGGCAGAACGAGACTTCCCCGGCCGGAGAGACCGGCGCGCAAGGCGCGGTGGCGCCACAGCAGGGCGCCGTGCGGCCGCTGGGCGGCGCGGCGGTGCGGATCACCGGCGGGCTGCTGGCCGACTGGCAGCGGCGCAACCGGGAGGCCACGATCCCGCACGTGATCGGGCAGCTGCACCAGGCCGGCAACGTGACCAACCTGCTGCGCCTGCTCGGTGAGTTCTCCGGGCCACACCGCGGCCGGTACCCGTTCGGCGACACCGACCTGTACAAGACGCTGGAAGGGCTCGCCTACGAGCTGGCCCGCGACGACGACGACGGCGGCGGCCCGGCCGCGGCCCAGATCCGGGAGTTCTACGAGCTGGTCGTGGGGCTGCTGGCCCGGGTGCAGGACGCCGACGGCTACATCACCTCCCGGTACCAGGACCCGGCATCCACCGCCGAGCGGTGGAGCGACCTGACCTGGGGACACGAGATGTACAACTGCGGGCACCTGGCCCAGGCCGCGGTGGCCGCGCACCGCCAGCTGGGCGACGACCGGCTGCTGGAGATCACCTGCCGGTACGCCGACCTGATCGTGCGCAGGTACGGCGAGCAGGGCGAGGACGCGGTCTGCGGGCATCCCGAGGCCGAGATGGCGTTCGTCGAGCTGTACCGGGCCACCGGCCGCAAGGAGTACCTGCGCCAGGCCGAGCTGCTGATAGACCGGCGCGGACGCGGCACCGTGCGGAACCGGGTGTTCCCGCCGTCGTACTCCCAGGACCACGTCCCGCTGCGGCAGATGCAGGCCGTCACCGGGCACGCCGTGCGGATGGGCTACCTCGCCGCCGGGGCCGCCGACGTATGGCTGGAGACCGGCGAGGACGCCCTCGGCGTGGCGCTGCGGCGCCTCTGGGACGACATGGTGACCAGCAAGCTGTACATCACCGGCGGGCTGGGCAGCCGGCACAGCGACGAGGCGATCGGCGACGGCTACGAGATGCCGTCCGAGCGCGCCTACGCGGAGACCTGCGCGGCCATCGCCATCATGCAGTGGGCGTGGCGGATGTTCGCCGCCACCGGCGAGGCCCGCCACCTCGACGTCTTCGAGACCATCCTGTACAACGCGTACGCGGCCGGGCTGTCCGCCGACGGCCGGGCGTTCTTCTACGACAACCCGCTGCAGCGGCGCCCCGACCACGAGCAGCGCAGCGGCGCCGAGCTGGACGGCGGGCCGCTGCGCCGTCCCTGGTTCGGCTGCCCGTGCTGCCCGCCCAACGTGGTCCGCTGGATGTCCCAGCTCGGCGACTACCTGGCCGCGGAACGGCCAGCCAGCGCCAGCCAGCCCGGTGCGCTGCTCATCGCCGGATATGCCGGCGCCACCATCGACACCGGCCGGATCGCGGTGACCATGACCACCCGGTACCCGTGGGACGGCGACGTCGCGATCAGCGTGCGGTCCGCACCGGACGCCCCGTACGAGATCAGGCTGCGCGTGCCCGGCTGGGCGCACGGGGTGCGGCTGGACGGCGAGCCCGCCGAGGCCGACGACGGCTGGCTGACCGTGCGGCGGGAGTGGCACGCCGGGGACGAGATCCGGCTCACCCTGCCGATGCCGGTCCGCGCGCACGGCTCGCACCCCTACCTGGACGCGACCCGCGGCGCGCTCGCCGTGGCCCGCGGACCGGTCATCTACTGCGCCGAGCAGCAGGACTGCGAGGTGAACCTCGACGACCTGGTGCTGACGGCGGACCTGGCGGCCGGCGCCACGGTCGCCCCCGGGCCGGCCGGGCTGCCGGACTCGCCCGCCATCGAGACGGCGGCAGCTGCCGCTCCCCCGGCGTCGGGCGAGCTCTACCCGGAACTGCCAGAGCAGGGCGGGCCAAGCGAGAGCGCCGGGCCAAGCGAGAGCGCCGGGCCAAGCGAGAGCGGCAGGCCCGGCGGTGCGCCGGCCCGCGCGGTCCTCGTTCCCTACTTCCTGTGGGGCAACCGCGAAGCCGGCCGGATGCGGGTCTGGTTCAGGCGCGGTTAGCGGCCGCCACTCCCTCCGACACCGAGTCCTCCGACGTAAAGAGGCACCCATGAAGCACAGATCGATCGCACTGGCCGGCGCGGCGGCCGCCGTCGCGCTGACGCTCACCGCCTGCGGCGCCTCCTCCGGGGCAGCCGGCGGCGGCAGCGGCGCCGGCGGCGGTGACCAGGGCACCCCGGCCACCGGCGGGACGCTGCGGTTCCTGTCCCAGTCCGACTTCTCCCACCTCGACCCGGCGCGCGGTTACGACGGCGGCGTGGACAACTTCTACCAGCTGATCTACCGCACGCTCACCATGTGGAAGCCCGGCTCGGGGCACGCCCAGGTGGTGCCGGACCTGGCGACGAGCCTGGGCACGCCGTCCGGCAACTACAAGGTGTGGACGTTCCACCTGAAGAGCGGCCTCTACTTCTCCAACGGCCAGCCGATCACCAGCCAGGACGTGAAGTTCGGCGTGGAGCGCTCGTGGGACCCGCAGGCCGGCATCGGCTCGCCGTACGCCAAGACGCTCATCGCCGCCCCGGCCTCCTACAAGGGCCCGTACGTCTCCGGCAGCCTGAACACGATCGCGACCCCGGACAGCAAGACGATCGTGTTCCACCTCAAGCAGTCCTACCCGGACTTCAGCTACGCGGTGCAGGAGCCGGTGTACGTGCCGTTCCCGGTCGGCACCGGCAACGACGACTCCTTCGACAAGCACCCGATCGCGTCCGGCCCGTATGAGGTGTCGGACTACCAGCCCGGCAGTTCGCTGACGCTGGTCCGCAACAAGCGCTGGCAGCGCGCCACCGACCCGAACCGGGCGGCCAGGCCCGACAAGATCGTCTTCACCTACGGGCTGAGTGCGGCCACCATCGACCAGCGGCTGCTCGCCAACCAGGGCACCGACCAGGACGCGGTCGGGCTGTGGGCGATCCAGCCGTCCACCGTGGCCAAGATCCAGACCGCGCAGATGAAGGCCCGCACCGTGCAGGGCGTCCAGGGCTGCACCGGATACGTCGGGCTGAACACCACCAAGAAGCCGCTGAACAACCTCAAGGTGCGGCAGGCCATCGAGTGGGCCACCGACAAGCAGACGATCGTGCAGGCCAACGGCGGGACGGTGCTCGCGTCGCCGGCCACCGCCATCGAGTCGCCGTCGGTGCCGGACCGCACCACCACCGACGTGTACGCCACGCCCGGCAACACCGGCAACGTGACCAAGGCCAAGGCGCTGCTCGCGCAGGCCGGGCTGCCGCACGGGTTCACCATGAACGTGCAGGTGTCCAACGACCCGGTCTCGCAGGCCGAGGCCGTCGCCTTCCAGGCGGGACTGGCCCGGGCCGGCATCAAGGTGCAGATCGACGCGATAGCCACGGCCAGCTTCTACCAGACGATCGGCACGATCTCCCAGGAGGGCGACAGCGCCATGACCGGCTGGTGCCCGGACTGGCCAGGCGGCCTGACCTTCCTGCCGCCGCTGTTCGACGGCCACCTCATCACCAGCGCCGGCAACACCAACCTGGCCCAGATCAACGACCCGTCGGTCAACAACCAGTTCGCCAGCATCGCGAAGATGAGCAGCGTCACCGCACAGAACCAGGCGTACGCCCGGATGGACGTGCAGATCCAGAAGCTGGCCGTGGTGGTGCCGACGGTCTGGGACAACACGGTGATGCTGGTCGGCACCAACGTGACCGGCGCCGCCCCGTCGCCGCCCTGGGACAACGGGCCCGACCTAGTTTCCCTCGGCCTGAAGAACGCGGGCCAGTAGCCAGCCGTGGCCACCGCGACGGTATCGGGTGCGCAGGCGGGACTGCCCCCCGGCCCACCGCCCACCGCGGCATCCCCCGGCACCGGCCGGCGGGTGCTGCGGGAACTGCTGCACGACCGCGGCGCCATGCTCAGCATCGCGTTCATCGCCGCGATGCTGCTGATGGCGCTGGGCGCGCCGCTGATCACCGCGATCACCGGGTATGGCCCGGACACGCTGAACCCGTCCGCGATCAACTCCAACCTGGGTGGTGAGCCGTTCGGCCATCTGGGCGGGATCAGCCTGGCGCACCCGCTGGGCGTGGAGCCCACCAACGGCCGGGACATCCTGGCCAGGATCGCCTACGGCACCCGGGTGTCCTTCCTGATCGCGGTGTCGGCCACCCTGCTGACCACCGCCCTGGGCCTGGTCTTCGGCATGCTGGCCGGGTTCTTCAAGGGCTGGGTGGACCAGGTGATCTCCCGGCTGATGGACTTCCTGATGGCGTTCCCCGCGCTCATCTTCATGATCGCCATTTTGTCCGCGCTGCCGCAGGGCAACCGGCCGCTGCTGCTGGTCTTCGTGCTGTCGTTCTTCGGCTGGCCCTACCTCGGCCGGGTGATCAGGAGCCAGACGCTGACGCTGGCGACCAGGGAGTTCGTGGCGGCGGCCCGGGTGTCCGGCGCGCATACGCGGCATCTGATCTTCCTGGAGATCATGCCGAACCTGCGGAACTCGGTGATCGTGATCGCCACGCTGGCGGTGCCCGGCTACGTGGGCACCGAGGCGGCGCTGTCCTTCCTCGGCGTCGGGGTGACCCCGCCCACACCGTCCTGGGGGCAGATGATCGCCAGCTCGCTGTCCTGGTACCAGGTGGACCCGATGTACTTCGTAATCCCCGGCGGGTTCCTGTTCCTCACCGTGCTGACGCTGACCGTGTTCGGCGACCGGCTGCGGCACGCCATCGACGCGGGAGAGGCTTCCTGATGGCCCGCTACATCGCCGGGCGGCTGATCGGGGTGGCCGCGATCCTCGTCGTCATCTGCTTCTTCACCTACGTGATCTTCTTCTGGCTGTCCCCCGACCCGGCGGTCGCGGTCTGCGGCAAGACCTGCACCGCGATGCGGATCCACGAGATCCGCATCGCCCTCGGGCTCAACCAGCCGTTCTTCACCCAGTTCTGGGACTTCTTGCGGGGCATCTTCGCCGGGCGCGACTACGGCTCCGGCGCGGACCTGGTGCACTGCCCGGCGCCGTGCCTGGGCTACTCGTTCCAGTCCAGCCAGAACGTCTGGCAGATGATCACAGCACGGCTGCCGGTCAGCGTGACGGTGGCGGTCGGCGCCGCGGTGCTGTGGCTGGTCGCCGGGGTGGGCGCCGGGCTGCTGTCCGGGGTGAAGGAGAACAGCTGGTGGGACCGCGGCGCGATGGTGCTGGCGCTGGGCGGCGCGTCCATCCCCAGCTACGTGCTCGCCCTCGTGCTGCAGTACCTGCTGGTCGTCCAGCTGCACTGGCTGCCGTTCCCCGGCAACGTCGGCTTCCGGCCGGATCCGGGCCTGTGGTTCCAGTCCTACCTGATGCCGTGGGTCGTGCTCGCCGCCGCCTACGCCTGCCTGTACGCCCGGCTGACCCGGGCCAACGTGATCGACACGCTGGCGGAGAACTTCATGCGCACCGCGCGGGCCAAGGGCCTCGGGCCGGTGCTGATCCTGCGCCGGCACGCGCTGCGGCCGGCGCTGACCCCGATCACCACGATCTTCGGCATGGACTTCGCCGGGCTACTCGGCGGCGCGCTGATCGTGGAGACCGTGTTCGGCCTGAACGGCGTGGGCCAGATGGCCTCGCAGGCCATCAGCTCCAACGACCAGCCGGTCATCATGGCGGTCACCCTGCTGGCCGGGTTCTTCGTGGTCATCGGCAACCTGGTGGTGGACCTGCTGTACACCCTGCTCGACCCGCGAGTGAGGATCACGGCCGGATGAGCGGGCCGAAGGCGGGCGAAGGGCAGGCGCCGGGCGAGCTGCTGGCGGCCACCGGGCTGACCGTGACGCTGCCCACCACCCGGGGGCCGCAGGCCGTGGTCAAGGACCTCACCTTCAGCATCGGCGCGGGCGACACGCTGGGCATCGTCGGCGAGTCCGGCTCGGGCAAGTCGATGACCGCGCTGGCCATCATGGGACTGCTGCCCCGCGGCGCGCAGACGGCCGGCCGCGTCACGTTCGGCGGGCGGCAGCTGCTCGGCATGACCGACCGCCAGCTGCGCCGCATCCGCGGCGACGAGATCTCGATGATCTTCCAGGATCCGCTGTCCTCGCTGAACCCGTACTACACGGTGGGACTGCAGATCGAGGAGACCTATCTCGCGCACCGCGGCGGCTCCCGGAAGGCGGCGCACAGGCTGGCCACCGAGGCGCTGGCCGAGGTCGGCATACCGGATCCGCCGGTCCGGGTGCGGCACTACCCGCACCAGTTCTCCGGCGGCCAGCGGCAGCGGATCATGATCGCCATGGCGCTGATCTGCTCGCCGAAGCTGCTCATCGCGGACGAGCCGACCACCGCACTGGACGTCACGGTGCAGGCGCAGATCCTGGCGCTGCTGGCCCGGGTGCAGGAGGAGACCGGCGCCGGCCTGCTGTTCATCACGCACGACCTGGCCGTGGTCAGCCAGGTCACCCAGCGGGTGCTGGTCATGCGCGGCGGCGAGCAGCTTGAGTACGTGACCACCGAAGAGGCGTTCTGCTCGCCGCAGCACCCGTACACCCGGTCGCTGCTGGAGGCCATCCCGCGGATCGACGACGACCCGGACGCCGAGCTGACGGAGGTGCCGTGATGGAACCGCTGGTCGCCGCGCGGGACCTGACCAAGCAGTTCCGGGTCCGCAGCACCGGCGGGCTGGCCGGCCTGCTCGGCAGCAGGCGGGCGTTCACCGCGGTGGACAAGGTCAGCTTCGAGGTGGCCCCGGGTGAGACGCTGGCCCTGGTCGGCGAGTCCGGCAGCGGCAAGTCCACCACCGCGCAGATGGTGGCCAAGCTGGCCGATCCGACCGGCGGCACGCTGTCGTTCGACGGCGAGGACGTCACCCGCGCGCGGGGCGCCGCGCTGGCCAGGTTCCGCAGCAACGTGCAGGTGGTGTTCCAGGATCCGTTCTCCTCGCTCAACCCCAAGCACACCGTGGAGCGGATCCTCAGCGCGCCGCTGGACTACCAGAAGATCAAGGCACCGGGCGGCCGGCGGGCGTTCGCCCGCGGGCTGATGGAGCAGGTGGGGCTCAATCCCGACCACGCGATGCGCTACCCGGCGCAGTTCTCCGGCGGCCAGGCGCAGCGCATCGGCATCGCCAGGGCGCTCGCCGTGCAGCCGAAGCTGGTGATCTGCGACGAGGCCGTCTCGGCGCTGGACGTGACCGTGCAGGCGCAGGTCATCAACCTGCTGCGGCGGCTGCAGGGCGAACTCGGCGTGGCCTACATCTTCATCGCGCACGACCTGGCCGTGGTGCGGCGCCTCGCGAACCGGGTCGCGGTGATGAACAAGGGAGTCATCGTCGAACAGGGCCCGTGCCCGGACGTGTTCGCCCACCCGCGTGATACGTACACCCAGACGTTGCTGGCCGCCATCCCGAGGATCGATCCTGAATGGGAGCGGCGGCGCCGCGCCAGCACCAGCCCGCAACCCGCAGAAGAGGAGCCCGCGTGACGGAGACCCAGAACCCGACCAGCCCGGCCAGCCAGCCCAGCCCGGCCGCCGGCGGCGGGGACGCCCCGCAGGAAGGCCTGCTGCCCAAGCTGGCCGAACTGCCGTCCTTCGCCGAGTACATGAGCCAGGGCTGGGACACACCCGACCGCACGCCGCCGGTGCAGCCCGGCGCGGCGGATGCGGCCGCCGCGCACCGCAAGCGGCTGGCCGCCGAACTGCCTGGCCAGCCGGTCGTCGCCGCGGCCGGCCGGGCGCCGGTGCGCTCCAACGACACCAGCTACGACTTCCGGCCGGGCAGCAACTTCTGCTGGCTCACCGGCTGCCCCGGGGTGGAGGACGCGGTCGCCGTGCTGGACGGCGGCTCGGCGGTGCTCTACATCCCGCCGCCCGCCTACCCTGGCGACCCGAAGTTCTTCAGCAACGCCGCGCACGGCGAGCTGTGGGTCGGTGCCGCGCCGGGGCTTGACGACTGGTCGGCCGCGCTCGGCATCGAGGTGCGGCCGATCACCGCGCTGGACGACGACCTGGCCCGGCTGACCGGCGCGCTGGTCACCGGCGACCTCGGCGGGGAAACCGCCCGGCGGCATGGCCTGGAGCCCAGCGAGGAACTCACCCGCACCCTCGCCGAGCTGCGCATGATCAAGGACGAGTGGGAGATCGGCGAGCTGCGGGCCGCGGTGGACCGGACGGTGGAGGGGTTCGCCGCGGTGGTGCGCGAGTTCCCGGCCGCGATGGACGGCGGCGGCGAGCGCTGGCTGCAGGGCACGTTCGACCGGCACGCCCGCACCTACGGCAACGCCCCCGGGTACGCGACGATCGTGGGCAGCGGCAAGCACGCGCCGACGCTGCACTGGGTGCGCTGCGACGGCCCGGTGCGGGCGGGCGACCTGGTGCTGCTGGACATGGGCGTGGAGACCCGGTCCTACTACACCGCGGACGTGACCAGGACGTTCCCGGCCACCGGGCGGTTCAGCGCGGCCCAGCGCCAGGTGCACGACCTGGTGGAGAAGTCGCACCGCGCCGGGCTGGCCGCGGTCCGCCCAGGACGCAGGTTCACCGACTTCCACCACGCCTGCATGGAGGTGATCGCCCGCGGCCTGGACGACTGGGGCCTGCTGCCGGTCTCGGTGGACGAGGCGCTGTCTGCGCAAGGCCAGCAGCACCGCCGGTACCTGGTCTGCGGCATCGGCCACCACCTGGGCCTGGACGTGCACGACTGCGCCGGGTCGCGCCGCGAGGCCTACCAGGGCGGGCGGATGACGCCGGGCATGGTGCTGACCGTCGAGCCGGGCCTGTACTTCCACGCGCACGACCGCACGGTGCCGCCGGAGCTGCGCGGGATCGGCGCGCGGATCGAGGACGACCTGCTGGTCACCGCCGATGGCGCCGAGGTGCTGTCGGCCAAGCTGCCGCTGGACGCGTCCGGCCTGGAGCAGTGGGTGGCCAGGGCCTGACCAGAGCTTGCCCGGGCGGGCCAGAGCCCGCCCGGGCATACCAGCCGGTGGCCGCGGCAGCCGGCCGGGGCCCGCACGGCAGGCCCGCCGGGACCGGCGGGCGTGGTGTCCAGCACGCTGCGCGACCCGGAATGGGACAACACCTCGGTGATCAGCGGCGACCCGGTCGCGCAGGTCGGCCGGCTCAAGGAGCAGCCCGGCCAGGACATCGTGCAGTACGGGTTCGGCCAGCTGTCCTACGCCCAGCTCGGGCACGGGCTGCTGGATGAGCTGCGGCTGTGGGTCCATCCGCTGTTCGTCGGCCGGGCCACTCCCGCCGACCTGCTGTTCCGGCCGGCCGCCACCGCGGGGTTCGAGCTCACCGGCACGCTCACGCTGAACACCGGCACCGTCATCCTCAGCTACCGGTCCTGAGTGATCGTTCCAGGGGTGTGCGGATCGCGGGTGTGATGACCGCTCCGTCCAGTCGTTCCCGCAGCCGCGCCGCGGCGTCCAGCGCGGCGGCGCGGGCCGCGGCTCCGCGGTCGGCGAGGATGGCGGTGCGGATCTCACCGGTAGGGGCGACCGTCCAGGAGCCGATGATCTCGCCGTCCCACCATAGGGTGGGGCCGATGTTGCCCCGGTTGTCGAACACGTGGTGCTGGGGGATGCCGAACAGCCAGTCGCGCCGCTTCCAGCCCATGGGGGTCGGATCGAGTGCGAGCAGCAACGCCGCGGCCGGCTCGCCGGCCGCGGCGTCACCGGGATCATCACCGGGGCCCAGCGCGATCCCGGCCTCGCCGTGCAGGTCGACGTCCTCGACGGAGATGCTGCCCAGCGCGCTGTGGACGGTGGTCTTGTTCCACCCCGTCCACCACTGCAGATCCTCGGCGGTGGCCGGGCCGAACCGGGTGAGCCAGTGCCTGGCCAGCTCGCGTTGCGCCTGCCCGGTTTCCAGCTGCGGCAGGCCGGCAGGCCACCACCGCTGGACGGGCTCCCAGCGGTGGTGCCGGCTGGTCCAGGGGCCGGTGGGTGTGCCGCGGACGAGGCGGCCCTGCGTGCTCATCAGGGTGAGCAGGGTGGAGGTGAGGTTCTGTGGGCGGTCCGAGGGCGCCCGGGGCGGGATGAAGGTCCGCAGCGCTGGTTCGTCGGCACTCAGCTGCGCGCCGGTGGCGGTGCCCCGCGCCTGCAATGCCCGCTCGACACGTGCTTCCAGGGCGGTCAGCCACCGCGGGATGTCGCCCTCGATGGGGGGATCGGTGCCGTTGCGCTCCAGCTGGCTGATCAGCCGCCGTCGCAGCATCGCGGCCAGCGGTGTGCTGACCGCGGCCTGCACCATCGGCACATCGGCCCGGTCGAAGAGGAACAGCGTGCGCCGCATCGCCATCCACCGGACGAGGCTGCGCTGGTCATACATCGCGGCCGACACGTCGGCCAGGGTTGATCCGGCGCTGCGGGCGAGTACTGAGAGATAGACGGACGCCGGATCGGTGGCGTGCAGGGCGAGCAGCGCCCGGGTCACCGCCTCCGGAGTCCCGGCGGTTCCGCCGAGGTGGTGCCGCCGCACGACTGCCCGCCACCGCTGCTGCACCGAGATGGTCCGCATCGCGCGTCTTCCCGCAGCCTGATCTGCAGACTGGGCGGAGGCGTCAGCGCTCGGCCCGGCCTGCCCAGCTGCCCCGGACGTGCCCGATGTGCCGGTCCATCAGCTCCTGCGCGCCCGCCACGTCGCCCCCCACCACCAGGTCCACCAGCTCGGTGTGCTCGGCGGCCGAGGCGATGAGCGCGCCGGACTCGGCCATCTCCTCCAGCCCGTACAGCCGGGCCCGGGACCGCAGCTCACCGGTGATCTGCACCAGCAGGCCGTTGCCGGACAGCTGGAGCAGGCCGAGGTGGAACTCGCGGTCGGCCCGCAGGTAGTCGGCCAGGTCACCGCGCGAGGCCGCGGTGACGATGGCGTCGGCCGCCCCGCGCAGCGCCGCCGCGTCCGCGTGCCGCGGCCCGGCGGCGACCTCGGCGACCGTCGGCACCTCGATCAGCCGCCGCAGCCCGGTGATGTCGTCCAGGTCGGCGTCGCTCAGCTCGATGACGCGGAATCCCTTGTTGCGGACCGCCTCGACCATGCCCTCCTGGGCCAGGGTGAGCATCGCCTCGCGGACCGGGGTCGCCGACACGCCGAGCCGCTGGGCCAGCGCGGCGGCCGAGTGCACCTGCCCGGCCCGCAGCTCGCCGCTGATGATCGCGCCACGCAGGGCCTCGGCGATGGTGTCCCGCAGGCTGGTCCGTTCCCCAAGGTTCTGCAGCAAGGTCACGTGCACCTCTCAGAAGAAACCCTTCGGGGACTGGATCGGCCAGGTTCAGCAATTGTGCCATGCGGGCGCCGCTGCCGCGTGCAGCACGCGGCCGGCACCATCAGGACAAGCCGGCGGCGACCGCCGCCTTCGTCGCCTCGCGCACCGCCGCCTCATCGGCCGGGCCGAGCGGCCCGCGCGGCGGGCGGCAGCGGCCGCCGTCACGCCCGACGATGCCCATGGACAGCTTGACCGCCTGGACGAACAGCGGGTCGGAGTCCCAGCGCAGCAGTGGGTGCAGCGTCCGGTACAGGCTCAGCGCCCGGTCCATGTCGTGCGAGCGCGCCGCGGCGAACAGCTCACAGCAGGCCCGCGGGAACGCGCTCGGGAAGCCGGCGATCCAGCCCGGAGCGCCGGCCACCGCCAGTTCGAGCACCACGTCGTCGGCGCCGCACAGCACGTCGAGGCCGGGGGCCTCCTCGGCGATCCGGTAGGACCGCCGGACGTCGCCGGTGAATTCCTTGACCGCGACGATCAGGCCCTCGCTGTGCAGCCGGCCCAGCAGCGGCGGGGTGAGGTCCACCTTGGTGTCGATCGGGTTGTTGTAGGCGACGATCGGCAGCCCGGCCCTGGCCACCAGCCGGTAGTGCTCCAGCACGTCACGCTCGGTGGCCCGGTAGGCGTTCGGCGGCAGCAGCATGACCGCCTGCGCGCCGTCCTCCGCCGCCGCCTCGGCGAGCCGCAGCGACTGCTCGCCGCCGTAGGCGGCCACGCCGGGGATCACGCTGAACCCGTCCGGCGCGGCGGCCAGCGCGGCCCGCACCACGTCGCGCCGCTGGTCGTCGCTGAGCAGCTGGTACTCGCCGAGTGACCCGTTCGGGGTGACGCCGTCACAGCCGCTGGCGGCCAGCCACGCCACATGCTCCGCGTACCGGTCGAGGTCCGGGGTCCCGTCGTCCCGCCACTGGCAGGGAGTGGCTACCAGCACCCCGTGCCACGGCCGTGCGGCATCAGAGGAATTCATGCCCGTAAAATATCACATACCACAGCCGGATATGCCTCGCTGCGGCCCGGTTACCCGGTTGTTTTCCGGCGGTTTTCCGTGCGCTGGCCGTCAGTCATCCTGGGTTGAGCCGCCCAGGGGCCCACCCGGTTCCGTCCCGCCCGGTTCCGCCCCGGCCGGGATGAACGGCCGCAGATGGGACGGTAGGTCCAGGCCCAGGGCAGCCCGGGCGGTCAGCTCACCGGCGTACGGGCCCATCGTCAGCCCGGTGGCGCCCAGGCCGGTGGCGACGAACAGCCCGGCGACACCGGGCACCGGCCCCAGCAGCGGCCGGTCACCCGGTCCCACCGGCCGGAAACCCACCCTGGTCTCCAGATAGGTCCCGGACGCCAGGCCCGGCGCCACCGACAGCGCCTCGCCGAGAACCTCGGCCAGACCGCCCGGGGTAACCCGGTAGTCCAGCCCGGACCCGGTCTCCCTGGTGGCCCCGGCCACCACCCTGGAGTCGTCGAAGGCCAGCAGGTAGTGGCCGCTGCCGCCGGGCAGGATGACCGGCCACCGGCTGGTGTCGGCCAGCCCCAGGCCGATGTGCACGATCTGGCCCCGCTGCGCCGTCACGCCGAGCGCCAGCCCGGCCGGCTCGAGGAACGTGTCGGTCCAGGCGCCGGTGGCCGCCACCACCGCGTCGGCCGCGATGAACTCCCCCGCCACGGTCACACCCGTGACGGCACTGCGCGCGCAGCGCAGCCGGGCCTCGCCGGAGATGACGCTCGCGCCGTGCCGCCCGGCCGCCCGGCGCAGCGCAGCCGATATCAGCCGCCCGTCGACCCGGGCACCTCCGCCGATGTGCACCGCCGGCCTGCCCGGCGCCAGCGGCGGGAACAGCTCCTGCGCCTGCGCCGGGTCCAGCGGGCTGATCTCCCCCATCTGAGGCCACTCGTCCTGCCGTGCGGCCAGGTCCCGGACCATCTCCTGCTGCCGGCCGGTGCCGCTGGCCAGCAGCAGGGCCCCGGACCGCCGGTATCCCAGGGCGGTCTCCCCCTCCTCGCCGAGCGCGGCGATGAGCGCCGGGTAGGCCCGCGCCCCGGCGCAGCCGAAGGCGAACCGGTCCGGGTCTTCCCCCGCGGACGACCACGGGCAGATGATCCCGGCGCCCGCGGCGGTGGCCCGGCCCGGCCGGCCGCAGTCCACCAGGACCACGTCCGCGCCGAGCACGCTGGCGGCGTAGCCGCACGCGCTTCCGGTGATCCCAGTTCCCACGACGATCAGGCGCAACGGCTCTCCTCCCGGTCAGGCCCGGCCAGGGCCGGCCCAGCCAGGGCGACATAATGCCACTCAGCCGGGCCGCTGGCCGCCGGGGATGCCGCCAGGGGCCCCGTCGGCCGGCCAGGCCCTGATCCACTGGTCCACGATCCCGCCGAACCGCTCGAACCGGTTCCTGGCCTGGTCTCCGAGCGTTTCGGTGACCGCGGCGAGCACGGTCTCGACCACCGCGACCGTGGGGGCCAGGCTCTCGAACGGGCCGGGGCCGGCGACCTCAGCCGCGAGCAGCGCGTCGGCGATGTCGGTCAGTGGTGACAGCCACGGGTCGGTGAACAGCACCACGCGGGCCCCGGCCGCCCGGCCGGCCCGGGTGAACTCATGCGTGTCCTGCTCGTAGCGGCGGAAGTCGAACACCGCGAGCACGTCGTTCCTGGACAGATCGGCCAGCGCCGCGGCCCGCTCGCCGGTGACCTGCGGGACCAGGTGCACCCGCGGCCGCACCTCACGCAGCATGCTGACCAGGTAGCCGGCCGCCAGCTGGCTGAACCAGCCGCCGATGGCCAGCACCTGGTGCCGCCGGTCGCCGAGCAGCCGGGCGGCCTGCCCGAGGGCCACCGGGTCCAGGCCGCGCACGCTGCCCGCGACCGTCTCGCTCAGCCGGCTGGCGCTGTCGCCGAGCAGGTCGGAGGCCGGCTCGGCGGCCATGTGCCGCCGGTAGAACTCCAGCGGGGACATCACCCGGGCGCTGATCTCCTCGCGCAGTGCCTGCTGGAAGTCGGCGTAGCTGCCGAAACCCAGCTGGTTGGTGACGAACCTGCTCACCGTGGGCCCGCTGACCCCGGCGTGCTGGGCGAGCCGGGCCGAGGACTCCAGGCCGATGGTGGGCGGCCCGGACAGCAGCGCGCGGGCCAGCCGACGTTCGGACGGCGAGAAGGTGCCGAGCCGCTGCCGGATGCGCTCCGAAACGCCAAGCACGGGGGCGTCAGCCACGATTTCCTCCGTAACAAATGACCCTGATTGAAACCGTTCAGTAACAAACCTTGACGGGTGTTTATGAACCATGCTGTACTCGCGGCGTGCCAGCCGACAAGACCGTAGCAATCCGGGGGATAAATAAATTGGGCCCGCTTCTGGCCGAGGCGGCGGCCCGGTTCGGCACTCCCGTGTATGTGGTCGACCTGCCGTCCGTCGCCGCGGCGGCGCAGCAGGTGGAATCCGCGTTCGGCGCACCGTGGGTGCTGCAGTACTCGCTGAAGGCCAACGACCTGCCGGCCATCTCCGCGTTCCTGGCCGAGCGCGGCTGGGGCGGCAACGTAGTGTCGGCCGGCGAGTGGCAGCACGCCCGGCACGGCGGGCTGGGCAACGACACGGTCTCGTTCGAGGGCATCGGCAAGACGGACGCGCAGCTGGAGTACGCGGTCACCGAGACCGCGGCGGGCCGGCCGCTGCGCTGGCTGGCGATCGAGTCCGGCGAGGAGGCCACCCGGCTGGCCGAGCTGGCCGCCGCGCACCGGCTGGGCACCGGCCCCCGGCCGCCACTAGACGTTCTGCTCCGGCTCAACCCCGAGGTCACCCCCGAGACCAGAGACGAATTCGCGGTCGGCCGCCGGGCCAGCAAGTTCGGCATGAGCGAGGCCGAGATCCGGGCGCTGGTGGGCAGCGGAGTGCTGACCGGCGGCCTGCGGCTGCGCGGCATCCACGTGCACGTCGGCTCCGACCTCGGTGACGTGCGCGCCTGGGCGCAGGCAGGGCTGCGCGGCACCCAGCTCGCGGCCGCGCTGGGCGGCCCGGACGGCGGCATCGACACGGTGGACTTCGGTGGCGGCTTCCCGCTCCCGGCGCCGGGGTCGCCGGCCCCGCAGCGGTTCCGCGAGGCGCTGGGCGGGCTGCTCCGCGAGCACGGCCTGGCGCTGCCCGCCCGGTCGGCCATCGAGCCCGGCCGCTACCTTGTCGGCGCGGCGGGCTGGCTGGTCAGCAGTGTGCTGCACGTCAGGGATTCAATGAACGGCTTTCGCAGCCAGGCAGGCGCCCTGGCGGTGATCGATGCCGGGATGACCGAGTTCATCCGCCCCGCGCTGTACGGCAGCCACCACCCGGTGCACGTGCTGCCGGGAACCCGGCGGCCCGCCGGGGACGTCCGTGACACCGCGCTGGAAGGCGCGGTATGTGAATCGACCGACTCGTTCGGTGTGCACCCGCTGCCCCCGCTGCTGCGTGGTGACCTGCTCGCGATCGAGAGCGCGGGGGCTTACGCCGCCTCGTTCACCTCCCGCTACAACGGCCGCCCGCATCCGGCCGAGGCGCTTATCATGCCGGACGGGACGCTGCGGCTCTCCGAGCGCCCGCTGGTCACGCCGGTCCAGCCGGTTCCCGCCAATGACGGGCAGACTGGGCAGACGGCACCCTTCCGGGGGTCCCTCACCGCTCCATAAAGGAGGCAGCCCATGAAACCCCTAGCCCGTGGTTCCCGGGCACGTGCCAGAAGATCCGCACTCACCGTCACCGCCGCCGCCCTGCTCGGCGTGGCGCTGGCCGGCCCCGCGATCGGGGCGGCCGGGCCGGCGTCGGCGGCCAGCAGCTCGTCCGGCTCCACACTCCGGATCGAAGCGCAGACCTCGTTCTCCACCTTCAACCCGTTCACCGCCTACTTCGACGGTGACCTCGAGGTGATCAATGAGATCTACCCGTTCCTTACCTCCAGCAACGAGCAGGGCAAGCCGGTCCCCTACCTGGCCAGCAAGTGGACCATCTCGGCGGACAAGCTCACCTGGACGTTCAATCTGCATCCCGGCCTGAAGTGGAGCGACGGCCAGCCAATCACCGCCGCCGACGCGGCCTGGACGCTGAACCTGATCATGCACAACTCGGCGGCGGCCACCGCCAACGGTTCCCTGGTGGCCGGCTTCAAGACGGTGACCGCGCCGAACGCGACCACGCTGGACATCACGACCAAGCAGCCCGAGGCGAATGTGGCCTACAGCCTCAGCATCATCCCGATCGTGCCCGAGCACATCTGGAGTTCGAAGGTCTCCGGCCTCAGCAACTTCAAGAACCAGGCCACGCCGGTCGTCGGTTACGGCCCGTGGCGGCTGACCGGTTATACCACCAATCAGTACGCCACGCTGACCGCCAACAGCGGCTTCTTCATGGGCGCGCCGAAGTTCCACACGCTGATCGTGCAGTACTACTCCAACCAGGACGCGGCGGTCGCCGCGCTGCGCAGCGGCCAGCTCGACTCGATCGAGGACAGCCTGACCGCCGAACAGTTCAAGTCGCTCAAGGGCCAGAAGAACATCGCGGTGTACCCGCAGATCTCCAGCACCTGGAACGCGATCGAGCTCAACCCGGGCGCGCAGACCAGAACGGGCCGGCACTTCGGCAACGGCAACCCGGCGCTGGAGAACATGAAGGTGCGCCAGGCGATCGAGATGGCGCTCAACAAGAAGGAGCTGGTGTCCAAGGTCTGGGGCGGCCTGGCCGTGTCCGGCCAGGGCTACCTGACGCCCGGCTACCCGCAGTTCGACTGGACCCCGCCGGCGGCGCAGCAGCTCAACTACGACCCGGCCAAGGCCAACGCACTGCTCACCTCGGCCGGTTACAAGATGGGCCCGAACGGAGTCCGGATCGACCCGAAGACGCACAAGCCGCTGGTGCTGCGGCTGGGCATCCACTCCGACGAGTCCAGCGACGCCGCGATGGCGCCGTACATCGTGGAGTGGCTGAAGGCCATCGGCATTCAGGTCACCGTGCAGTCGATGAGCTTCAACGAGCTCAACTCCGACCTGCCCAAGGGTGACTGGGACATGCTGTCCGACACCTGGACCGAGAACCCGGACCCGACGTATCTGCTGTCCATCCAGACCTGCGGGGTTCTGCCGAACAACAGCGGGGCGAACGGCAACACCGACGCGTTCTTCTGCAACCCGCAGTTCGACAAGCTGTTCGCGCAGCAGCAGACCGAGTTCGACACCACACAGCGGGTGCAGACGATCGACCAGATGCAGCAGATCCTTTACCAGAACGCGGTGGACGTGATCACCAACTACCCGGACTGGCTCAGCGCGATCCGCACCAACGTGGTGAAGAACTACTACTACGGCAAGCCCAACGCCCAGGGCTTCTACCCGATCCCGAACGAGTTCATCAACTGGCGGTCGGCGACACCGGTGGCCGACGCCAGTTCCTCGGGCACCAGCCCCGCGGTATGGATCGTCATCGCCATCGTCGTGGTGGCCGTGCTGGCCGGGGGCGGGTTCGTGCTGCGCCGCCGGGCCACGGCCGGCGAGCGGGAGTAACCGCTCTTGGCTGGCACCACGGCACCGCTCTCAGGCCAGAGCCTGAGCGCGCTGGAGGCCCCTCCCGACGGCGGGGCCTCCGGCGCACGCGACTTCGCGCACTACCTGGGCCGCAAGCTGGCCGCGGCGGTGGTCAGCTTCGTGCTGCTGCTGGTGGTGGGCTTCGTCATCTTCAGCCTGATACCCTCCAACCCGATCGAGGCGCTGACCAGGGGGCGCCCGACCAGCGCCCGGCAGATCGCGTTCCTGACCAGGCAGCTCGGGCTGAACCAGCCGGTGTACGAGCGGTTCGGGCATTTCGTCCTCAACACGCTGCAGTTCCACCTCGGCTACTCCTGGCAGTTCGAGACGCCGGTCTCCACGCTGATCCTGCAGCGGCTGTGGCCCACCCTGCTGCTGATGGGCTCGTCCACGATCGTGTCCGTGCTGCTCGGCATGTGGCTGGGCATCCACAGCGGCTGGCGGCCCGGCAGCCTGCTGGACCGGGCCTCGACCGGCTCGGCCATCACGCTGTGGTCGGTGCCGACGTTCTGGCTGGGCATCATCCTGCTGGTGCTGGGCAGCGTCGGCTTCGGGCCGGTCCCGCCGCTGTTCCCGGCGGGCGGCATGTCCACGCCGGGTGGGCCCGGCGGTATCGCGAGCGTCCTCGACGTCGCCCGGCACCTCGTGCTGCCCTGTGTGACCCTGGTGCTGGTGGCCTTCGCCCAGTACCAGATGATCATGCGCTCGTCGATGATCGACGAGACCGGCATGCCCTACCTGCTCACCGCCCGGGCCAAGGGGCTGCGCGACGCCGAGGTACGCCAGCGCCATGTGGTGCCCAACGCCCTGCTGCCCTCGGTGACGCTGGTCTTCCTGCAGGTCGGCACGATGATCAGCGGCGCGATCACGGTGGAGACGGTGTACTCCTGGCCAGGGCTCGGTTACCTCACCTACCAGGCGCTGCAGATCCCCGATCTGCCACTGCTGGAAGGGACCTTCATCGTGTTCAGCGCCTCGGTCATCGTGTTCAACCTGCTGGCCGACCTGTGCTACCGGTTCCTTGACCCGAGGGTGCGGCGGGCATGACCGCGGTCACCCAGGCCCCGCTCGCCGGCTCGCCGCCGCGGCTGGCGGCGCTGCGCCGGTTCGGCCGCGAGTTCGCCGCCCGGCCGGCCGCGCTGGCCGGGCTGGCCATCATGATCGCGCTGACCGTGCTGGCGCTGGCCGCCCCGCTGTTCATCCACGCCAGCGACCTGGACGTGGTCAACGCTCCGGGCCAGCCGATCGCGCCCCCGTCGGCGCAGTTCCTGCTCGGCACCGACTACGCGGGCCGGTCGATCCTCACCCTGCTGGTCTGGGGCACCCGGCCGTCGCTGGCCATCGGCGTGCTGGCCACCGTGCTCACGATGATCGTCGGTGCTTCGATCGGCCTGGTGGCCGGTCACGCCGGCGGGATCCTGTCGCGGGTGCTGATGGCGCTGACCGACTGGTTCATCGCGCTGCCGACCCTGCCGCTGGCGATCGCGCTGGCCGCGGTCCTCGGCCAGGGCGACGCGTCGATCACGATCGCCATCGCGGTCACCTCGTGGCCGGGCACGGCCCGGCTGATCCGGGCCCAGACGCTGGCGGTGGAGGCCCGGCCGTTCATCGAGCGGGCCAAGGCGCTGGGCTCGCGCGGCGGCCAGCTCGTGCTCCGCCAGGTGCTGCCGAACGTGGCGCCGTTCATCCTGGTCCAGGGCACGCTCACGGTCTCCGGGGCGATCATCACCGAGGTCACGCTGGAGTTCCTCGGGCTGGGCAACCCGACCGACGTGTCCTGGGGAGCCATGATCAACCAGGCGTTCTTCCAGGGGGCGGTGACCCGCGGCGCCTGGTGGTACCTGCTGCCGCCGGGCATCGCGATCGTGATCGTGGCGCTGGCCTTCACCATGATCGGGCGGGCGATCGAGAACATCCTGAATCCCCGGCTGGCCAGGAGGCGGTGATGGATCCGCTGCTGGAAGTACGCGACCTGGCGGTGACCTACCGGTCGGGCGGCGAGAACGTGCGAGCGGTCCGCGGCGTCGATTTCACCCTGCGGGCCGGCCAGACGATGGGCATGGCCGGCGAGTCGGGCTGCGGCAAGACCACGGTCGCGCTCAGCCTGCTGCGGCTGCTGCCGGCCACCGCGAAGATCAGCGGGCAGATTCTCTTCAAGGGCGAGGACATCGTCGGCCTGGGCTGGCAGAAGCTCCGTGCGGTCCGCTGGGCCGAGGCGTCGGTGGTTTTCCAGGGGGCGATGAGCGCGCTCAACCCGGTGCGCACCATCGGCGAGCAGATCCGCGAGCCGATCCTGCTGCACGAGAAGACCGGCACCCGGGAGGCCACCACCCGCACCGCGCAACTGCTGGACAGCGTGGGGGTGTCCGCCCGCCGGCAGGCCAGCTACCCGCACGAGCTGTCCGGCGGCCAGCGGCAGCGCGTCATGATCGCCATGGCGCTGGCCTGCCAGCCGGACCTGATCATCGCCGACGAGCCGACGACGGCGCTGGACGTCATCGTGCAGGCGCAGATCCTCAGCCTGCTCACCGGCCTGGTCCGGGAGCGGCAGATCAGCATGATCGTGATCAGCCACGACCTGTCGGTGCTGGCCCAGACCTGCGACCGGCTGGCGATCATGTACGCGGGGCGGCTGGCCGAGACCGGGCCGTCCCGGCAGGTGCTCGCCGAGCCCCGCCACCCCTACACCCGGATCCTGTCCCAGGCGTTCCCGCGCACCGGCGACCCCAGCTCGCGGATGGCCCCGGCCGGGCTGGCCGGCGAGCCGCCCGACCTGCGGGCGCAGCTGGCGGGATGCCCGTTCGAGCCGCGCTGCCCTGAGGCGGTCGCCGACTGCCGCAGCACCGACATCGAGCTGTGGACGGCCGGGCCGGACCGCGAGTCGGCCTGCATCAAGGTGCTGGATGCTTACCAGCCGGCGGCGGGCGCAGCCCCCGGGCAGGCAGCCACCGGGGGCACGGATGCCGGGCAGGTGGACGCCGGGCAGGTGAACGTCGGCCAGGTGGACGCCGGGCAGGTGAACTCCGGGCAGGTGAACGTCGGCCAGCCAGCCACCGCGGACGGGGCCACCGCGGACGGGGCCACCGCGGACGAGGCCGGCCCAGCCGCGGAAACGCCGGACGCGGCCGGCCCGGACAGCGACGTGGCCCCGGCGGCCGGGCAGACCGCCGCACGGGCAACCGGCTCCGCCCCGGGCGCCCCCGCCGCGGACGGCGCTGCCGCGGATGGCCAGGCCGCGGGCGGCCCGGTGCTCGAGACCCGGGACCTGCATGTGGTGTTTCCCGCCCGCCGCGGGCGGGGCCCAGCACGGGCCGTGGACGACGTGAACCTGAACATCGGCCGCGGGGAGATCGTGGCGCTCATCGGGGAGTCGGGCTGCGGCAAGTCCACCCTGGCCCGCGCGCTGGTCGGGCTGATCCCGCCGACCAGCGGAGAGGTCCGGTACCAGGGCGCCCCGCTGGGCTACACCGGTGGCGCGCTGCGCGAGCACCGCCGGCACGTCCAGCTGGTGCTGCAGGATCCGGCGGGTGCGCTGAACCCGCGGCAGAACGTCTTCGACGCGGTCGCCGAGGGCCCGCGGCTGCACGGCATGCGCACCGGGCTGAACCAGCGGGTACACGAGGCACTGTCCCAGGCCGGCCTCCGCCCGCCTGAGCAGTTCATCGCCCGCTACCCGCACGAGCTGTCCGGCGGCCAGCAGCAGCGGGTGGTCATCGCCGGCGCGCTGGCGCTCGGCCCGTCGGTACTGGTCGCCGACGAGCCGGTGTCGTCGCTGGACGCCTCGGTGCGCGGCGAGATCCTCAAGCTGTTCCTCGGGTTGCGCGACCGGCTCGGGCTGTCCGCGCTCATCGTCAGCCACGACCTGGGCGTGGCCTGGAACATCGCCGACCGGGTCGCGGTCATGTACCTGGGCCGGATCGTCGAGGCCGGCCCGGTCAGCGAGATCCTGGTCCGGCCGCGCCACCCGTACACCCAGGCACTGATCTCGGTGCTGCCCGCCGGCAACACCGGCCAGCAGGCCAGCCCGCTGTCCGGGGAGCCGCCCGACCCGACCAGGATCCCGGGCGGCTGCCGGTTCCACCCGCGCTGCCCGCGGCTGGCCGCACTGCCCGCGGGCGACTCGCGCGCCGACTTGTGCCACGGCCAGCCGGTGCCCGTGCTGACCGCCAGCACGGGCACCGACGACGGCCAGGGCCTAGTCGCCTGCCATCTGGAAACCCAGCCGGCCGCCGGGGCCGCGGCGGAGCCGAGCACCGCGGGGTAAACGGCGGTAGCGGCGCCGCCTCAGGCGTCGAACATCGCGAAGAGGGTGTTGAGGCCTTCGGCCAGGAGCGGGTGCGTGAAGATCGCGTCCGCCATGGCGGTGTACGTGAGCTTGCCCAGCATGGCGACCTGGATCATGGTCATGATCTCGCCGCCTTCAGTGCCGAGGACCGCGCAGCCCAGGATCTGCCCGCTGCCGGAGTCGACCACGACCTTCATGAAGCCGCGCGTCTCGCCGGTCTCGATGGCCCGGATGACGGCGCTCATCGGGAGCTTCGCCACCCGGATCGCGCGTCCTTGCGCCCTGGCCTCGCGCTCGGTCATGCCGGCGCGGCCAAGCTGCGGGTCGATGAACATCGTGTAGGGGATGATCCGGTCCCGTGTGCTCGCCTTCTCGTGCCCGATGAGGTTGGCGTGCAGGATGCGGTAATCGTCATAGGAAAGGTGGGTGAAGGCGGGGCCGCCCTTGATGTCACCCATCGCGTAGACGCCGGGGACACTGGATTCCAGGTGCTCGTCGACCTCGATGAAGCCGTGGTCGTTGAGACGGATGCCGGCCGCCTCGGGGGTAAGCGTGTCTGTATTCGGGATGCGGCCGATGGCCGCCAGCAAGTGCGAGCCTTCGAGCTGCCGCTCACCGTCCTGCGTGCGGACGGTCAGCCGCAGAAGGCCGCCGCCGGCCGGCTCAGCCCGGACGGCCGTCGACGAGGTCAGGACCGTGACCCCGTCATCGCGCACGATAGCAGCGACCTCGTCCGAGACGTCCTCGTCCTCGATCATCATCAGGCGCGCGGCGTTTTGGATGATGGTGACCTCGCTGCCGAACCGGCGGAACATCTGCCCGAACTCCAGCCCGATGTAGCCGCCGCCGAGGATGATCAGGTGCTCTGGGAGCTCGTCCAGCTCCATGATCGACGTTGAATCGAGCATGGGGACGTCGCCCGCGCCGGTGATGGCCAGCGGCTTGGGCCGGGTGCCCGCGTCTATGACGATCACCGGCGCGCGGATCTGCCGCGTCCCGCCGTCCGTCAAGGCGATCTCGACCGTCTTCGGCCCGGTGAAATGGGCCTCGCCTTCGATCAGGTCAAGCCCGTCCCGCGGCAGGAGGCTCGCGTAGGCCTGCCGCGCGCCGGCGACCATGGCCCGTTTGCGCTCGCGCACCGCGGCCAGGTCCACCGATACCGGACCAGTACGCACGCCGTACTCTGCGCCGCGGCGCGCCTGGTAGGCGAGTCGCGCGCTGGCGACCATCGTCTTGGTCGGGGTGCACCCCGTGTTGACGCAGACGCCGCCGAGTTGATCACGCTCGACGAGCGCCACCTTCTGGCCCGCCTTCGCCAGTTCGACGGGGAGGAACCGGCCGCCCTGGCTGGTCCCAATCACGATCGCGTCATAGTGCTCATCGGCCATTGCGTCTTCTCCCGTCTCCACCAGACCTTTCCCGCTTGCGCCCGGTGTACCACCCGGGTTCGGGCCAAGTTAGCCTCAGATGCCGCTCACCGGGTGCGGCGCTGCTCTCCTGCGGCCGGCCTGCCGCATCATGGTGCGTTATGGAACTGCGTGAGATGCGGGCGTTCGTCGCCGTCGTCGAGGAGGGCGGCCTGTCCGCCGCGGCACGCCGGCTCCACCTCAGCCAGCCCGCGCTGTCCCAGACCATCAGCTCGCTGGAGCGGCAGCTCGGCCTGCAGTTGCTGGAGCGAACCCCGGCCGGCGCCCAGCCCACCGAGGCCGGCCTGACGCTCCTGACCGAGGCCCGCGCCGTGCTCGCCCGCTACCAGCAGGCGATGGCCGCGGTGACCGGGCACAACCCGCGGAACGCGGCGGAGCTGCGGCTCGGCATCCCGCTGGAGCTTCCCGCCGACCTGCTCGCCAAGCCGCTGGCCGAGGTGGCCGCGGCCTTCCCGGCCACCCGGATCGCGGCTCAGCACCTGCCCAGCGCCGCACAGCTCGCGGCGCTGCGCTCGGGCGGCCTGGACATTGGGCTCGTGCGGGAGCACCCGGCCGGCCGGGACCTCGACACGATGCTCGTAGCGGCCGAGCCACTCGGCGTGCTGCTAGCGGCGGGGCAGGCAGAGCGGCTCACCGGTCCGGACGGGGTCCGGCTGGAGGCGCTGGCCGGCCTGGACTGGGTCGGGTTCGCCCGGGATGAGAGCCCGGCCTGGCACGACCAGATCACCGCCATCCTGCGCGGCCACGGCATCGACCTCGGGCCGGCCGCGCGGAACGGGCAGCAGCTGATCGCGGACGTCAAGTTCGCCGCGGTGGCCGCGGGCCGGGCCTTCGCGCTCGCCCCGCCGGAGCTGGCGCAGCCGCTGCCGACCATGGTGCGCTGGTCCCCGCTGGCGGGTCACCCTCTCGTCCGGCGGACCTGGGCGGCGTGGCCGGCCGCATCGCGCCGCCACGACGTCGGCCTGTTCGTGGCCGCGCTGGGCCGGTGACCCGGGCGGCCGCTTGTGCCAGCGCTTATACCGGCCATAGGCCGTTCCGATCGCCGATCAGGAAGCTCCGGCACCGTCCTTGGCTTGCACTGTCCGCCGACGCTGACCGTCCCGGTGAGCGCCCGGCGGCAGCCGTTATTTCCATGCAACAGGATGTGAGCGAAGAGATGACATCGGAACTGTCCGGAACGACGGCCCTCGTGACCGGCGGGACGAGCGGCATCGGCCGTGCGACGGCCATCGCCCTGGCCGGCCTGGGCGCGCATGTGGCGCTGTCCGGCCGGGACGAGGCCCGGGGCGCCGAGGCGGCCAGGCAGATCGCCGCGGCGGGCGGCCGGGCGGAATTCCTGGCCGCTGACCTGGGCGACGAGGCGGCCGTCCGGTCGCTGGCCCAGCGCGCGACCGAACGCCTCGGCCGGGTGGATGTGCTGGTCAACAACGCGGGGATCTTCCCGTTCGGGCCGACCGAGCAGACGACGGCGGCCGAGTTGGACTCGGTGTTCGCGGTCAACGTCAAGGCGCCGTACTTCCTGGTCGCCGAGCTGGCACCGGCCATGGCTAAGCGCGAGCAGGGCGCGATCGTCAACGTCACCACGATGGTCGCGGAGTTCGGCCAGGCCGGGATGGGCCTGTACGGGGCGAGCAAGGCCGCGCTGGGGCTGCTGACCAAGTCCTGGGCTGCCGAATACGGTCCGCACGGCGTGCGGGTGAACGCGGTGAGCCCCGGACCCACCCGAACCGAGGGCACCGCGCCGATGGGCGACAGCCTCGACCAGCTCGCCGCGGCCGGCCCGGCCGGGCGGCCCGCCTCCCCGGAGGAGATCGCCGAGGCCATCGTGTTCCTGGCCACCGGGCGGGCCAGCTTCGTGCACGGTGCCATCGTGCCGGTGGACGGCGGGCGCGTGGCGGTGTGAGCGGCGGCGGCCGGCCGGTGACCCGAGTGGGGCCGGCCGGCCGCCGCGGGCCCAGGGTGCCGGCCGGCCATGCCACAGTAGGACGCACATGAGCGGAACCAGCGACGCGGCCGGCGGCGAGAACAGCAGCGCGCCCGGGCCCCCAGCCGACCAGGAACAGGACCGGGGCGTGTTTTTCGTGCGGTCGCAGCTGTTCCTCAGCTCGTACGCGCCGCTGTTCGCGATCCTGGCCATCAGGTTCGACGGCACCGCGCTGAAGACGGTGTGCGCGTGCCTGGCCGGCTACGGCGTGCTGTACCTGATGGTGGTGGTCGGGGCGATGCCGCGGCTGGCCCAGCCGCGCAGGTACCCGGTGGACTCGGTGGACGACGCCGCCGGAGAGGTGGCCGGCTACCTGGCGACCTATCTGCTGCCGTTCGTGGCGGTACCGTCGCCGTCGGCCGCCGACCTGGCCGGCTACTGCATCGTCGGCGTGGTTATCGCGGTTATATTCACCCGCTCCGAGCTGGCCAGGATCAACCCGACCCTGTACCTGCTGGGCTGGCGGGTCGCCGTCATCGGCACCGGCGCGGCCCGCAGGTACTTGGTGTGCCGCCGCCTGCCCCGGGCCGGCAGCAGCGTCGACGCGGTCCGGGCGGCCGGCCTGCTGATCAGGAAGGAACGCTGACCGCATGAGCGATGACCGCAGCGTATGGTCATCCACCGTGCTCGCGCCGGGCGCCGAGCTCATCATCGGCTGGCGGCCGCGGCGGTCCCGGCTGGACGCCGCAGCCGTCGAGCTGTCCGCCGGGGTGGCGGCCGAACTGCACGCCCTGTGCGTGGCCACCATCGATCAGCTGGCCGGGCTGACCCGCCGCGAATATGGCGGCTCGCCGTACATTGAGCCGGACGAGGAATACCTGGCGGTGCCGGCCACCCAGCTGCACCAGCCCGCCGGCCAGGCCGACCAGGGCCGCACCCCGGCCGGACCCGCCGGTGACGAGGACGCCACCGGCTTGTCGGATCTGGAGCGGCTGATCGCCACGCCTGGCCTGCCCGCCGTCTCCGCTCAGGAACTGCGCGAGGGCCGCTACCTCTGTTACGCCGTCGTCTGCACCGACCGGCCTGGCCGGCGGATCGGGTTCGTCCGCCAGTCCGACCCGCACCGGGTGGCCAAGGCCGGCGGGCTGATGACGCTGCTCGGCGGGGAGGGCCTGCGGGAGCTCACCGACCCGGTCTTCATCTTCGAGGCCAGTTTTGACCTTGTGGTCTCTCCCGGCGAGATCGCGGTGCTCCGGCTGGAGGCGTTCAACCGGATGTTCGCCGACCTGCACACCCTGGCCGCGGCTGCCCCGGTCAACGCCAAGGCGGTCTCCGCCAGCGTGGACCGGATGACCGGGGCCGCGGTTGACGCCCTGGCCAGAGCGGCCGCGGCCCGCCCGGCGCTGGCCCGCCAGCTGCAGCGGCTGACCCGGCCCGGCGCCACGCCGCAGGTCACCCCCGGCGACCTGGTCACGGCGATGGCCAAGCACAGCCTCGACCCGGCCGGGATCGTCCAGGGCGGCGAGGTCGTGTTCGGCGAGGACAGCGCCGGGCAGTTCCTCGACCTGCTGGAGCAGCTCTACTACGAGACCGACTTCACCGGCGAGCACCGCCGGTCCGACCGGTACTCACCGCTCCGCCCACCAGCAGGCGGCGCGGGGCCATGAGGCCTGGACGGACTCAGGCATGCAGGGTGGGCCGGTAGATGAGCTCCTGGGTGTGGCCGTCGAGCGTCCGGCTCTCGATCAGTTCCAGGTCGAAGTCGGCCGCGCCCCCGAAGATCGGTTCCCTTCCGGTGTTCCCGGTGATCACCGGGAACACCGTCACCTGGACGCGGTCCACCAGGCCGGCGGCCATCAGTGCCCAGTTCATCGAAATGCTGCCATGCGAGCGCAATGGCACCCCCGACTCCTCTTTGAGCCGGGCGACGACGTCCACGGCGTCACCGCGCTCGACGGTCGCGTCCGGCCAGTCGAGGGGTCCTTCCAGGGTGGTCGACACCACCGTGGCCGGCATGTTTCTCATCCGGGCGACCCATGGGTCACCCACCTCGGGCTCCCCGGGGCCCGCGGCCAGCATCCGCGCGAATTCCCCGAACGTGCTAGGCCCGAAGACCATCCGCTGCCGCTCGCCGTACAGGGCGAGGCGGCGGTCGAGTAGTTCGGGGCCCTGCTTGCCCCAGTAGCCTCCCCAGTCGCCGCTGTGGGAGCCGAAGCCGTCGAGGGTGGAAAAGATGTCGAAGGTGTAGGTAGCGGTCATCATGCACTCCTCGAATCAGGACTCGCGGCCGTGAGGCCGGTCAATCGCGGGCGACCTGGCCCGACATGTCCGCCTCGGTCATGCCGTCGAGGTGCCCGGCGGGCCATTGGACTAGTTCGATGCGGTAGCCATCTGGGTCGGTGAGCCAGGAGGTCCAGAAGTCGCCGGAGCCGTCCGGGGAGGCAGGTGTCCCGGCGGCGATTCCGTGGGCGGCGAGATCGGCGATGGTGGCCTGCATGGACTCCACCTGGATGACGAGGTGGTTGAGGCCGCCCGGATCGACGCTGCCCCTGGCGGGATCGTGGACGAGTTCGAGGCTGACGATCTCGTCGCCGGGGAGCTTGAGCATCGTCAGGCTGCCGAACCCGGTCTCGGGCACGTTCCCGATCGCCGCGTAGCCGAGTCCGGTATAGAACTCCAGTGACCGCGTCAGATCCGCTACCCGGAGGCCGACGTGCAGGGTCCTCATGGCATTGCCTTTCTGCGGCGGGGCTGGCCGGCCGGCCCGGACGGCCGGCCGGAGTCCCCGTCGGCGAAGTACCACTCATGCAGCCGCATGAACCCGTCGCCGCCGGGGTTGCCCGGTTCGTCTTTCGGCCCTGCAATGTACCCGTCGAGAGACATCGACATGTAGAGCACCGATGAGGACACGAGCCTGCTCCTTGTCTTCGACGGCGCAGCCCCTCGGCCGCGCCTCCTGCGGCTAGCGGACCGGCCGGTAGCTGGCGATCAGCGTGCCGCTGCTGGTCGGCTGGGCGGAGGCCAGCTCGAAGGTGGCCAGCTTGGCGTCGTCGGCGAACAGCCGCTTGCGGCCGCCCCCGGCCACCACCGGGCTGATCATCAGCGTGAGCTCGTCGAGCAGGCCCTCGCTGATCAGCGACCGGACCAGCGTGGGGCTGCCGCCGACGCCGATCGTCCCGCCATCCTGCTCGCGCAGTTCCCGCACGAAGCCGCCCACCGAGCCGTTGATCAGGGTGCTGTTGGACCAGTGATCCGCCGAGCCGAGAGTGCTGGAAGCGACGTACTTCTGGATGCCGTTGATCCAGCTCGCGAACGGCTCGTCGGCCGACGTCGGCCAGTAGCTGGCCCACTCGGTGAACGTCACCCGGCCGAGCAGCACGGCGTCCTGGTCTTCGAGCATCCGCGACATCGCCGCGCTCATCTCCTCGTCGAAGGCGGGCTGCCACTCGTTCGGCGCCTCGACCACCCCATCGATCGAGCTGAAAAGTCCCGCGTAGACCTTGCGCATGGATTCCCCTCGTGCCAGTGAGTATCCGGCAAGGGGCGAGTCTAACCGCCAAGTGGTTCGGCATATCGAGCCAATCAGGCCCGAAAAACTGAGGCCAATTCCCGCTGCGGGGGTATCTTCTGACCGGTGGATCTGGAGATCGAGTTCAAGGAAGGCGTCACGCTGCGCCGCCAGCTCGAGGACGCGCTGCGGGGGGCGGTCCGGTCCGGCCGGCTCGCGCCGGGGTCGCTGCTGCCGCCGAGCCGGGACCTGGCCGACCAGCTGGGTGTCTCCCGCGGCGTGGTGGTGGACAGTTACGCGCAGCTGGCCGCCGAGGGCTACCTGACGGCCAGGCGCGGGTCGGGCACCCGGGTGGCCAGCCTACCGGCCGCCATCGGGCCGCCGAGCCGGCGGCAGGTGATCCCGCCGCAGCACTACCGGTACGAGCTGCGGCCGGGGACCGCGGACTTCCACTCCTTCCCGCGCACCCGCTGGAAGATGGCGCTGGTCGGCGCGCTGCGGGAGCTGCCCGACAACCGGCTGACGTACGCCGACCACTGCGGGGTGCCCGAACTGAGGAACGCGGTGGCCGGATACCTGGGCCGGATGCGCGGCGCGGTCGCACAGCCGGACCACGTCGTGATCTGCTGCGCGGCCTCGCACGCGCTGACCATGCTGTGGCAGGTGCTGCGCCGCCGCGGCGTGCGCCGGGTCGCGGTCGAGGATCCGGGCTGGCGCTGGCAGCGGTACACGGTCGAGCGGGCCGGGCTGGCGGCGGTGCCGGTCCGGGTGGACGACGACGGCATGGTCATCTCCGAACTGGCCGCCGCCGGTGTGGATGCGGTGGTGATAACGCCGGCACACCACTACCCGACCGGGGCGGTGATGACGGCGGAGCGCCGCGCGGCGCTGATCGCCTGGGCGCAGCAACGGCAGGCGCTGATCGTCGAGGACGACTACGACGCCGAGTACCGCTTCGGCCGCGACCCGATGGCAGCCCTGCAGGGCCTGGCCCCGGACCTGGTCGCGTTCATCGGGACCACGAGCAAGACACTGGCGCCCGCGCTCCGGCTGGCCTGGGCCGTCCTGCCCACCCGGCTGATCGACGACGCGGAGGAGGTGATGCGGGACACCGGGATCACCCCGCCGACGCTGGATCAGATCGCCATGGCCAGGTTCATCGAGGACGCGGCGCTCGAGCGCCATCTGCGCGCGATGCGCCGGCGCTACCGGGCCAAGCGGGAGATCCTGGTCGGCGCGCTGGGCCGGCACCTCCCCGAGGTCCGGGTCAGCGGCACCGCCGCCGGGCTGCATCTGCTGGCCTGGCTGCCGGATGGCGCCGACGAGCGGCGTACCGCGACGCGGATGCGGGAAGCCGGGGTCGGCCTGCACGAGCTGCACCGGCACTGCACCGTGCACGCCCCCGCTCCCCCGGCGTTGCTGCTCGGGTTCGCGTTCCCCAGCGGGCCGGACCTGGTAACCGCGGCCCGGCTGCTGGCCGGCGCGCTCTGCTGACCCGGGTGCGGCACGGTGCGCTGCCCCGCCGGGCCGCGTTCCGGAGTTATCCGCCGGTGTCCTCGCGGCGGTGCAGTTGGCTCAGCTCGCGGAGCTTGCCCAGATCCACCGTGGCGGGCCCGGTCGCCGCGACGACGCAGTCCGACACGGCCCGCAGCGTGGCGGTCCGTGTCCCGCCTTCCAGCAGCGCCCGCTCGCCGATCACCGCCCCCGGCCCCAGCTCGGCGAGCTGCTTGCCGTCCACCAGCACGGCGAGCACGCCGTCGAGCAGCAGGTACATCTCATCCCCCGGCTGGCCCTGCTCGGCCAGCAGGGCGCCGGCCGGCACCCGCCGGACCGCGGGACTGGCACCGCCGCGCATGATCGTCGTGGACAGCTCGCGTTCCAGCGCGCTCTCCGCCGCCGTCACCAGCGGCCGCGAGTCCTCCGCACCCCACGGGGTGTGCTTGCCGAGTGCGGACCTGGCCCAGTCGCCGAACGCGGTGCGGCCGGACTTGGCCACCAGCCGCCCCGTGCTGTCGTAGATCCAGTGCCGCGGGAACGCGCTGGCGCTGACCAGTTCACCGGTGGATGACCCGTCGGCCCTGATCGTCAGCCGCAGCGTGGTCCACACCGTGGGCGCCACCCACTGGAAGAACGGCTTGCCGCGCACCGGACGCGGGAACGGCATCCCGGTCCGGCCGCCGGTGGTCTGGCTCAGCACCGCCTCGCCGCCGCGCAGCTCGGGTTCCGGTCTCAGCGCCGCCAGTTCCGCGGGCTGGAAGCTCACCCCGGTGCGCGCCCCGAGACTGACCCGGGTGGGGGTGATGTAGCCGCGGCCGGAGTACCCCGCGCCAACCACCTGGCCGCCGCGGACCTCTGCCCAGCCGGCGAGATGGTTGGCGAACCTGAATCGCCCGGCCCGGTGTAACGCGGGCAGGTCCCGCAGCTGATCGGGCGGCGGGTCGTCGTAGCGCATGACGCCGGACGAGAACCCGGCCCGCGGTAAGCCGGTGACCAGTTCCGATGGGATCCACGACACGCTGGTGACGGCCGACTCGACCCGCATGGCTTCCCCCTCCCCGAGCCGCGGGGGTGGCTCCTGCATCAAGGATGCCGCACCGGGCCGCACGCCGCTACTTGCCGTGCGGGTCGGATGCGTTGAGCGTGTTGACGACCTGGTCGTAGTCACCGCGTGCCTCGCCGTAGCGGAGGAACTTGACCCGCTCCACCTGGATCTCCCTGGCGCCAGGCCGGGACTCCAGCAGCTCCATGACCTCGGCCACGAACTCGTCCAGCGGCATGGCGGCCGGGCTGTCTTCCTGGCCGGGCAGCAGCGCGGTGCGCACCGCCGGCGGCTCCAGCTCGGTGACCTGCACGCTGCTCCCGGCCAGCTGCAGCCGCAGCGACTCGCTGAGCATGTGGATCGCCGCCTTGGAGGCGTTGTAGCTCGGCGTGGCGGCCAGCGGGGTGAACGCCAGGCCCGAGGAGACGGTGACGATGGTGGCGGCCGGCTGGGCCCGCAGCTGCTCGATGAACGCGGCGATCAGCCGGACCGGGCCGAGCACGTTGGTGGTGATCACCTGCTCGGCCGACTCGAGGAACGTGCCGGGCTGGTGCCAGTCCTCGACCCGCATGATGCCGGCCATGGCCACCAGCACGTTGAGGCCGGGATAGCGGTCCAGCACCTGCTTGGCGGCGGCCTCGATGCTGGCCGGGTCGGCGGTGTCGATCTGCACCGTGCCGATGCCGGGATGCCCGGCGGCGATCTGCTCCAGCAGGCTGGCCCGGCGGCCGCCGACGACGACGGTGTTCCCCCTGGCCTGCAGGGCCAGCGCCAGGGCCAGGCCGATGCCGCTGGTGGCGCCGGGGATGAAGATGGTGTTTCCGGAGATGTTCATGGGCCCAGTCTCGGCGGCGCGGCGGCGCGGGTGCAGAGACCGGTTATCGGGGGACCGGCGATCCCTGGTTAACCCGCCGGGCTGGCCGATACTGGAGGCATGGACCGTGCAGCACTGGCCGACTTCCTGCGCCGCCGCCGGGAGGCGCTGCAGCCTGGCGATGTCGGGCTGCCACCCGGCCCGCGGCGCCGCGCCCCTGGCCTGCGCCGGGAGGAAGTCGCGGCGCTCGCCGTGATGTCGGCCGACTATTACACCCGGCTGGAGCAGCAGCGCGGCCCGCAGCCGAGCGAGCAGATGCTCGCCTCGCTCGCCCGCGCGCTGCGCCTGAGCGCCGCCGAGCGCGACTACCTGTTCCAGGTCGCCGGGCACAACCCGCCGGCCGGCGCCTCGGCCGCGGCGCACGTGGCCCCGGCACTGCTGCGGGTGCTCGACCGGCTCGACGACTCCCCGGCGATGATCCTGTCCGGCCTCGGCGAGACCCTGGTGCAGAACCGCATGGCCAGGGCATTGTTCGGCGACCACGCCGGTTACACCGGCCTGGCGCGCAGCGAGACCTACCGGTGGTTCACCGACCCCGCGCAGCGCCGTATCTACCCCGAGGCCGATCACGCCCGGCACAGCCGCGGGCAGGTCGCGAACCTGCGTGCCGCGTACGGCACGATGGGCGGCAACTCGCGCGCCGGGGAACTCGTGCGCGCGCTGCGCCAAGCCAGCCCCGAGTTCGCCGACCTGTGGGAGCGCCACGAGGTGGCCCGGCGCTTCGAAGACCACAAGACCCTGATCCACCCCGAACTCGGAGCGATCGAGTTGGACTGCCAGGCGCTGTTCACCGAGGACCAGAGCCAGGCGCTGCTGGTGCTGACCGCCCCGCCGCGCACCGAGGGCTACGAGAAACTGCAACTGCTCGCCGTGCTCGGCCACGAGCACTTCGCCGACACGCCCTGAGCTGACAGCGTTCCGACTGTCGGCCGGTGCGGTTCATTCGGAGCGGCTTTTCAGCAGCTGTTTCGTTACGCTGATGATCAAGTTGTCGTCATGGATGCCCGTTAGCGGTGAAGTCAATGTCTGCAGGAGGCCGGAGGGCACTTTGTCCGTGAGGTTGTTGCGGGTCCAGACGGCGAACATCCGATCGGAGAGATCGGTTGACACCCGCTGAATGTCTCCGGGAGCGCGGTTCGCCGAGTTCAACAGGTCGAGAGCGTACTGGCCGGCTTGCTCGAAGGTGAGCATCTCCTGCACCAGTTCCCGCATGACGTCGGGCAGAACGGTGCGCAGCACCTCGGAGAGCTTGAGCTTGGGATAGAGGTGGCGCAGCGAGCCCTCGGCGTTGGCCAGGGACTTGCCGACCACCGACACCATCGGCGTGCTCCGGATGCCACGGCGGCTTGAGTACTTCAGCACGGAGGT